>JBGAKK010000082.1:0-20569 GCA_044224425.1 Phycisphaerales bacterium
CGGCCGGTGGGCCGTCCTCCTCCTGAAAGTCGGTGATGGAGCGGATCAGGCGGCGTTGCGGCTCATGGTCGAGCAGCAGCCGGTGTCGGCGCCGTGCGAGCCGGTCGGGCTGCAGCAGCCGCCATTCATCACGCCGGGGTTGATCGGCGTGGCGATGGTGCCGCCGAAGGGCTTCGCGACGTTGGCGAAGTTGGTGGCGGCGGCGTAGTTCGAGAAGCCCGGGAAGGTCGAGGCCGGCGTCGGGGTGGCGGTGCCGTACGCGGTGGTCGGCGTGCCGGTGGAGGTCGGAGCCTGGTAGCCGTTGAACGGCGGGCAACCGGTGCTGAAGTTCGGGGTCCAGGCGTTGCCGTAGGTCGGGTTCCACGTGTTGGCAAAGCCCGCGGTGGTCGGGTAGCCGTAGTTGGGGGTCCAGCCGTTGGTGAACCCGGGGGTCCACTGGTTGGAGAAGTTCGGGGTCCAGCCGTTGCTGAAGTTCGGCGCCCAGCTGTTGCCGAAGTTCGGGGTCCAGCCGAAGCGGGTCTGGCTGCCGCCCCACGGGGTCGACCAATTGTTGGACCACGGCGTGTTCCAGCCGGTGTTCCAGTTGCCGTTCCAGTCGTTCGTCCAGTTGTTGGCGAAGCCGGTCGTCTGGACCGAGCTCGGCACGAAGCAACCGTTCACGCAGAAGCCGTGGCACATGGTGCCGTTGGGCAGGTAGGCGTAGGTCGGGAAGCACTGGCCGTGCGAGATCATGGGCATGAAGCCCATCGGGGTCCAGCACTGGGTGAAGCTGGTCGAGCCGTTGATCGCCGGGCAGCTATGGGCGCTGCCGTTGAACTGGTTCGGGTGGTAGCCGCCGAAGCTGTTGGCGTAGCCGGTGGGGAAGCCGTTCGGCTGCGGGGTGAAGCCGCCGAAGCAACCGTTCGGGGAGAAGCCCCAGGTGCCGTTGAACGGCGTGTTGAAGGTGTTCTGGAAAGCGTTCGGGAAGGTGTTGCCGCCGGTCCAGGTGTTGAACCAGTTGGTGGTGCCGAAGGGCGAGGTCGGGGTCCACGAGGTCGGGCCGTAGGTCGGGGTGTAGCCGTACGTGCCGGTCGTGGGGTTGCTGTAGCAGGTGTTCATCGAGGCTCCGGAGGGTGAAAGGCTTGCATGGGTGGCAACGCGGGCGCGGGAGCGCGCCACGGCGCGGGCAGACCCATCCCGCGCGAAGCCGGGGATCGGCGAATTCCCGGGCCTACTTTGGGCTGCTTTGCGGGTTCGGCGCACGAGCAGCAACCCTGTCCGAGCCTGGCGGCGCGGCGCAGCCGGCGGGCTAGGCCAGGCCGGGGGCGGCGACCAGGCGTCCGCCGGCCACCACGGCATCGGGGCCGGGGTGGGCGTACTCGTAGGCCAGGGCCCGCTCGTCGGCGGAGGGAAGGAGCTGGAAGTCGGCCCGCTTGCCGGCCTCGATCGAGCCGACGTCGCGTTCAAGCCCGAGGACATGGGCCGGGTTCACCGTGGCCGCGAGCAGGGCCTCGGCCGGGGTGAGTCGGAGGTGCCGGGCGGCGAGGGCCACGATGAAGGGCATGGAGACGGTCGGGCTCGAGCCGGGATTGCAGTTCGTCGCGATGGCCGGGGCTCCGCCGAGGTCGATGAGCCGGCGGAGCGGCGCGTAGCGCTGGTCGAGGTGGAATCCGCAGCCGGGCAGGGCGACGCCGATCGTCGTGCTCCGGGCCAAGGCCTCGAGATCGCCCGGTTCGCTCGCTTCGAGATGGTCGACGCTGCGGGCCCCGAGAGCCACCGCGGCCCGGGTCATGCCGAGGGCGTGGAACTGGTCGGCGTGCACGCGGATCGGACAACCCACGCTCGAGGCCATGGAGAAGAGGCGCAGGCATTCCTCGAGCGACCAGGCGCCTTCCTCGCAGTAGGCGTCGCAGGCGAGGCCGGGGAATTCGCGAACCACGGCGGGCAGCGTGACGCCGATCGTCTCCTCGACGCTCGGCCGCTCGGGGTCCTTGGCGTGGGCTCCGAGGAAGGTCGCCACCACCCGCTGCGGGGTCTGTGTCGCTGCGTCGTGGATTGCCCGCAGCATGCGGAGCTCGGGCTCGGGGGCCAGGCCGTAGCCGCTCTTGGCCTCGATCGTCGTGGTGCCTAACCGAAGTGCGGCGAGGAATCGCCCCAGCGTCGCGGTGGCTAACTCCTCTCTCGTCGCGGCTCGTGTGGCCCGTACCGTCGCCATGATGCCGCCGCCGCGGCGGAGGATCTCGAGGTAGGGGACGCCAGCCAGACGCAGGTCGGCCTCGTCGAAGCGCTGCCCCGCCCAGCAGGCATGGGTGTGGCAGTCGACGAATCCCGGCAAGAGGGCGCGGCCGCGAGCGTCGATGGCGATCGCATCGCCGGTCTCGCGATGGGCGGGCGGCGGATCGCCGCTCCCGATGGCTTCGATGCGATCCCCGCGCACTCGGACCCAGCCGCGGGGCAGGACCCCGAGTTCGCCGAGGGCCGCACCCCGGCGGGGGCCCTTGGCCGTGCCCGGCGCCGCCATCGTGAGAAGGCGGGCATTCACGATGAGGCCGACCGGGGGCGGAGGGGACGCCGTCTGCATGGGCGGAGCGTACCGCTCCCGGCGGGCGGGGGGTTCCGGGTACGCTCCGTCGGTCCGGCCGAGGAACGCTGCGTGGCGGGCCTGCCGTGACATCGCCGGTTGGAGGTGTTGCCGTGCTTCTCGTCCTCGTCCGCCACGCCAAGGCCTTCGAACGCGATCAGTCGGCGTGGCCCGACGACCTGCGCCGCCCGCTCACCGCTGCCGGCCGTGAGTCGTTCGCCCGCCTAGCCAAGCGGCTGGGCCACATCTATCCCACGGTCGACGCCGTCCTCGCCAGCCCCGCCACGCGGGCGTGGCAAACGGCACGCATCCTCCACGAGCGGGGCGGATGGCCGGAGCCGGTGCGCGACGATCGCCTTCTGCCCGACGTGCCCGGCGATGATGTGGAAGCGGTCGCGGCCGTCCTGGCCTCGGCCGGCGGCAAGCGTTCGCTCGCCCTGGTCGGACACGAGCCGACCATCGGCCGGGTCGCATCATGGCTCCTGGCCGGCCAGACCGGGCGGCTCCGCATCGAGGTGCGGAAGGGCGCCGCCATCGGCCTCGAGATCGCCGAGGACCGCCTGCAGACGCCCGCTGGGGCGGCCGCCCTGAGCTGGATGATGACCCCCAAAATGGCCCGCTCCAAAGGACGAAAGTGAGTACACTCGCCGCTCTGGAGACGTCGATGTCGATCGGTGCCGATCAGCCGAGCCAAACCGCCAACCACCGGAAGACCGCGCTGGTCGAGATCCGGTGGTCCGCCCCCATCCTGACCGTCCGCCCCGCGGGCCCGCAGATCGGGCAGCGCGAGAGTCCCATCGTGAGCGAGGAAGTGATGCCCTTCCTCGAACGAGCCGGGAAGAGCCTGAAGATCATGATCCTCGACCTCTCCGACGTGACCTTCATGTCGAGCATGGGTCTCGGGATCTGCATCTCGTTCCGCAACAAGGCCGCCGCCCTGGGCGGCAAGGCGATCCTCTACGGGGCAAGCCGCGACCTGCTCGGTCTCCTCTCGATGATGAAGATCGAGAAGCTCTACACGATCGCCAAGAGCGAAGACGAGCTGAAGAAGCACCTGTCGCAGTGAGTGTCGGGGGAGCGGGTTCCCGTCACGGCTTGGCCGGCTCAGCGGCAGGAGTTGTCTCCTGCGCCGCTGCCTCCGGAGGCGTGGCCGTGGCCGGTGCCGCGTGCGGGTTCTTCGCCGCGTCGCTCGGCGCTGCCTCCTCTTCGTCGTCGTCGCCCTCGTTCGGGCCGCGGGCCGCGTAGATCACGATGTCGGCGCGATGCCGATCGCGATCCTGGAGCACCTCGGAGCCCTCGGCCACCACGGTGACCACGAGGATCTTGGTCGAGGGCCGGATCTCGCGAAGCTGGAGCATCGTGCCGCCCTGCCAGTCGACGTGGAAGGAGCCGACGCAGTGGACGACCTTGGGGACGCCGGCGTCGAGGGCCTTGGCGATCGACTTTGCCATGGTGGCGTCCCAGACCTGCTGCGAGCGGAAACCCGACTCCATCTGTTGGGCGTGGTCGGGGGCGTTGGCGTCGGCCCCGTTGTCGACCATCACCTGCTCAAACCGCTTGCGATAGGCCCCGGTGTCAAGGTGGGCCGGCGTGTCGAAGAGGACCTTCTCCTCCGGTGGCAGGGCAGCTAACGCCGCGTAGCCGTCCTTCCGGGCCTGGCGGACGTACTTCCGCGGCGCGTTGGCCGCGATGATCGGGGCGTCGTGGGCCTTCGCCGTGTCGACGAGCGGTTGGTAGAACTCCTCCCAACTGCCCTTGGCCGGGTTCTTCGGACCCCAGCCCTTCGACTTGGTCTCCTCGACCAAGGTGGGCTGGTCGATCTCGCCCTTCAGGTACTTGTCGACCATGACTTGGTCGTCGCGTTCGAACATCTCGAGGCTGAGCGCCGTGCCCGGCGTCGCGGCCAAGGCGTCCTCGTAGATGGCGAGCTCGACCTGGTGTCCGGCGCGATGGTCGTGATACTCGCCGACGAAGACGACGTCGGCCCAGGCGATCCCTTCCATAAGGTCGGCCCAGGTCGCGACGCGCCCGGTGTCGCCCTCGAACATGGCGAGGGTGCGGGGCGGGGCGGGCTGGGCCGGGATGCGGGCGTCGGACGGGTCGTGGGCCTGGGGACGGTGGGCGTAATAGCCGGTCGTCGAACACCCGCCCAGGACGGCCATGGCGGTCAAGGAGGCCAAGGCCACCGACTTCAGCCAGCCGCACGAAGAGGCCTTCGCCTCGGGGAGAGCCTGTGTCATACTGCGAGGATCGCGGGGCGGGCGGCGTGCGTCAACCGCACGGAAACAACCCCCCAAGGTCCGGAGCCAGGCCTCTCCCGAGGCCAAGCCCGCGGACGGGGGCGCCCCGCCTCCGCGCGGCCTCCCCGAGGCCCGGAGATCCCATGCATCGCCCCGCTTCGCTTGCTTGCCTTCTGGTCGCCACCGCCTCCCTCGCCACCGCCGCTCCGCCGGAGTACCAAGGCGATCTCGTGGTGCGGGTGGTTCCCCAAGACCTTCGCTCCCTCCGCCTGGCCATGGCCGTGGCGGGCGACATCTGGTCCCACGGCATCGCCGTCGACCGGCCGGTCGATCTTCGGGTGACCAAGGAGGCCCTCGCCACGCTCGAGCGAGCGGGGCTCCATCCAGAGGTCCTCATCCCCGACCTCGGGTCGGCGATCGTGGCCGAGCGGACGCGGATCGACGCCGCCAATGCCAACCAAGGCGGCGTGGCCGGCGGCACGAGTTGGTTCCTCGACTACAAGACGCTTGGCCAGATCAACGCCAAGCTCGACGAGTTCGCAGCCCAGCGTCCCGATCTTGTGACGACGTTCGATGTCGGCAACTCCCTCGAGAACCGGACCATTCGCGGCATCCGCATCTCGTCCGCCGCGCCCGGCGCGCCGGCCATCCTCATCAACGGCTGCCAGCACGCCCGCGAGTGGATCAGTCCGATGACGGTGATGTACATCGCGAACCAACTGGTCGACCAAGCCTCGACCGACCCGGCCATCGCGAACCTCCTCGCCACGGCCGAGGTCTTCATCATCCCGGTGGCGAATCCCGACGGCTACCAATACACCTGGGACGTGAACCGGCTCTGGCGGAAGAACCGCCGCAACAACGGGGACGGCAGCTTCGGCGTCGACCTCAACCGCAATTGGGGCTACCAATGGGGCGGCTCGGGCGCCAGCGCGAACCCGAGCGACGAGACCTACCGCGGGCCGTCGGCGTTCTCCGAGCCGGAGTCGTCGGCGCTCCGCGACTTCTACCTGGCCCACCCGAACATCGTCTCCTCGATCGACTTCCACTCCTACGGGCAGCTGGTGATGTCGGCGTGGGGCTACACGACCTCGCTTCCGCCTGACGCGGTGCTCCTCCAGTCGATCGCTAACGGCATGCGGGACGCGATCTTCACCGTCCACTCCATGCCCTACACGGCCGGCCCGATCGGGCCGACCCTCTACCTCGCTGCGGGGAACATCGTCGACTGGGCCTACGGCGATCAAGGGGCGCTCGCCTACACCATCGAGCTGCGCGACACCGGTTCGACCGGCTTCCTCCTGCCCGCCGACCAGATCCTCCCGACCGGCGAGGAGAACTTCGCTGCCTTCATGACCTTCGGCGCGGCAACCACCAAGCCTGTCGCGGTGAGCTTCCCGAACGGGATCCCGAGCGAGATCGAGGCCGACCTTCCGACCACGGTCGCCATCACGGCCACCCCGATCGCGGGCCAGCCGACGGCGGGCCAGGCGTTCCTCTACAGCCGCGACACGGCGAGCGCGGGCTTCACGACGTCGCCCCTCGCGAGCGCCGGCGGCAACGCCTGGACAGCAACGCTGCCCGCCACTGCCTGCGGCAAGACCCTCGATTGGTACGTCGAGTTCGGCACCAACCTCGGTCCGGTCCGTTCGCCGAGCGACGCCCCGGCCACCACCTATCACTCGGCCTCCATCGTCTCGGCGATGGTGTGGCACGACACCTTCGAGACGAACCTCGGTTGGACGGTGGGCGGCGCCGGCTCGGGCGACAACGCGACGTCGGGCCTCTGGACCCGGGTCGACCCGGTCGGCACCATCGCCCAGCCGGAGAACGACAGCTCGACCGACGGCACCATCTGCTTCGTCACCGGCCAGGGCGCGGCGGGAGGCGCCGACGGCGCTGCCGACGTCGACAACGGGCAGACGACGCTGAAGTCGCCGGTCCTCGACTGCTCGAACCCTGACAGCGTCGTCCGCTACGACCGCTGGTACTCGAACAACCTGGGCGGGTCTCCCAACGCCGACTCCATGCCGATCGACATCTCGAACGACGGCGGGACGACCTGGCATTCGTTGGAACTCGTCACCGAGAATGCCGCAGCCTGGGTCACCAAGAGCTTCCGCGTCGCCGACTACGTGACGCCCACGGCGAACGTCCGGATCCGCTTCATCGCCCGCGACCTCGGCAGCGGTTCGTTAGTCGAGGCCGGGGTCGACGAGGTGAAGGTCCTCAACGTCGGTTGCCCGTCCCCGCTCGGCGACCTCGACGCCAACGGCGTGGTCGACGCTGCCGACCTTGCGATCTTGCTCGGAGCCTGGGGCCAGTCGGGGCCGGCCGATCTCGACGGGTCGGGCACGGTCGACGCCGGCGACCTCGCCATCCTGCTCGGGGCGTGGACGGCCTGATCGACGGCACGAGCGGCCGTTCTCGGACCGGATTGAGGGCCGCCCCGGGCTGAAGTTCGGTCTGGGGCGCCGGGCGGCGCGATCGTCGCCGGAAGCCCCTCGGCAGGGGGGCGGTTCCGGCGCAGACTCCCCGCCGAGGCCCGTGATCCCCGTGACCGTCCGACGCCCGCCAAGCCACTTGTCGGCTGCGCTCGCCGCCCTTCTCCTCGCGGGCGGCGTGGCGCCCATGGCCTGGGCCCAATCGTGCACGCTGTACGCGACGGGCTTCGACAGCTTCAACGGGCCGCCGAGCTTCGAGCAAGGGCCGTTCGCCGTCTCCTGGTGCCTGGCCAACGCCGCCGTCTCGACCTCGAACTTCTGCCCGACCGGGAACGCCTTCAAGCTCGACTCCGCGAGCGACGACCCGGTCCTCCTGGTGCATGTCGGCTCGGCCCCCTGCGCGTCGGTGACGGTGAGCTTCACCTACGGGCAGTTCGCCGCGACGAGCACCGTGGTGAGGGCTGGCTTCACGAGCGCGACTGTCGCCGATTGCTCGATCGCCACGCCGACCACGGTCGGCACTCTCACCACGACCGGCGGGACCTGCACGCTCGTCTCCTTCACCGTCGAACTCACCGGGCAGACCGGCGTCGCCTTCCGCTTCGACCACGGCAACAACACGAACGCCATCACCATCGACTCCCTCGAGATCGCGGTCGAGTCCTGCTGCGGGGCGGCCCACGGTTGCTGCGAGACGGGGCTTCTTGGCTGCTCGGACGACGCGATCGCCGGATGCGTCTGTGCCAGCGACCCCTATTGCTGTGAGGTCGAGTGGGACGCCCAGTGCGTCGAGGAGGTCGAGACCTTCGGCTGCGGGGCCTGCGGCTCGGGCGGGGTCGCCTGCCTCACCGCCTTCGCCACCGACTTCGGCTCGATGTACGCGACGCAATCGGTGTGCGTCCTCTTCCCCGATCTCTTCGAGTCGTGCGAAGGGGCGCCGCCGACGCTGACCATCTCGGGCGGCTGCGCCTCGACCGCCGACCCGGCCATGCGCTTCGGGACCGGCTTCCCGTACTCCGCGGCGATCACCCGCTGCCTCGACCTCGCGGCGATGCCGGCCCCCTCGCTCCGCTTTCGCTATGTCCGCAACGCCGGCACGCTTGGCCCGCGCATCGACTGGCGCACCCAGGGTTCGGCGTGGTCGACGGCCTGGCAACCAGCGACCGGCGAAGGCGTGGGAACCTGCCAGACGGTCGACCTCGACCTCGCCGCGATCGCGGCCCTGCCCGAGATCCAGTTCCGCTTCCTCTCCGGCTCGAGCGTGGCCAACGGGGCAGCCTTCGACGACCTCGAACTCCTGCCAGGCGAGCCGCCGCATGATGCCTGCACCGTGGGCGGCCCGGGCTGCACCGATGCCTCGATTGAAGCCTGCGTCTGCGGCCTCGACGCCTATTGCTGCACCACGGCGTGGGACGCCGCCTGCATCCAGGCCGCCATCGCGAGCTGCGGGGCGACCTGCAGCGGCGTCGCGGTCTGCGGATCGGGCGACGCAGGGAGTTGCCTGGTGGCCCACGCCACGGCCTTCTGCTCCGACGCGGCGTGCTGCCTCGCGGTCTGTTCGATCGACCCCTTCTGCTGCGACTCGGCGTGGGACGAACTCTGTGCGGGCGAAGCGGGGATCCTCTGTGCCGGCACCGAATGCGGTCCGGGCACCGGCTCTTGCTTCGCGCCCCGCGAGACGGCCGGATGCGACGACGCCGCCTGCTGCGCGGGCGTCTGCATCCCCGACCCGATCTGCTGCCTCGCGGCGTGGGACGCGATCTGCGCGGCGGAAGCCGCTGCCACCTGCCGCTTGCCAGGCGAAGACCTGGACGGCGACGGTCACGTTGCCGGCTCGGACCTGGCGATCCTCCTCGCTGCGTGGGGCGCCGACGGTCCGGCCGACCTCGATGGGAGCGGCGCGGTCGACGCTGCCGACCTCGCCATCCTGCTCGCGGCGTGGACCCCATGAGGCGCAGCCATCGAAGCCACGGCCGCCTCGCCGCTCGGTCCACCGAGTAGACTGCCCGCCCCATGGCGGAACGGACCACTCGGGCGCAGCAGCGCGGGACCAACCAGAAGAAGCCGAAGAGCCGGCGCACGCCCAGCAAGAAGCGGGGGTGGCGCACCGCGGCCAGCAGCGATCCGCACGAGCTTTACGAGCTTGCCGTGCAGAACGTCGACTTCGAGTGCTCCTTCCTCGACCGCGTGTGGCGCGCCCACCGCGGTCGCCTGGCCACCACGCTGCGCGAGGACTTCTGCGGCACCTTCGCGGCGAGCGTGGAATGGGTGCGCCGCCGGAAGACCAACCGGGCCATCGGCGTCGACCTCGACCCCTCGGTCCTCGCCTGGGGCATGGAGCGCAACCTCCCCAAGCTCGACGCCGAGCAGCGGAAGCGGCTCGACATCCACCGCGACGACGTCATGAAGGTCCGCACGCCGCCGGTCGACTGCATCGCGGCGTGGAACTTCTCCTACTTCCTGTTCAAGGCGCGGGACCGGCTGAAGGCCTACTTCGCCAAGGCCTACTCCGCCTTGGTCCGCGACGGGCTCTTCGTGATCGATGCCTACGGCGGCAGCGACTCCTTCCGCGAGATGGAAGAGGACCGCAACCTCGACGGCTTCACCTACATCTGGGACCAGTACCGCTACAACCCGGTCACCGGCGAGGTGCTCAACCGGATCCACTTCCGCTTCCCTGACGGCACCGAGCTCAAGAGCGCGTTCGTCTACGACTGGCGGCTCTGGACGCTGCCCGAACTGCAGGAGATCCTCGCCGAGGTCGGGTTCCGCAAGGTCACCGTCTATTGGGAGGGGACCGACGAGAAGTCCGGGCAGGGGAACGGCGTCTTCCGGCCCTCCCGGCGCGGCGAAGCATGCGAAGGCTGGATCGCGTACCTGGTCGCCGAGAAGTGACGCCGCGGGAGCCGAGGCCGCCGAGCCCGTATCATGCGAGGCGAGATGATCGAAGCCCCGCAGCACGCCGCCATCGCCGAGATCCTCCGCGACTCGCTCGCCGAGGTGGAGGCCATCTTCGAGCGGCAACTGGCGAGCGACTTCCCGGCCGTGAACTCGCTCTGCCGCCACGTGGAGCGCTACCGTGGCAAGATGCTGCGGCCGACCATGGTCGTCCTCTGCGGGCTGGCCGCGAGCGGCGATCCGCTGGGCCGCCGCAGCGTGACCGAACGCCATCTCATGGTGGCCTGTGTCGCCGAGATGATCCACATGGCGACGCTGGTCCACGACGACGTCCTCGATGACGCGACCACCCGCCGGAAGGGGGCGACCGTCAACAGCCTGCGCGGCAACGAGACCGCGGTGATGTTAGGCGACTACCTCATCTCGAACGCCTTCCATCTCTGCTCCAAGGTCGGCGACCCGGCGGTGAACCTGCAGTTCGGCGAAGTGACCAACACGCTCTGCGAGGGCGAGCTGGTCCAGCTCTCGCACCGCGACGACGCCAGCCTCGACGAGGCGACCTACTTCGAGATCATCCGCCGCAAGACGGCGGTCCTGGTCGGGGCCTGCTGCCGCTTCGGGGCGGCCCTCTCGGGGGCCGACGCTTCGGTGGTCGCCGCCCTCGACCGCTTCGGCATGGCGGTGGGCACGGCCTTCCAGATCCAGGACGACGTCCTCGACTTGGCCGGCAAGGAGGACGTGGTCGGCAAGAGTCTTGGCCGCGACCTCGCCAAGGGCAAGATGACGCTGCCGTTGATCCTCCTCCTCGCCCACGCCCGCTCCGCGGAGCGGGCCTATGTGCTCGAGGCGATCGAGCGGCACGACGGAGCGGCGCTGCGCGGCGCCGCGGAACGGGCGGGGGCCCTCGAGAAGGCCCGAGCGAGGGCGGTCGCCATCGTCGCCGACGCTCGACGCGAGCTCGACCGCTTGGCGCCGAGCCCGGTGCGCGATCTCCTCCACGAACTCGCCGAGCGCACCGTCACCCGCGACTACTGAGCGATTCGCCGGCGGCCTGCCCCGCCACGGTCCGCCGGCCGATCGCGGCGAGCGCCGAACGGAATCGCCAGACGAGGGCGAGGTACAGGATGAAGGCGATCAACGGACCGAGGCCGCAGAAGGCCAGGCCCACGGTCGAGAGGAGCGGCACCAGCCAGAGCTGCCTCGTTGCGTTGCGGTGGAGGGCTGGACTCGGGATGCGCAGGGCGATGGCCCGCAGGTAAAGGAGCCCGAGGAAGAATCGCGCCAGCCGGGCTCCGATCAGGAGGAGGCGGAGGGCGAGACCGATCACCAAGGTGGGGGTCCAGCCCGTGCGCGGCCCGATGTGCACGCTGCCCACGATGGTGCTCAGGTTCGACGTGTTGAGCCCCGGGGTCAGGGCGACCCCGAATCCAAGCAAGGTGGCCGCCGCGATGAAGAGGAGGAGACCCCGCAGCCGGCGCCGCGCCGAGACGTCGGTCGCCGGGTCCCGCATCGCCGGGTCGGGCTCCGTCGCCCGCCACCATCCGGCGAGGAGGACGAGGGCGGTGAGGAAGTCGAGCCCGAGGATCGCCGTATTGGCGGTCTGGAAGGTCATTCGCTGCTGCTCGACGAATGCCGCGAGCAGGACCGGCGTCGCCACCCACCAACTGCCGCCGAGGAGCGAGCCGAGGAGGACGAGGTCGAGGCCGCCGCGGATGCGGCGCACGTAGGACGGGTCGGCGTACTCGAGCATGTTGCCACGCAGCGATCGCTCGATCGCTGCCCCGCACTCCGGACATCGGCCGGTGCGGGAGAGTCCGGCGATGGCGTAGCCGCACGCCAAGCAGGTCGCCCCCGGCGGGACGGGGGGAGCGGGGCATTCGGCGTGGTCGGGGGTAGGCATGGGCCTTGGGATCTTGGGGAGGAAAGGCCGGTCCTTGCAAGTCGACGGTCGACTCGAGGCCTGGGGCCTCGATCCCCGACAACTGGTCGTCAAACCGCCGGCAGCCGTCGGCGCGGCCGTATCCAGCGGTACACTTTGCCTCCGCTACGCACTCATCGACGGTTCGCCCGCAGCGTCGAGCGAGTCGCCGGACACCCTAGGAGTCCCCATGCTCTTCCCGATCGACAACCGTCTGGCTGCCTCCGCCAAGTCGGCGGCCCGGCTGATGTCCCTCTCCGCCAGCCTCCTCGTCGCGACCACCGCCTTGGCGGGCCCGCAGTCGACGCCCCCTGCGGCGGCCGCTGCCCAGGCGCAGAAGAACCCCCCGCCGTCCCCCGCCGCCCAGCTCTCCGGGCTCGACCTCATGAACACGACGGTCGGCTCGATGCTGCCCCAGGCCTCGCATCGCGTGAAGCTCCTCACCGGCTACATCCAGGCCAAGGGGCTCGACGGCGAGTTCTCGAGCTACCAGCCCCCCAAGTTCTATCCGGGCGTCAGCTTCCAGAACGCCCTCGCGGCTTCCATCGAAGAGGCCCAACTGGTGCCGACCACGGGTGAGACCTCGGACACCATCGCTGCCGAGGTGGCCGGCCAGACCGAGCTCGTCAAGAGCTCCTGGGACGAGCTCCAAGGCATGCGCCTCAAGATCTGGAACATGACCTCCTTCGTCCGCTCGAAGAACCTCTTCGACGACTACCACGCGTGGGCCATCAAGGCCTCCGCGGAGATGGCCGCCAAGGCCCAGGCCGACGAGAAGGCTCGCATCGCTGCCGCCAATGCCGCCGAGCAAGCCCGCAAGGCCCAGGCTGACGCTGCGATCCACACCCTCGAAGAGCGGTGGGACAAGATCCCCTACAGCACGGGCATCGACTACAACTTCCGCCCGAGCCAGAACCAGACGGTGAGCCAGCCCGGCAATCCGATCGGCAACGGCAGCTACAACGGCGACAACTACTGGAACGGCTCGTACTACAACGGCTACGCCGATCCGTACTACGACGTGTGGGGCGTGCCGGACGGGATCGGCGCGGGTTGGGGCTCCTACTGGCGCGGCTACGGCCGCGGCACCGGCGCGTTCCATCCCTCGCGCGGCTCGAGCATCTCGGCCCCGCGGCCCGCGGGCGCCGGCTTCCACCGCTGAGCCGTACGACTTCCGGTCACCAACTCCGCTCCCCCGCCCCGTGGCGGGGGAGTTTTCGTCGGGCTTCGGTTAGGTGGCAAGAGCGGCCGAGCCGAGGCTCCACGCCAGATAGAGGGCGACCTGCGTGGCCCCGATGATGCTGGCCTCGAGCTTGGTCATCTCCTCGAGGTGCGTGACCAGGTAGACGAAGCCCGCGACGACTGCGGCCAGGACGATGTGGTAGAGGTGCGGGGCGCCGATCACGGCGACCGCGGCCCACAGGACGAGGGCTTCGAGGGCGGACGCCACCAAGGCGATCACCGTCTCGTTCACCACGCCCTCGGTGCCGAGCTCGCTCCCCAGGAGGCGATAGGCGATGTGCAGCCCGAGCACCGCCGCACCGAGGGTGAGGAAGCAGGTCAGCCAGAGCTGGAGGAAGATCGGCACCGGATGCTGGTCCGCCGCCTGGCGGCGCTCAGCCCCGCCGCTTCTTGGCGTCGCCCTTGCCGCCGTTCACGTCGCCGTCGCGCTTCCAGCGGTTGGAGGCAGCGCCGCCGCCAGCGCCGGTCCGGGCGTTGAGGGCCTTGTTGGCGTCGAGGAGCTGGTTGAGGGTCGCTGGATCGAGGCTCATCGGGTGGCCCTGCCAGCGGACGATGCCGTCCGAACTGATGATCACGCAGTGCGGGATGCCCGAGATGCCGAAGGCCTTCTTCATCGAGCCTGTCGGATCCGTGCCGACCGCGTACTCGAAGTCGGAGCGCTTCAGGCTGTGGTCCTTGAGGCCCTTCTCGAAGTTGCTCACGCTCTCGTCGGAGATGCCCATGCAGATGGTGGTGCCGTTGGTGCCCTTGGCGATCTCGTTCATGTGCGGGATCGCCTGGCGGCAGGGGCCGCACCAGGTGGCCCAGAAGTCGATGACCAGGAGCTGGCCGTTCGGTCGCGGCGGGGCCCCGAACTCCCACTTCACGTTGGGGAGGGCCGGGGCGGGCTTGCCCCGCATGTCAATCGCGCTTTGGACCGGCGTGGTGAAGGTCGGGAAGTCCTTCCCGGTCGCCATCGTCTCCTTCGGCCGCTCGGTCGGCTTGTTGGCCGGGTCGTACTCCTGGGCCGCCAACTCCTTGCAGACCTCGACCAGCCCGTCGGGGGTGAGGCCCGCGTAGCGCACGTCGCCGGTCTTGTCGACGACCACGTTGACCGGCTTCTTGTAGGCCCCGATCAGGTCGCAGAAGTCGCCGTTCATGTCGATCGCGGTGGGGGCCGCAAGTTCCCCCTTCTTCAGCATGTTGGCGGCCTTGTCGGCCCCTTCCGGCGTGTGGATCGCGATCACCTGGACCTGGCCCGCGAACTCACTAAGGGCCTTGGCGGTCCGCTCGGGGAGAGCCCGGGCACCGGCGTTCTTGGTGGTGAAGGTTTGGATGACCACCACCTTGCCCCGCAGGCCCTTCATGGAGGGCGCTTCGTTGCCGAGCCAGTCGAGGCTGCTGGTGAACTCGGGAGCCACGTAGCCGACGGCCGCCTCGAGGGCGGCCCGATCCTCGGCATCGAGCTTCTCGAACCGCTTGGCCTTCTCGCGGTCCTCGGCCTTCTTCTTCTGCTCCTCGGCCCGCTTCTCCTTCTCCGCCGCCCGATCCGGCTTCTTGCCGGTCCCCTCGGACTGGGCCATGGTCGTGGTGCCGACGGTGAGGGCCAGGAGGCAAGAGGCGGCGAGCGAAGCGAGGAGGCCGCGGGTGCGGGCCGAGGGAATGGTCGTCATGGTCGGGAGTACCTCGTGGATCACGATATCAGCGGCTCGTCCGCTCGCTGCAGGAAACGTGCTCTTCGCCCGCGATTCCTCTCCGGGGGCCCAGGGGGCATTCACCGCCAGACGGTCATGGCGGCGTTGTCGATGAGCCGAACGCCGCCGCCTGGCCAAGCCAGACGAGCCGCGATGAGGGCGCGGGTCGGGCGGGCGAGATCCTCGACCGGGAGGAGCGTCTCCGGCTCGCGGACCACCGCATAGTCGATCTCGAAGCCGTGGTCGGCGAGCGTCTCTCGCATCAGGCGTTCGGCGGTCGCCGGGCGCTGGGCGGAATGGGCGATTTGGAGCGCACGGCGGATTCCGAGGGCCCGTTCGCGGTCCTCGGCCCGCAGGTAGCGATTGCGGCTACTCATGGCCAGGCCGTCCGATTCCCGCAAGGTTGGGCCAGGGACGATCGCGAGGCCGGGCCAGCGCTGGGGCTCGCTCCGCACCATCGCCTCGACCAGCTTGAGCTGCTGCCAGTCCTTCTCGCCGAAGCACGCGAGGCGCGGGCGGACATGGTCGAAGAGACGGCCCACCACGAGCTGGACGCCGGCGAAGTGGCCCGGCCGGCAGCGATCCTCGAGGCCCGGCGCGGTGGCCACGGCGGGCAAGGGCAGGGTCGTGGCCAAGGCGTTGGCGGCCTCGATCCCCTCCGGGTAGATCGCGGCGACCGTGGGCACGTAGGCCACCGCGACGCCGGCCCGTACGCAGCGCTCGAGGTCGGCGTCAAGCGTCCGCGGGTACTTGGCGAGATCCTCGTTCGGCCCGAACTGGGTCGGGTTCACGAAGATCGAGACGCACACCGGCAGAGCGGCCTGCTTGGCCCGCTCGACAAGGGCCAGGTGGCCGTCGTGCAGGGCCCCCATCGTCGGCACGAAGGCGCAGCCGTGGAAGGGGCGAGTGCCGCGGGCTCGGTGACGACCGGCATGAACATGCGGCGAAGCGTAACGCAGCCCGAGCAGGGCGGCAGCGCGAGCCTCACGCCGGTCCGGTCCCATGCGGCGGTCCGGCTGGGACAGCCGGCCCCAATAGTCCCTTCATCACAGCCGCCGGGGGCGAGCGTCGGCTCGCCCCCGGCGATTTCCTCGAGGTCGCGACCTCCGGCTGTGGGTCACTGCCCAGCGTCGACGAGCAGGGCGATCGACTCCGTGTAGCGGACGAAGACGTCGTCGCCGACCTGGATGCCGGCGAGGCTCACGTTCGCCGGCACGACGTAGGTGACGGTCTGGCCGAGGCGGTTCACGATGGTCACCGAGTGGCCGTTGGGGTCGATGCCCACGATGCGGGCGCTGACCTCGGCGGTGTTGGCCATCACCATGCCGGGCTTGTCGCCGTTGGGGGCGATGGCCACCGCGGCGCCGACCATGGCGCCTGGCGGCTCGTTGGTGTGGCGGATGGCGACGGCGACGGACTCGACCAGCCGGGCGGTCACCGTATCGCCGATCCGGATCTGGTCGAAGTTGCGGACCGCCGGGCCGCAGCGGTAGGTGCCGATGATGCCGTTCGGGCCGCTGAGGGTGACCAGGCGGTTGGTGCTGTCGATGGCCGTGACCGTCGCGGAGGTGGTGGCCGTCTCGACCGCGATGGCCGGGGCCTGGGCATTCAGGTTGCCGTTCGAGTTCAGGTTGTCGTTCGACGGTTGATCGGGCATCCCGTCGCTCGTTCCCGAGGGGGTCGAGCACGCGGCGAGGGCGATGGCCGAAGCGACGAGAAGCGATGCGGTCTGGAACTGGCGAAAGGGCGTCATGGTGTGGATTCCGGGGGTGTGCGGCGCTCGAAGCCGGTCGCGACCGCCACGCGCGAATCCTACGGCGAGGGGATCGACCACGACGGTCGATGGCTCCCCAGGCCACGGAAAAACCCCGCTTCCGAGCCGCCCGACCAGCGTTAGTTCGGGCAGGGGCCCCATTGGCCGAGCAGGATGCCGACGTCGGGTCCGCTCACCACATGGTCGCCGTTCAGGTCGAACAGCTTGAGATCCCCGCCCCACTCGCCGAGCAGGGTGGCGAGGTCCACGGCATCGACCTGGTGGTTGCCGTCGAAGTCGCCGATGCAGACCGGCGAGTACGGCGTGTACTCCCAGTAGACGACATCGTGATTGCCCCAGTCGGCACCGGTGCCCGAGGTGAAGCCGACGAAGCCCGTCGGTTGCTGCAGGATCGCGGGGAGATTCACCTCGCGGGTCAGCAGCGGCTGGAAGGGCTGCACGGGCGACGAATTCAGGTAGGCCCGCAGCGTCGTGCCGTCGTAGTCGACCCAGGCGTACCACAGGGCGCCGTTGTCGAAGTCGGGCGAGACGTTCACCGTATTCGGGCTGCCCGGACCGTGGTCCACGGAGCCGTTGACATCGATCCCCACGTGGTTTGAGCTCGGGTCGTTGTTGGCACCGTTGCACCAGGTGTCGAACTCGACCCCGACGCTTTGCCCGATACCGGAGTAGCCGATGCCTTCGCCTCCGCCGCCGACGCTCGAACTGATCGACTGGACGACGAAGACCAGGCCGTCGGCACCCGCCTGGGTGTTGCAGTCGAAGACGGTTCCGCCGGGCTCGGTGATGCGGAAGACGAAGTAGGTGCTGAAAGTGGTCGCGTCGACGGTGGCCAGGGAGAAGGCGCTTCCCGACTGGCTCCCGGCCGCGGGGGTCACCCGCAGGACCGTTCCGTCGGAGGTGACGGTGGTGCCACACACCCCGTTGAGGTCGAGCAGGCTCGTGTCGGCAAAGCCGTTGAAGATGAGGACGTCGCCTTGGGCGAGGCCCACGGTCCCAAGGGCGGCGAGCGTGGCAAGAGTCGATGCGGTGGTCTTCATGATGATCCCCAAGGAGATGCGGAAAGACGGGGAGGCCGCCCCAATTGGGCGCTCGAACCCGGATCGCCGAGGCTACCGGATGGAGTCGGCGGGGCGATCGGAAGATCGTATGGAGTCAGAACTTGCATCGTCCGATCGTCCGAGAAGATGGGAGCGACTCGCCGATCGGATAGGGGCCTCGACGAGCCCTCCGACCGGCCCGTGATCCAAAACCCAAGTCCCGGCCAGCCGGTCTCTTCCCACCACGGAATGAAGGTCCGTGTTTGTGGAGGAGACGCCAATTTGCGACTACACTGAGACTGAGTCGCAACTTGAAGTGGGGCGGCAACGAAGCACCCGGCCCGCGAGCGGACCCCGCGGTGCGGCTCGCCACCCTCCGACGCTCTCCACCATGACCCTGAAGCTCCCCATCTACATGGACCACGCCGCGACGACCCGCACCGATCCGCGGGTGGTCGAGGCCATGCTCCCGTACTTCACCGAGAAGTTCGGCAACGCCGCCAGCCGCAACCACAAGTTCGGCTGGGAAGCCGAGGACGCCGTCGAGCACGCCCGCGAGCAGGCCGCCTACCTGATCGGGGCCGATGCCAAGGAGATCATCTGGACCTCCGGCTCGACCGAGTCGAACAACCTGGCCATCAAGGGCGCCGCCCACATGTACGCCAAGGCCCCGGCCGGCCAGTCGGGCCGCGGGCACATCATCACCGCCCTGCACGAACACAAGGCGGTGCTCGACCCCTGCAAGCGGCTCCAGAGCGAGGGCTTCGACGTCACCTTCCTGCAGCCTCCGCCCGACGGCGTGATCACCCGGGCCATGATCGAGGCCGCCCTCCGCCCCGACACGATCCTCGTCTCCATCATGTGGGCCAACAACGAGATCGGCACCATCAACGAGGTGCCCGAGATCGGCGCCCTCTGCCACGAGCGGGGCATCGTCTTCCACACCGACGCCACGCAGTGGGTCGGCAAGATGCCGACCAACGTCGAGAACGACAACATCGATCTCCTCTCTTGGTCGGGCCACAAGATCTACGGCCCCAAGGGCGTCGGCGCCCTCTACGTCCGCCGCCGCAAGCCGCGGGTCCGCCTCGAGGCCATCCTCGACGGCGGCGGCCACGAGCGCGGCATGCGGTCGGGCACGCTGAACGTCACCGGCATCGTCGGCTTCGGCATGGCCTGTGAGCTCTGCCAGAAGGAGATGGAGACGGAGCGCGAGCGACTCTACCGCCTCCGCCGCAAGCTCGAGACGCAACTCTCCTCGCAGCTCGAGAGCGTGCACATCAATGGCCACGCCGAGCGCCGCCTGCCGCACCTCACCAACATGAGCTTCGGCTTCGTGGAAGGCGAGAGCCTCCTGATGGGCATCAAGGACGTGGCCTGCTCCTCGGGCTCGGCCTGCACCTCGGCCAGCCTCGAGCCCTCCTACGTCCTCAAGTCCCTCGGCGTGGGCGACGAGCTCGCCCACTCCTCGCTCCGCCTCTCGCTCGGCCGCTGGACGACCGACGAGGAGATCGACTTCACCGTCGCCGGCATCGTCAAGGCGGTGAACCACCTTCGCACGCTCAGCCCCCTGTGGGACCTCCACAAGGAAGGCATCGACATCTCCAAGATCGAGTGGCAGACCCACTGACGGCCCGCTGACGGCGCCGCCTCGCCCGCAACTCGAACCCTTCGGAACCTCCCATGGCTTACTCAGACAAGGTCAACGACCACTACCAGAACCCGCGCAACGTCGGCTCCTTCGGGAACTCGAAGGACGTCGCGACCCGCAAGGACATCGGCGTGGGCATCGTCGGCGCCCCGGAGTGCGGCGACGTGATGCAGCTCCAGATCAAGGTGAGCGACAAGGGCGTCATCGAGGACGCCAAGTTCAAGTGCTTCGGCTGCGGCTCGGCCATCGCCTCGAGTTCGCTCGCCACCGAGTGGATCAAGGGCAAGACCATCGACCAGGCCCTGGCCATCAAGAACACCCAGATCGTCGAGGAGCTGAGCCTCCCGCCGGTCAAGATCCACTGCTCGGTGCTCGCCGAGGACTCGATCCGCACCGCCATCAGCGACTACAAGAAGAAGAACGGCCTCGGAGCCGAGTCCGCCGACCCGGCGGCCACCACGCACTGAGACCGAGAAACCGCCCGTCGGAGCGACAGAGGGCCGCGAAGGCCCTATCCTCCGAGACCCGTCCGGGCCCGATCGGATCGCCTGCGACGGGGCGCACGAAGGAAGCCCACCATGCCCGTGACCGTGACCGACACCGCCGCCCGCGAGATCGACAGCATCATCAAGCAGCAGGAGCTCGACCCCGAGAAGATCCGGCTGCGAGTCGGCGTGAAGGGCGGAGGCTGCTCGGGCTTCTCGTACCTCCTCGATCTCACCGAGGTCCAGAAGGAGACCGACGAGGTCTGGGAGTTTCCGTACCGCCGCTCCGAAGGGAAGCTCACCCCGATCGAGGGCGCCGAGGCGAGCGAGGGTGGCGTGGCCACCGCGACCGGCGACCTCTTCACCCTCCGCGTGATTTGCGACCCGAAGTCGTACCTCTACCTGAACGGCACCGTCATCGACTTCAAGGACGAGATCATGGGCCGCGGCTTCGTGTTCAACAACCCGAACGCGACCACCACCTGCGGCTGCGGGTCGAGCTTCTCGGCCTGAGCGTGACGCATGACGGATCCACCGACGCCCCGCGCTCCGCGCGGGGCGTCGTTCGTTCTGCATCGCGTGGCCTCGAGCTGGCCGCCAGTGGCATTGCCTGCGTTCCGTCTTTGATTGCGATCTGCAACACA
>JBGAKK010000083.1:0-20144 GCA_044224425.1 Phycisphaerales bacterium
GATCACCGACGTGGTCGACATGTCGGTGCGGCAGGAGACCGAGCAGACCAAGACCGAGTGCTACTCCTCCGACCTCCAGCAGATCAACGTCACCCTCAAGATCCTCTACCGGGTCCCCGAGCACCAGGTGGTGACCCTCTACCGCGACTACGCCGGCGAGCCCTACCAGAAGCTGGTCGAGCCGCGAGTCATCGAGGCCTTCAAGGAAGTGGTGGCCGAGATGTCCGCCGAGCGCCTGGTGAAGGAGCGGCAGAAGGTGAAGATCGACGCCCTCGCCCGCAGCAAGCAGAAGCTGGGCGAGCTGCTCGAGATCAGCGACCTCGTGATCGAGAACATCGACCTCTCCGACGAGCTCGAGCACGCCATCGAGGCCAAGATGGTGCAGGAGCAAGAGGCCCAGAAGGCCAAATTCGCCCAGGAGAAGGCCAAGATCGAGGCCGAGACGCTCCTCATCAAGGCCAAGGCCGAGGCCGAGTCCATCAAGATCCAGGGCGAGGCCTTGCGCTCGACGCCCGACCTGATCGGACTCCGCATCGTCGAGAAGTGGAACGGCATCGCGCCGCTGGTGATCACCGGCGGGGCAGGGACCGGGGCCGCCAACATGATCCTGCCGGTTCCCATCCGCGAGCTGGAGAGCGAGGCCCGCAAGCGGCAGGCCGCGAACCCCTCGACGCCGGCCAAGCCGGAGTAGCGACCGTCACCGACCGTCCGGTCGGTCGGTCGAGAAAAAAACGTCCGCGGCGACCGACCGTCCGGTCGGTCGGGGGTATGATCGCCCCTCCCATGCCGCGACCACCACGCACCACGACCCGGCGCCGCCCGGCGGCCGAGGCCTCGACCGCTTGCCCGTCGGCGGCGCCCGCAGCCCCGCCATCGGCTCGCGAGGCGATGCTCGACGCCGCCGAGGAGGTCATCCTCCGCGAGGGGATCGGCCACCTCACGCTGCACGCCGTGGCCAGCGAGGCCAAGCTCTCGAAGAGCGGATTGCTCCACCACTTCAAGGGGAAGGACGCCCTCATCGAGGCCTTGGTGGAACGGAAGATCGCGGCCTGGGAAGCCCAGACCACCCAAGCCATCGAGGCCCAACTGGCCGGTCCCGGCCGCGTGCCGCGGGCCATCCTGGGGGGCTGCCTGGCCTCGACCCGCAAGTGGACCGAGGCCCAGCGCCGCTCGAGCCAGGTGCTGGTCGCGGCCTTGGTCCACGACCCTAAGCACATCGAGCCGCTTCGCCGCGCCCATCGGGCCATCCATGCCCGGATCGAGCGCGACGGCTTGCCGGCGGGCGTGGGCCTGGCGGTCCACCTGGCGGTGAACGGCCTGTGGTTCGACTGGATCTTCGGCATCTCGGAATGGACCCCGCCGCGCGTCGCTGCGGTGCGCGGGGCCCTGCAGCAACTCGTCGACGACAGCATCCGCCGCCAGGCCGGATCCCGCCCGGGCTCCGGTCCGACTGCCCGCCCGAGGAGGGCGGGATCGCGGCGGCAAGCCGGCCGTCGCGGCGAGAAGGGGATTCGCACCTCATGAAGGCATCGAGCATCGCCGCCGGCATCGCCGTCTTCGTGGTCCTCGGGACCGCGGGCGCTGGCCTGGCCTACTACAAGTACAGCCGCATCATGGCGGCTGCCGCCCAGCAGGGCGGATTCGAGCCGCCCGAGTCGATCGAAGTGGTGAAGGCCCGCTCGGTGGACTGGAACCCAAGCGCCGACTTGGTCGGCACGGTCTTCTCGCTGCGCTCGGTCTCCCTCAAGAACGAGCTGGCCGGCCGCGTCTGCGAGGTCCACTTCGACTCTGGCTCGGTGGTTGAGCCGGGCCAGGTGCTCCTCGTCCTCGACGACACGCTCGACCGGGCCGACCTCGGCGCGGCCCAGGTCGCGGTGCGGGTGGCCGAAGCGAGCGTCAGCGCCGCCGAGGTGCGGGCTGCCCTGGCCGCGAGCGAATTGAAGCGGATCGAGACGGCGGCTCGCGAGAGCGCCGTCACCGACATGGAGCTCGACCGCAAGCGCTCGGAGCGCGACCAGACCCAGGCCGAGCTGGTACGGGCTCGGGCCGAGGTCGACCAGGCCCGCTCCAAGATCGCCCAAGTCGAGGCCCGGCTCGAGAAGCTCGTGGTGCGGGCCCCGTTCCGGGCCCGGGCCGGCATCCGCTCCGTGCACGAGGGCCAATACCTCGGCGAAGGCACCGCGGTCGTCAATCTCGAGGAGATCGCCGATCGCATCTACCTCGACTTCGCGATCCCGCAGGAGTACCTGTCGCGGGTCAAGACGGGGACCAGGGTCATGGCCACCAGCCCGCTCCTTGGGTCGGGTCCGGTGCCGATCGAGGTCGTCGCCATCGACGCCGCGGTCAACAACGCCACCCGCAACGTGCGTGTCCGCTCCATCGTCGACAACCAAGGCGATCGCTTGCGACCCGGCATGTTCATCCAGATCCGGGTGCCGGTCGAAAGCCCGCGGCCCTACATCGTGGTGCCGGCGACGGCGGTGCGGCGCACGCCCTACGGCGACCAGGTCTACGTGGTCGGGCCGGGCGAGGCGCCGGACAAGCTGCGGGCCAAGCAGCGATTCGTGAAGCTCGGCCCGTCGATCGGCGAGGACGTGGTCATCGAGGAGGGGATCCAGCCCGGCGAGACGATCGCCGCCGGCGGCTCCTTCAAGCTCCGTGACGGCGCCCTGGTGATGGTGTTGCCGCCCAAGCCGGCCCCATCCGAGGCGGCGGCCAAGTCGAGCGAGAACGTAGCCCGCGAGTGAGGCAGGACGCAGCCTGGACCCCGCCCCGGCCCTTGACCGACGGGCGGCAGCAAGTCGCTTGAGGACGGCATGACCAGTTCGTTCACCGACATCTTCATCCGCCGGCCGGTGTTGGCCGTCGTCATCAACCTCATCATCCTCGCCGTCGGTTGGCGGGCGGTGAGCAGCCTCCCGGTGCGGCAGTACCCGCGGATCGAGTCGACCTCGATCCTCATCAACACCGCCTACATCGGAGCGAGCGCCGAAACCGTCCGCGGCTTCATCACCACGCCCATCGAGCGGGCCGTGTCGGCGATCGACGGCATCGACTACATCGAGAGCTCCTCGACCGCCGGGATCAGCATGATCACGGTGCACCTGCGGCTGAACCACGACTCGAACGCCGCCCTCACCCAGATCAGCGCCCGCCTCAACCAGGTCCGCACCGAGCTGCCGTCGGAGGCCGAATCGCCGGTCATCGAGATCCAGCGGGCCGACCGCCCCTTCGCCACCTTCTACATCTCGTTCACCAGCGACACTCTCGACCTCACCCACCTGAACGAGTTCCTGGCCCGCGAGATCCAGCCCAAGCTCTCGACCCTGCCCGGCGTGCAGCGGGTGGGGATCGAAGGGGCCCGCAACCTCGCCATGCGGATCTGGCTCGACGAGCGGCGGCTCACCGCCCTCGACGTCACGCCGACTGAGGTTTTCGAGGCCCTCCGACGCAACAACTTCCTGGCCGCGGTCGGACGCACCAAGTCGCCGACCGTGCAGGTCAACCTCCTCACCGACACCGACCTCCGCTCGGCAGGGGAGTTCGAGGAGCTGATCGTCCGCGAGCAGGCTGGATCGCTGATCCGGATCAAGGACGTGGCCTCGGTCGAACTCGGCGGCGAAGAACCGAACTCGGAGGCCGGCTTCAACGGCGTGCCGGCCATCTACCTCTCGGTCTGGCCCTTGCCGCGGGCCAACGAGATCGAAGTGGCCACCCGCCTCAAGGCCGCCATGGAGGAGGTCCGGCCGCTCCTGCCGCAGGGCGTCTCCATGGAGCTCGCCTACGACGGCACGTACTACATGACGAACGCCCTGCGAGAGATCGGCAAGACGTTGGCCGAGACGGTGGCCATCGTGGCCTTCGTCGTCTTCCTCTTCATGGGCTCGATCCGCACCGTGCTCGTCCCCCTCGTGGCCATCCCCATCTCGATGGCCGGGGCTTGCCTGTTCATGACCCTGATGGGGTTCTCGCTGAACCTCCTCACCATCCTGGCCATCGTGCTCTCGGTCGGCCTCGTGGTCGACGACGCGATCGTCATGGTCGAGAACGTCGAACGGCACGTGCGGGAAGGGCAGACCCGCATCCAGGCGGCCCTTCTCGGGGCCCGCGAGCTCTTCTCGCCGGTCATCTCGATGACCATCACCCTGGCCGCTGTCTACGCCCCGATCGGCTTCCAAAGCGGACTGACCGGCGTCCTCTTCAAGGAGTTCGCGTTCACCCTAGCGGCGTCGGTGGTGGTCTCGGGCATCGTGGCCATCACGCTCTCCCCGGTGATGAGCGCCAAGCTGGTCGCCGCCCACGGCAAGGAAAGCTGGTTCACGCGGGTCGTCAATGCCTTCTTCGACCGCATGCGGAAGGCGTACGCGGCGACGCTCGACGTCACCCTCTCGCTCCGATGGACGATGGCCATCGCGGCCCTCCTGATCGCCGCCGCTGCCTGGCCGCTCTACACCTTCTCCGGGAAGGAGTTGGCCCCGACCGAGGACGAAGGCGGCATCTTCTTCATCCTGAGCGCCTCGCCCGACTCGACCCTCGACGCCACCCGCACCGCGGTGACCGAGATGTCGCACGCCTTGCAGTCGATCCCCGAGGCCAAGTTCGTCTGGCGGCTCCTCTTGACCCCGTCGACCGGCTTCGGCGGGATGCAGACGACGCGCTGGGACGAGCGAAAGCGGACCACGAAGGAGATCCAGCCCCAGGCCTTCGGCATCGTCTCCGGGATCACCGGCCTGCGAGCCTTCCCCGTGCTGCCGCCACCCCTCCCCGGGGCCGGGCAGTTCGACGTCGAGTTCGTCCTGACCAGTTCCGAGTCGCCGGAAGAGATGGCGGCGGTCGCCGGTCAACTGGTCGGCGCGGCCTTCGGCAGCGGCAAGTTCCTCTTCGCCGACGCCGACCTCAAGATCGACTTGCCTCAGACCCGCATCGAGATCGACCGCGAGAAGGTCGCCGACATGGGGCTCGACCTGGCCAGCGTCGGGCGCGACCTCGCCATCATGCTCTCGGGCGGCTACGTCAACCGCTTCAACTACGACGGCCGCAGCTACAAGGTGATCCCGCAGGTCGCCGACGCCAGCCGGGCCACGCCGGAAGAGCTCCTCCAGATGAAGGTGCGGGCCAAGGACGGCGGGCTGGTGAGCGTGTCGTCCTTCGTGAAACTGAAGACGACCGCAGCGCCTCGCACGCTCAACCGCTTCCAGCAGCGGAACAGCGTGAAGATCTACGGCGGAGCCGCCCCAGGCGTGACCAAGGAAGAGGCCCTGCACGCCCTCGAACTCGCCGCCAAGGGCATCTTGCCGCCGGGCTACGCCATCGACTACTCGGGCGAGTCGCGGCAGCTCCGGCAGGAGGGTTCGTCGCTGGCGGTGACCCTCGGCTTCGCCCTCGGGCTCATCTACCTCGTCCTCGCCGCCCAGTTCGGCAGCTTCCGCGATCCGCTCATCGTCCTCCTCGGGTCGGTGCCGCTGGCGATCTCAGGAGCCCTCGTCTTCACGTTCCTGGGGTGGACGACGGTGAACATCTATTCGCAGGTCGGCCTGATCACCCTGGTCGGCCTGGTGGCCAAGAACGGCATCCTCATCGTCGAGTTCGCCAACCACCTCCGCAGCGACGGCCGCGACAAGGTGGCCGCCGTCCGCGAGGCAGCGGTGACCCGCCTGCGTCCCATCCTGATGACGAGCGTGGCCACCGTGGTCGGCCACTTCCCGCTCGTCCTGGTGACCGGAGCAGGGGCCCTGGCCCGCAACTCGATCGGCATGGTGCTCGTCTCCGGGATGATCATCTCGACGGCCTTCACGCTGCTTGTCGTGCCGTCGATCTATCTCCTCCTCGCTGGCGAGCGCCGCCACGCCCACGAGGAGCTCGCGGAGCCGGTTGGGAAGAGATCGGGAGCGGCCGGAGTCGCGGGTGTGGCCGGATAGCCGCGCGGTGGCCGCACGGTGCCCGGACGCCGCACTGTGCCCGGATTGCCGCAGAGGCGCAGAGGGCGCAGAGTCCCTCGCAGAGGAAGGCGGGAATGCTGGGTGGCCGTCCGCGCGGGCTGGATTTTGGGTACGTTCGGGCGTCGAAGCCAGATAGCCGCGGAGGCGCGGAGGGCGCGGAGCCGTCGCGGAGGAAGGCAGCATGAGAGGGTGGCCGTCCGCGCGGGGATGCTGTTTGCCGGGTTCAGGCGTCGAAGCCAGATGGCCGCGGAGAGAGGCAGCTTGACAGGGTGGCCGTCCGCGCATGTGGACGTGGACCTGTCGGCCACTCGGTGTGGGCGGCGACGGCGCAGTTGGCGAACATTTTCGGTGAGCGTTTCACCGAGGCGAGGAACTGGATGACGCCTCGCAGACAGAGTTGCTGACAGGTCCATTTCTGACAGGTCCCAGCGTCCCATCGCAAAGCCTCATGTCCTCTTCCGCTCCGCGACGGCTCCGCGCCCTCCGCGCCTCCGCGGCTATCTGGGTTTGACGCCTGAACCCGGCAAACAGCTTCCGCGCCCGGACGGCCACCCCGTATCCTTGTCTTCCTCTGCGAGGGACTCTGCGCCCTCTGCGACTCTGCGGCAATCCGGATGCGAAGGCCGGTCTCACGCGAAGACGCGAAGACGCGAAGTGGGAAACGGCGAAGGGGGCTGCGGGGACGCCGACCCGCGCAAGCTGACCGTTGCATCCGGTCGAACGTGCACAGGATCTCGGCCCGCAGGCCGACCGTTCGCGCCACCAGGCGGCGACATCGGCTTGACCTCCTCGCCGAGTGCGAGAGGCAGGTGGTCCGCTGGCCGCCTCCCCATCTCGGAATCCACCGGGGTGGTCGTCTTTTCGAATCTGCCCTTCGAGACCGCGGGGCGGGCCGCCGCCGCGCCAAGGATTCAGCATGCGGAATCTCCTGGATCGGGCGCATCGGAGCGCAACGGCGGGCCAGATTCCGTATCACATCCTGAGAGAGAGGAGACGGCGATGAATCGCCAGAGACGATTGGAACACGCAAAGAAGCTCCCGCCCATCGCTTCGGCGGGTCGGCGGGTCGGCGGGTCGGCGGGTGGGCGCTGATGGCAGCCCTCGCCGCTAGCGGCGCGGCCATCGGTCAGACGGTGAAGCCCTACCGCCTGCATGTCTTCCGCGACGCAGGGGGCAGCCCGGTCGACGTGGGGGATGTCGGGGGCCTCCTGGCCCCGGACGGGCAGAACAAGATCGGCATCAACTCGCTCGGGATCGTGGGGGGGACCTACGAGGCCGCGACGGACGTCTACCACGGCTTCGTCTGGTTCCCGAACAACCTGGGCGTCTCGGGGATGGCGTTCGACCTCAGGACGTTGGTCGACATCCACGATGCCGGGGTCAGCGGCGAGATCAGCATCGTCAACGACGTGTGCGCCAGCCGGGCCCTGGTCGGCTACCTGGGCGACGACCTCGGGGTCGGCGAGGCCCAGGCGTTCAAACTCGACCTCACCGGGGCGGCGATCGACGCCGAGAGCCTCCACACGACGAGCGGGCCGTTCTCGATCGCCTACGGGACGAACGACGGGACGACCGCCACGATCGTGGGGCAGACCTCGCTGGCCTGCGACCAGAAGTACCTGCTGCGCGCGTTCCAGACGACATGGTCGCCGTCGGGCGGCGCCGGGACGATGTCGATCCTCCCCAAGGAGGCCGACGCCCACAGCTCGCGGGCCAACGACGTGGGGCGGAGCTCGCTCTCCTTCGTCGCGACCGGCGACGACTCCGAGTGCACGAGCACGCTCGACCCGTGCTCCAAGGTGCCGTGCGAGAACGACTGCCTGCTTCTGGAGGTGGGTGCCCTGCGATGGTGGACGGGCGGCTCGTCCGCGGAGGTGCTCGACGGGCTGGAGTCGCAGGACTCCGGCGTGGTCGGGCGGGCGAACAACAACAGCGGCGACGTGGGCGGGTGGGGCAAGATGTACCACGACGAGACGCACGAGACATGCGACATCCGCTCGGCGTTCTGGAACGGCTCCTCCGCGACGGTCCACGACCTGTGGGCGACGATGCCAAGCCAGCAAGAGGGGGCGCCGAGCTGGGCGGAGGGGATCTCGCAGCGCGACGCCGACGGCTGCGTGACCGTCGTCGGGATCAACCTCTACCTCGGTCGCGGGATCATCTGGCACGGGTTCGACGACACTTGGTGCGCCGAGGATCTGAACGAGATCGCGTTCCGCACCGATGCCGATCCGACGAGCGACCCTCCCTGCGAGACCACGACCTACGTCATCAGGCGCGCCTTCGACATCAACCGGTTCCGTCACATCACGGTGCTCGTGCAGGGACCGACGCACGATCACCTCGGCGTCCTCACCTCCGCGGCCGACTTCAACGGCGACCTCAAGGTGGATGCGACCGACCGGGCCGAGCTGTACGCCAACTACTGCTCGACCTGCAAGGAATGCCAGCTCGTCCATGATCTCAACGGCGATGGGATCGTGAACTCGAGCGACATGCAGCTCCTGACCGGGACGTACTGGTCGGGCAGCTCCTTGGCGACGGTGCCCGCCATCTGCGAGTGTTCGCAGGAGAGTGCGATGCTGCCCGCGGCGCTCTTGGACGAGTCGAGCGCCTTGGCCATCGTCGGGTTCTCGGGCTGGGACGAGTTCCTCGCCTGGGTCGTCGATGCCGAGCCCGACGCGGCCGACGCTGCGTGCGACCTCTTGGCCTATCTCCTGCACGGTGATCAAGAGTGAATTCGGAGTCATCCGCCGGCGTCCGGCCTGTGCCGGGCGCCGGCTCCTTCATCCCCGCTCGAAAGGAGCAATCTCATGCATGCAGCTCTTTTGTCTGGTTCTTTGGCCCTTGCCCTCCCGGCGAGCGCCCACGCGTCGTTCACGGTGATCAAGGGCATCGACAACTGGAACGCCCAGGTCGGCCCATGCACCACGCTCGACTTCGTGTTCCCGAACGCCCAGTACCTCAGCACGCAGTACGCGTCGCTAGGGGCGAACTTCGAGGGCGACGAGTACGCGTTTGACGGTCCGTTGAGTGTCTTTCAGCAGGACGGCTGGGGCTGTGGTGCCGACGATGGCGGCGTCGACATCACCTTCCTTTCGCCACAGTACGCGATTGGCGCGTGGTTTCCAGGCAGCCTGCGCGTGGACTTCTATTGGCAGGGCCAACTCATGTATCAGAGCCCCAACCTGGATACGTTTCCGCTTTCCTATGCATTCGGAGGCGTCATCTCCACCCAGGCGTTCGACCGTGTTCGGTTCTGGGATCCCGGCGATGGGCACCCCTTCATCGACGACATCCTGTTCGTCCCGGGGCCTGGCGCCTTGGGGTTAGTCATGGTGGCCGTCGCGACCCGGGGCTGGCGCCGTCGCGCATGGTGATGGACTATTCGATCTTGCCTCGATCGGAGCAACCTTGTGCGAGCAGCTCTTTCGTCCACCTCCCTTGCCCTGGCCCTCGCGGCGAGCGCCCACGCGTCGTTCACGGTGATCAAGGGGGTCGACAACTGGAACGCCCAGGTGGGCCCCTGCACCACGCTCGACTTCGTGTTCCCGACACCGAAGTACCTGAGCACGCAATACGCCTCGCTGGGGGCGATCTTCGAGGGCGACGAATACGCTTATGACGGCCCGCCCAACGTGTTCCAGCAGGACGGCTGGGGCTGCGGCGCGGACGACGGCAGCGTCGACATCACGTTTCTCTCGCCGCAGTACGCGATCGGTGCGTGGTTCCCTGGCGATCTCTGGGCGGACCTTTATTGGCAGGGGCAGATCATCTACCAGAGCCCAAACCTCAACACCTTCCCGCTGTCCTATGCGTTCGGCGGGGTGCTCTCGACACAGCCGTTCGACCACGTTCGGCTCCACAAGGGCTTCACCGTCGCCGTCGACGACGTACTCTTCATCCCGTCGCCGGGCGCGATGGGTTTGATCGCCTTGGCCGGCGCCGCGGGTGGCCGCAGGCGTCGCGGGAGTTGACAGGTCCAGCGTCCCATCGCGAAGCCTCATTTCCTCTTCCGCTCCGCGACGGCTCCGCGCCCTCCGCGCCTCCGCGGCTATCTGGGTTTGACGCCCGAACCCGGCAAACAGCATCCCCGCGCGGACGGCCACCCCGCATTCTTGTCTTCCTCTGCGAGGGACTCTGCGCACTCGGCGACTCTGCGGCCATCCGACCGCTCCATCGCTCCCTCCGCGGCTTCCGCTCGCTCCGCGGACTCCGCCCCCTCCGCGCCCTCGCTCAGCGCGAGTTGCGGTTCAGGGTGTTGTACATCTCCCGCTCGCCGCGGCCGCGCAGGGGGTAGTCCTTGCGGAGCGGGTGGCCGGGGAAGTCCTTCCAGAGGAGGATCCGCCGCATGTCGGGGTGGCCGCGGAAGCGGATGCCGAACATGTCGTAGACCTCGCGCTCGGTCCATTCGGCACCGGGCCAGAGGTCGGTGAGGGAATCGACCACGAGGGCCGGGTCCTCGGCGTTGCCCGAGGTGTCCATCGAGGGATCGACGTAGGTCTTGAGGTGCAGCCGCCGCTCGTGCTTGTGGCTCTGGAGGAGCCAGACCACGCCGAAGCGGGCCGGCTGCTTCACCGGATAGCCGAGGTAGTCGACCGCGGTCACGTCCGAGAGATAGTTGTACGCGCACTGGGGATCGTCCCGCAGGTAGCGGGCGACCTCCTTGAGCCGCTCCTTGGGGACGATCAGCGTGGTCTGCCCACGGAACTCGGCGGCGAGGAACTTCACATCCGGGAAGGCGGCCTTGATGACCGGCAACGTCGGATGGTCCAGATGGGGACTGGATTGGGGCCCGTTGGGAGCGGCGGCGGACATGGGGGCAGTGTAGCGGTTCGGAGGTCAGTGCCGGAAGTGCCGCACCCCGGTCACCAGGCAGCTTGCCTGCCGCGCGGTGCACAGGGCGAAGGTGTCCTCGTCGCGCTTCGAGCCGCCTGGATGGATCAGGCAGCGGACGCCGGCGTCGAGGAGGAGCTTGGGGCCGTCATCGAAGGGGAAGAACGCGTCGCTGGCGGCGACCGCCGGGGTGCGGGCGGACGTGATCCGCGGTCCGGCCTTCTCGATCGCGTTGCGGCAGGCGGCCACGCGGTCCATCTGCCCGGCCCCGGCGCCGAGGAGCTGGCGATCGGCGCCGATGCAGACGGCGTTACTCTTGAGGTGCTTGGCGATGGTCATCAGGAAGGCGGCGTCGGCCTTGGTCGCTTCGCTCGGGGCAGGGCCGGCCGCGAGTCGCATCTCGTTGTCGCGGGTCGGTCGCGTGTCGCGCTCCTGGGCGAGGAGGCCGCCCGGGACGCTGCGGAAGCTGATCGACTTCGCGGCCATCGGACGGAGCGGACCGACGGCCAGCAGCCGGGCGTTCTTCCAACGCTCGGAGAGGAGCGTCGCTGCGTCTTCCTCGAAGCGCTCGGCGACGATCACCTCGAGGAACTTCTCGCCCTCGACGATCGCTTCGGCGGCGGCCCGGTCGATGGCCCCGGCCACGGCCACGATGCCGCCGAAAGCGGCCAGCGGATCGCCGGCGTAGGCTTTGGCGAAGGCCTCGCGGGCCGAGCCGGCCACGGCGGCGCCGCAGGCGTTCGTGTGCTTCACCACGCAGGCCGCGATGTCGCCCGGGAAAAGATCGCGGAGGTCCTGCACCAACTCGAGGGCGGCGCTCGCGTCGAGGATGTTGTTGTAGGAGAGCGGCTTCCCGGCCAGGAGCTGGGCGGTGACCACGCTCGGCTCGTTCGAGGTTGGGTCGCGGTAGACGGCGGCCCGCTGGTGGGGGTTCTCGCCGTAGCGCAGATCCTGGTGGGCGACGTAGGTGAGGCGGAGGAGATTGGGCAGGTCCTCGCCGGCGCTGTGGCCCATCCACGCCGCGATGGCGGCGTCGTACTCGGCGGTCCGGCTGAAGACGGCGGCGGCGAACTCGCGGCGGAGTTGGAGCGAGGTGCAGCCCTCGGTGGCTCGCATCTCGTGGATGACCCGGTCGTACTGGCTGACCGCGGTGACCACGGTGACGTGGCTGAAGTTCTTGGCGGCGCTCCGCAGCATGGAGGGCCCGCCGATATCGATTTGCTCGATGGCCTCCTCGTCGGTCACGCCTTCCTTCCGGATGGTGCGCTCGAAGGGGTAGAGGTTGACGCAGACGAGGTCGATGGCCTGGATGTGGTGCTTGGTCACCTGTTCGACGTGCTTGGCATCGTCGCGGCGATAGAGCAACCCGCCGTGAACCGCCGGATGGAGCGTCTTGACCCGGCCGTCGAGGATTTCGGGGAAGCCGGTGAGCTTCTCGATGGGGATGACCGGCACGCCGGCGGCTTGCAGGGCAGCGGCCGTTCCGCCGGTCGAGACCAATTCGACCCCGAACTCGACGAGCGCCTTGGCGAAGGGGACGAGGTCGGTCTTGTCCGAAACCGACAGCAGGGCCCGTCGGATGCGGGTCGGGGCGTCCATGGCTGGGTCACCTCTCGCGGCTCGGCCGCGGCGAAGGCCTCACGCGGAGGCGATGAGGGGTCGGAAGTCAGGGGTTCGACGCCGGAGCCATGCCAGCCCCGGTGGCCGGCGCGGCGACGCCGTTGGCGGGCATCCGGGTCAGCTCGGGATGGGAGGCGTTCTGCGGCGTGAGCCGAACCACGCGGCCGTCGGAATTGAGGGCCATGATGTCGCCCGCGAAGGCGCCGGCGGTGACGAACTGCATGTCGTCCACCTGCCGGAGGTCATGGGTCGAGACGAGGGAGCCGTTCGACGAGTCGACCAAGGTCAGCATGCGATTGTCGGTGTTCCAGAGGGCGATCCGGTCGCCGATGACGCCGACCGGGTAGCCGACCGCGGCGGCCGTCTTCCAGCGGACGTTGCCCTCGACCTTGCCGCCCGAGTCAGCGGCCAGGCAGACCAGGCCTTCGCCCGGGACGTACTGCAGCACCGCGTCGCCGAAGGCAAAGGGCGAGGTGGTGAGCGGCGACTGCGTGAAGTACTTCCACTCCACCTTGCCGGTCTGGGCGTTGAAGGCCCAGAGGTACTGGTCCATCGAGGAGACGTAGACGCGGTTCGCGCCCATGGCCGGAGCGGTGGTCACGGCGCCGTAGCACTCGCGAGCCCAGCGCCGCTTGGCGGTGTCCTCGTCGAGGCAAAGGACCATGCCCTTGTCGCTCACCGCGACGATCGAGCCGTTGTCCTGGGCCAGAGCGCTTCGGATCGGCGAGTTGGTCGAGTTGGCCCGCCACTCGTAGCCCACGAGGTAGTTGACCCAGACCACCTGGCCGCCCAGGGTGCCGTAGACGAGGCAGCGGCCGGCCTTGACCGGCGGGGTCGAGGGGAGCTTCTCGAAGTGGTGCTTCTTGAGGAGGGAGCCCGACGCCGCGTCGAGGACGAAGCAATCGGTGTCGGTCGAGAGGTAGACGCAGGTCTCGGTGCCCTTGGTGACTCGGCCGCTCACGAGCACCACGTTGGCCGGGACGTCGATCCAGTGGGCGCCGCGGAAGATGTCGACGGGCCCCGCCACGGAAACCCGCCAGAGCTGCTCGCCGTCGGTGGGGCGAAGGCGGATGAGGCCGTTCCGGGAGTCGAGGGCGAAGATGCCCTCGCCGATGGCGCGAGCCTTGGAGAGCGTCGCACCGCCTTGGGAGGGAATGCGAGCCTGCCACGCCACGCGGAAGCCGAGGTCGTTGGCCACGGCCGGCCCGATCACGTAGTCCTTCTCGACCACGGCTCGCAGGGCATCGATCTTGGCCTGGTTCTCCTGGGCCCGGGCGTCGGCGGGCGACGCAGCCGGAGCGGCCACCGGGGCGGCTGGCGGCGTGGCGGGCGCAGCGGTCTGGCCCCACGCGGACGCCACCGCGAGGGTGGCGAGACAGAGGGCCGGCAGGAGGGCGACGGTCAGCGAACGACGGCTACGGGGCATCGGGCCTGGCTCCGCGGGAGGTGGCTCGTCAGGGTGACGGAGCGCGAGTCGAGGAGTATCGAGGGAATACGGCGGGAGCGTCAAGCCGGAGGGGACCTCGTTTCCGCCACTTCGGCCGTCCTTTCCCGCCCTCACGCGGTGCGGTCTACGCGGGGGTGGTAGCCTCCTCGCCGTGTTCACCGGGCTCATCCAAGGAATGGGCGAGGTGGTCGACTTCCAGCCGACGGCGGCCGGGGCGAGCCTCGCGGTGCGTGTCGCCGGTTGGCCAGCGGAAGGGCCTCCGCTCTCGCTCGGCGAGTCGATCGCCGTCAGCGGATGTTGCCTCACCTTGGCCCGCCTGGAACGGCCCGCGGCCGGCCTCGCGGACGGAGATGCCCGGCTCGGTTTCGACCTCATCCACCAAACGCTCGGCCTGACCTGGTTCCGCCGCCTCCGGCTCGGCGACCGGGTCAACCTCGAGCGGTCGGTGACTCCGGCGACCCTCCTCGGCGGGCACATCGTCCAGGGTCATGTCGACACCCTGGCCCGGATCGCCGCCATCGAGCGCGGCGGCGGCGAGTGGCGGGTCCGGGTGGCGATCCCCGCGGAGTTGCGGCGCCACGTCGCCTCCAAGGGGTCGATCGCCTTGGACGGCGTCTCCCTCACCGTGGCCACCCTCGATGACGCGACGGCGAGCTTCGAGGTCTGCCTCATCCCGGAGACCTTGGCCCGCACCACGCTCGGGGTGCGGCAAGCGGGCGACGAGCTTCACGTCGAGGTGGATTGCCTGTCCAAGATGCTGGAGCGGCTGGTCGCCCCGCTCCGGGGCTGACTCGGCTGCTCAGGCCGCGCGTCGCGCTTGGTCCGACGCCGCCTCGGCCCGGACGAGGACGACGGTGCAGTCGTCGCGCTGGTGGAGCGAGCCTCGTTCGTGGTCGATCCGTTCGCTGAGGAGTTCGATCGCCTCCTCCGCGCCGTCCACGTCGCGAAGGTGGCTCAGGATCTCGATGTGCCGAGGGATGGTGATCGCGTCGGCGAGCGCTGCGTCGCTGGGGAACGCCTCCTCGAGGCCGTCGGAGTGGAAGCAGAGCGACTCGCCGGGAAGGAGCGTGATCTCGACCTCGTCGTAGGTCTGCCCCGGCACGATCCCCAGGAGGGCTCCGGTGGCGTCGAGGGTCGTCGTCTGGTGGGGGCTGACCACGATCGGCGGCGGCGAGCCTGCGTTCGCCACCCGCACCACGCGGGTCCGGCAGTCGATCACGGCGTAGATCGCCGCCGCGTAGCGACCGATCCGTCCTTGCCGATCGACCATCGCATCGTTGAGCCGGGCCAAGGCATCGGCCGGGGCCCGCGGCGCGGCTTGGGCGTCGCCCGAGGTCGAGACGTCGATCGATCGGCAGAGCATCATCGCCTGCAGCGCGGCCGGCACGCCGTGGCCGACCGCGTCGGCGAGGAAGATGCCGACGCAGTGCTCGGAGAGGCGGAAGATGTCGAAGATGTCGCCGGAGACGCTCGACGCCGGCCGCCAGAGCGCGGCGAAGGTGAGGTGCTCGACGGTCAGCGGGAGGCGGGGCAGGAACTCTTGCTGCAGGAGCGCCGCGGCCTGGAGCTCCTCGTCGCGGCGGGTGATTTCGGCCTCGACCCCGTCCGCGACGCGTTGGGCGAGGGCCGCTTCGCGCTCCAGGCGATCGAGGTCGCAACTGCGGGCGAGCAGTCCGGCCAGGGCGGCGACGATCGTCTCGGGGCTCGCCTCGGCGCCCAGTTGCAGCTGGCCGCAGGCCGGCGTCGGCTCGCCACCCAGGTGGACCACGGGGACCACGTCGCTCGCCGCGCGGTCGGTGAGCATCACCAGGTCGAGGTCGAAGCTCGGCCCGTGCAGCATCACGATGGCGTCGAGGGCAAGGGCCTCTTCCGCTGCCTGGCGAGGGTGCTCGAGGAGGCTCACCGTGACCCGCACCGGTCCGCCGATGGGCCAATCGGCGCAGGCCAGGGCATCGAGCAGTTGCTCGGCGCGATCGCGCAGCGTCGCGGGCGCTGCGATCGCAATCGAGCTCGAGTCGCGCATGCCGGCCTCCCCGTCCTCAGGCGTCGGTCGGAGGCGACGGGCGTTCCCGCCGAGGCGTCTGCCCCGACGTTGGCCCGATCCCGCACCGGCGACCCAGGAAGGGGAAGAATCGGCTTACTTCGCCGCCGCCTTGAGCTTGGCCAAGTCGAGCGGGATCTTCGTGCCCCGCTTGATCCCGAGGGCCTTGAAGGTGCCGGGACGGGCTTCGATCGCGAACTGGGCGGGGGAGAGGCTCGAGTACTTCTTGAGCCGATTGGCGTAGGACTGGTCCGGCTCGCCCTTGTCTTGGGGGGGTTCCTTCGGCATCGTGTGCACCGCGGTCACGATCCCGAAGGGGTCGAGGAAGGCGATGTCGATGTCGATCTCGCAGCCCTTCATCCAGAAGCTGCGCACCGCGGAGTCCGGGAACACGAAGAGCATGCCGCCGAGTTCGGGGAGCTCGGTGACCCCGCCCAGCCCCTTCGAGCGGGCCGCGTCGTCGATGGCCAGCTTGAGGGTGAACTCCTTGTCGGCGATCTTCACCTTCTCGGTTTCGCCGACCTTGGGGGGCTCGCAGGCCGTGGCCACGATCGCCGTGGACGAGAGGGCGGCGGCGATCATCGCTTGGGTCAGGATTCCAGCCATTCCAGTTGCTCCTTCAAGGCTCGGCAGGGTTGCGAGCGCTCCCGGCGGACGAGTGCCTGCAAGGTATCGCGGCTGACCAAGCGGCGGAAGTCCTCCCCGGTGATCGGCTCGGGCGCCGAGAGGAATCCGCACCACGCCGCGAGGAGCCCGAGGACTCGTTCGGCCCGGACGCCGCGGTTGCGGAGCGCGGCGAGGGATTGGGCATCGTGCCGCTTGGCGAGCCGCTCGCCCGCCTCGTCGTGGACGAGCGGCAGGTGCCACCAGCGGGGCGGTGCGGCGCCGAGGTGGCGGTAGAGGAGCTGTTGCCGGGCGGCGCTCGGGAGGAGGTCGTCGCCGCGGACGACGTCGGTGACCCCTTGCCGGAGGTCGTCGACCACGACGGCCAATTGGTAGGAGGGAACGCCGAGCTTGGTCCAAACGAGGAAGTCCCCGACGGCGAGGCCGGGGTCGAAGCCCTGGTCCCCGTTCAGTTCGTCGTGGACCGTCTCCTGTCCCGGGTCGACCCGCAGGCGGTGGTTGGCGTTCGGATCGCGGAAGCTCCACGCCTCGCCGCGCGGCGGGCGGAGCGACGGGTCGTAGCGGAGTTCGCCATCCTCGGCGTGCGGGGCGCTCGCGGCACGGCGGACATCGGCCCGCGAGCGATCGCAGCGGAAGAGGGCGCCGTCGCGGGCGAGTCGCTCCATCGCCTCGCGGAAGGGGGTGAGGTCGGCGCTCTGCGTCGTGACGGGCCCATCGTGGTCGAGTCCGAGCCAGGCGAGGATCTCGACGGTCGCCTCGTTCGCTCCGGGCTTGACCCGGTCGCGGTCGAGGTCCTCGATGCGCAGGACGACCGACCAGCCTTCGTTTCGGGCCAAGGCCCAGGTCAGGGCAAAGGTCCGGGCGTTCCCAAGGTGCAGCCCCCCGGTCGGTGAGGGGGCCAGCCGCGTTCGCCGGTCGGTTCCGCCTGCCATGCAGGGGACAGGCTACGGGAAAACCTGGCCGTCCCGACGTGCCAGCCCTGTCCGAGAGTGGCGGAGTCAAGGACGGGAGGGCGACGGGAGGGCGACGCCGCTTGCCGCTTCCCGGGGGCGGCCTCGGTATAGTGCCGCCCGTCGCCGACCCGATCGCCCGGCCTCCGCTCCGTGCGGTGCCGGGCGTGGCTCTTGGACTCCCCCTCGGACGAGGACGTCGAGCCAAGAGCCAGACGACGGTCGACCGACACTCCATGGCCAAGCTCACCCAAGGGCAGATAGACAAGCGGCTGGCGACGCTCCCCGAGTGGACCCAGTCCGGCGACTCGATCCAGCGCACCTTCGCCTTCGCCGACTTCTTGCAGGCCATGCGATTCGTCCAGGCGATCGCCGACCACGCCGAGCGGGTGCAGCACCATCCCGACATCCTGATCCGCTACAACAAGGTGACGTTGACCCTCTCGACGCACGACGCGAAGGGGATCACGGTGAAGGACTTCGACAGCGCCGCGTTCGCCGACCAGGCCTTCGGCGGCGGCTGAGCGACCGGCGGTCGACACGGACGAGGTCAGCGCCCGCCCAAGGCCCGGCGGACGACGGTGGCCCGCGTTTCCTTGAGTTCGGGATCGGCTTCCTCGGTCTGGGTCACCACCCGCAGGTGGGCCGGCTGGACCTGGAGGAAGAGGCGGTTGACCGTCGCCAGGTCGATGTCGTTGACCCGCCCGAGGCACACCCCGAGGCGGACCCGGCTCAGGAGCTTCATCGCCTCATCGGTCGAGAGGAGGCGAGCCGCCCGCAGGACGCCCACCGCGCGGTGGACGCGATCGTCGACCACGGCCGGCGAGCGGTGGACCACCGTGCCGCGGGCCGCCCGCTCGTAGTCGATGAGTTGCGGCACGATCCCCGCGGCGAAGACCTCGTACAGGTCCTCCTCGCTGCGTCCGAGCGTGACCTGGTTCGAGACTTGGTAGAAGTCGCCGATGGCGTCCGAACCTTCGCCGTAGAAGCCGCGAACCGCGAGGTGCAGGTCCTTCGCCGCCCGGCGGACCTTCTCGATCTCGTTGGTCAGCTTGAGGCCCGGGAGATGCAGCATCACCGACATGCGGATGCCGCAGCCCACGTTGGTCGGGCAGGCCGTGAGGTAGCCCCAGCGGGGAGCGAAGGAGAAGTCGACCGAGCGTTCGAGGGCGTCCTCGAGCTCGCTGACCTGACGGAAGCAGTCGGCGAGCCGCATGCCGGCCTGGAGGACCTGGATCCGCAGGTGGTCCTCTTCGTTGACCATGATCGAGAGCGACTCGTCGGGCGAGATGGCCACGGCCCGCGGCTGGTCGCCGTCGGCGAATTGCTTGGAGATGAGATGCCGCTCGACGAGGAGGTGCCGGTCGAGGCTGGTCGCCTGCTGCAGGTTGACCCAGACCAGGGAGCGGTCGAAGGGCTCCGGCCAGCGGGCTTGCTGGACCACGCGGACCACCTCGTGGCGCTGCGGGCCGCTGGCCCGGCTGACGAAGGGGAAGCCGACGATGTTCCGGGCGAGCCGCACGCGGCTCGAGACCACGACGTCGGCGTCGGGACCGGTGTGTTGTTGCCAAACGCTTGTTTCAGTCAGCCGCACGGCCTCACGCTCCGCTGTCATCGTCCTTGAGATGCACGATCCGGTCCCGCAGCTTGGCGGCCCGTTCGTACTGCTCGGCGCTCACGGCTTCGTCCAGTTCCTTGACCAGCCGGCTCCGCAATTGGTGTCGTGCCGCGGCATCGAGCTGCCCGCGTGGCGAGCGGCCGACGTGGAAGTTGGCCCCGGCCTGGGCCCGCTCGATGATCGGCTGGAGGCTCTCCTCGAAGGTGGTGTAGCAGTCCGCGCATCCGAGGTGGCCGGTGTCGCGAATCTGGGAGAAGGTCCGACCGCAGGTGGGGCAGGCCTTGACCACCTTCTTCGTGGTCGCCTTGCCGGGGGCCCCGACCACCGCCATGGGGGTCAGAAGCTGGTGCACCGGCTGGTGGGTGGGGACGGGGTAGCCGCGGGCGGCGGCGTGTTCCTCGCAGAGGTGCACCTCGAGCGTGGCCCCGTTCTTGATGACCACCTCGTGCACGACGGCGGGCTTGTCGCAATGGTCGCAATGCATGCCAATCCCCAAGTGAGCCGAGCCCCACGACCGGACGCTCGATGGCCCGCCCCGCCTCCGCCACCGGCGAAAGCAGCCTGGCCCGACATCCTTCGATCGCGGACCGGGGTGCGGCCTCGCGACCTCCCAAGCGTACCGGCGATCGGGGCAATCCGTCCGAGAAAAGGAGCGATCGCGGCCAAAAGAAAGTGCCGATCGGGCGTGATGTTCCGCTAGCGGGCCGCGGCCTCGAGCCCGATGGCCCGACGGATCGCGACCAGAGAACGCAGCAAGGCAGGAACCGTTTCGAGCGGCTGCATGGTGCTCGCGTCCGAGAGCGCCTTGGTCGGCTCGGGATGGCACTCGATGAAGAGGGCCTGCACGCCCGCCGCGATCGCAGCGCGAGCGAGGAGCGGGCCGCGCTCGGGGCGGCCGGCGGTCGAGGTCTTGTCGCCGCCAGGCAACTGCGTGGAGTGCGTGGCGTCGAAGCAGACCGGGCGGCCGAGGTCCATGAGGTCGCCGATCCCGATGAAGTCGTTCACCAGCCGGTGGTACCCGAAGAACGTGCCGCGCTCGGTGAGCATGATCTGGCGGGCGCCGCCTTCC
>JBGAKK010000084.1:0-20066 GCA_044224425.1 Phycisphaerales bacterium
GGCTTCGCCTTGGTGGCGGGCTCGTCGACGTGGCGGACCAGCTTGAGCGGAGCGGCGGCGATCTTGCCCTTCGCCGACTTGCTGGAAGTCGGGGCGATGGACTTCACGGCTGCCTTGGTGTGGGCGCCGGTCCGGCTGTCGCGCTCAGCGGCAACGTGACCGCGGCCCGCACTGCGGGTCGTTCCCCCTTTGGTCGCCGACTTCCCTGAAGAGGCGGCTGGGCTACTTGCCTTGGGCGCGCCTGCAGGCGCCTTGGATGCGCGCGCTTCCGCTGCACGCAACGTGGTCCTCGACATCGGTCCGCTCCTTGACCTTCTCGTCGATCTGCTGCAGGCGTCAGGCGACGTCCGCAGCCGTTTGATTGTCGTCCCGGGCGATCCGAACCCTCTTCATGAGGCGTCCGTCCCGCTCGGCGTCCGTGCGTCCCCCACCGAGTCCATGGCAGGAGAACGGGCGGAGTGTAACGACAAGCGTGCCGGTGGCAAGTCCCTTTATCAGCCGGGAGTCTTTTCCCGTGCAAAGCCAGTGGAGACGGCTCCGCCGCTGACCGCTGACGACCGATTCTCGGTTTCGACCGCGGACTGCTCCATGGAATCGTCGGATCCGCGCATCAGAGCCTCCGCTTCTGCGGCCAGAGCCGATAGCGCTGCCTCGCTGGTAGTGTCGATCTTGCGCTTCTCGAGGCGCACGAGATGCTCGAGGACCATCCCGACCGCCAGCCCCCCCGCCCAGCCAATGGCCAGCGAGGCCACCGCCCGACCGAGGATCGCGTCCGCGGGATTGCCGGCGTTGAGCCCGGCCAGGATGGCCACCGCGAATGCGGCGAGCCCCACGCAGGCAGAGACGTTGCGGGCAATCGGTGGACCGGACACGTCGGGGGAATCGGCAAGTCACGTGCCGCGAGTTGAGCGGCGGCGCCGAACAGGGCGGATCACCGTCGCGAGATCCACCGGGCCAATCGCCCGAGGAACCCGGAACGGGCATCAGGGAAGGCCGAGGGGTCGATCCCGACCGGTCCCCCTTGGAGCACCTTGGCCGGGTCGGTCGTGTCCCGCTCGACGAGCCCGCGGGCGATGGCCCGGATGGCCCGCGAGGCGGGGCAATCAGGCTCGGCGAGGAGGACCGGTTCGCGGCGCTTCACGCACCGGCGGAGGGCCGCATCGAAGGGCACGATGCCGGCGAGTTCAAGCGGCGTGTCGAGGAAGGTGCGGGCCACGCGGTCGATCCGCCGGTAGACCTCTTCGCCTTCCTCGCGGTCGGTGGCCATGTTCACGAGGAGCTTGATGGACGGCTTCCGCACCTTGGCGACCAGCGTCTTCACCGTGCCATAGGCGTCGGTGATGGCGGTCGGCTCGGGGGTGACCACCACCAAGGTGGTGTGGGCCGCCGCCACGAAGGCCATGGTGTTGGCGGCGATGCCGGCGGCGGTGTCGATCAGGAGGAGATCGGTGGAACGCTCGAGCTGGGCCAATTCGGCGATGAGCCGCCGCCGACCCTCGGCGCCGAGGTTGGCCACGCTGGCCACGCCGCTCGCCCCAGGCAAGAGGCGGAAGCCGCCGGGGGCGAGGACCATGACCTCGTCGAGCGGGCGGCCGCGAAGGAGCACTTCCTCGAGCGTCGAGCGAGGCGAGAGGCCGCACAGGACATCGGCGTTGGCGAGCCCGAGGTCGGCGTCGAGGAGACAGGTGCGATGCGAGGCAGCGAGGGCGATCGCCAGGTTGACGGCGAGATTGGTCTTGCCCACGCCTCCCTTGCCGCTCGCGATGGCGAAGGCCCGGGCCAGGCGAACCCGCTCGCGGCGCTGCTTGCTCGGCCCCACGCTGATGGGGGCGATCCGCATGGCCACGCTGCCGGATGGGCCGGACGACGCGCCGGCGGCACCGACCGGCGCCGGTTCGCCCGTCCGCATCAACCGCCGCAGCGTCGAGGCCTGGTCGGTCACGAGGTCGCCACTCCTCCGCAGACGGGCTGGCCAGAGGCCGGCGGGGCGAGGACGAGCTCGGCCAGGCGCTGGGGTCGGGCGGCCTCGAGGTGTTGCGGCACCTCCTGCCCGGTCGTCATGTAGCTCACGCTGCGGCCGACGTTCTTGAGGACGCGGAGGATCGTCCCCAAGCTCGCCGCCTCGTCAAGCTTGGTCACCACCACCTTGTCGACGCCGACCGCGGAGAAGGCCGCCGCTTCGCGCAGGAGGACCTTCTCGCTGGCGACGCTGGAGAGGACGAGGTGCGTCTCGTGCGGCTCGGCGGCGGCGATGAGGGCCTGCAGCTCGCCGATCCGGTCGACGTCGTTCTGGCTCCGACCCGCGGTGTCGATGAGGAGGACGTCGTGGTCGCCGAGCTTGCGGCAGGCTTGGAGCATCTGCCCTGGCGAGAGGACGACTTCGAGCTCGAGGCCGATGATCTCGGCGTAGGTGCGGAGCTGGTCGACGGCGGCGATCCGGTAGGTGTCGCAGGTGATGAGGCCGACCTTGGCCCCGTGCCGGAGCTTGAGGGTCGCCGCGATCTTGGCCACCGTGGTCGTCTTGCCCACGCCGGTCGGCCCGACGAAGGCGACGGTGAGCGGCCGCGAACCGCGGCGCCACGCTCCGTCGTTCCCCGGCACCAAGGCTTGGCAGCGCGGCACGAGGGCAGCGATCCGCTCGATCGCCGCGCTCCGCACCGCGTGGTCGTTGGCCAGTTCCTCGGCCGAGAGCGAGCCGCGCACGTCGTTCACGATGCGCTCGGCGAGCTCGTCCCCGACTTCCTGGGCGATGAGCGCGGTGTAGAGCTCGGCGAGTCGTCCCGGGTGCGAACTCGCGGGCGAGCCGCTCGTGTGTCGGGCCTCGACGCCGCCGCGGCGAAGGACCGCGTTCACCAAGCGCTCGATGGCGGCGAGATCGTCACCGGCCGGCGGCTCGGTCCCCGAGGCGGGCGGAGGCGCGGCCGGCGCCGTGGGGCGCGGCTTCTCGACGCTCGGCCGCCCCTCGGGCTTGGCGGGGACGAGCACGTAGCGTTGGGCGACGGGTGAGACCGGCGTCGCTCCCGCGGCAACAGCGGTGGCGCTCGCGTTGGCAGCGGCGGCGCCCGCCGCGCTCGTCCGCGGGGCGTTCGCTTGCTCGCGCTCGAGCTTCACCGCCATGGCCTGGGCCAAGAGCCGGGTCCGCTCGCGATCGAGGTTGAGCGAGCCGCTTTCCGCGGGCGGGACCGCGGCGGTCGGCGTGGTCGGTGCCACCCGCGTACTGATGGCGCTGGCTCCGTAGGCCCGCACCGCATCGCCACGTCGCGAGGCCCGCTCCTCGACCTTGGGCGGCGGAGCCATGTCGCTGGCCGCCGCGGCGGTCACCTCGACCACCATCTTCTTGCCGAAGCCGAGGAAGCCGCCCTGCGTGAAGGTGCGGGTGTGCAGCACGATGGCGTCGGGGCCAAGGTCGCTTTTCACCGCGGCCAAGGCTTCCGCCATGGTGAAGGCACGGTAGTTCTTCAGGCTCACGGACGGCCCTCCCTGGCCTCTCTCGCTTCGCCGTCCCGATCGACGCTCGACGCACTCCGGGTTGGCGGCACGCAAGGCATGAGCAGTCGCTTCGCAGTCGGTTCAGGGCCGGCGAGACGCACGCCACGAGGTGCGCCACCGAGCCCCCGTCGCGACGGACTTCCTGTCGCACCGCGACCTGAGGGGCAGAATACCCGAGAAGCCCGCTTCCGCTCAGGCCGCCGCCGCGGTCATCCGTTCGGCGAGCGGCATCTGGACCAGGCCGACGCTCTCCACGTCGATCCCCTTGGCGATCTCGTTGTAGCCGAGGACCGCGACCCCCGGGACGTGGGGATCGAGGATCTGCCGGACCTGGGCCCGGACGGCCGGGCTGGTGATGACGACGAGCGGCCGCCCCGCGGTGGTGAGCGGCTGGGAGGTCTCGATCGCCGAACGGGCGATCCGGGCCGCAAGCTGAGGCGGGATCGAGAAGGTGGTGCCGCCGGGGCCGCGCTCGATGTACCCGGAGACGACCTCCTCGAGGGCGGGGTCCATGGTGACGCAGGCGAGGCGCGGTCGTCCCTGTTCGTCGGGCTCGGCGTGCTGGGCGCAGATCGTCCGCCGCAGCGAGTTCCGGACGTATTCGACGAGGACGTCCACGTCGCGGGTGTGGGGAACCCACTCGGCGAGCGTCTCGAGGATCGACTCGAGGTCGCGGACCGGGACGCGTTCCCGGAGGAGCGCCTGGAGCACCTTCTGGAGTTCCCCCGGCTTGACCAGGGCAGGCACCGTCTCCTCCACCAGCTTGGGGGCCTTGCCCTTGAGCTGGGTGAGGAGGTTGCCGACCTCCTCGCGAGTCAGGAGCTCGTCGGCGTGCCGCCGGACCAGTTCGGTGAGGTGCGTAGCCACCACGCTCGCCCCGTCGACCACGGTGTAGTTGAGGCTCTCGGCTCGGCCGCGGAGGGTCGGTTCGATCCACGTCGCGTCGAGGCCGAAGGCCGGTTCCTTGGCGGCGATCCCCTGCAGCTTGCCGCTGGCGAGGCCGGGGTCCATGGCCATGAGGAGCTCGGGGTAGACGACGCCGTCCCCGATCGAGGCTCCGCGGATGCGGACGCGGTACTCGTTGGCGGGGAGCTGCATGTTGTCGCGGATCCGGACCGGCGGCATGACCAGGCCGAGCTCGACGGCGAGCTGGCGGCGGATGCCCGCGATCCGCTCGAGGAGGTCGCCGCCCCGGCTCGCATCGACGAGTTGGACCAGGCCGTAGCCGATCTCGATCTCGAGGACGTCGACGCCGAGGAGTTCTTCGACCGGCTGCGGCTCGGGCGGCTTGCTGGCCTTGGCCCGTTCCTCGGCGGCCTTCGCCTCCTTGGCCAGGCGAGTCGAGCGGCCCGAGTACCAGGCGATGCCGCTCAGGATCCCGCTCGCCGCGAGGAGGGGCAGCGTGGGCAGCGGGGTCAGGGAGAGGAAGCCGAGGAACCCGGAGATGAGGTACAGGGCCATCGGCTGCGAGGCGAGCTGGGCGGGGATCTCGTCGCCCACCGTGCGCCCGTCGCCGGCCCGGGCCACGATGAGGCCGGCGGCGATGGCGATGACGAAGGCCGGGATCTGCGAGGCGAGGCCGTCGCCGATCGAGAGCACGGTGAAGGTCTTGAGGGCGTCGGTCATGCTCCAGCCGAGCTGGAACTTGGCGATGGCGAAGCCGCCCACCACGTTCACGATGGTGATGATGATGCCGGCGATGGCGTCGCCGCGGACGAACTTGCTGGCACCGTCCATGGCCCCGTAGAAGTCGGCCTCCCGCATGATCACGTCACGGCGGGCCCGGGCTTCGCTCTCGTTGATGAGGCCGGCCGAGAGGTCGGCGTCGATCGCCATCTGCTTGCCGGGCATGGCGTCGAGGGTGAAGCGGGCGGCCACTTCGCTCATGCGGGTGGCGCCCTTGGTGATCACCACGAACTGCACGATCACCAGGATCACGAAGATGATGCCGCCGACGATCGGGTTCTCGCCGGCCACGAAGTTGGCGAAGGCCTGGATGACGTGGCCGGCGACGGAGAGGGCCTGGGTCGGGTCGGTGGTGGTCGTCGACAGGATGAGCCGCGTCGAGGCCACGTTCAGGACGAGACGGAAGAGGGTGGTGGCCAGGAGGAGGGCCGGGAAGACGCTGAAGTCGAGCGGCCGCCGCATGTACATCGTGGTCATCAGCACGATGGCCGCGATGGCGATGTTGGCGCAGATCAGGAGGTCCATCGCCGCCGCCGGCATGGGGACGACCAGGACGCCGATCAAGCCGAGGAAGGCCACCGGCACGATGAGGTGCCTGAAGGCCGCCAGGCGGTGGAAGAGGGCGGGAAGGTTCGACTCGCTGGGCATGCGCGGACTCCATTCCGCGGGACCCGCCGCTCGGGCGGGGCCACTTGTTCACGGTCAACTCGCGGCCCGGACCCGGACTCGCGAGCCTCGACTGTCGCGGCGTCCTGCCGCTTGGTCGAGTCGGTAGACGTAGGCCAACACCTCGGCCACCGCCTTGTAGAGGTCGGGCGGCACCTCTTGCCCGACCTTGGCTTGCTTGTAGAGGGCCCGGGCGAGCGGCTTCCGCTCGATGATCGGGACCCCATGCTGTTTGGCGATCTGCCGGATGCGGAGGGCGAGGTGATCGGCCCCCATGGCCACGATCTTCGGGGCCCGCATCGACTCGGGGTCGTACTGCAGGGCCACCGAGATGTGCTCGGGGTTGGTGACGATCACGTCGGCCTTGGGCACCGCCGCGTTGATCCGCTGCATGGCGATCTGCCGCTGGATCTGCATGCGGCGCTTCTTGACCTCGGGATCGCCTTCCATCTGCTTGTACTCCTCCTTGACCTGCTGTTTGGTCATGCGGAGCTCGCGCAGGTACTTCCAGCGCTGCCACGCGTAGTCGAGGAGGCCGAGGAGGAGAAGAAGGATGGCCACGCGGATGGCGAGGTCGAAGACGAGCCAGCCCACGACGAGCGCCGCGTCGACCGGATCGAGCCCGGGCAGGGCCAGGATCCGCGGTGCCGCGTCGCGGACCACGGTGTAGGCGACCATGGCCACGCCGCCGACCTTGAAGAGGTCGACCGCCAGCTTGAAGACGCCTTGCGTGCCGAGGATCCGCTTCAGGCCGGCCAGCGGGTTGATCCGCTCGGGCTTGGGCCGCAAGGCCTTCGAGCTGGCCACGAAGCCGACCTGCCAGAGGTGGGCGAGGGCGGCGACCGCAGCGGCGACGAGGAGGGCCGGGAAGGTGGCCACGGCCCCCGCGTAGAGGGCCGGCTGCACCGCGTCGCCGAGGGACTCGGGACGCACGCTGTCGATGTTGTGCTCGGGGTCGAGGGCCGAGCGGAGGAGCCGGCCGAAGAGATGGAAGAGAGGCCCGAGCCCGACCAGGGCGGTGATGGTGACGCCTAACAGGCCGATGGCCGAGGCGGCATCCATCGAACGGGCGATGTTGCCTTCCTCGCGGGCCTCTTGGAGCCGCTTGGGGGTCGCGTCCTCGGTGCGTTCGCCGAGATCCTCTGCCATCAGGCCCCCCCTCCTGCCCCCAGGGCGGGAGCGATGAGGTCCGCGGGGCGAGCCAGGGTCAGCCAGTCGCTCAGGACCTCCATGTCCCAGGCGGTGAAGGCCCGGAGAGCCTCGCCGATCGCCCCCATGCCGAGGACCATGACCCCGAGCCCGACCATGATGCGGAGCGGGAAGCCGAGCGACATGAGGTTGAGGGCGGGCACCGACTTCGAGAGGAAGCCCATGGCCACCGACTCGAGGAAGAAGAGGGCGAGGAGCGGCGCCGACACGCGGAGGGCGAGCTCGGTCGCGGCGAGGAGGACGCTGGCGAAGAGCCGGATGAAGCCGTTGTCGAGGCCGTAGCCCCCCACCGCGACCACCTCGCCCACGCCGCCGAAGCGGATGAACTGGAAGGAGCGGAGGACCGCCGCGATCACCTGCTCGTGGCCGCCCACGGCGAGGAACGCAGCGAGGCCGAGGAAGAAGAGGAGTTGCTCGATCGAGTCGCCTTCCTCCTCGAGCATCGGGTTGTAGATGCGGGCGAAGCCGAGGCCCATCTGCTGGCTGATCACGAGGCCGCCCATCTGGGTGGCGATGAGGGGCAGCATGGCCAGGAAGCCGACCACCGCCCCCACCAACAGCTCGCAGGCCACGAGCGGTGCCAGCGAGCCGAGGGAGAGCGGCACCGCGGACCCGGCCAGGGTGCGCGAGGCGAGGGTCGGATAGACGGCGAGGCCGAGGAGGGCGATGAGGAGGGCCTTGACCAGACGCGGCACCGCGGACGACCCGAACATCGGGGCGAAGATGGCCAGGCCGCTCAACCGGAAGAGGACGAGCAGGGCCGGGCCGAGGTGCGGTAGGAGCGTGTCGAGGGAGGGCACGGGCGAGGAAGCGCGTGGGCGATGCGGCGGCAGCTCAGGCCGGTCCGAACATCGCTGCGGCGAACTCCATGAGGCGGATCGACAACCAACCCAGGAGCACCACCGCCACGATGATCATGGAGGCGATCTTGGGCACGAAGGTGAGGGTCTGGTCCTGGATCTGGGTCACGGCCTGGAAGATGCTGATGACGAGGCCCACCAGGAGGCCGACCACGAGGATCGGCGCAGAGAGGACCAGCGACAGCACCAAGGCGTCGCGGACGAGATCGAGGGCTGGCTCCATCAAGGACGAGTCCATCGGGCACCCTTTGCAGCGAGTGGCTGGGCGCGGATCCCGCGCCGGGTCTCTTTCTCCCGATGCCGCCGGCTCGCTCCAAGCGAGACGGCGACGCTCATCTCTCTACCCACCGTCGAGTTGTGCGTACGACCGTCAGACGAACGGCGGTCCGAGGCCGATGGCGCCGACCAGCGACGACACGGCCTGACCCGCCACCGGTGGCAGGTCGCCGCGGGCGAACCCCGCAAGCAGCGACCCGCATACGAGCTGCCATCCATCCACCATCACGAAGAGGAGGAGCTTGAAGGGCATGCTGACCAGGACCGGCGGCAGCATCATCATGCCCATGGAAATGAGGAGGCTCGAGATCACCATGTCGATCACGAGGAACGGCAGGTAGATCCGGAACCCGATGAGGAACGAGGCCTTCAGCTCGCTGAGCACGAAGGCCGGGATGAGGGTGACCATGTCGACGTCCCGCTCCCAGGAGAGCTTGGACGGATCGCTGACATCGATGCCGCGGTGTTCGAGCAGCATGAAGACGCCCGAGGTGTTCCCGGAGCGTTCGATCTGGGCGATCATGAACTCGCGGAGCGGGGCCTTCGAGCGGTCCCAGGCCACGACCTGGTCGGGCTGCTCGCCGCAGGCGTAGGGCCCGAGCCCCTCGGCCCACATGCGGTCGAAGGTCGGAGCCATCACCACCAGGGTGAGGAAGAAGCTGAGGCCGACCACCACTTGGCTCGGGGGCAGGCCCTGGGTCCCGATCGCCTGCCGGAGCAGGCTGAGGACGACCACGATCCGGGTGAACGAGGTGCAGAGGATCAGGATGCCGGGGGCGATGGCGAGGACGGTGAGGAGGAGGAGGACGTTGAGCTGCGAGCTCAAGCCGCCCTTCATGCCCGGCACGTTCTTGGCGACGTCCTCGACCACGCCGATCGGGTTGACCGACTCGAGGCTGCGGGACGCCCCGGCGACCGCGTCTTCCGCTCCGAAGGCCGTCGCGCAGCACAGCGCCACAACGACGATCGGGAAGAGGAAGAGGGACGATCGCTTCATCGGCGGACGCCCCTGACGACGGGGGCGACGGCGGGGCGGGCCAGGCGCTCGGCGAGAGGCGCCGCTTGGGTCCCGATGCCGAGGGCGGCCAGGCGTCCCCCGGCCCGAGCACCGCGACGGGTGAGGTCGATCGTCTCGGTCGGGACGTCGGTGCGGGCGAGGACCGCGGTGCGGGCTCGCTCGCCGTCGTCGTCGCGCTCGAGCGAGCGAGAGAGTTCGCGATCGAAGCGGACCCGGTCACCGGAGCCGGCGTCGATCCGCCGTCGGAGGTCGGCCATCTCGGCCGGGTCGGCGATCTCGCTCAGCGTGCGGACCTGCCCCGCCGACTGGTGGACGACGAGGATCCGCCGGCCCACCTCGAGGAGGAGGATGGTCTGCCCCTTGGCGAGCGGGAAGCGGGAGAGGACTTGGACCACGCCCGAGGGTCGGCGGGCGGCGAGCGGGTCGCCCATGCGACGAGCGATCTGGCGCAGGACGAGGGCGATCCCGAGGACCGCGGCGAGGGCCACCACGGTGCGGATCGCGTCGTTGGTGAAGGATCCGCTCGGGGCAGCGATCGGCCGCTCGGCGTTGGCCGCGGGGGCTTCCCGTTGGAAGACCGGGGTGCTCGGCGGGGCGATCGGGTGGTCGGAAGCGGCCGCCGGCGTAGCGTCTGGACGGGCGGGAGCGGGCGACTCTGGGTTCGCTACGACACCCAGATCTGGACCTGCATCTGGACCGGCATCTGGACCGGCATCGGCCGCCGCGCTGAACGAGGCCGCCACCACCGCCGCACCGAGCACTCGCCGCCACCGCGCGAATTGGTTGTCCCACCGATCCCTATCGCAACCCATGGAGCCGTCCTTGGCCGTTTCCTGCGTCGGATCCTCCGACGCGTCCCACACCACGTGCCTCGCCTCGCGCCCACAACGCGATGGCGACGCAGCCGACTAGGCGACTTCGCCCTTCGGCACCGACATGCGGAGCGTCGCCGTCGGGCCGGCACCGGCCTCGGGTGGCTCGCTCGCCTGGAAGGGCTCGATGATCTCGCTGACTCGGACGCAGAAGGCCTCGTTCAGGACGAGCACTTCGCCTCGGGCGATGTGCCGGCCGTTCACGTAGACGTCGACCGGGTCGCCGGCAGCCTTGTCGAGCTCGACGACCGAATCGGGGTTCAGGCGAAGGACGTCCTCGACCAGCATCCGCGTGCGGCCGAGTTCGACCCGCACCTGGAGGCTGACGTCGCTGAGGAGGTCGATCGCGGTGGAGCCCGCCTTCCCGTGGGGCCGACCGAGGTCGGGGAGGACCGGCGGCACGGGCGTCGGCGCACTCGGGGCTGCAGCCCCGCTAGCCGCCGGAGCGGCGGAGTCCTTCGGGGAGGTGTCGGACGGAGTGGGATCTGGCATTCCAGCCTCCATGCCCAGCCAGCACTCGCGCACCATCCATGGCGCGTCGAGATCTTCTCCCCTCTGGCTGGCAACGAATCGGCCGAAGGGCGGAGACGACTGCAGAGAATCGCCACCGCGGGTTCGCCTTTCAGCTCGGGTCGATCTCGAGGGGAGGATCCGGCGCCGTGATGGGCTCCACGACCGGCGTCGCGACCAGAGGCGGTGGAGGCGGCGGGACATAGACCGGCTGGAACGACCGGGGCATAGGGGCCGCCGGGTACGCCGGATACGCCGGGTACGCCGGGCCTCCCCGCTCCGCCGTCGACTCGGCCGCCAGCTCGGCGGGCGGCTCGAGGCGAAGCAGGATCCGGACCGCCCAGACGAAGGCGACCAGGGCCACGATCCCGGCCACGGTCAGGACGAGCGGGGCGAGCCGGGCCGCGTGGTCGTTACTCCGCACCAGGAACTGGCCGGCGTTCCAGCCGCTGTTGAAGGTGGCGTGGAGCACCATGCCGGGGATCACCGATCCCGTTCGCCAGGCGAGGGCCCCGAACCAGAGCCCGAGGACGAAGGCCAGGGCCACCGTGGCCGGCTCGATGTGGAGGAGGGCGAAGAGGACCGAGGTCAGGAGGATCGCCGCCGGCGGCTTCATCGAGCGCAGGAAGCTCCGCTGGATCACGCCGCGGAAGAGGAGTTCCTCGCCGATCCCGGGCATGAGCCCGATGATCACGGTCCAGGCGACGGCGAGCCCGATCGGCACATGCCCCCAGAGGGCGTCTTCGGCTGCGGCCCGGTCCCAGGGCGGCATGAGCCGCGAGGCCGCGATGGCAAGGGCGAAGGGCACGCCGCTGCCCACCCAGACCACGATCCCCTGCCACCAACGGAGGCGAGGGACGGCCAGTCCCAGCCGGCGGTTCATCGGCTCGCCCGACCACAGGGCGGCGGCGAGTGCCGTCAGGAGGATCATCACCTGCCCCGGCACCAAGGCCCCGAGCAGAAGTTGGATCGGCTGCGGCCCGAGCGGGCCGGCCTCGTGTGTCTCGCCGGCGAACCCGATCCCAAGGACCAACGCGACGACCACCGCCCCCACCAACGCCGCCACGGTCGACAGCCCGGCGGCGGCGAAGAAGGTCACCAGTCCGAAGAGGAAGGAGTCGCCGAGCGGCGTGCGGCGCATGCCTGCATCATCGCAGGCCGCGGCCGCCGAGTCGCGACCTCGGTTAGCGATTCACGCGGATGCCGGTGCCCGACACGATCACGCACTTGGCGACCACCGGCTCGCCGTCGGCGTTGTGCTTGTCGAACCGTTCGCGAAGGAGCGTCTCGGCCCGTCGGGTGAGGCTCTCCATGCGGGCTTCCTGGAAGTGGTGCGGCTCGGCGGTCCGCCAGAGGGCCACGATGTCGGCCCGGATCTCGTTCCGGAACCGCTCGATCTCCTCGGTCACCCACGCCTCGTCCTTCCGCTTCACCTGCACGTAGATTTCGGTGGGGTAGACGAAGGTCAGGCCGCTCCGGTCGTTGGCCAGCCGCTCGTTGAGGACGAGGATCTCGACCAGCTTCTCTTCCTCGGGGTCCTTCACCACCTCGGGGGCGGTGGCCTCGGCTGCCTTGGGCTTCGACATGAACATGAAGAGGCCGCCGAACACGACCGCCTCGAGGACGAGGAGGACCACGGTGACGATCATGAACTTGGCGCCGCCGCCGCCCGCCTTGGGAGCAGCTTGATCGGTCGCCTCGGGTGCCTTGTCCTTCTTGTCCTTCTCAGCCATGGATGACTCCAGCCAACGCCGCCCGGCGGCTGGAGGTCGCTATCGGCGGTTCCTCGACCGCAATTCAGCCCGACTGGCCGGCAGTCCGTGCGTGGGACGGGGCCGCACGCAGGAGACGCAACGGACGGGGGCCAAGGGTGATCCGCACCTCCGCCTCGCCTTCCGGCCGGCCCGCCGCGTCGCCATCGAGCTGCCAGCGACCTGGAGGCTCGGTCCGCACCGTCATGGCCGGCCCGCGATAGCAGCGAGCCCCGGGGATCGAACGCCCCGACAGCCAGCAGCGGACCATCCACGCCACCGCCCCCCACCCGCCGGTGCAGGGCAAGAAGGTGGCGTCGAGGAGCCCGTCCGAGGCTTCGGCCTGGCGGACCGGATGCAGGCCGAAACCGTACGACGGCATGTTGCCGACCACGAGGATCCCCCGACCGAGGTCCGTCTCGGCAGCCCCGTCGACGGCGAGGCCGATGCGGGGAGCCCGCCACGTCGAGACCCCGTGGAGGATGGCTGGCAGGTAGCTCCAGTGGGTGATGGCGCCTGTCCGCCGGGCGGCGAGGCGATGGACCACGTCGGCGTCAAAGCCAACGCTCGCCATGAGCGTGAAGCACTCCTCGTTGCAGCGGGCGAGGTCGATGGCGAAGCTCTCTCCGCGACGGAGCGCGGCGACGAGGGCAGCACCGCTCGCCTCCATCCCGAAGGAGCGAGCAAAGAGGTTCTCTGTCCCGGCCGGAGCGTGGTAGAGGGGCAGGTCCGCGTCGGCCACGGCGCCCGCCGCGAGGCGAACGGCCCCGTCGCCGCCGACCACGACCACCGCATCGGCACCCTCGAGCCCGGCTGGCAGCCACGCCGCGGCAGGCTCGCGTCGGGTGGGGATCGACCGGGGCTCGAAGCCCTGCGCGGCCAGCGCAGACACCAAGTCCTCGGCGAGCCGGGCGGCCCGGCCAGCACCCGAGATGGGGTTATAGAGGATGGCGATCCGGCGGAACTCGGCCATGGGAGGCTCGGCGAGGCAACAGCATCGCCGAAGCGGGGCCGGCGTGGGAGCGATTGCCGCTTGGCCGCGTTGAGGGTCCGGCCCCCCGCGCGTACCATCGCCAACCTCATGGCTGCCCCCGGTCGCCCTACTCGCCGTGTCGCCTTCCTCCTCGCAGCGTGCCTTGCCGCCAGCGTGGGCGGCGCGGCCGCCGCCCAGCAGCAGGAGTTCAAGCTCGACGGCAGCGATCGCTGGATCCCCACCCGGGAGATCGAGCCAGGCAGCCCGGAGAACCAGTTGGTCCAGGCCCGCCGGGCCATCGACAACGGCGACCCCGCCCAGGCCCGGCTCCTCGCCAAACGCTTCCTCGAGGCCAATCCGCTCTCGCCGCTCCGGGCCGAAGCGTTCCTGATCCGCGGCGACGCGACCGACGCCCTCGGCGACGAGTACCAGGCCCTCTTCGACTACGAGGAGATCGCCCGCCGCTACGCCGGGAGCGAGGTCTTCGTCACCGCCCTCGAGCGCGAGTACGCGATCGCCAAGCTCTACGCCAACGGCCTGAAGCGAAAGTTCTTCGGCACCTTCCGCATCCTCTCGACCTACGACGACGCCCAAGAGCTCCTGATCCGCATCCAGGAACGCTTGCCTGGCAGCGAGCTCGCCGAGCGGGCGGGCATGGAGCTCGCCGACTTCTACTTCCGCAACCGCGAGCTTTCGATGGCGGCGGATGCCTACGACCTGTTCCTCGAGAACTACCCGAAGTCGCAGTGGGTCACCAAGGCGAGGCTTCGCCTGATCTACTCCTACCTCGCGTCCTTCAAGGGACCGGAGTACGACGGCACCGGACTCTTCGAGGCTCGGGCTCGGCTGCGCGACCTGCAGGTGAACGATCCCGGCGTGGCCCAGCAGATCGGCTCGGAAGCGATCCTCGTCCGCATCTACGAGTCGGAAGCGTCGAAGCTCCTCTCGACCGCCGATTGGTACTGGCAGACCAACGATCCGATCTCGACTGAACTCTTCATCCGCCGCATCATCAAGCAGTACCCCGACTCCGTGGCCTGCCTCGATGCCCTGCGGGTGATTCCCGAGGTGCTCGCCCGCCTGCCGAAATCGGTCGTGGCGGGCGCTCCCGACTACAAGGCCTTGCGCGCTGCCAAGCTCGGCGTGGCGTGGGAGACGATCCCGCCGCCGGTGCCTCGCCCCAAGGACGAGCCGCCAGCCGACGACGCCGGAACGCCTGCCAGCGCGGCTCCCGCCGCCCCCGAGCCGACCCCCGCCCCCGCAGCCAGCAGCGAGGGCTCGAAGCCATGACCCGGCGCGCTCCCCTCGCCATCCTTTCCCCCCTCCTCGCCATGACCCTCGTCGTGGCCAATTCGCTGGTCGGCTGCGCCAGCGACCCGAAGGAGGGCTACGCGGCGCGGAACCCCTACTCCTCGAAGTACCACTCGGTGGCCCTGCCGATCTTCCGCAACAAGTCCTACATCCGCGACTTCGAGTTCGAGCTGGCCGACGCCTTGGTCAAGCAGGTCAGCGTCTCGACCCCCTACGCCGTGACCTCGGAAGCCAGCGCGGATACGATCCTCCGCGGCACGATCACCAGCATCTCGCTGAACGAACTGAGCCGTGACCCCACGACCGGTCTGTCGAACGAGGTGATCGTGAAGGTCATAGTCGACTTCGAGTGGAGCGACCTCCGCACCGGGCAGCCTATCGTGGCCCGGAACGGCTTCACGGCCTCGGCCCTCTTCGTGCCTTCCCGGCCGGCGTCCGAGCCGATCGACCTGGCCCGGTTCCAGGTGGTCCAGCAGTTGGCCCGTGATCTGGTCGATCAGATGCAATCGGCTTGGTAGGCGGAAAACGCCCTACCGCCACCCGCCCGTTCCCGGGATCCAACCGGATCCTGCCACGTATCTCCCCCGCGGACTCCATGTCTTCCAACGCCCCTCGGCCCGAACTCCCGCTTCGCATCGCCAACTCGCGTCCCGGCTCGGGCCCCGGTTCGGGCTCTGGCCCGGGCTCGGACGGCCGCGGCCCCTCGGGTCCGCCGGAGCGAGGGCAGGGTGACGGGAACCCGCCGCCGCCGCGTCCCGTCCCGCCGCCCCTCAAGGTCCGGCGGAGCATGTTCTCGATCCTCGTCGTCGCGGTCCTGATCGCCCTCGTCTTCATGGCCCTGAAGACGACCACCGCGGCCGCTCGCGAGATCCCATCCTGGGAGACCTTCGTCCTTCACCTGAAGGAGAAGAACATCGAGCTCGACACGGTCAGGATCGACGACTCGCAGATCGTGGCCAAGATGAAGCCGGGCGTGAAGGGCTTCACCGACCGGGCCGAGCAGGCCATGCCGGTCTACGTGCAGATCATCCCAGGCCAATACAGCTTCTACATGCAGAAGCTGACCGAGATGGGCGTGCCCTTCGTGGCCAACGTCGGGCTGAGCGTCTGGCAGACGCTGATCTACCCGCTCCTCATCGTCACCGCCTTGGTCGTCCTCTTCGGGTTCCTCCTCCTCCGCTCCATGCGTTCGGCGGGCGGCGGCCCGGGCGGCATGCTCGGCAGCTTCGGCAAGAGCCGGCACCGCATCACCAGCAAGGACTCGGTCGCCGTCACCTTCAACGACGTGGCCGGAGTCGACGAGGCCAAGGAAGAGGTCCGCGAGCTGGTCGAGTTCCTCAAGAACCCCAAGAAGTTCCAGCGCCTCGGCGGCCGCATCCCCCGCGGCGTCCTCCTCGCCGGGCCTCCCGGCTGCGGCAAGACGCTCCTCGCCAAGGCCATCGCCGGCGAGGCCGACGTCCCCTTCTTCTCGATCTCGGGCTCGGACTTCGTCGAGATGTTCGTCGGCGTCGGGGCCAGCCGCGTCCGCGACCTCTTCAAGCAGGCCAAGGAAAACTCGCCCTGCATCATCTTCCTCGATGAGATCGACGCCGTCGGCCGGCGCCGCGGCGGCGGCTTCACCACCGGCGGCCACGACGAGCGCGAGCAGACCCTGAACGCGATCCTGGTCGAGATGGACGGCTTCGAGGCCAACGACCAGGTCATCGTCATCGCGGCCACCAACCGCGTCGACGTGCTCGACCCGGCCCTCACCCGCCCCGGCCGCTTCGACCGCTCGGTGACCGTCAACCTGCCCGACATCACCGGCCGCAAGCAGATCCTCGCGGTGCACGCCAAGAAGGTGAAGCTGGCCACCGACGTCGACCTCGAGCGGGTGGCCCGCGGCACGCCGATGTTCTCCGGCGCCGATCTCGCCGCCCTGATCAACGAGGCGGCGATCATCGCCACCATGGGCGACAAGGACTCGGTCGAGATGGCCGACCTCGAAGAGGCCCGCGACAAGATCCGCTTCGGCCGGGCCCAGAAGTCGCGGAAGATCGAGCAGCAGGAGCGGGTGGCCACCGCCTACCACGAGGCGGGCCACGCGGTGATCCAGGCCATCACGCCGGACGCCGACCCGCTCCACAAGGTGACCATCATTCCGCGCGGGCAAGCCCTCGGAGCCACCTTCAGCCTGCCCGACAAGGACCGCTACGGCTATTCGAAGAAGTACGTCCAGGCCACCATGCGCGTCCTCTGCGGCGGCCGCATCGCCGAGGAGCGGAAGACGGGCGACGTCTCGAGCGGCGCCGCCATGGACATCCGCATGGCCACCACCTTCGCCCGGGCCATGATCCTCGAGTGGGGCATGTCCGAGCGGCTCGGCTTCGTGAACTACGCCGGCACCGACAACCGCGAGATGTTCATCCCCGAGCGGGACTACTCGCCGGAGACGGCCCGCATCATCGACGAGGAAGTCCGGCACCTGATCGACGCCGCCTACGACGACGCCCAGCGGGTGCTGACCACCCACTGGGAGCAGGTGGTCATTCTCGCCGAGGCCCTTCTGAAGCACGAGACGCTCAACCGCGAGGACGTCGACCGCATCATGCGCGGCGAGCGCTTCGACAAGCCGACCGTGGCCGAATTGCTGGCGGCCGAAGCAGCCAAGCCCGCCAAGCCGGCCCTGCCGGCGCCGCCCAAGCCGGCCCCCGACAGCGACCTCGGCGGGGCGATGCCGAGCCCGGCCTAACCAGTCGCCCCGCCGCACAGGCGGCACCTCTCTCCCGTGCCCAGCATGGGGGAGATGTCTTGCGCGAGCGAAACGGTCGCTGGAACGACGTTGGAGTTCCCGCCGGGGCCGTCCCCCCGAGCATCGCTCCCCTATCAGCTGGCCCAACCGATCGGGTGAGGCAGGTACAGCTCACTCGACCGGCTGCAGCGACTCCCAGTATGACCGCACAAGGGCAATAGCCGCATCGATGTCGCGAGTCGAGATGCCGACCTCGGCCGCCATCGCAGCGAACTCGCCGCGCCACAGCTCGGGAGGCGCCCCCAGTTCCTGCGGGATCCCATGCCTCGCTCGCCTTCGAAAGGTCTCGACCACGGCCCCACGCACGGCCGGAGTGTCGAGTTCGCCTCGCTCGATCAGGAGGACGAGATCCACGAGGTCCCGCGAGCGCATGTTCACGCGGTCGGTCCATGGGAACGTGTAGGCGTGGATCTTCTCGGCGAACTGCTGCGCCTTGGGGATCGCGACCGCCCTCGCCGGTGCCACGCCGGCGAACCCGAGCAAGTCCTCGCCGGAAAGTGTCTCGACTTCGCCGACCACCCCGTCGCCGAAGCCGACGTCGATGTGGAATCGAGCGAACTCTCGCCCCGCGACCTTGGCGACAACGCTGAATACGCCGCCTCCGCCCGGCGCGGCAGTGAGTTCGCTCCGGGCCGGCGGAATCGCGAACTCGAAGAAGTCGCGGAGATCCTGGCCGGCAGCGGACATGAGGCGATCGTGGACCTCGACGATCTTGCCAGCTAGCGATTCCTTTGTCACCACCTCGCTGATGGTCAGATCGACATCGCGAGTCGTCCTGGCCCGCGGGCGGAAACGGAGCTCCATCGCATATCCTCCCTTCAGGAGCCACGGCGGATCATCGCCATGGAAAAGGCGGGCGAGCAGGCGTTCGATGGCCACCTTCAGCCGCAGCCCCTGGATCTGGACGCCGCGCTCGTCCGCCACGGTGCGAATTCGTGTCTCGAGCGCCTGGCGAAACGCGGCCGCATTCGCGTACGGCTGACTCACCTCTGGCCTCGCTTCGACCGCGGAGCCCTGGTTGCCTTCTCCGTCGCCCCACGACGACTCGCCGCGAGTTCGCTGGCCTGCGACGGGCGGACCAGACCTCGCCCCACGGCCTCCTCGATCGCACCCTCGAACTGCTCCGTCGGCATCGTTTCGTCGCTCGCCAGGTCGCGAAGCGTGCGCAGGACCGTGGTGACCCGCTGCGAGTCGATCTCGGTGGTATCCGATGCCGGCATGGCGGTCTTGTGCAGTGTGCAGCCCTTCGGTGGGCGCTTGCGGAACGTCGACGGCACCGTCAGGTGAATCTGGGTCGGGATGAACTCGGCGAGTTCGTGCAGCGCAAGGGCGGTCTGGTGCGAGACGACCGCTTGCGGTTGGTCATCACGACCGCGGCTCCAGAAGCGAAGTCGCAGCAGGTCGTCGTGCTCCGAGCGGGGGAGCGTCGGAATGCGGTAGAGGCCGTGGCCAGCGCGTTCGAAGTTCCCTGCGGCCAGGTGATACCGGAGGTGAGGGGACTCGTATCCCGCCTCCGCCGCCTGGCGGGCGGTGAAGTAGCCGCCCTGCGCGATGGCAATCTCCGTCAGGGCCCGGACGGCTGTCTTGGTGTCACGGTACGCCATGCGCAAACCCTCAAATCTTTTAAGGTTTTATGCGCTGCCGCTTGGGCCGTCAAGGCCACAACGCGACCGTATCGCCTCCGCCTTCACCCCCACCACCCGCAGCGTCTTCTCCGGATTCGCCTGCCCCGACTCGACGGCGATCGACTTGGGCGGGACGCCGATCGCCTTGGCGAGGAGCTTGCACACCGCAGCGTTGGCCTTGCCGTCCTCGGGGGGCGCGGCGACGCGGATCTTGAGGCGGTCGCCAAGGAGTCCGGCGATCGCGTCGCGGCTGGCCCCGGGGACGACCTTCACCCGGAGGAGCACATCCGCTCCCGCCTGGACGCACCAGTCAGCCATTGCTCGGGGACTCCTTTGCGCCGCTCCCGCCCCGCTCGCCTTCCGCTCGCTTGCGCCGCGGGGGCTTGGGGACCGCCTCGTCGATCACCCGCTTGGTCCGCAAGAGATGGTGGTAGTGCTGGGCGAAGCGATGGGCCTCGTCGCGGATCGCTTGGCAGAGCCGCAAGCCGAGGTGCTCGCGGCCGAGTTGGATCGGCGCCGCCCGGTCCTGCACGAAGATCGTCTCCTCCTTCTTGGCGAGCGAGATGACCATCGGCGGCTTCGTCTCGAGCTGGGCGAAGGCCTCGAGCGCCGCGTGGAGCTGGCCGAGGCCGCCGTCAATCAGGATCACGTCGGGGTAGAGCTCCTGCCCCGAGCCCGCCTCGCGGTAGCGGCGGCTCACCACCTCGCGGATCGCCATGTAGTCGTCGTTGTCGACGCTTCGCACCTTGTAGCGGCGGTAGCCGTCCTTGAAGGGACGGCCGTCGATGAAGCAGACCTTGCTGCCCACGGTTTCGCCGCCGCCCAGGTGGGCGATGTCGATCGCCTCCATGCAGCGCACCGGCTGCTCGAGGCCGAGCACCTTCTGCAGGCTCCGCAGCCCGGCGCTCGGGTCGCCCGAGAAGATGGTGACCTCGGGTTGCCAGTCGTACTCCTTGCCGGCCCGCCGCTCCCGCTCGTCGAGCTTCTCGATGGCCCGGATCTGATCGCGAAGCGCAGCGGCCTGCTCGT
>JBGAKK010000005.1:0-118935 GCA_044224425.1 Phycisphaerales bacterium
GATGCTTGCCAAGGCTCATCCAAGGTGACTTGAGGCAGGCACCGCCGATCGGCCCGTCCCCAGGTGGCGTCGGGCAGGCCCTGCCTGGGACGCTCGGGGGTAGGGGGCCCTGGCCGCGTGGCGCCTTAGAGGGGGGGTGGTCCCAAAGGCGAGCGGGCGGAAACGTGAACATCCCGTGGGAAGCAGCGCGTCGCGACACTTGCGACAGATGTCGCGGTACCCTACTGGGCGACGGGCGGCGTTCGTCTTGCACGGACCTCGCCGACTGGACACGTTTCGCCGGGGGAGCACAGACCGATCTTCTTTCCGATCCGGACTCGGCGGCCATGTTCAAGATATTTGTCGGGAACCTCGACTACAAGGTGCGGGTGGAGCAGCTTCGGGAGCTGTTCAGTGTCTTTGCGCCCATCGAGGACCTGGTGATTCCTGTCGACCCAAAGACGAACCGGTCAAAGGGCTTCGGCATCGTCATGATCCGCGACGCAGAGCTCGGCAGAGCTGCGGTGAAGGCGATGCAGGGGAAGCGATTGATGGGGCGGACCCTCGTGATCAACGAGGCGGTGAAGAAGAAGGCAAAGGAAGCTCCAGTCAATAAGGTCGACCTGCTCCGTAACGGACCTTTCGGTCCTCGGATGTATCGGTTTGGCGACCCGCGCGGGAGTGGTGGCTCCGGCGGACGCTCGAGCCGTAATCCGAGGAGGGGCTCCATGGGGCGCCCCGACGGCGCGAGCGGATCTGGGGTGGGGGGATCACCGCCACGCAGTCCGAGCAGCCAAGGCAGCCTAGGAGCTCCTCGGCCGAGTCCGGCACCGCTTCCTCGCCCCGCCACGCCGCCTCCGAATCCCGCAGAGACCGGCGGAGCGACTCTTGGCCCGCGCGCGGCGGGGACAACCCCCGCTAGCTCCAGCCACGGTAACCCCCAATCGCCACCTCCTGCGGTCCCCCCAGCCCGGCCGAAGGCTCAGCGGTTGGGTCAACCGCGGCCCCCCTCCGGCGACGAGGTACCCAAGCCTGGGCAGGGCTGATTCTGGACCGCGGTCGAGGCGAGGGCTCCTCGCCGAATTTCACTCTTTTTCCCGAGGTCCCGGCGGTATCTCCGTTACCATGGATCCGCCTCCCGCCATGGGGCGGGCGGTGTGTCAGTGTCAGGTTCGAGCAGACGACGGTATTGACGGGTCGTCTTTTCGAGCGCTTGAAAGGACGACCAGTGTTCAAGATCTATGTCGGAAACCTGAATTATCGAACGACTGATCAGGCGCTGCGGGATCTGTTCTCGCAGCATGGTGAGGTGCTGGATGTTTTCATCGGCACCGATCGCGAGACCGGCCGCTCCCGCGGCTTCGGCTTCGTGACGATGGGAAGCAAGGAAGCGGGCGCTGCTGCGATCGCTGCCCTCAACGGTAAGGACTGCGAAGGCCGTCCGCTGGTGGTGAATGAAGCGCAGCCCAAGGCTCCGCGTCCCGGTGGTGGCTTCGGCGGGGGTTCCCGTGGTGGCTACGGCGGTGGCGGCGGTGGCGGTGGCTACGGCGGCGGTGGTGGCGGCGGTGGCGGTGGCTACGGCGGCGGTGGTGGCGGTGGTGGTGGCGGCGGATACTCGAAGGGCGGCTTCGGCGGCAAGCCGGTCGCGATCCGGGACCGCGGTTTCAAGGGCGACCGTCGTCAGCGCGAAGACGAATGGTGATCGCCGCTTGGAGCGCGGCGACAGCCAAGCCCAGCGCCTTGCCCTCAACTTGTTGACGATTCCAGCCGCCGCGTCTTCGACGCGGCGGCTTTTTCTCGTACTTGCCGGCGGCCCCTCGCCAGTGCCGCTTGGGGCGGCTCGCAGGCGTGAGCCGATCGGTTGATACCATCCGTCCTCGCACCCCGCGCGACGACGTCCCGACGTCCCACCACATGGCATTCCTCGAGGTCAAGGCCCCCAACGGCAACAAGCGACTGGAGCTGGTGGCCGATCCGGTCTCCATCGGTCGGCTTCCCGACAACGCGATCCAGTGCCCCGACGAGGGGCTGTCGCGAAATCACGCCCTCATCGAGCGCTACGGCGACGGCTGGCGGATCCGCGACCTCGGTAGCCGGAACGGCACGAAGGTGAACGGGCACCGCGTGGCGGAGCACCGCCTGCGCCATGGTGACCTGGTTCGCCTGGGCGCCGTCGAGATCCGCTTCATCGAGCCCAACGAGGCCAACGCCCCCAGGCGGCAGACCCCCGACTTCGCGGCGGTCGCCGAACAGGCTCGGCGGAAGGCCTACGACCAGAAGACCATCGATGTCGACGTCTCCGAGGTCGTCGCGTCGGATGTCCAGACCGGCTACGAGCGGCGTCTCCGCGAGATCATCGACGCCGCCCACGAGAAGCCCTTCTCGGAGCACGACATCGCCCTTGTCGACTCCCGCGGTGTAACCGTCCATGCCGCGACGGCGGCTGGCCTCGAGGCGGGCAAGGACGAGGACGCCGCTGAGTCGATCCGCGTCTTCCGCCTCCTCCTCCTGGCGTGCTTCCGGTCCCGGGCCACCGACCTGCACCTCGAGCCTCGCGTCGACCGCAGCGTGGTGCGGCTCCGCGTCGACGGCTTCATGGTCACTGCGGTCGAACTCTCGCCGCAGACTTCGCGCCGCGTGCTCGGGGTGGTGAAGATCCTCTGCCAAATCGATACGACGCAGAAGGTGATCGTCCAGGACGGCCACTTCTCCGTCGTGGTCAAGGGCCGGCGCGTCGACTACCGCGTCAGCCTCACCCCGAGCGTGCATGGCCAGAAGCTCGTCATCCGCGTGCTCGACAGCTCGAACGCGCCGAGCCGCCTCCACGAGCTCGGCCTCGTGCCGTGGATGTACGACCGTCTGCGGCTGATCGCGACCAAGGACGCGGGCATGCTCCTGGCCTGCGGTCCGACCGGCTCGGGCAAGACCACGTCGCTCTATTCCTGCCTCCGCGAGATCGACGTCGAGCAGCGGAACGCGATCACCATCGAGGACCCGGTCGAGTACCACCTCGAGGGCTGCACGCAGATCCCGATCGACCATAAGCAGGGCAACACCTTCGCCACCATCCTCCGATCGGTCCTCCGCCAGGATCCCGACGTGATCTTCGTGGGCGAGATCCGCGACATCGAGACGGCCAACGTGGCGATGCAGGCGGCGATGACTGGCCACCTCGTCTACTCGACGGTGCACGCCAAGGATTCGATCGGGGCGATCTTCCGCCTGCTCGACCTCGGGGTCGAGAGCTACCTGGTGGCGAACGCGATCAACCTGATCATCGCCCAGCGCCTGGTCCGCCTCCTCTGCGACAACTGCCGCAAGGGCGTCGTTCCCTCGCCCAGCCAGACCCTCCGCATGGGCCGGGCCATCGAAGGGGTGGCCCGCATCTATGTCCCGCAGGGTTGCACCGTCTGCCTCGGCACGGGCTTCGTCGGACGGCGGGCCCTGTTCGAGCTTCTCGAGTTCACCGACCAACTCCGGGACGTCGTGCTCAAGAAGCCGACCATCTCGGAGATCCGATCCGTCCTCTCGCAGGGGCTCTTCATGAGTCTCCAGCAGTACGGATGGCAGCTCGTCTCGCAGGGGCTGACCAGCGTCGAGGAGATCGAGCGTGTCGCCACCAGCGACTGACGATCCTTTCGGGCTCCTCGGCCTGCCTCGGACGTTCCGGCTGGACCAAGCGGCGCTCCGGCGTGCCCATCGCAGGCTGGCCGCCGAGTCGCATCCCGATCGAGCCGGCGCGGGCCACTCCACCGCGGACGCTGCCCGCGTGAGCGCCGGCCTCAACGAGGCCTACCTCGCAGTGGCCGAGCCGGTCGCTCGGGCCGAGACGCTGCTCCGTCTTGCCGGCGTCGCTGCAAGCGGCTCCGAGCCCATGCCGCCAGCCTTCCTCGCCGAGATGATGGAGTGGCGGGAGGCGACCGATGCGGCGAAGGAGTCGGGCGACGCGGCCGCCCTCGCCGCGCTCCGCGAAGAGGCGGCCGGCCGACGCTCGGCCCTCCTCGAGCAACTCGCCGCGCGTTTCGATGCCGCCGAGCGCTTGGCCGCGGAGGCCCGTCTCGCCGGCTTCCAGGAGGCTCGGTCGGTCCTCAACGAGCTGCGCTACGTCGAGCGCTGGATCGCCTCGCTCGAATCGGCGGAGGCCTGAGCCATGTCGCTCAGCGCGGTCGACATCACGCTCGCTGGCTGCATGCTCCCGCTCGTCGTGGCCAGCGCGTTCTGCTCGGCCTCGGAGACCGCGGTCTTCAGCCTGAGCGCCGACGACCGCTCGGCGTTGCGGCGGCAGGCCCCTCGCGTCTCGAAGTCGGTCGAGTCGCTCCTGGCCGAGCCCCGCCAGCTCCTGATCACCGTCCTCCTCTCGAACATGAGCGTGAACACGCTCTACCTGGTGATCAGCTCGGCCCTTATCGCCCACGGCGACGCCGGCGTGGTGCGGAACGTCCTCTTTGGCATCTTCACGCTCCTTGTGGTGATCCTCGGGGCCGAGGTGCTCCCCAAGCTCCTCGCCAACGCCTATCGGCAGCGAGCCGTCGCCGTCCTGGCCCCGCCGCTCCACGCTTGGCACCAGATCCTCGGCCCGGTCCGCCGAGCCATCGATCTGCTCGTCGTGGCCCCGCTCTCCCGGCTCACCGCCCCGGGCGACGAGCCGCCGCGGCTCTCGGCCGCCGAGCTGGGGGCGATGCTCTCCCAGTCGGGAGCCGCCGGGGTGATCGACGCCGACGAGCAGCAGGTGCTGCGAGGAGTCTTCGAGCTCCGTCGGCTGCGCGTCCGCGACGTGATGACGCCGCGGGTCGACATGGCGTGGATCGCCTCGACCGCCACGCGGGACGAGATCATGGACCTGGTCGCCTCCCATCGCCTGACACGGCTTCCCGTGGCGGGGCGTGGGATCGACGACGTCATGGGCTTCCTGCAGGTGAAGCGCTACCTGCTCGATCCGCGCGGGGCGAACGCGCCGATCGTCGAGCATTTGCGTCGCCCCGAGTTCGTGCCGGAGCTCGCCTCGGTCGAGCAGGTCCTTGAGCAACTTCGCTCGACGCGGGGCGACTTGGCCATCGTGGTCGACGAGTACGGCGGCACGGCCGGCGTGGTGGCCATCGAGGACTGCGTCGAGGAGATCGTCGGCGACATCGTGAGCCCGGAGGAGGAGCCGGAAAGCCCGCCGCAGATGGTGGCGGCGGGGGTGTGGGAGGTCTCCGGGCAGATGAACCTGCAGCGTTGGGCCGACGCCTTCGGCGAACGCTATCTCCGTTCGGCGGCCAGCACGCTCGGGGGCCTCGTCCTCGAGCGCCTCGGACGGCCCGCCCATCCTGGCGACCTGGTGCACCTCGGCAACGTGCGGCTCGAGGTCGAGTCGGTCGACGGGACTCGGGTCCGCCGCGTGCGGGTGGCCCTCGACGAGGAGCGGGCGGCGGAAGGAGGCCTGTCGTGATCGTCTGGGCCTTGCTCGGCTGGTTCGCCTTGGCCGCCTTCGGCGTGGTCAGCGCTGCCATCCTCGCCGGGCTCGAGACGGGCGTCTACACGCTCAACCGCGTGGTCTTGGCGGTGCGCGTCGGGCGCGGCGACCGCCGGGCCATCGTCCTCGACAGCGAGCTGGCCCGACCCGACCGCGTCCTCACCACGCTCCTGGTCGGCGTCAATGTCGCCCACTATCTCGGCGGCCTCGGCATCGCAGCGGCCCTCGAACTCTTCGAGGTCGGCACGGTGATGAGCGTCGTCATCAACACCGCCGTCCTCCTCCCGATCACCTTCGTGGGAGGCGAGATCCTCCCCAAGGACCTCTTCCGCACCTACACCGATCGCTGGACCTACCACTTCGGCGCCCCGCTCCGCATCCTTCGCCTCCTGTGCACGGTGACCCTTCTCGTCCCGATCGTCGAGTGGATCGCCGGCATGGTGCGGCGTTGGGTCGGGGCCGACGAGCGAGCGGCCCTCCTGGAGCCGCGGCAACGCATCTCGAAGCTGATCCGAGAAGGGGTCCACGCCGGCGTCCTCAGCGAGAGCCAGACCACGCTCGCCGACCGGGCCCTGACCCTGCGCGGTCGTACCGTGGCCAGCGAGATGACGCCGTGGAACCAAGTTGCCTCGGTCGCCATCGCCGGCGGCCGGGAGGACCGAGCCGCGATCCTGCGCCGCTCGGGGGCGAGCCGCCTGCCGGTCCTCGACCAAGAGGGGCGGGTGGTCGGGATCTTGACCACCCTCGACGCGATCCTGAATCCCGGGGTTCCCACGGCCGCCCTGATGGCCAAGCCGACGACCTTCGCACCCACCGAGCCCGCGCTCCGTGCTTTGCGGACCATGCGGTCGACCCGGACGCGGCTGGCGATCGTGGCCGATCCCGCCACCGGTCACCCCCTCGGGGTGGTGGCCATCAAGGACTTGGTCGAGCCCATCACGGGCCAACTGATCGGGTCGTGATTCCCGCTTCCGGCTGGCCGGGGACGGTTTGGCAGGCCCGGTTCATCTGCTACACTTCCCGACCCGGTCGGAAGCCCCGACCTTTGGCGCGAGTAGCTCAGCTGGCTAGAGCACACCCCTGATAAGGGTGAGGTCGAAGGTTCGAGTCCTTTCTCGCGCATTGCCCCTTTCGCCCGTCAGCCTCCGCTGGCGGGCATTTTCGTCTTGGCTAGGGTCCATCGTCCGGCCCCGATGGAAGCGGCAAGGCGGTCGAGTGCCCGCTCGAACCGGCGCCGGCGAGCCCGGTCGGCCTTGATCCCGCCCTCCCACCAGGGGCCGCGTACGGCCAAGGTGTCGGCGTCGCGGTCGAACTTGGGGTCGATTCGCCCCACGAAGCGGTCGCCTTCGAGGAGGGGGAGCACGTAGTAGCCGTAGCGCCGTTTCGCCGCCGGAGTGAAAGCCTCGAAGCGGTAGTCGAACCCAAAGAGCCGGGCCAGCCGGTCGCGTTCACGGATCACCGGGTCGAAGGGGCAGAGGGCGACCATGCGCTCCTCGTCGATCGGGCAAAGCGAGCGGCGCCAGTCGGGAAGGGCATAGCAGCGGACGGGGGCCTTGCGGTCGGCCCGCTCGACCGAAACAGCGATCAGCCTTCCGGCGAGGACTTCAGCCTCGCACCAGATGCGCGCCGCATCGATCGGGATGGCATGGAAGAAGGCGGCGATCTCCTTGGCGGTCCCCATCCCGATTCGGGACAGGGCCTCGCGGCAGGCCCACGCCACGTGCTCCTCCCGGCTCGGGGCCGGCTGGGCGTGCTCCTCGGGATGGACCCGCTCGGCGAGGTCGTAGACCTTCTCGAAGCCGTCACGGCTGGCGATGAGCAATCGTCCGGTGCGCCAGAGGAGTTCGAGGGCCGCCTTCTCCGGACGCCATTCCCACCAGCCTTGCTGGCCTTCCCGAGCGGCGGGGGCGGGAGGCTCGAAGTCGCGGGCCCGAAGCGCTCCGTGCCGCCGGATTCGCTCGAGGACCGCCTGGAGGACAGGTTCCGGTCGGCCGCCGAACCGCTCTGCCCACCACCTGTTCCGGGACGGGGCGTCGGCGTGGCGCTCGAAACGATGCTGCCAATGGCAGTACCACCGGGAAGGGATGGCGCAGGCGTCGTGGGTCCAATGCTCGAAGAGGGTCCGGCGTCGTTCGAGATTGGCTGTCAGGTGGGCGTGGCGGTACCCCTCGAGCCTGGTGGCGAGGATCAGGTGGTGAGCCCGCTCAAGCACATTGATCGAGTCGATCTGCACATATCCGAGGCGGTCGACGAGGCGCCCGACCGCTGTCGGCGAGGATCGGCGGGGCGGCCCGGCGAGCTCCTGCAGCGAAAGAAGAAGTCGGGCCGCATCGCGGGCGGCTATCGGGTCGCCTGACTGGGGCGGGCAGGTCCGGCTTCGGCGACGCGCGGGGGCAGGTGTCGGGGATCGACCGGTTCGGCTCATGCGGGGTGGCATCTTCGCCGAGCAAGTCCCTTCGCGGGCCACGACCTCGCGGGCGATCGCCACTGGCGGGGCGGCCGTCGCAAGGGGTACAGTGGACCACTCGCGGTTTCCCCCGGGGGGGCGTCCCTCGGTCGCTGGCGGCCCGTCCGTTCGGCCCGTCCAGCCCTACCAGCCACCCAGCCGCGACCCTTGAGCGTCCCATGATCGACCTCCCTCAGAACCTCCTGCAGCGGGCCGCGGTGGCCTTCGACAACGGCGACCTCCTGACCGCCGACAATCTCTGCGGCCGCCTGCTCGCTGCCCATCCCGACCACGCCTTGGCTTGGCTCCTCCGCGGACGCATCCGCACGCGGCAGTCGAAGTTCGCCGACGCCGAAGCCGCCCTCGACCGGGCTCGGGCCATCAATCCGAACGACTCCGAAGTGCCTCACGCCCTCGGCCTCATCCGGATGCGGCAGGGGCGCTTCGAGGAAGCGCTGCCGATCCTCGAGAAGGCCCAGGCCATGGAAGGCTCGGGCGACCGCACCGCGCCCTCGCGGGCCAAGTGCCTGATCCGGCTCGGTGAGCCGCGGCAGGCGCTCATGATCCTCGGCGCTCCGAGCACCCCCGATGCCTGCCTCGCCGCCGGCGAGGCCCATCGGGCCCTCGGCGAGATCGACGCCGCCGTGGCCAGCTTGCGGCGGACCACGCAAATGCGGGGCAACGCCGCCGCCGCCCAGCAGGCCCACCAACTCCTCGGCGAGATCCTCGACGAGCGCGGCGACTTCCCCGCTGCCTTCAAGGAGTTCGCCGACGCCAAGCGCTACGCCTCGGTCCGCTTCGACCCGCGACTGGCGATCGAGGCGATCGGTCGGCTCATCGAGACCTTCGACGCGTCCTATTTCCGCGACGCGGCGAAGCCTTCGGTCCTCACCAAGCGGCCGATCTTCATCGTGGGCATGCCGCGTTCCGGCACCACGCTCCTCGAGAAGATGATCGCCTCCCACCCGCACGGGGCCGGGGCTGGCGAGACGGACGCCCTTCTCCGCCAGGTCCGGTCGTGGAACAACCCGGCCGAACCCGAGAAGTCGTGGCCGCAGATCGTCCGCCGCTTCAACACCGCCGACCTCGACGCCATCGTCCGCACCTACTTGAGCTCGACCGAGACCTTCGCCGGCCGCGACGTCCAGCGAGTCGCCGACAAGCACTTGCAGAACTGGTACCACCTCGGCCTCATCGCGACCGCCTTCCCGCAGGCCACGATCATCCACATCGAGCGCGATCCCTTCGACACCGGCCTGAGCTGCTTCCAGCGGCTGCTGCCGAACGCCATGCCGTGGTCGACCGACCTCACCCACATCGGGGCCACGCTGGCCCTGTGCGAGAAGCTGATGGCCCACTGGAGCACCGTCCTGCCCGGACGGCTCCACCGCGTGCGCTACGAGGAACTCGTCCGTAGCCCCGCCACCGTCTTGCCGCCGATCATCGCGGCGTGCGGACTCGAGTGGAGCGACGCTTGCCTCCAGCAGCACCTCCGCAAGCCGCGGCGCGGGGCCCACGAGCCGCCGCCCACCCTCTCCGTCGATCAGGTGAAGCGCCCGCTCTATGACACTTCGATCGGCCGCGCCATCAAGTACGGATCGCTCCTCGACCCGCTCCGCCAGGCCTACATCGAGCGGCGCCGCGAGTTCGGGCTGTCCTGATCCGCCGCGAGCCCCAAGCGAACGCCGCCCCGAGCCGAAGCCCGGGGCGGCGTTGCGTTGGGATCTTGCGAGCTGAGCGAGGCTCAGGGGTTCCAGGCCCCGAGGAGGACGGCGAGGTCAGCCGCGTCGGTGGTGCCGTCGCGGTTGATGTCGCTGCGGCCGGCCGTTCCCCAAGCCCCGAGGAGGATGGCGAGGTCCGAGGCGTCGACCTTGCCGTCGAGCGGCGTGGAGAGGTCGGAGCGGGAGCTGCCGACCGCCTCGGGGGCGAAGAAGGCATAGAGCTGGCCGCCCTCGACCAGCGGGTTGGGCAGGCTGTAGTGGGCTTGGCAATCGCCGATGAACCAGCCGAGGCCGAGCGTCTCGCGGGCGTCGATCACGCCGGAGTTCTCCTCGTCCTGGTTGAAGGGGGCGGTGGCCGGGACGCCCACGTCGCCGAAGCGGGCCGGGTCGCTGACCAAGATCGCCTCGAGCGTGTCGGTGGCGACCGTGTAGAGCCAGGTGGTCGCGCTGTGCGGATGGTTGCCCGGATCTTCTTGGATGATGAGCCGCGTGCCGCCGTCGAGGTCGCTGAAGGCGCAGAGGTTGTCTCCCATCTCCATCGGGTCGGTGCCGTCGAGCAAGGCCTCGATGGTGCCGCCGGCGAGCGGGTTGGCGACGTCGGCGAAGGTCAGCTTCCAGAGCCGGCTGGCGTGCGTCTGCGGGGTCCCGCCCGAGGTCGTGCTCATGCGGTCGGTGGTGACGAAGTAGAAGACGGCCGGGTCGGTCGGATCCCAAGCCCCATCCTCGGGACGGAGGAACGTGGTGCCGGCGGCGGCGCCGGGGGCAGCCAGGGTGAAGGAGGCGCTCAGGACGAGCGAGGAGGAGCCGAAGCCGAATTCGCGGGTCTCGGCGGCGACAGGGTTGCCGTCGACGACGACCTGGATGCCGTAGCCGCTGCCGTTCATCAGGCCGGCCTTCTCGACCTCGGTGCCCTTGGCCTCTTTGGTGCCGACATAGAGGAAGACGCGGTTCGCCCCGCCGTCAGAGGTGGCGATCACCACCGTCTGGTCGCTCTCGTAGGGCCGGGCCAAGCTGTTCTCCCACGCTCCCAGCAGGGCGTCGAAGGCGGGGAGCTGGAAGAGTTCGCCGGTGGCGACGTCGATGGCCGTGTTGCGGCCCGGCGTGCCACCTTCCTCGCCGGTGAGGAAGAAGCGGTGCATGCTGCCCTTGCCGGACGCGCTGTTGTAGAGGGCGTTTGCAGCGGGCAGGTCGGCCGAGCAGAATCGGTTGAAGTTGTAGAGCGAGCCGCCGGTTCCGTTGGACGTCGTGTTGGCGACCAGGATGGCCTCGGCGCCGGCGTTCACCCGCAGGAAGTCGGGTCCTGCGGTGGTGACGAGGTTCCACGAGTCGACGTAGGCGCCACCGACGAAGCCGCTCGGCTGGAAGGCGTGCTGCACGCCGCCCGCGGTCGCCGTGAGCTCGTGGGTGATGTAGAGCTGCAGGGTGCCCTTGCCGGCCACCTGGGCTCCGATCCCGTCTGGGATGCCCGCGAAGACGTAGCCACCAACGCCGTCGCCGACGGTGAGGATGGAGACGACGTCGGCAACGACGGTGCTGCCCGGGGCCGGAACGACATAGGGAGTGGCGGAGGAGGACGGGCCGGCGGCGAGGGACGCTTGGGCGTGGGCGCCAGCGGCGACGAGGAGCGTCGCGGCGCCGGAGACAGCGAGGACGAGTCGAGACATGGAGCGGGACTCCTAGCGAAAGCGGAACTGGATCGATCCGCGCCGGAGCCATTCCGGCGCAGGAGGGATCCTGCCCACGGCGCGCCAAGCCTCTGCCGTCGTGGCGTGAAGTCTCCGGAAGGGGTGTGTCGGGACGGCGCTCGGGAAGGACGCGAAGTCCGTTGCCGTGGCGCTCAGCCGGCACCCGGTGCGTCAGGACCGCGGTTTTCCCGCGTCTCCGCGGCATCGGACGCCTGACGGGAAACCGCTACCATGTTCCCCTTCCTCGCCGGCACGCGAGGGCCGCTCCGGTCGCTCCGGGGCTCAGCCCGCCGGCCTGTCCAGCACCACCCCACCACCAAGAACGGTATCCAACCATGCGTCGCGCGAAGATCTCTGTCATCGGTGCCGGCAACGTCGGCGCCACGTGTGCCCACTGGGCCGCCGCCAAGGAACTGGGCGACGTCGTCCTCCTCGACATCCCCGACCGCGTCGGCGTCGCCAAGGGCAAGGCCCTCGACCTCCTCTGCTGCGGTCCGATGGAGCGCTTCGACGCCAACGTCATCGGCACCAGCGACTACAAGGACACCGCCGACAGCGACGTGGTCATCGTCACCGCCGGCCTGCCCCGCAAGCCGGGCATGTCCCGCGACGACCTCATCCAGACCAACGTCCAGATCGTCCGGGCCGTCTCGGCCGAGGTCGCCAAGCACTCGCCGAACGCGGTCATGATCATCGTCAGCAACCCGCTCGACGCCATGGTCTACACGGCGTGGAAGGCCTCGGGCTTCCCGACCCACCGCATCCTCGGGCAGGCCGGGGCCCTCGACGTGGCCCGCTTCCGCACCTTCCTGGCCATGGAGCTCGGCTGTTCCATCGAGGACATCACCGCCCTCCTCCTCGGCGGCCACGGCGACGACATGGTGCCGCTCCCGCGCTTCACGAGCGTGCATGGCATCCCCATCACCCAACTCCTCTCCAAGGAGAAGATCGACGCCTGCGTGCAGCGGGCCAAGGTGGGCGGCGGCGAGATCGTCCAGCTCATGGGGACGAGCGCCTACTACGCCCCGGCCTCGGGCTCGGTCCAGATGGCCGAGGCCATCATCAAGGACAAGAAGCGGATCATCCCCTGCGCCGCCTACTGCGAGAAGGAGTACGGCGTGGCTACCGAGAAGGGCAAGGGCTACTTCGTCGGCGTGCCGGTCGTCCTGGGCTCGAAGGGCATGGAGAAGGTCATCGAGATCCAGATGGACGCCGACGAGAAGAAGCTGATGGACGAGTCCATCAGCCACGTGAAGGACCTGGTCGGCACCGTCCGCCGGATCTTCCCCGACCTCGGCTGAGCCACCGCCAGGCCTCGGAAAACCGCCGGCCGTGCCTCCGCTTCCTGCGGGGGCCCGGCCGGCGGTGGGTGGTGGTTGGTCGGGGCCGGATCAGGCGGCCCGGCGCTGCGGCAGGCAGTGGGTGATGAGCGAGCGCAGCTCGTCGGCGCAGAAGGGCTTGGTGAGGATGCCGTCGACGCCGATCGCCCGCAGCCGCATGTGGCGGGCCGTGGTCTGGTCGCTGGTCACCACGATGATCCGCACGTCGGCGAGGTCGTCGCGGCAGCGGATGGTGCGGGCAAACGCCTCGCCGTCGAGGACCGGCATGTTGAGGTCGAGGACCACGAGGTCGATCCAGGCGTGCTCGAACACCGCCAGCGCCTCTTGGCCGTTGCCGGCCTCGAAGGTCCGCTCCTCGGCCACGCCGGCCTCGCGCACGATCTGGCGGACAATGGACCGGGTGGCGCTCGAGTCGTCGACAATCAGGACGTTGCACAGCATCGGAGGGGCCCTTGGGACGGACGAAGGCTCAGGCGGCGATCGCGGCACTTGCCGCGAGCTCGCGAAGACGGTGTGGGATGCGGTCGAGAGGAAGCGATTCGCGGACGCCGCCCTTGGCAACGGCCGCGCGGGGCATGCCGTAGACGACGCAGGAGGCCTCGTCCTGGGCGATGGTGTGGGCGCCGGCCTGCATCAGGGAGAGCATGCCGTCGGCGCCGTCGTCGCCCATGCCGGTGAGGATCACGCCGACGGCCTGCACGCCGCTGACCTTGGCCACGCTCTCGAAGAGGACTTCGACGCTCGGGCGGTGCCGCTTGACGGGCGGGCCTTCGGTGACGCGGGCCACGAGGGACCCCTTGTCGCGGACCACGCGGAGATGCTTGTTGCCGGGGGCGATCAAGGCCAGGCCGGGGCGGATCTGGTCGCCGTCGGCGGCCTCCCGCACCTCGATCCGGCAGAGGCCGTTGAGGCGATCGCTGAAGGGCTTGGTGAACCCCTCGGGCATGTGCTGCACGATCACGATGCCGGGCGACTCGGGGCCGAGGGGCTGGAGCACCGCGCGGATCGCCTCGGTGCCGCCGGTCGAGGCGCCGATGGCGATGAGCCGTCGGTTGTCGGGGGCCTCGACGCGAGCCGGGGCTTTGGCGACGGGAGTCGTGGGGATCGCAGGAAGCGGGGCCCTGGCAGCCGCGCCATGGGCGGCGCGAGCCTTGGCCGCGGCCCGGATGAGATCGGCGAGCTCGGCCACGAAGTCCGCCGCCGGAGCGGCGCCGCGCGGCTTGCCGATCACGTCGAAGGCGCCCGCCTCGAGGCATTCGATGGCCTTGGCACCGCCGGCCTGGGTGAGCGAGGAGCAGACGATCACCGGGATCGGGCTGTACTTCATGACCCGCCGGAGGAAGGTCAGGCCGTCCATCCGCGGCATCTCGAGGTCGAGCGTCACGACGGTGGGCTGCTTCTGGAGGATCAGGTCGCGGGCCGAGAAGGGATCCGCGGCTGTTGCCAGCACCTCGATGTCGCCGAGCTTCGAGAGCTCGCGCGACATCACCTGGCGGGCGACCGCGGAGTCGTCGACGATGATGATTCCAATCCGTTCCGGCATCGTGTCCTCGCACCACTTCCTTCGCCGATCAGCCGTCTGGAACGCGACTCGGGGAGCCGATCACGCCGCCTGGGCAGCCACGCAGCGCACCCAGTGGACCTCGAGGCGATCCCCTTCGACGTCGAGGAGGGCCACGCAATCGGCCACCGCGGGCACCGCCGAGCGGTCGCATCCGCTGGGAAGCCCGAGCGAGAAGGGACAGCGCTCGCCGCCCAGCTCGAGGACCAGGGAACCTGCCACGATGTTGGCCAGCTCGCGCATGGCGTCGGCGCCCGCCGCAGCGGGGTCGATTCCGTTGGGGTCGCCGCCCAGCATGCCCGCGGCGAGCTTCTGGGCGAAGCCGTCGCTGGCAGCGAGGACGATCGCACCCCGCTCCGGCCCGCCGTACTCGATGCGGGAGAACTGGGTGGCGGGCGGCAGGGCGGCGGCGTGCGGACCGTCGCCTGGCTCGGCCATCAGGAACGCGGTGCGCTCCAGGGCCGCAGCAGCGAGTCGGATGATGGCGTCAGCGGTCAGCTCGCGCATTGGGTCACTCCGAGCAGCTTGGTGATCAGGTGGCAGAGGTCTTCGGGCTCGAACGGCTTGCGGAGGGTCTCGACGACCCCCAACTGGCGAAGCCGCTCGAGTCGGTCCTGGTTGGCCTCGGTGCTGACGATCACCACCTTGAGGTCGACGAAGGCCGGGTTCCGTCGCAGCTCGGTCACGAACTGCTCGCCGTCCATCACCGGCATGTTGATGTCGAGGAGGATCAGGTCGACCCAGGTCTTCTCCAGGACGGCCAGGGCTTCCTTGCCGTTTCCCGCCGTGAAGATGCGGTCCTCCGGCACCCCGGCGAGACGGGCCACCTTTTGGATGGCCGCCCGGAGGATCGGCGAGTCGTCGACGATGAGCACATTGCAGTTCATGCGATCTTCCTGGCCGGTTGGTCGTCGGCGGACGTGTCCTTCTGCCCGCCGTGGAGGTCCTTGGTCAGCGAGGCGACGGTGTCGATGGCGTGGGCGGCGAGGGACTCGACCCGCTCGCGGGTGAGGCCGACCGCGTCGCGGGCCCGCGGGGCGAGCGGGTGGAACAACCCGTCGTCGCCGATGCCGAGCCCGGCCCAGCGGGCCACGCAGTCGGCACAGTGCACCACGTCGCACACCGGATCGACCGGTTGGTCGGGAGGCAGGTGGTGGTGGCGGATGGCATTCACCACGTCGCCGGGCAGCTTCCACCGTTCGGCCAGCATGGCCCCGAGCGCGGCGTGGTCGATGCCGAAGCGTTCCTCCTCGACCTGCGAGAAGGCCCGATGGTCGTCCTCGTGCTGCCAGCTCAGGGCCCGCTCGCTCCCGGCGAGGGCGTCGAGGGCCAGCTTGCCGATGTCGCGGAGGAGGGCTGCCGAGAAGCAGAGGTCGGGATCGGCGAGACCGCTTTCGTAGGCCAGGCGCTCGGCCACGGCAGCTCCCCCGAGCGAGCTGCGCCACAGGGCGCCTCGCTCGAGGCCGAAGCACTTGCCGCCGTCCTGGAGCGGCCCGGCCGCGGAATGCTCGAGGGCGATCCTCAAGAGAGCCTTGTTGCCCAGGCGGGCGATGGCCTCGCGAAGGCCGAAGGAGCGGGTCGATCCCGCGGCGTGGGCGGCCGAGTTGGCACGCCGAAGCGTTGCGGCGGCGAGGCCTTCGTCGGCCCGGAAGAGCCGCTCGACCTCGCTGGCGGCGGGGTTGCCCTTGGACAGGAGGGCCACGGCCTTGGCCGCGGTCACCGGCAGGGCCGGCAACCGTTCGAGGCAGGCAATCGCTCGGCTTAGGCTGCTGGAGACCATAGGACGGACTCCTTTCCTTGCGAGCGGATCGAAATGGTTCCGTCCTTCAGCGAGAGGGTCATCGTGCGGCTATGCGAGCCGCCGGTGTCGTCCTTCGCCAGGAGCACGTTGTTCTGCCAGAACAGCTTGCGGAGCATCGTCCGGTTGCGGGCGCCGATCCGGAAGTGACCGTCTTCGGCCAGGATCTCGGCGCCGCCCGCGGCACAGACGATGAGCTTCGAGCGGTCGGCGCCCAGCCGAATCGCCCGCTGGAAGAGGAGCGGCACCCCGGTGTCGGCGAACATGGCCGGATTGGCCGCCGACTTCTCGGGGCTCGCGCTCCCCTCCGGAAGCATGAAGTGCAGCATCCCCCCGACCTTCATCACCGGGTCGAACAGCGTCACCCCGATGCACGAACCGAGGGCATAGGTGACGATCGACTTCGAGGGGTCCTTGGCCACCGCCATGTCGGCTACTCCGACCACGATCCGTTGGTCGGGGCCCGGCACGAGGCGCGAGGCACTCGCTGGGACTTGGGCGCTGGGCGGGTTCACGTGGTGTACACGCTCGCTGCAACTGGTTTGAGCGGGACGTCGAGGCCGGAGAGCGTCTCCGCCCCGCCGACGGCGAGGAATCCACCCGGGCGGAGGTACTTGGCCAGCCTCCGAACGAGCGATTCACGGGTGTCGCGGTCGAAATAGATCATCACGTTCCGCACGAAGATGACGTCAAAGGGGCCTCGGAAGGGCCACTCCTCCATCAGGTTGAGCCGTCGGACGGTGACCATGGAGCGGGTCGCGTCCTTCACCCTCCACATCGGACCATCGGGGCCCTGGGTACGGTCGAAGTGGCGTTCTCGCAATCCAGGATCCATGCGGGCCACCACCGAGTCGGCGTACTCGGCGCGGCGGGCCGCGGAGAGGGCCTTGGAGGAGAGGTCGGTGGCCAGCACCTTCACGTCCCAGTCCTGGCGATGCTCGAGCAGTTCCCGGGCCTGGATGGCCATCGAGTAGGGCTCGCACCCCACGGAGCAGGCGGCGCTCCACAGTCGGACGCGATGCCCGTTCGCCGGGCGCACGCCGCGGAGGAGCGGCGTCCAGAAGTCGCGCTCGAGCAGGTGGAAGTGCTGCGGGTCGCGGAAGAAGCTGGTGACGTTGGTGGAGAGGACGTCGAAGAAGACGAGCATGTCCTCCTCGCCGGCGTCGGCCTCGAGGTGCTGGACGTACTCGTCGATCGATCGGAACTTCCCGGTCCGCCGCAGGAAGTTGGTCAGCCGGTTCGCCACCAGCGGCAGCTTCCGCTCGGTGAGATGGATCCCCCAACGTCGCTTGGCGAGGTCGGTGATCCGCTGGAAGGTGTCGGGGGCGATGTCAAGCATGGGCGCTGGCCTGCTCGCGTCGGTGGATCAGAAACCCGAGAAGTCGTTGTTCTCCGCTTCCTCCGGCTCGATGAAGCCGGGCGTGGCCCCGGCCGTGCCGCTCGGATTGGCGGAGCGGCCGCTGCCGTCGCCGTGCCAAGCCGCCTTGGTGGCGCTCATGCCCGATCCCTTCGGACCCTTGAAGCTCGACGGCTTCGGCGTCGACGCAGCGGACTTCGAGGCCGGGCTGAGCCGGAAGTTGCTCACCAGTTGGTTGAGGCTGGCGACCTGGGCCGCCGTCTCTTCCGCGGTGGCGGCCAGCTCCTCGCTGTTGGCGGCACTCGACTGGGTGACCGAGTTGAGCTCCGACACCCCGGCGTTGATCTGCTCGATGCCCTTGGCCTGCTCCGTGGAGGCGTGGGCGATGGTGGTGAGGAGCGAACTCACCTGCGAGGTGCCCGAGGTGATCTGGTCGAAGCTCTTGGCCACGCGGTCGGCGAGGGTCGAGCCTCGCTCGGAGCGCTGCATCGATTCCTCGATGATGGCCGAGGTGTTGCGGGCCGCTTCGGCGGAACGCTGGGCGAGGTTGCGGACCTCGTCGGCGACGACCGCGAAGCCGCGACCGGCCTCGCCGGCCCGAGCAGCCTCGACCGCGGCGTTGAGGGCCAGCAAGTTGGTCTGGAAGGCGATCTCGTCGATCAGCTTGATGATCTTCCCGATCTCCCCGCTCGACTGGCGGATCTGGCCCATGGCCTCGACCATCTCACGGACCTGGTCTTGGCCCGAGGTGGCGGTGTCGCGGCTTTGGGCGGCGAGCCCGTTGGCCTGCTCGGCGCTCGAGGCCGAGCGACGCGTCGAGTCGCTCATCTCCTGCAGGCTGGCCGAGATCTGCTCGATGCTCGCGGCCTGCCGGCCGGCGCCCTCGGCGAGGGACTGGCTGGCGCTCGAGATGTGGCCGGCGCCAAGGTCGATCTGCTTGGAGCCCGAGGCGACCTCGGAGACCATCTGGCGGAGCCGATCGGCCATGGCGTTCTGGGCCACGCAGAGGTCGGCGAACTCGTCGGCCGTGCTGGGCACGAGGGCTGGACGGGTCAGGTCCCCTTCGGCGATGGCGGAGGCGTTGGTGACCAGGGACTTGGCCTGGGAAGCGAAACGGCGACCGAGGCCGAGACCGAAGGCCACGGAGAAGAGGCAGGCCACGGCGGTCGAACCGACGATGGTCCAGAAGACGGTGCCGGCCCGATTGTGGAGTTCCTCGCGGGACTGGAGTCCGAGGCCGGCGAACTTCTCGCTCAAGGCGACGGCCGTCGAGTCGAGGGCGTCCATGCCCGCCTCGCGGCCGGCGTCGTCCTTGGCGCTCCTCATCTGCCTCGCCGCCTCGCGCAGCGTCTTCACCTGTTCGCGATCGGACTGGTTCGTCCACTCCGCCGACAGCTTCTCGACCGCGGCGACGCGGCTATCGAGCGTGTCCCAGCCCGCGGCGGCTCCCGGCTCGCGGGACGCCTCGTCGGCGTCCTTCGCGCACTGCTGGAGAGCCGACATCGAGGGGATGACGACGCCGAGGACGTGCTCCTGGTCGGCGGTGATGCTGTTCAGTTGGTGGGCGATGAGTGCCCCGCTTGCGACCATCAGAAGGGTCACGCAGGAGAACCCCGCCGCCAGCTTGGTGCCAATCGTGAAGCGCATGGGAGACGGTCCTTTCGTTCAGGCGAGGTCGGCGCGACTCAAGCGGCCTTGCGCAGGGCAGGTTCGGCGGACGGGGCGGCGGATTCGGCGGGGGGCATCTCGACCTTGGCTCCGAGCACTTCCGCGATGTCGAGGAGGACGACCACGTGGTCCTTGGCCTTGCCCATGGCCCGGACGTAGTCGAGCGGCACGGCTGCCCCGAACTCGGGCGGCGGCGTGATCGACTCGGCAGCGATGTCCTGCACCTCGTGGACGGTGTCGACCACGATCCCGGTCAGGAGCTGCTCGGTCTCCGACTCGTGGGCATCCACGATGATGATGCAGCTCTCCTTGGTCGCCTCGCCGGCGGCGAGGCCGAAGCGGGTCCGCAGGTCGATGACCGGGATGATCCGGCCCCGGAGGTTCATCACCCCGCGCACGTACTCGGGCGTGCGCGGAAGGGGAGTGATGGGGATCATCCCGATGATCTCGCGGACCCGCAGGATGGGGATGCCGTAGTGCTCGTTGCCGAGGCAGAAGGTCAGGTACTTGAAGGCGTTGGCGTCGGAGACGGCCTTGGTGGATTGGGAGGTGGTGCTCGAGATCGACACGGGAGCTCCTTCTGCGCCGCTGGGTGGCGGCGGCTCGGCTTACGCGGCTTGCAGCGCCTCTTGCATGAGGCCGCCCACATCGAGGATGAGGGCGACTCGACCGTCGCCCAGGATGGCGCCTCCCGAGACTCCACGGCGGCGCCAATGCTCGTTCCCCAGGTTCTTGATGACGACCTGCTGCTGGCCGAGGATCTCGTCCACGAACAGGCAGCAACGACTGCCGGCGGATTCGATGACGATCAGGAGACCGTCTTCCAGCCGCTCGACTCCTTCGGCGATGCCGAAGACACGATTGAGGCGATGGATCGGAAGGGGCTGGCCGCGGAAGAGGGCCATCTCGCCACGTCCGAATGCGCTCTGGATCTGCCCGGCCTTGGGCTTGAACGGGCATTCGATGGCCAGCATGGGGACCACGTAGCGCTGGCTGCCCACCCGCACCACCATGCCGTCGATGATGGCCATGGTCAGCGGGAGCTGGATGGAGAAGGTCGAGCCCCGGCCGGGGGTCGAGCGGATCTCGACCTTGCCCCGCAAGGCCTCGATGTTCCGCTTGACCACGTCCATGCCGACGCCGCGGCCGGAGATGTCGGTCACCTTCTCGGCCGTCGAGAAGCCCGGCAGGAAGACGTAGCCGAACACCTCGGCGTCGCTGATCTCGCTGTTGGGGCGATCCGCCGAGATCAAGCCCCGCTCGATGCACTTCTTGAGGATGCGGTCCCGTTGCAGTCCGCGGCCGTCGTCCTCGATCTCGATCCAGATCATCCCGCCGCGATGGAAGGCCCGCAGGGTGAGGGTGCCCTTGGCCGGCTTGCCGGCGGCAGTGCGGGCCTCGGCCGGCTCGATTCCGTGGTCGCAGGCGTTGCGCACCATGTGGACGAGCGGATCGGTGATCTGGTCGACGATGGTCCGGTCGAGCTCGGTCTCCTCGCCTTCGAGGACGAGATCGATCTCCTTGCCGGACTTGCTGCTCAGGTCGCGGACCAGCCGCGACATGCGCTGGAAGGCGGGACGGACCGGCACCATCCGCAGGAACATGGCGACTTCGTGCAGGTCGCGCACGATCTTGGCCATGTGCCCCAGGTTCCGCTGCACCCGTGGCTCGCGGAGACCGGTGATGGCCGGGTCCTGCACCACCATGAGCTGGGAGATGACGAGCTCGCCCATCAGGTTGAGCAGGCTGTCGAGGCGCGAGGTGGCGACCTTGACGGTCTGCTCGACGCGGACGGCCTCGTGCGTTGCCTTGGCCTTGGACGGCGCCGCGGCGACGCTGGCCGCAGCGGCCGGTTGACCCGCCGGGCGACGGGGCTCGCGCGTGCCGGCGGAGACGATCCGTCCGTTGGCCGCCTCGCCCAGGCGGTACACCAGCTTGGCGAGTTCACCCCGGGTGGGGGGCGGGCCGCCGCTGAGCTGCTCGATGAGTTGGCCCAGGATGTCGCGCGATTCGAGCACCAGGTCGAGGAGGCCCGACTCGATCGGCATCGCACCGGAGCGCACCTGGTCGAGGAGGGTCTCGGCGGCATGGGCAAGCCGCACGATCGGGCCAAGGCCGAGGAAGCCTGCGACGCCCTTGATCGTGTGGAACGCTCGGAAGACGGCGTTGGTCTGCTCGGCGTCGTCGGGCTCCCGCTCGAGGCGAAGCGTGGCCCGCTCCGCGGTCTCGAGGTGTTCCTTGGCCTCGTTGAGGAACTCGACCAAGGTCTCGGGGTCCGAGGTCTGCTCGAACTCGATGGGGTCCTGGTTCTCGAACTCGGCGACGTCCACGGTCGCCACGGGGGCCTTGACCGGCGTCGGGAGGTTGGCCGGCGGCCGTTCGTCGTGCGGCAGGTTGGGGCGGGCCTTGAGGGCCGCCGAGATGAGGCCGCTCGCGGTCCGGCGGGTGAGCTTCGATTCGATCGAGGGGAGCGCCGCCGCGGGATCCTCGCCCAGCCGCCGCGCTGCGTCCTCGAGCCAGGAGAGGGACCAGGTCAGCAGGTCGGCCAGGTCGCTGGCGGTGATGCCGCGGTCGATCGCGTCGGCGACTTGCCCCGAGAGGCGGGCTGCCGAGTCGAGGCCGACCGAGAGGCTCTCGTCGGCGAGGCCACGGAAATGGTCCTCGATCCCCTTGAGGAGCTCGAGATCGGGCCGGTCGGGGCGGAGCAGGGCCAGACTGGGTCCGACCGAACCGCGGAGGGCGTTGCAGCGGTCGATCCAGGCGGGGATGAGACTCAGGTCGCGCGCCGCAGACCGCTCGGGGAGCGAGTGGTCGAACGGTGAGCGGATCCCGCTGAGGGGTTCGCCTCGCTCGTGGCAGCGGTCGGCGACCTGGGCGTATTCGATTGCCGCGGACAGGGTCCGGATCGCGTCGGTCGTGTCCTCGATCTCGCGCAGGACGAGCTGCTCGACGAGCTCGGCCGCCTGGGCCGAGACTTCGCTCACCGCCGGAAGGGATGCTTGGGTCGCCTCCTCGCCCAGCCGCAGGAGCATCTCCTGGAGCGAGACCAGCGCGGGGAGGTCGGACACGTCGGTCAGGGCGACGGCCTTGGCGATGGCTTCGATGGATGCTTGCAGGGACACGCCGGCCCGGATCTCCGAGGTCGCGATCGCCACCCGTCCCCCGGTCGGGGCGTGTCGACGATGCTGCGGTCGGTCCATCGGCACCTTCGTGAACTCGGTTCAGCGCGGCGTGCTGTCCGTGGGGGAAACCACGGGTCCAGTCGCGCCGCGAGGTCCGAATCGGTTACCATCGGGAATCGCACCGGGTTTTGCTGCCCAAGCAGCCCCTCGACCGATCAACGGTGATCCGCGAAGGCCCGCCCTGTGAGTCAATTGTCTCGACCTCTCTTCCGACTTGATCCCGGTTGGCCTTTTGTGCTGGCCGGACTCGCCCTGCTGGTGGCAGCGATCCTCATCCCTGCCCAGCGGGAGTTGCATGACTTGCGCAATGAGCTGCGGAAGACGGAGGCAAGCGAGGCTCGGATCTTCGCCCGGCTCCAGGCCTACGACTGTTTCCTCGGCGACTTCAAGTCCGGGGATCCCGCGCTGCTCCGTCGGCTCGCGGCCGCCCAGCTGAATCTTGTGCCGGCTGGGGAGGAGTCGCTCCTCCTGACGCCAGGCATGAACCAGACGGTGGCCCAGTGGATCGACGAGAGCGTCCCGACCATTCAGCCGGTCCCCGAGACCTATCCGGACACCCTGCTGGCCCGCTTCGCCTTGGGCCCGAACCGACTCTGGATGATCGCCTCGGCGGTCTTCCTCCTCTTCATCGGGTTCCTCTTGGGTCCCGATGATGGCCGGGCGGCCGTGCTTGAGCGCCCGCTCGAAGGGAAGGACGACCCGGAGACCCCGTCCGAGGCGCCGCCGACCGAAACGGTCGTCGCGGTCGACGACGCGGTTGCTGCTCGACTCGCCGCGGCGATCCTGCCTGCCGCGGCGGAGGGGGTCCAGGAGGACAACCCGTCGGAGCCGGCCGAGCAGGGCCTCGTCGACGCCCCCGATCGAGGCGCCTTCGATCCGGTCGACGCCGCGAGCGTGATCGACGTCGAGGTGGTGGAAGACGAGCCGGAGCCCCAACCCGCCAGCCAAACCGACGGCCAGATCGACAGCCAACTCGAGAGCCAAATCGACCTCGCGACCGACGACGACCTCGGGGACGAGATCGAGTTGGCTGACGAGATCGAGGACCCGGTCGCCGACCTGGCCGAGGCCTCGGCGACTCCGACGGCCGTGGCTGGCGAACTCTTCGCTGTCACCACCGACGCGGACAAGCCGGAGGGCATCGATGTGCGGACCATCGTCGACGACGATGACGCCCTCGAGCCGCTGACGAGCGAATTCGGCGTTGCCTGCGACGCCTCGATGGAAGAGGAACTGATTGCTCTCGCCTTGGCCCAGCCCTACGTGCCCGCGGACGCGACGGTGAGCGAGGTCGAGGTGAAGCCTGACGAACTCGCGGTGCTGCCTGGCGCTGCGACGGATCTCCGCGTCGATCTGGCCGAGGCATTCGCCGACGAAGTGAAGCCAGCGGAGACCGAGTTCGCCGCTCCGCCCGAGTCAGGCGCCGATTAAGGCCCTGCGTGGGGCTCCGAATGGGGCGCCGAACGGGGCGCCGACCACGACGCCCTCCACCGACCGACACGCCGCCATTTTTCTTCTGGAAACGGCGGTCGCGCCGCGCCACGCGGTATGCTCGCGACCGCGTTGGGATGAGATGAGAGGGAAAGGAGGATCGATGCGGTCGTCGCCGCCCGAGGAATCGCTGCGCGCCGGAGTCGCCCTGGCGGAGACCGAGGGACTCGGGCCTATCCGCATCGGGCGGTTGGTGGCTGCGTTTGGGGGGCCGGAAGCGGCGCTCATGGCAGGGCCCGAGGCGTGGGCTGCGACCCTCGCGGTGGGCGAGCCGCACGCCGCGGGTCTTCGGGCCCGGGCGGCCGCCAAGCGGGACGAAGAGGCGGACCGGGTCATCGAGGCGCAGCGGGCGCTCGGGGCGCGCGGCATCGTGGTCGGCGACAAGGCGTATCCGAGTCTCTTGGCGGCCATTCCCGATCCGCCGCCGGTTCTCTGGATCCGCGGGGATTGGCGGGAGGAGGATGAACACGCCTTGGCCGTCGTCGGAGCCCGGCGCTGCACCGCCTACGGCCTCGACCAAGCGGCCCGATTCTCGGTGGCAGCGAGTGAGCGCGGGTACACCATCGTGAGCGGCGGGGCGCGGGGCATCGACGGCGAGGCCCATCGGGCTGCGTTGCGGGCCGGCGGGCGGACCATCGCGGTCCTTGGTTCGGGGCTCGGGCGGCCCTATCCGCCGGAGCACGCCAGCCTGTTCGATGCGATCGCCGACGGGCAGGGGGCGGTGGTGAGTGAATTTGCCGCGGACACCGAGCCGCGCCCGGAGTTCTTTCCCCGGCGGAACCGGATCGTCTCGGGGTTGTCGCTGGCCGTCCTTGTCATCGAGGCTCGGGAGCGCAGCGGAGCCGCCATCACGGCGAGGCTTGCGGTGGAAGACCATGGTCGCGAGGCGCTTGCGCTTCCCGGGCGAGCCGACAGCTCCGCCAGCAGCGGTTGCCATCGCGCCATTCGTGAAGGGTGGGCGGCACTGGTCGCCCATCCCGATCATCTCTTCGAGTCGCTCGGTGGGGCGCGGAGCCTGCTGCGCGGTGCACGCGAGTCGTGCGGTCAGCCGGCCATTCGGTTGGATCCAGCTTCCCGACGAATCGCGGCGCAACTCGTGGCGCAGGGGCCGCTGACGATCGAGGACCTGGCGGCGAGCGAGCCGATCGGGGGGCTGCTTGCTGCACTCACGTGTCTTGAGATACAGGGCCTCATCCGGCGGGGGGAGCGCGGTGGGTACGAGGCGCGTCGCGAATTGCGCGACCTGGTCGAGCGGGAAGTCCCGGACGGACATGAAGGCTCGTGACGCAGCCCGTTGGTGGGCATAGGTTTGGGCCAGGGGTTTGGAAATCTCGGCAGGTGGCTGACGGCAGCGGCGCTGGCGTGCATCCCTCGTCCGTTCATCCGGACCAATGGGCAAGGTCGACCAGTGGCAGCGCAATCCGCGAAGGCGAATCCCATCAATCGTCACCGCGGCGCAACACAGCAGGAAGTCGTGCAGCGAATCTTGGCGAAATCGGTAGGTTGACGGCGTCGTTGGACCGGAGATGCAACCCGTCGGGATTGTCGAGAGGAACACGCGGGCTGAGCGCCTGCTCGACGGGTCGAAGCGAGGATCGAGATCGGCGCCGGAATCAGGCCGGCGGCCAGCGTAGGGACCGGAGCGAGATCCGACGGAAAAGCAGCGCACGGGGCGTCGTTTGATGCAGGAAAACACCGTCGGCGACCGATCGTTGTGTCGCTCGACGGCGCCCAAGTGAAGGGGCGACGGGCACGTCGCCCTCGACAGGTGGACTCGACAAGCGCAGGGAAACCTGGACGCGTGGGATTGGAGCCGGCGGCAGCAACGGCTCCACGGCGTGACGGCGCACAATCGTCGTCGCCGGGCAGCTGGCAGCTTGACGGAGCGCGAGTGACCAAGAGCAGACTTCGGGGTGCCGACGCACGGTGCGTGCGGCAGGAACAGGAAGCCGTCGGTGGTGTGCGGTTCGGGGGCGAGAACCCAAGTTCGTGGAGAGGCTCATGTCCCGCATCGCAGTGATCTCAGACATCCATGGAAACCTAGCGGCACTCGATGCCGTGATGGACGACATCCACCGCTCGGGGGCGAGCGAGGTCGTCTGCCTCGGCGACGTCGTCGGCTACGGCTCCGAGCCCAACGCTTGTCTCGAGCGGCTGGCGGGGAAGCTCTCTGTTTGCGTGCGCGGCAACCACGAGGACGCCCTCTTCGATCGCGAGGTCGCCGAGGGCTTCAATCCGATCGCCCGCTTGGCGATCGAGTGGACCAAGAAGCGGCTCGAGGCCCGACACGTGGCGATGGTCCAATCGATGCGAGCCGTGTTCGACCGCTCTCCCTACTTGATCTGCGTCCACGACTCGCCGGTGCCGCCGTCCACCACCGCCTACGTCGGCGACCCCGACACCGCGGCCCTGGCCTTCCGCGGCGTCGATGCCCGGGTCTGCCTCGTGGGCCACACCCACATCCCGATGGCCTTCGCCACCGACAGCGAGCGTTGCGAGGATCGTCTCGGCGGACTCGATGTCGAAGCGACGATCCTGCGCTCCGATGAGCCCTACGAGCTGACCGACCGCGGCCGGTTCATCCTGAATCCCGGCTCGGTCGGGCAACCCCGGGATGGGGATCCACGGGCCAGCTACGGTCTCCTCGACCTCAAGGGCGGGACCTTCGGGATCCGCCGGGTTGAATACGACATCGCCAGCGCCCAGCGACAGATGCGCCGGGCAGGGCTGCCGGATCTCTTGGCCCATCGTCTGGCGGTCGGAGCCTGACGGTTCCTGAAGCTGTGCGGGTTGCGCGGTTGGCGCGGGTCGCCCGATACATTGTCACGGATCCCGTTCGACGTCGTGCAGTTCTCTGCCCGTGCGGCCGATCATTGCCCGCATGGATCGCCGTCGGACCGTCGACGTGGCCATGGCCCCCGTGCTCGCCAAGCTAGTCAAGCTGCTGGCGATTCTGTCGTTTACGGCCGCGATCTCGATCGTGTCCCACGCCAGCGTGTGGGGGGTCCTCTCCTTCACCAGCGTCCGGCAGCATGGCTTGGAGGCCGTGACCCACCCCGAACGGGTGGCGGAAGCCAGTGCCGCTGCCGGCCATGCCCAGGCGGTCGGGGTCAAGGAACGCGACGCGAAGGAGGAGCCCGCTGCGGAGGCTGCCCAGCCGACGGCACCCGAGGCTGCCGCGCCCGCGTCTGGGGCCGACACCGCGCTTGCCGTCGTCGCCGGCACGGCGACCGCAGTCGGAGTCGGCTCCCTCTGCCTCCTGCCGATCGTCCTCTTCACCGCCTTCGTCACCGCCCTCGTCCGCTGCCCGCGGGCCACCTCCGCCACGATGGGTGGGGTCCTGTGGTCCCTTGGCCTCCTCGCCCTGGCCTTGCCGTGGTCGAGCTTCTTCCCGCAGGTCCCGTGGGGCGGGCTCTTCATCGGATACTCCACGCTGGTCACGCAGGTCGCCGAGCTCGAGGCCCACGGCGGCCCCTTTGCCCTCTCCGCCATCCTTGGACACGTGGGCGTTCCCATCTTCGCCATCGCCGTCCTGGTCGGCATCGTCTGGCGCTGCGGGGAGGCCCTGCACCAAGAACTGCTCGCCGCCGAGTCGCTCCTCGTCGATGCCTCGCTCGAGCGCGACGCGGCGACCACGGCGGCGCGTGGCGACTACGTCCGCCCTGGTCGGGCCGCGACCGGCCTCGCTGCTGCCACCAAGGCGATCGAGGAGGAATCGGTCGTCACCGTCGACAGCCGCGAGGACGAGGCGCCGCCGCGGCGACTCATCTGATCGTCAGGTCCACCCGATCGCGTAGAACACGCTGGTGAAGAGGAGGTCGGCGAGGACGACCGTGATCACCGTCTGGACCACGGTGTCGGTGGTTGCCTTGCCGACGCCCGCAGCGCCGCCCGAGACCCGCAGGCCGTTGCGGCAGGCGATGAGTCCGAGCAGGGCCCCGAAGACGCCGGCCTTGGCCAAGCCGGTGAGGAAGTCGGCCTGCTTGAGCTGGTCGATCGTGTTGTCGCGATAGACCTCGTACGCGATGCCGAGGGCGGAGACACCGACGGCTCCGCCGGCGACGACCGCCATGAGGTCGGCGAGGACGGCGAGCAGGATCAGGCTCCCGGTGGTGGCCAGCACGCGTGGCATGACCAGGAAGCGGATCGGATTGAGGGCCATCGATTCGAGGGCCTCGATCTCCTCGCCCACCACCATGGTGCCGATCTCCGCGGCGATCGACGCTCCGGCGAACCCGGTGAGGACGATCGCCGCGATGAGCGGACCGAGCTCGCGGAAGACCGCCACCGCGACCAGGTTGGCGACCTTGTCGACCTGCCCGAACTGCTCGAGGCTGGGGGCGGTCTGGAGAGCGAGGATGAAACCGATGCAGCCTGAGACGAGGAGGACGATCGGCACGCTGCGCACGCCGACCCGGACGACCTGGGCCACCAAGGCCTCGGTGCCGAAGTGGACGCGGCGCTGGATGAGCGAGCGGGACATCCAGACCAGGACGTCCCAGCCGAGCCAGGCCAGGCTGCCGGCGAACTCGATGCCGCCATTCCATGCCGCACCGAGCACTTCGATGCTGCCGAGGACCGGCCGGCCGCGCTCGAGGGCGCCATCGCTCATGCCGCGGCGGCCTCCGCGGTGGTGGCGGCGATGGTGAAGACCGTGTCGAGCCGCGAGATGGCAAAGATCGAGCGAACCTTGGGCTGGAGATCGGCGAGGACGAGCTTGCAGCCGGCGCTTCGGGCCCGCTGCAGGGCCTCGACCAGGGTGGCCACACCCGAGCTATCCATGTAGGGCACGCCGCCAAGATCGATCACCAGCCGGCGCGGGGCCCGGGTCAACTCGTCGCGCAGCCTGGCCCGCAGCTCCGGGGAGCGGGAGAGGTCGATCTCGCCCTCGGGTCGGATCACGACGCCGTCAGCGAGGGAGGTCGATTGGAATTGGAGCGAGGCAGGCATGGGGGACCTTGTAGCAGGTTCGGGTGTGGCGGGCGTTCGGGGCGTCAGCGTGGTCGTGCGTCGGTCGAGAGAGGCAAGGCTGGCCCGGTGTGGTGAAGCGGCAGCTCGAGGGAAAGATGCATGCCGGCCTCGTCGCGGCGGCGCCACGCGCAGCGGGCGAAGGTGGAGCGGATGATGTGGAGACCAAGGCCGCCCGGCCTGACTTCGGAGAGGTCGCGAGGGTCGATCCGACACGGATCGAAGTGATTGCCCTCGTCTTCGAGATCGACCCGCAGTCCGCCCTCCTCGAGCGGGGCAAGCCGCAGGAGAACCGGGCCGTCGGTGCGACCTTCGTAGCCATGGCGGATCACGTTGGCGATGGCCTCATCGACGGCCAACGCGATGCGCCCAGCTAGTTCGTCGTCGAATCCGACCGCGTGGGCGAAGCGCTCCACGCAGGCCCGAATCGGGGCCAGGTTGGTTGGGGCGGAGTCGAAGTGGATCTCGATGCCGCCGCGGTTCGTCCGGGGAGTCGAGGAGGTCACGCTGTCCCTCCCTCGGCCCACGCTTGCCACGCGTTGACCGCTGCGAGCCGGACGCCGCGGGGGTCGTCGAACCGGTAGCCCCTCCGCTCGCCGGTCATCTCGGCGAGGGCCTCGATGGTGTAGAAGCGGACCAGCGGGTCGTCGGAGCGCAAGCACTCGACGAGGTTCATGCGGGTGGCGGCGGGGATCTCGCGATGTTCCGACGGCTGGGCCCGCCAAGCCGCCAAGGCGTCGCTGACCGCTTCGATGCGGGCCGCGGGGACCGGGCTGTCGAAGCCGCCCTCGCGCGGCGATCCGGCGCAGCCACCGACCAACGCGGCGGTTGCGACCATGAAGGTCGCGCACACTCCGCGGACGCCAGAGGACGGCGGTGGGGGGGCGGTTGGCCGCACAGGGAGAGGATACCGGCCAGCGGGGAGGGTCGACGGGTCCCGGGCCCTCGGGTCGGCGGCCACTCGACGCGGGGAATGCGGACCGCGACGGGCGCGGGTACAGTGTCCCCCTTTCCTTCGGCCCCCCCCAAATGAGCCAGAACAAGCCCGAAACGATCCTCATTCTCGACTTCGGCAGCCAGTTCGCCCAGTTGATCGCCCGCCGCGTCCGCGAGGCCGGCGCCTTCAGCTTGCTCATGGCGCCGGACACCCCGCTCGAGAAGCTCCGCGCCCTCCAACCGAAGGGGATCATCCTCTCCGGCGGCCCGTCGAGCGTGACCGAGCGCGGGGCCCCGCGCAGCGACCCGCGGCTCTTCGAACTCGGCGTCCCCATCCTCGGCATCTGCTACGGCATGCAGCTCGCCTGCCAGATGCTCGGTTCGACGGTGACCTCCTCGCCCTGCCGCGAGTACGGCCGCACCCGCCTCTCGATCACCGACGACAAGGATCTCCTCCACGGCATCCCGGCCACCACCAGCGTCTGGATGAGCCATGGCGACCAGGTCACCAACCTCTCCGACCAGTTCATCACCTTGGCTTCGACGCCGACCTGCCCCTTCGCCGCGGTGCGGCACAAGGGCGGTCGGTTCTACGGTGTCCAGTTCCACCCCGAGGTGACCCACACCCCGCACGGCGTCGACCTCCTCCGCAACTTCCTCTACCAGATCTGCGGCTGCACCGGCACTTGGCGGATGAGCGACTTCATGGAGGCCGAGGCGGCCCGCATCCGGGCCCAGGTCGGCGGCGGCCGGGTCATCTGCGGTCTCTCGGGCGGCGTCGACAGCGCCGTCACCGCCGCCCTCATCCACAAGGCGATCGGGAAGCAGCTCACCTGCATCTTCGTGGACAACGGCCTCCTCCGGAAGAAGGAACGCGATCTCGTCGAGGTCACCTTCCGCGACCACTTCGACATCGACCTTCGCGTGGTCGACGCGAGCGGTCCCTTCCTCAACGACCTCGCCGGCATCACCGATCCGCAGGAGAAGCGGCGGCGGATCGGCCACCGCTTCATCGACGTGTTCAAGGAGGCGGCCAAGGACGTGGGTGGCGAGGTCCGCTTCCTGGCCCAAGGCACGCTCTACCCCGACCGGATCGAGAGCGGCCAGAGCCACGCCGGCACGGCCGCCAACATCAAGCTGCACCACAACGTGGGCGGCCTGCCTGAGCAGCTCGGCTTCGAGCTGGTCGAACCGCTCAAGGACCTCTTCAAGGATGAAGTCCGGGCCCTCGGCGAGGTGCTCGGCCTGCCGCACGCCATGGTCTGGCGCCATCCCTTCCCCGGCCCCGGCCTCGCGGTCCGCGTGATCGGCGATGTCACCCGTCCCCGGCTCGACCTCCTCCGCGACTGCGACGAGATCCTGCTCGAGGAGATCGTGGCCAACAACCTCTACCGCTCGACCAACCAGGTCTTCGCCGTCCTCCTCCCGGTCCGCTCGGTGGGCGTGATGGGCGACGGGCGCAGCTACGACTCGGTGGTGGCCATCCGGGCCGTCGAGACCCAGGACTTCATGACCGCCGACTGGGCCCGCATCCCCTACGACGTCCTGGCCACCATCTCGAACCGGATCATCAACGAGGTCCGCGGCGTGAACCGCGTGGTGTACGACATCTCGACCAAGCCGCCGGCCACGATCGAGTGGGAGTGAGCGGGGCCGGCCTCACGGGCACGCACCCCAACTGCCGAGGACGATGGCCAGGTCGGCACCGTCGACGGCGCCATCGGTGACGAGGTCGGCGGGGCAGCCGCCGCACGGGCCCCACGACCCGAGGAGGATCGCGAGGTCGGCTCCGTCCACCGTTCCGTCGCCGTTGAGGTCGGCGGGGCAGGGCGGCGCCTCGCAGATGTCCGGCTTCCCGTCGCCATCGCTGTCGACCAGGACGCCGGCTGCGATCTCGACCGCGTCGATCACGCCGTCGCCGTTGCAATCGGGCAGCACGGCGAAGCCGATGTGGTTGCGGTCGATGCGGTCGACCGGCGGCGTGTAGGCGCCGTCGCCGTCGAGGTCGAGGACGACGTGGTACTCGCCCTCCGTGCCCACGCTGCCCAGGGCGACGGTGACGTCGTCCCCGTTGATCGGGTCGGGCCCGTCGCTCGAGGCATCGACGAGGGCTTCACCCGCAGCGAGACCGCGGCGAAGGTGCGGCACGACATAGGCGCGGGCATCCGCCGGGAGCTTGGGTGGAGCCTCGAAGGTCATGAGGATGGGTTCCCCTTCGGCGAACGCGCCGGCCTGATCGCCTTGGGCGTTGGTCAGGGTCACCGGCAGCGGCATGGTCCGGAAGGGAAGCACGAACGGATCGCCCGGGACGAGGTCGTTGTTTCCGTCGAAGGGCGTGCCGACGGTGTCGGTGGCGAAGGGCTCGACGACGAGTTGGTAGGGAGCATCCGGGGCGAGCGGCGACTTGGGCAGCAGGGTGAGGCGGTTGCCGGTCCACACCGAGGTCGCGGGGACCGGCGGCAGGAGATGCGTCGCCACCGCGGTCTGCTGGCGGTTCATCGACTTCGAGAAGAGCAGGGTGATCGGCTGGTCGGAGGGCACGTCGATCCCGTCCGCGGTGGGCGTCGATCCGACCACGGTCGGCAGCACCTGGGTGGGCTGGGCGTTGACCGGGATGGTGAGGGCGGCCTGGCCTTGGACCGGAAGCTGGCTGACCGGATTCAGCCCTCCGAGGGCGACCGAGGCCCGGGCGGCGAGCGTGCCGGTGGAGAGCCCGAGTTGGCTGCGGAGGACGCTGATGAGGACCGCTTGGCGATCGATGTCGAAGGCGGCGTCGTCGATCCCGCCCGGCACCGGCACGAGCGACGAAGTCGGTGGGTTCCAGTGGAGGAGCTGCGCCGTGCAGCTTCCATCGGCGGCGACCGAGGCCACGGCCACGTACTCCGCGCCGTTGAGCCCGGGGAACGGGCAGCCGGTCGCCAGGCTGTTGTCGGTGTCGTAGGCGACGCGGTAGGTGGCTCCGTCCGGCGCGGTAGGGATGGAGGCCTGCGTCTCCATCCAGGCCACGATGCTCGCCTCGTCGGGCTGGCCGATGTCGAAGCCATCCAAGCTGTGCGAGGTCTGGTCGCCGCTCGTCGTCGTCGCGAAGCTGCAGAACTTGTTGACGCAGGGGCCGCCCAGGATCTTCAGCTTCAGCGTTCCGATGGTGGCGGGTCGCTGCAGGCCATAGGGCGGGTCCTCGTACGCCGTGCCGTCCTCGGCTTCGGCATGCACGTCCTTCCAGAGGGCAGCGCTCAGGTTCTCGAGGCTGACCTCGCGCTCCACCGAGAAGACCGACGTGCAGGGGTCGGGGATCTCGACGATGCCGCTGAATCGCCCGATGGAGTCGTCGCTACTCTTGGTCAGGAGGTCGATGAGGACCTGTACCCCGGCGGTGACCACCTCGATGAAGCTCAGTCCCTTGATCTGGTCGCCGGCGTCCTTGGCCGCGGAGTCGACGGCGTCCTTGATCGTCTTCACGTAGTCGTTCAACTCCTTGTTCGAGTCCGACTCCCAGACGTAGACGTACACCTCGAGATAGTGGGCGACCGGGCAGTTGGCCTCGCAGTGGTAGATCTGTCCGATGACCGGTTCGGTGGCCGGGGTGATCGACCAGTTGCCCGAACCGGGCGGGGTCTCGACCAAGGTGCCCGAGGGGAACTCGTCGTCGCCGCCGAGCGGCCCGAACTCGACATGCTGCGGGTTGGTGCACTCGACCGCGCTTGGCCAATAGACCCAGACCGTCAGGAAGACCTCGCCGCGCCCGCGGCCGGCCTCGCCTTGGTCGGCGTTCCAGAGGAGCGAGAGTTCCTTGCCTTCGACGGTGATCCACGCCTTGGGCTGCTGGGTGCCGTCGGCGATGGCCGCGGGACCCGCGATCCAGGAGGCGAGAGCGCCCACCAAGGCGCAGGCGATCGCTCGCTTGACCCCAAGCATGGAATACGGCATGTCGTTCCTCCCCGCGCGGTGCTGTGCCCTGTGGTGCCGCACGAATCTCGTTCCATCGTAACAGCGCGCTCGGCGGGAACAACGCCAGATGGTCGGGATTCCCGAACTCGGGAACGACCCGCATGCGCAGGCCCGACCGGCTGCCTTCCCATGGCAACGACGAACGTCGGGCGGCGTATCGGCGCGAGCGCCCACTACCTCTGAGTACCGTCGAATGATGCGGGCCGACGGAAGGGCGTCTCCGTTCGGGGGCGTCGGCAGCGGACCTGCCCACATACGATCGATTCGTGAAGTGCGGAACGAAGGGCGGGGTCCGAGGTATTCCGGAGGAGTGGTCTGTCTCCGCTGGTGGCCCGGGCGGTGTGGCCGTTCCCGACTCGAGCGTCCTCCGCTCACTCACCCATCTGTCGTCGCATCCACTGCGCGTCATGCACGCCTCACTCGACTGGAGCCGCACCATGCATCCGAGGCAACCCCGTTCCGCTGTTCGTGCCCGGCGGCCCGCACGTCCTCTGGCTGCTGCCCTCGTCGCCTCGCTCTCGGCCTGCCTCGCCGCGACAGGCGACTCTGCCACCTACTCCTGGCGCTACTACCGCCCGACCAACACCGGCATCCAAGGGGACTACTGCGACGCGATCTGGATCGGCCCCGACGGCGACCCGTGGATCGGGGGCTATGTGCCTTCCTTCGAGGAGGGCGGGATCGCGAAGTTCATCCAAGCGGAGAGCCGTTGGATCAACATCTCGAACGTGGACTATCCGGTGATTGGCCATCCCGACCACACCGGCGTGGCTCGGGTGAGCGACATCGTCGTCGACAGCTCAGGCGTGATGTGGATGGGGACGGGCCGGGGGGCGCTCCGCTTCGAGCCGGCGCTCGGCCCTGCTTCACTAGTCCGCTACGACGCGTCGAACTCGGGACTGCCGGGCGGCTGGACCACCGGCGTCGAGCTGGCTTCCGACGGCACGGTCTGGTTCTCCGCGTACGGCACCGCGTGGGGAGCGGGAGGCTTGCGCCGTTTCCAGCCAGCCACCAATAGTTGGACCGCTTTCGCCGGCTACGGTGACGGAGCGCTCGCGGTGCAGCCGAAGCCCGCTGGGGGCTACTACGTCTGGGCCACGAAGACCGCGACCGGGCAGATTGCCCGATACGACAGCGCCACGCAGGCGTGGACCTCCTACTCCGATTGCCGCCGTCCGGACGGAACGTGGATCGGGCCGCCGGTGCCCGCCCTTCCGGCGGTCTCGCCCCCCATCTGGGCGTTCCGGGCCTTCGGGAACCAGGAGGCCCTCCTCGTCGACGGCGCGAGCCGCACGTGGCGGTTCGACGGCGAGCTCTGGCACGACCTCGGGATCTGGCGTGAGGGGGCGTACACCGAGGACGTGGACATCGATGCCAACGGCAACGTCTGGGTCTGCGGCACAGGCGGCGCCGCTCGCCGTGACGCCGAGACCGGTGCCTGGCAGCGCTACCGGGTCACCAACTCGAGTCAGTACGACTTCTTCAACAACGACGTGGTCATCGATCAGGCCTCGGGCGCGGTCTACGCCTGCGCCAACGCAGGCACCGGCTATGGCGGCATGGTGATCTTCGACGGAGTGCGCTGGAAGGGAGTCAACAACGCCACCTACGGGCTCGGCATCCCTTGGCCGTTCCCCACCGACAACAGCGAGGCGGTCGGGCTGCGGACTTCGCTGGGGTCGGGCGTGTTCGCCGTCAACCCGATGTTCAACGGCATCCGCCAGTACAGCGGGACGGCCTGGTCGACGCTCCTCACCGGAGCGACAAGCCACGGTCTGGTGGAGGACTCGTTCGGCCGCCTGTGGAGCATCGGGGAGTACTTCGACCTGCGCTACTTCAACGGGTCGAGCTGGACCAGCGTCCCCATCGCCTGCTGGGGGGCGAACATCCAACGTGATGCCGATCGCCCGGGCACGGTGTGGGCGTGCGCCAACTGTGAAGTGGTCCGGAGCGACGGCGTGTACCGGTGGTCGCGCCAGAATACGGAGCTGCCTGGCCTCAATCCGCAGAGCGACGTTCTCACCACGGTGGCGGCGGGGCGCGATGGCATGGCTTGGGTCGGCTCCACCAAGGGCGTTCACCGGCTCAACGCGGAGAACAACCAGGTCGTCCACTTCCCGCCTGGAACGCCATGGTTGCAGGGGGGGATCCAGATCGAGCCGCGGGCGGTCACGCCCGACGGTCGCGTCTGGTTCACCGACTTCGGCAGCGGTGGGAATCCGTCCTCGGGTCTTGGTTGGTATGACGGCAGCGAGTACGGGCTGTTCCCGGGCCCCAATCCCAGCGGTTCGCCGCAGTGGGGAGGGTTGCCCCATGCCCAGATCGCGGCCTTGCAGGTCCGCGAGCTGGCGGACGGCTACGAGCTCTGGATGAGCTGCCTGAGCCGCGGCTTGGCAGTCCTCACGGTGCGGTACCCGACACCCGGGGATCTCGACGGCGATGGATCCGTCGGTGCGAGCGATCTGGCGATCCTCTTGGGGGCCTGGGGATCCTGCACTTCGTCTTGCCCGGCGGATCTCGACGGCAACGGCGCGGTCGGAGCTGGCGATCTGGCCATCTTGCTGGGGGCATGGTCCTGACTCGCGGAAGGTTGGTCTGCGCCACGCGGTGTTGTGACGCCAGTCCGATCTCCGCTACCCTGCCGTCTCCGGGGCGATCGGCACCACCCGGCGGAGGCATCCCCCATGGCTGAGCAGAGCGGCGGAGCGGCGGCGAACCCCTTCCTCGATCCGAACATCCCGATCCTGCCTGAGGATGCGACCGCCGAACAGAAGGACGAGCACTGGCTGACCCACGTCTACCAGGGTGACCGCGTCCCGCAGCTCACTGTCCGGGCCGTCGTGATGGGGGCCATCCTCGGCATGCTGATGAGCGTGTCGAACCTCTACACCACGCTGAAGATCGGCTGGTCGTTCGGCGTCGCCATCACCTCCTGCGTCCTCTCCTACGTCATCTGGAACGCCCTCCGCAGCGCCTTCCGCCTCCTCGGCGGCGAGGTGTCCCAGATGTCGATCCTCGAGAACAACTGCATGCAGTCGACGGCCTCCGCGGCGGGGGCGTCGACCGGGGCCACGATCTCGACCTGCTTCGGGGCCCTGATGCTGCTCGACCCCGAGCACAAGCACCAGCCGTGGCTCGTGGTCGCCTCGTTCACCTTGGCCACGGCGGCCATGGGCTGCTTCTTGGCCATCCCCATGAAGCGGCAGCTCATCAACCAGGAGCGGCTGCCCTTCCCCTCCGGCATCGCCGCCGCCACCACGCTGCGCAGCCTCTATAGCGAGGGCGTCGAAGCCATCCACAAGGCCTATGCCCTCGTGACCGCCCTCGCGGTCGGCGCCGTGGTCGGCATCCTCAACACCGGCGAAGGCAGCCTCGACTTCCTTGACCGCTTCTTCAACTGGGTGCAGGCTCGCCTCTTCAACATCCGCCTCCCCGAGCAGGTGCCGGCGGAAGGCTTCAAGATCGGCCCCAACCATCTCCAGGCGTCGGGCTTCGAGCCGAGCGTCCTCCTGATCGCAGCCGGCATGATCGTCGGCCTGCCGGTCTCGATCGCCATGCTCATCTCCTCGGGGCTCCTCTACTTCGTCCTCACGCCGTGGTTGGCCGGCATCGACGCGTCCCACGTGAACGACCCGAGCTGGGTGGCCTCGATCCCGATGACTGGCGACCTCCTGAAGCCGACGCGCTGGGGCCTGTGGGGCGGCACCGCGGTGATGGTCTTCGCCAGCCTCACCTCGCTCGGCCTCCAGTGGCGGACCATCGCCCGCTCCTTCAGCGTCCTCCGCAAGGGGGCCGGGTCGACCGCCTCGGCGGACCTCCAAGCCCGCATCGCGGCGGTCGAGGTGCCCGGTTGGTGGCTGGTCGTCGGCATGGTGCCGATCGCGATCGCCATGATCCTGGTCCAGGTCCTCGCCTTCAGCATCCACTGGTGGGCCGGACTGATCGCCGTGGCCCTCTCCTTCGTCCTCTCCCTGGTCGCCTCGCGGGCCACCGGCGAGACCGACACCACGCCGATCGGGGCGATGGGCAAGGTGATGCAGCTCGCCTTCGCCGTGATCATGCCGAAGCAGGTCATCCCGAACCTCGTCTCGGCCGGCATCGCGGCCAACAGCGCCTCCTCGAGCGCCGACCTCCTGACCGACCTGAAGAGCGGCTACCTCCTCGGGGCCAACCCGCGGCGGCAGTTCCTCGCCCAGTTCTTCGGCGTCTTCTTCGGCACGCTGGCCGTGGTGCCGGCGTGGTACCTGATGATCCCGAACGTGCAGGAACTCGAGAAGTTCCCGCTGCCCGCCACCCGCACCTGGGAGGCCGTGGCCAAGGTCCTGTCGCAAGGGATCGACACGCTCCCCGTCTCGGCGCGCTGGGCAGCCCTGATCGGGGCGGTCATCGGCATCGCCCTCCCCATCATCCAGCGGCAGGTGCCGCCGCACCTCCGGAAGTTCGTCCCGAGCGCCATGGGCATCGGCCTCGGCTGGGTCGTCTTCTTCTCGAACGCCCTCGCCTTCTTCATCGGGGCCGTCATCGCCTGGATCTGGGGCCTCCTCCACAAGCGATCGCACGATGTCTTCAACGTGCCGATCGCCTCCGGCCTCGTGGCCGGCGAGTCGATGCTCAAGGCCTTGGTGGCCATGACCGCGACCGGCATCGGGTTGTGGAAGGGCCACTCCTGACGGCGGCGTGCCGGTTGGGCCGTCGGCCGAGCGTGGTTCCCCACGGAGCAGGAGCTCGGCTGCCGACCCGCGGGCCTCAGCCTGAGCGACGTGTGAGGCCGCGTTCGGGTCGCGCTTCGGTGGAGGTTCGTGAAGCTCGACCTCCCAGCTCTCCGTCGGGTGTGGGGGGGCTCGATCCTGAAGGTTGGCTCGATGGAGCAGCGCAACCACTGAGCGGCCCTGCGCTCAGCGTACGTTGCGTTCACCACCCGACCACTCGCATCGAGTTCGATGAACTTGGCTCGGCAACGCAGAATGAGAAGGCGCGCAGCGATCGAGAGCAGGACGGCGTGCGTCTCCTCTTGCACGGCCGCCTAGCCGGGTGATCCGGCTGCGAGGCGCCGACCGACCACGACCTAGCGGCGGAACGACTGCCGTTTGATCATCAGCTCGACCGTCTGGCAGACGAGGTCGATGTCCCGTTCCGACAAGGCATGGTGGAAGGGGAGGGCGATGGTGCGCTGGGCCATCCGCTCGGCCACCGGGAAGTCCCCCGGCCGATGTCCGAAGCGGCAGGCATGGAACGGCATGAGCGGGGCGACCGGGTAGGGGTTCGAGGCCCCGATGTCGTGGCGGTGCAGGCCGCGGATGATGAGGTCGCGATCCTCGCCTCCGAAGGTCTCGGTCAGGCGAACCACGAAGTTCGGCCACGAGGCCTGCGTCCCGGGATGGAGGCTCGGCAGGATCAGGTCGGGATGGCCGCCAAGCCGCCGGACGTAGTGCTCGGCCAACTCGTTCCGCCGCTGGATGGTCGGCTCCAGGCGCCGCACCTGGCTCGCGGCCAGGGCGGCCCGCATCTCGTCGAGGCGGCTGTCGAATCCGATCCGCTCGTGCTCGAACAATCGGCCGACCTCGGCCGGGACGCCTTCCTCGGGATCGACGTAGGGGCGGCCGGCATCGCGGAGGGAGCGGCAGCTCGAGGCCAGCGTGTCGTCGTGCATGACGAGGACCGCCCCGTCGCCGCCCGAGACGATGCCACCGAGGGGAAGGCCGACGATCGCGATGCGGCCGAAGCGGCCGGGGAACTCGCGCTGCACCACGCAGCCGAAGGTCTCGGTCGCGTTCTCGACGAGGGGCACCTCGAACTTGGTGCAGAGCCTGGCGAGCCCGTCGAGCCCGGCCGGATTGCCGAAGCAGGGGCTGGCCATGACGGCTCGGGTCCGGTCGCCCATGTGCGGCTCGACCGCGGTGTCGACCAGGCCGAGGGAGCGAGGATCGACGTCGACGAAGATCGGGCGGGCGCCGGTGAAGGCAACCGCGTTGGCCACCACCACCGGGGCGAAGGCCGGCACGATGACCTCGTGGCCGGGGCCGATCCCGCAGGCGCTCAGGGCGATGCGAAGTCCGGTCCCCAAAGAACCGACCGCCACGGCATGCGGCCGCCGGAAGGTCGCGGCGAAGATGTCCTCGCAGGCCCGGACCGACTCGCCAAAGCCGAAGCTCTCCTTGGCCAGCACCGCCTGGACCGCCTCGATGTCGGCGGGGGTGATGTCGGCCTGGTGGAGCGGGATCGTCTCGCTCACGGCAACTCCTCGAGGTCGCGTCCGGCCGGAAGGGCCATGCGACAGTCCGGCCATTGTGGCCGATCGGGGCGGACTTGTCTCGGGTCTCGGCGCCGGATGGCCGTCACGGGCGGAGTGCCGCGGCGATGGCCTGGTCGGCCTTGCCGCTCAACTTGGCGTAGAGCCACGCAGCCTGCACCTGGAGGGGCGGTTCGACGCGTCCGCCGCCCGAGGCGACGACACCGAGCTCTTGGAGGGTGGCGTCGTCGAGCTTGTCGGCGTGCCGGGCCTTCAGGATCAGGATGAGGGAGGCGCCGCGACGCGAGGTCTTGGTGCGGGCGGTCTCGGCGACTTGGGCCGCTTCCTTGGTGTTCGCCCCGAGCAAGGAGAGGAGCAGGATGTCGACCAGGTTGTCGTCGACGTCGTACTCCGCCTGGGCCGCGACCAGCCGCTGGGCGATCGCGTCGGGGTTGGTGGTCGCCAACTGGGTGAGGGCAGCGATGGCCAGCTCGACCGTCGCCGTGTTGGGTGCTTGGTCTGGACCAAGGCCCGAAAGGCAGCGCTCGCGTCGCCGCCGCTGGCCATGGCATCGATCGCATCGGCCAGGCGACCGAGCAAGGGATCGAGCTCCGACGAGGACTTCCGGAGCGGCAACGCGGCTCCCTTCGGAAGCTTGGCGTCGGTGGCCAGGAGGAGGAGGGCGAGCCGCACCCGCGAGGACTGCGCGGAGTCTGACTCCACTGCCGCCTTCCACGCCGCGTAGCCCGCATCGGGGTCGAGCGGAAGGAGCGCCGCCAGGCCGATGGTCCGGGCCTCGATGGGGAGGGCTGGATCCTTGAGGGTCTCGGCCAGGAAGCTCGTCGCTCCGGTCAGCTTGAAGCGTCCGATCGCGTTGGCCAAGGCAGCGAAGACGGCGATGCGGTCCTTCGCCGAGAGCGTGGCCAGTCGGTTCCGGTACGTCTCGACCGGCGTCGGATCGTTGTTCACCGTTGCTACGACGAAGGCGGCCAGTCCGGCCACTTCGTCGTTGCGGTGGTCGAGCAGCTTGGTGATCCCGTCGAGGGCAGGCTTGCCGCCGCGATGGACGAGTTCCGCGGCCAGGACCACGCGATCCCGCGCCGGCAGGTCATCCCAAGCGAGCATCGCCGTGGCTTGGTCGGGACCCACGAGGTCGAGGCCGATCGCCGCGGCGATGGCCGTCGAGCGATCGTTCTCGCCCTTGAGTTGGGAGAGGAGGAAGGGATCGACCTGCTTGTTCGGATCGAGCTCGGCGAGGCCGAGGATGCCGTCGATCTGGATCGACCAGTGCTCCCCTTGGACCAGCGACTGGAAGAAGGGCTTGAGGGCGGGATCGTGCAGTTCGCGCAGGGCGATGAGGAGGGCGTGATGCGTGCCGTCCGGGCTGTAGCGGGCGGCGGCGCGGATCTCCTTCACCGCCGCGTCCCACGGGGAGATCGGTCCGTAGCCGGTCGCTTGGGCGAAGGCAGGCGACAGCACCCAGCCGCCGAAGGGCGCGGCGGTGGCAGCCATGAGGGCGAACGCGGAGAGCGTGCGCCGAGTCCTCCCACCAAGGAGTGTCATGCGTTCGGAGTGTAGCGAACGGGACCGTTGGCGTGCAGCGGGCGGGTGGCGGCGGCGGGCGTCGAGCTGACGGCGCGCTCGGGAGAACGCGGTGGGGTGGTCGGGCTCCCCGGCGTCCGGCTCGGACCCTCCGCGCCCTTGGCCGGTCGCAGGATGGCGTGGCGGAGTTGGGCCAGCAGTTCCCCCATCGCGACCTTGCCGTCCGAACCGGCCACGGCGGTCTCCTGCACGTCGACCCGTTCACCGCTGAGGAGGAGTTGTTCGATCCGCTTGGCCGCGGTGTGGGCCGTCGAGTGGGTGTCGCGGCCCAACGCCCTGGCGATCTCCGGGAAGCTCTGGGTGGTCAGCTCGCGGGCCAGGTAGACGGCGATGCCCCGGGCCAGGACGACCCGGCGATGGCGGCCAGAACCGACCAACTCGTCGCGATCGACGGCGAGCTGTTCGCAGACCCGTTCGATGATGTCCGACACGCGCACCGGACCCGACGGGCGTCCGCCTTCGACGGCGAGGGCCCGCTCGGCCACGATGGTGCCGATCTCAAGGCCGGGATCGCCACCGAGCGAAGGGTTGGAGCCCGACTCGAGGCGGCTCTCGACGCTGGCCGCCGAGAGGCCGACCTCGCCCCCGAACTGCCCGGCCGAGAGGCTGGCGAAGGCCGAGAGGCGAGCCAGGGCCCCTTCGATCTCCCGCACGCTACCCACGCAGCGGTTGGCCACGATGTCCTCGGCCCCGGCCTGCAGGACGAGGCCGCGGTCGGCGGCGAGGCGGCGAACCAGGCGGAGTCGCGTCTCGCGGTCCGGCCGGTCGACGTGGACGACCATGCCGGAGAGGAAGCGGCTCACCAGGGCTTGGCTGAACTTCCGGATCTGGCGGGGGTGCTCGTCGCTGGCCAGGACGATGCGGGCCCCGGTCAGGTCGATGGCATCCATGGTGTGCAGGAACTCGCCCTGCGTCGCCGTCTTGTTGGAGAGGAAGTGGATGTCGTCGATGGCCAGGAGGTCGAGCCGCCGGAGCGAACGGCGGAACTGGTCGAGCGAGTTCTCGCGCACCGCTGCGATGTACTCGTTGGTGAACTGCTCGGCGGTGGTGTAGCGGATCTGCTGCCGGGGGAAGAGCGTGCGGCGCCGTTCGCAGATCCCTTGCAGGAGGTGCGTCTTGCCGACGCCGCAGTCGCCGTGCACGAAGAGGAGGTGCGAGGTTGCGTCCTCCGCCTCGGCCAGCCGGCGGGCGGCATCGAGGGCGAACTGGTTGGAGGGTCCGGCGACGAACTCATCGAGCCGGCGGAGGGCCGCACCGCGGCGGTCGCCACCCCGCGGGCCGCTCGGGCGGCGCTGCGGCGGGGGAGGGAGGCGGCGCAGGTCGCCGTTCCGGCCGGTGCGTGTGTCGTCGCGGTCGCCAGGGGCGTGCTCGCTCCGCTGGCCCGGCCGGTCCGCCTCGCGATCGCCTCGGCCGAAGCAGTCGGGGGCCACGTGCATGGCCACCGTCGCTCCGTCCCCGATCAGCTCGCACGCCACCGTGGTCAGCTCGCGGGCGAAGTGGCGATGGATCCAATCGGCCACGTACTGATTCGCGGTGTCGACCCGCAGCGACCCGCCCTCCACCCGAAGGCGGGCCATCTGCCGGTCGAACCACATTTCGTAGCGGCGGTTGCCGATCTCCTCGGCGACGCGACGGGCCGCGGAACGGTCCATCTCCCCGCCATCGGCGAGATTCGCGGCGAGAGGGGTGGATCGGGAGGTCGTCTCGGGGGTGTCGGCTCGCTCGCGGGGGGAAAGCCGGTCGCGACGGACGGACTCGGCTGGGGAGGTCGGTGAGGTGACGATGCGGTCGGCTGGAGAAGGCATCGGGACGGCGACTCGCTAGGCCGAAGGGCTGACGGAGGAGGAGGCGCCGCGGGAGGGTGCGACAGCGGCACGCCTGCTTGGCAAGCGTTTCTGGTCACCCCGCGCGGCGGGAAGCCGAGTGCGTTGTCGTTGCGATTCCGTGCCTGCGGAGGCGCGGCCTGCTGCGGCATGCGTCTCGCTGGGCTCGCCACCGTTCGACGGCGAGGAGAGCGACGCGTGCCGCGGAAGCCGTTCCGCCCATGAGCGAGGATGCGACTCCGGGCTCAAGGCCACGCCTCCATGCGTGACGGATCGAACTGTACCGCGGTGAGCGCGAGCGGCAAGGCCGATGCGCAGCGCCCACAGCCCTTGACATGCGGAATCGCACGAAAACGCGGGGCTTGCGCGCAGCGAAAAAAGTTCTCCACGGCGCTGGCGCGCAGCGACGGAAGGCGATGTGGAAAACACGCCTGCGCTGGATGACTTGCATGCCGCGCGAGAGCGCGTTACCGCCGCGCGTCACGCTCCGCGGCGCGGGCGGATGAAGGCCACGCGACGGATCACCGGCTTGAAGCCGGCGCTGCGGTAGAGGGCGAGGGCGGGCCCGTTGCGCTCGTCGACGGCCAGCACGATGGCCCGCTCTTTTCGCCCGGCGAGAAGCGAAAAAGCGTGGCGCAGCACGAGCGAACCGAGACCTCGCCCGCGGGCCTCGGGCACCAGGCCGAGATAGACGAGCTCGATCGAGCCTTGCCCGCCGTCGAGGGCCGGCGAGGAGTTGAAGAGGCTCACGCCCGCCGGCTGGCCGGCGCGGGGACCGCTGGCGAAGCGGACGACTGTCCACAACTCGGGCTCATGCTGACCACTGTGCAAGTGGCCTTCGAGGATGTCCTGCCCTCGTCGCAATCCCGCCAGCGCCGGGCAGTCCAGCGTGTCGACGTAGGTGCGCTCGAGGGTCGCGATGAGTTCATCGCGCCGCGACGGATCCCAACGCTCGAAGCGGATGTCCTCGGGCAGCTCGCCGGGAGCCAGCGGGCCCCAGCGCCCCGACACGCGATCGGACATCGGTCGCTCGAGGTACGAGAGGGTGGCGAGGCGCTGCATCCCGCCACGCTCGAAGGCCTCGAGCTGAAGCAACTCGCGGGGGTCCACCAAGGCTTGGCCGAGGTCGACGTCGAGATCCCCCAGTCCGCGACCGGCGACATCGATCAGTTCGGCGAGGGAGGGGACCTCCCCAGGCCGGCGGGCGGGGGTCGCAAAGAAGGTGGCGGTCCGGCCGGGACTTGCCGCGGCCAGGACGGTCTGGACGATGGTGCCCTCGCTCCCCACTCGCGACCAGAGCCCGTCGAGCCGCATCCGGCTGTCCTTGGCGAAGGCGAGGAAACGCTGGGCCGCAGCCCGGTCGCGGCCGAGCAGGGCGTGGATCGCCTCCAGCCAGCGGTCAGGCCCTGGCCGGATGATCCCCGCCGGGTCGGGCGGATGCGGCGAGGCAGGATGGGCGGTGGCCACCGACATCTCGATCCAAAGGGTACCGTAGCGCCCGACCGATCCGCCGCGACGACCCCGGGAAGTTGCCGCCGGTACTCATGGAGCGGACTCGATTTCCGCCATCCTGCGTTACACTGGCGAGCCTCATCGGTCCTGCCATCGGTGTCGGCGGGCGCGGTCCGGCGGTCGCCGGTCCGAGGCCGCTTGGCACCCGGAGACGTTCATGCGCCCCACCCACCTGCCGACCCGGCGCTCCGCCGGGCACTTCCTCGGGCAAACCCTCGCGACCGTGGCTTCGGTTGCCCTCCTTGCCACCGCGGGTCTCGCAGCTGCAGCGGGCACCACTGCCCCGCAGGCCTCCAAGCCGATCGGCCAGCCCGTCTCGCGGGCCATGGATTGGGAACTCGATTTCCGCCCCGGGCCGCTCCGCATGTACGTCGATCCCGTCGACAGCAAGCCCTATTGGTACTTCACGTACCACGTGGTGAACCGGACTGGCCGCGAGCACATGTGGGCTCCGCGCTTCGAGCTCTTCACCGACAAGGGTGCGATCCACACCTCGGGCCGTGAAATCCCCTCGCGGGTGACGCAGGCCGTCTTGAGCCTCCTCGGGAACCCGCTCCTCGAGGACCAGAACCAGATCATCGGCCAGCTCCTCATCGGCGAGGAGCACGCCAAGGACGGGGTCGTCCTCTGGCCGGCTGACGATGGCGACTTCACCGAGCTCACCGTCTTCGTGACCGGGGCCAGCGGCAAGGTCCGCAAGGTGCCCGACCCGAAGTCCGGCGACCCCCGGGTGGAGCGGTGGACCATCCGTTTCAACTACCTCATCCCGGGCAACGCCTTGGACCGGGGCAGCAAGGCCGTTTCCCCCACCAACGCTGACGAGGACCTCAAGGAGGGGGCCGAGCGGCGGACCGATTGGGGCGTCTGGCTTTGGCGATAACTGCGGATCCCGGGGCCACTGCTTCCCGGGCGGCCTCCTGATGGCTTGATCGGAATCGCCCCTCCCGTATACTGCTCGGCTCGCCCCACGGGCGGCCACACGAGCGTGGCCGCCTGCGTGGTGGCCGACGCGTCAGAAAGCGAGTTTCGTCATGGCACACAAAAAGGGTCAGGGCTCGACCGAGAACGGTCGCGATTCGAACGCACAGTTCCGGGGCATCAAGGTCTACGGCGGCCAGGCCGCCCGGGCCGGGTCGATTCTCGTGCGCCAGTGCGGAACCCGCTGGAAGGCCGGTCACCTCGTGAAGCGCTGCAAGGACGACACGCTGATGGCCCTCGTCGAGGGCACCGTCCGCTTCCGCGGCCGGAACATCGACATCGTCCCGTCCGACCCGAATACGCCGCGACTCGAAGTCGCTGGCTGATCCGGTCCTCCGGCATCTCACGCGACCGGCCGATCGAGGCCGGTCGTTTTGTTTCCGGTTCGCCCCGCCATGCTGATCGACACCGCGACCATCACCATCCGTAGCGGCAAGGGCGGCGACGGCAGCCGGGCCCTGCGTCGCGAGAAGTGCGTCCCGAAGGGCGGACCCGACGGCGGCGACGGTGGCCGCGGCGGCGACGTCGTCCTGGTCGGCGACCCGCACCTCGACACCCTGGTCGAGTTCTCCTTCAAGGCCCACTTCTTCGCCCAACCTGGGGAGAACGGCCAGAAGAAGAAGTGCGCCGGGAAGGACGGGATCGACTGCCGCGTGCGGCTCCCGCTGGGCTGCCTCGTCTTCGACGCCGACACCGGCGACTTTCTCGTCGACATCACCGAGCCGGGCCAAGAGTTCATCGCCGCCAAGGGCGGGCGGGGCGGCCGCGGCAACGACCACTTCAAGAGTTCGACCCACCAGACGCCGACCGAGTGCGAGCCAGGCGGCGAGCCGGTCGAGCGCAAGCTCCGCTTCGAGCTCAAGCTCATCGCCGACATCGGGCTGATCGGCCTTCCCAACGCGGGCAAGTCGACGCTCCTCAAGTCGCTGACTCGGGCCAACCCGAAGATCGCGGCCTATCCCTTCACCACGCTCACCCCGCAGCTCGGGATCGCCTCGCTCGACGAGGAGCGGCGGCTCGTCTTCGCCGACATCCCCGGCCTGATCGAGGGGGCCAGCGACGGGGCCGGCCTCGGCCACGACTTCCTCAAGCACATCGAGCGCACCAAGGTGCTCGTCCACCTGGTCGACGTCATGCCCGCCGACGGCAGCGACCCGATCGAGAACTACCGCATGATCCGCGGCGAGCTCAAGGCCTTCAGCGAGGACCTCGCCCACAAGGACGAGCTGGTCGCCTTCAACAAGCTCGACCTCGTGCCCGAGGACGAACGCGACGCCCTCCTCAAGCGGCTCCGGAGCCGGCTGAAGCTGACCAAGGCCGACTGCGTGGCCATCTCCGGCGCGACCGGCGAGGGCCGGGCCGAGCTCCTGGCCAAGTGCTGGGAATTGTGCGGGACGGCCCACGAGAGCAGCCGCTGAGCGGCGGGCCACGGCCCGCGCTCGCCTGCGTCGCGTACGCTCCGGACATGCGTCCTGCCCTTCTTGCCCTCTGGCTCCTCGTGGTCCTGCCCTTCGCCGCTGCCGGTCCGGCCGATCCGCCCGCTCCCATCGCCGTCGGCACGTTCAACATCCGCTACGCCAACAAGGGTGACGGGGCGAACGCGTGGGAGCATCGCCAGGCGATGGTGCTCGACATGCTCAAGGACGGCGACTTCTGGGGGCTGCAGGAAGCCCTGCCCGAGCAGGTGATGGCGATCGGCAAGGGCCTCACCCAGTACGGCATGCTGGTCCGGAGCCGCGAGGCCGACCCGTCGAAGGGCGAGGCCTGCCCGATCCTCTATCGCACGGAGCGCTGGACGATCGACAAGACCGAATGCGGGACCTTCTGGCTCTCCGAGAAGCCCGACGAAGCGGGCTCGAAGTCGTGGGACTCGTCGTTGCCGCGCATCGCCACCTTCGCCCGATTCACCGAGAAGGGAAGCGGCCGCAGCCTCTACGTCTTCAACACCCACCTCGACCACCAAGGCGAGAAGGCCCGCCTCGAGGCGGCCAAGCTGTTGGCGAAGCGGATCGCCAACCGCAAGCACGCCGACGAGCCGGTCGTCCTGCTCGGCGACTTCAACACCGGCCCGACGTCGCCGCCGATCCAACAGTTGCTCGGCGACACCGCCATCCACCTCGTCGACGCCTGGAGGGTGGCCAACCCGAAGGAAGCGGAGCGCGGCACCTTCAACGGCTGGGCCGACACCTGCACCGGCGAGCGGATCGACTTCATTCTGCCGAGCGAGGGGCTGGCGGTTGACTCCTGCACCATCGACGACCGCAAGCCCGACGGGCATTGGCCGAGCGACCATGCGGCGGTGCGGGCGGTTCTGCAATCGATGGCGCCCGCGGCCCCGCGCTCAATCGGCCGGTGACCGTCGCTCTGTGCGAGGCTGCCGATGGTCACCCGCGGGACGCGGATCAGCAGGGGCCCCAGGCTCCGAGCAGCACCGCAAGATCCGGGCCGTTGACGATTCCGTCCCCGTTCAGGTCGTTGCTCGAACCGCCCCAGGCCCCGAGGAGGAGCGCCAGATCGGCCGCATCGACCACGCCGTCGTGGGTGAGGTCGGCCGGGCAGGGCACGCTGGCGTCGGCGATGACGATCGCCCGGCCTTCGGGCAGGGCCCAGAAGATGTAGCCGCTGGCCCGAATGAACTGGTAGCTCTTGGTGCTTCCACCCGTGCCCTTGGCCCAATTCCACGTGACGTAGGGTTGGTGGGTGAGCCCGGTGACGCCCATGAACCACCGCGGGTTGGTCGGCGTGTTGGCCGGCACCGAGATCGGAGTCGGCAGGTTCAGCACGTAGTGGGTGAGTCCGCCGGGGCCTGGCGACGTGGTGTACGAGGTGGTGTCGAAGCTGATGAGCGGTTCGGCCGTCTCGACGCCGCCGTAGTACCAGATGGCGTAGGGCTGGTAGGCGATCGTTCCCGGGTCCTGCTTCCAGATCTCGATGCGGAAGCCAAGCTCGCAGGCCCCGTTTCCCCACCATTCGATGCGATTGATCGACTTGGGCTGGCTGAAGACGAAGTCCTGCCAGCAGACGGCATCGCCATCGAGGTCGTTGCCGTCCGGACCCGGATCCTGCCAGAGTTGCGATGAGCGCATCACGCCGCCGCCCGACACCGGCTGCTGGTTGACGAGCACGTCGGCGAGGGCCACGCCCGGGGTGAGCGAGGCGCTGGCGAGCAGGGCAAGGGCGACGATCGGCGACGGGTTCGGCATGAGGAGCCTTTCGAGAGGGACCGATCCGGGCGTGGGTGTCGCGGTGACGGGGTGCCAACGCGCCCGACGCGACGGGCATCGCTCGCTGTAGTGTCCTGCTGGCCGGTTGGCCTGATACGCGAAGGCTGGGCCTCGCCTTTCCTTTTGGTGTGGCGCGACCGCGGCCGGCGATTTCCCGACGTTTCGTCCGCGATTCTCGAATCAGGGTGAAACGCTGCCACACTTCCTCGGGGTCGCCTCCCGCCTGGTCGTCGGGGCTGGAGGCCGGCCTTGAGGGCACCGCACATGAGGCTCCTGATCCTGAATGGGCTCGCCGTCGCTTCGCTCTCCGCAGCCGCGTTGGCTGCAACGTGGGAACCCATCGCCGCCCTCCCGGTCGGCAAGGGTGATGCCTTCGCGGTGCGCTGGAACGGCTCGCTCTATGTCGTGGGCGGACCGCCCTGGCAGAACGGCGGCGACCAGGACGGCTCGGTCTACAAGTACTTCACCTCGAGTTGGGGGATGACGGCGCCGCTCAATGGCGTCGGGCCCTTCGTCTCGCAGGGAGGCGGCGTCGACGGCCTCAACCGGATCGTCTTCTTCGGCGGCTACGAACCCTCGAGCGGCGATGGCGGACCGAGCATGGTCTACGACCCGGTTGACGGAGCCACCACGGCGATCGCCTCGCGGCCGGGAAGCGCCCCCAAGCAGGGCTTCGCCTTCGCCGCCGACAACCTCGGGCGGCTCTATTCGCTGGGCGGCGGGGCCGGAGCCGGAGCGTCCAACAGCTCGTTCGTCTGCCGCTATACCGCGTCGACCAACAGTTGGGCGACGCTGGCCTCGCTGCCCGCTGCGGCATCGCAAGCCTGCGCCGCCTACGACGGGGCGGGCCATGTCTATGTGTTTGGCGGCTTCAACGCGAACGGCTCGGCCCGCACCGCCGACGTGCAGCGGTTGGACATCGCGAGCGGCACCTGGTCGAACACCAACACGCCGGACATGCCGGTGGCCCTGAGCGATGCCTCCGCGGTCCTCGGCGCCGACCACCGCATCTACGTGGTGGGCGGCGTCAACGCCGGGGGCGCCGTGCAAAGCGCGACCTACGTCCTCGACACCTGGTCCAACACCTGGAGCGTCGGACCGTCGATGGCCGCGGCTCGCGCCCACGCGGCAGCCGTCGCGGGCGGCGACGACTGGATCTACGTGATGGGCGGGAAAGGCCCGGGCGGAACGGCCTTGGCCACCGCCGAGCGGCTCTACACGCCGCCCTGCCCTACCCTCACCCAGCAACCCGTCGACGGAGCGGGCTGGGAAGGCATGTCCATCGGCTTCTCCGTCGCAGCGACGGGCGGCACGCCGCTCACCTTCCAGTGGCGCCGCCACGGCCAACCGCTTGCCGACGGGCCGATGGCGACGGGCGGGATCGTGACCGGGGCGACGACGAACCTCCTTGCCATCCAGTCGCCGACCGCCGCCGACATCGACGACTACGACGTGGTCGTCTCGACGCCCTGCGGCGACACGGCGAGCCAAAGCGTCACCTTCACCCTTCAATCCCAGCCGGCGATGCCGCGGCGCTGGACCGCCCATCTCATGCACCCGAGCTGGGCGAGCTGGTCGCGGATCACGGTCATCGACGGGGCGACCCGCGCCGGCAGCTCGTGGATGCCCTTCGACATCTGGTCGCTCATCGAACAGCCCACGATCTGGCAGGGGACCGATGCGGCGTCGGCGGTGAACCTGGTCCCGCCCGGCTCGGCCGGCGGGGCGATCGCCGCGATGGACGGCGACACGCTGGTCGGCTGGTGGTGGTGGCCCTACGACTGCTACGTCAGCGGGCAGTGGTACACCTGCTACGACATGCAGGCCTCGGCATGGACCGGCGGCGGCGTCCAACAGCAGAACCTCCAGGTCTCGGGCTGGGAGTTCTCCGAGCTCACCGCCGTCGCCAACGGCATCAAGGGCGGCTACGTCTGGACGGATGACGTCGGCCCCGACACCTACACCTTCAACGCCGGCCTCTGGCTTCCGCCCAACAATTCGTTCGTCAACGTGCAGCCGCCTGGCTACTGGCGCACCTTCATCGAGGCCGCCGACGGGAACCACCAGTATGGCTTCGCCTTCGAGGACGGCTCGACCGCGGCCCACGCCGCGTCGTGGGCCGGCTCCGCGGCGAGCTTCATCGACCTCAACCCGCCGAGCGTGCTGCGCAGCCTGCTTTGGGGAGCGGGGGGCGGCCAACAGGTGGGCACCACCGGCTACGTGAACGCCGAGCGGGCGGGAGTCTGGGCGGGCAGCGCCGCCGCCTTCCGCGACCTGCATCCGGCCGGTTTCGCCGAGAGCGCCGCGTGGGGATGCCGCGGCGGCTACCAGGTCGGCATCGTCACCAACCAGGGCATTGACCACGCTGTCATCTGGACGGGAAGCCCGGAGAGCATGCTCGACCTGCACGCGACGCTGCCGCCTCCGTACAACGCGTCCTACGCCTTCGCGGTCGACGTGGCGGCGGACGGGACGGTCACCGTGGCCGGCTCGGCCTGGAATCCCGCCCTCGGCCGCGAGGAAGCGGTGCTCTGGACCTCGTCGCCGGCGATCCTCGGCGACCTCGACGGCGACGGCCACGTGGGCGGCGCCGACCTCGCGATCCTGTTAGGGGCGTGGGGGACGTCCGATCCGTCCGCTGACCTCGACCATGACGGCACCGTGGGCGGGGCGGACCTCGCCCTGCTGTTGGGGGCGTGGACGGGGTGAGGTCGCGAGCGGCGTAGGTCGAACGTCCGGAGCAGGGCTCCGCCGTGCGCCGGGGACCGCGGCGTCCGCTCGACCGGCGTTAGGGACACCGCGCGCATCGGGCCTCCTGCTCTCCGCTGGTGATCCCCGGACCTTGAGGCGTTATCTCGATTTCTCGCTGTCCATCGGAGGAAGGCGCAAGTTCGCGAAGATCCCCTGTATGCGCTGGTGGCACGCGCTCCACACCTCCTGCGGCGACCCCCGGGCTACTGCCCGTGCGGCGTCGCGTGACGCCGCTGCGAGGGCCGGGAGGAGGGCGCGTCACTTGCACGAAAGGGACCTGGCGATGCATCGCCGGAAACACAACGAATTCCCGACCATGCGGACGAGTTCCGCCATCGAGGGCACGACGGCCCGGCGCCGGCCTGTCTGTCCATCCGTTTCGACAGGAGCAGGGCAATGCGAATGAAGTGCTTGGCGGTTCCGATGGCGCTCGCGCTGGCAAGCGCCGCACAGGCGGCGTTCACGGTGATCAAGGGGATCGACAACTGGAACGCGGCGGTAGGTCTGTGCACGACGCTCGACTTTGTGTTCCCCACGCCCCAGATCATGGGCGACCAGTATGCCTCGCTCGGGGCGATCTTCCCGGAGGGGAACGAAGTGGCGTACCCCGGTTCCCCTAACCTCTTTCTCCAGGACGGCTGGGGGTGCAAGGCGTACGACGGCGGGATCGACATCACATTCCTCTCGCCGCAGTACGCGATCGGGGCGTGGTTCCCCGGGGACCTCAGGGTGAAGCTCTACTGGCAGGACCAGCTCACATACGATAGCCCGGACCTGGGGACGTACCTCCTTGACTACCAGTACGGCGGGGTGCTCTCGACCCAGCCGTTCGACCGGATCGTGTTCTACAACGCAAGTGTCGCAGTCGACGACATCCTGTTCGTCCCCGCGCCGGGCGCGTTCGGGCTGCTCGCGATCGCGGGCGCGGCCGCCGGGCGGCGCCGTCGCGAACTGTGAACAGACGGCCCTCCGGCGCCGGGCGCGTGCCCGGCACCGGCTTGTTTGTCCATTTGTCCAACAGGAGCAGGGCAATGCGAATGAAATGTCTGGCGATCTCCGCGGCGATCGCGCTGGCAAGCGCCGCCCACGCGTCGTTCACGGTCATCAAGGGCATCGACAGCTGGAACGCGGCGGTCGGACCGTGCACCACGCTCGACTTCGTGTTCCCGACAGCGCAGATCATGGGCGACCAATACGCATTACTCGGGGCGATCTTCCCGGAGGGGAACGAGGTGGCGTTCCAGGGCAGTCCGAACCTCTACCAGCAGGACGGCTGGGGGTGCAAGGCTTACGACGACGCGATCGATATCAGGTTCCTCTGGCCGCAATACGCCATCGGCGCGTGGTTCCCGGGCGAGCTCGCGGTGAAGCTTTACTGGCAAGGCGAGTTGAGCTACGACAGCCCGAAACTGGGGACGTTTCCGGACGACTACCAGTTTGGCGGCGTTGTGTCGACCCAGCCGTTCGATCGGGTGTTGGTCTGGGATCCCCTCGGCGGCGTCTTCCTCGACGACATCCTGTTCGTCCCGGCGCCTGGCGAGCTGGGGCTGCTCGCGCTCGCGGGCGCGACCGCGGGGCGACGGCGCCGCGATGCGTGATCGGGCGTTCGACCGGCGCCGGGCGCGTGCCGGGCGCCGGCGTGTCTGTCCGCTTGTCCGACCTCGTGCTGGAGGCGTGGGCGGGTGACCAGCGTCCAAACGCACCGCAGGGCGGGCGGCCGTTCGGCCGTCCACCCTGCGGGTCACGTGTGGGGCGAGCTGTTGGGCGTCTCGTCAGCGGCGCCGACGAGGGCCTTGAGCTGCGTCGCGAGGTCGCCTCGCCCGGCGACGAGGGTGAGCTTGGCGCCCTTGAGGACCGTCTCGAGGGTCTCGAGCTCCCGCAGGCGAATGAGGCCGGGGTTGTCCGCGAGGAGCTTGGCCGTGTTGGCCTGGCTCCGGGCGGCCGCGGTCTCTTCCCGCCGGCGGATGAGATTGGCCTGCGACTCCTTCTCGGCCACGAGCACCTTGGTCAGGATCTCGCGCATCTCGCCGGGGAGGATGAGGTCCCGCAGGCCCGCCCCGCGCACGGTCACGCCGTAGCTCCGTGCGGTGGGGGCGAGGGCTGCGAAGATCTCTCCACTCGGCTCGTTCTTGTCGGCCAAGAGCGAGTCGAGGGTGCGGGCCCCGATCACGGTCCGCATCGCGAGCTGGGCGTCGCGATAGAGGGCGTGCTCGGTGCTCGGGACCTTGGTCACCGCCGCGATCGGGTCCTCCACCATCCAGTTGACGACGAGCGTCGCCCGGATGGAGACCTTGTCGGCGGTGAGCAGCTCCTGCCCCGCGGCCTCGAGCACCTGCTGGCGGAGGTCGACGCTGGTCCAGGTGACCTTGGCGCCCGACTTCCAGACCAAGTGCTTGCCGGGGCCGAGCCGCTCGACCAAGGCACCGTTGCGGAAGAGGAGGGCCTCTTCCCACGGCTCGACGACGATCGACTCGAGCCAACGGCTCGCCGCGGGATTGGCGGCGACGGCGTCGGCCCGCTCGTGGCGGAAGCGGAACTCGGTCGCGTCGTAGGTCTCGACGCGGACCCGCACCGGCTCGTTGCGCTGCGGATTCCACAGCGCGTACTGGCCGGGCCCGAGGATCGCGGCGAGCCGGCCGTCCTTCCAGACGATGGCCCGCTGCGATTCGGCGAGGTCGATCACGGTCACCGCGTCGCGGAACGCCTGGGTGGCGAGGAACTCGGCCACCTGGGGGTGCGTGACGAGGGGCTCCAGCGTGCTGACGACTTCGACGGTGTCCCGCTTGCGGCCCACGAGCCGCGACCACAGTCGGTAGGTGCCCGGCTGGAGCACCGCGACGAGCTCGCCGTGGCGGAACCGCAAGCCACGCTCGTGGCGCCGGATTCGGTAGGTGAGCTTCATGTGCTAACTCCTGACTGGAGACGGGGAGTGGGAAGCCCGGGAAGCGCGTCTCCGGGGCGCTTCGCGGGCGGGAAAATCGAGGAGGGACCGATCGTCGGGCCGGACGCTGCGCCCCGGCCATGCGGGGCGGGACGAGGCGTGAGCCGGCGGCGTTTCGCGTGCCGGAGGCCGAGCCGAGGCTCGGGCATCGGGCGGCGCGGGCGCCGCGGGCGGTATCTGCTTCGCCGCAGGGCCCGTCGGCCGGTGCCGCCTCGGCGCCGATCGCCTGTCGTCCCGGCGAAGCCGGGGGACGAGGCGTGCGTCGCCGAAGCCGGCCGGCGCAGCGAGGTCGGCGGCGACGATCGGTCCGCATCAGTTGCTGGTCCGGGCGAGCCACCGGTTGGAACCGGCGATGGTGGACAGCCATCGGTGTCAGGCGGGATTCGAACCCGCTACCGGGGATTTCCTCAATCCCTGCTCTACCTTTGAGCTACTGAGCTCCTCAAACGACGTCGGAGAAACCCTGGTCGGCACTCGCACGGCGCCAATACGTGCGCTAGTGCGTCGGATGCGCTGCGAGCCGCAGGACGACGTCGACAGAGGTCTGGGGGGCTTGGATGCGGGAGGGGGTGCTCCGTGGGCAAGTGGATAGCGCCGGCCAAACCAATGGCACGGGAAGGACGGTCGGTCGCGAGGCGACGGCGGGAGGGCGGAAAGCAAACCGCCCCGAGCCATCGGCCCGGGGCGGTGTCGGTTCGTCGTTCGTCGCGTCAGCGGAGGTCGCTACGCGGCGAGGGCACGATCAACATCGTCGGGGCCTTTCGCGGCTGGCCACCTCGGTGACCAGTCGGGAGCTCGCGCTGGGCAGGCCGCCATCGCGGCCAAGCCCGTCGTTCGCTGCTCCCGCAGCCGGAAAAGAGGTTGTTTCGTAGGAGATGGTCATGGTGAGCCCTGTGGGGGCGAAGGCGGGAACGATACCACCATTCCGCGGCATGTCAACTGTTGGACGAAGAAATTCCGCCAATCGCCGCTGGCGCCGCCCCTAACGGCACAGCAGCATCCAGCTCCAGAAGAAGCCCTCGAACTCGTCCTTGAAGCGGTCGCCCATGGTCAGGCCGGCGATCTCGGCAACGAGCGAGGCATCGCGCGGCAGCTTCACGGCCCGGCCGCCGCCGGCGGTGGCGATCTCCTCGAAGTACTCGACCTCGCCCGGCTCGAGCTTCTTCCGCCAGGGATCGCCGGCCTTCCGCTTGCGGCTCGAGTCGAGCGGGGCGGGGCCGGGGCGGTTCCACTTCTCCATCTCGGGGTCTGGAGCCGGCGGCTCCTCGGGCGTGCCGGGCTTCTCGGGGTCGATCGGCAGGGGGTCGGTCGGCTTTCGCTGCTGCTGCTCCACGTGCGGGGCGATGGCGTAGGTCGTGACGCCGTTCTTCTTGCCCCAGGCGGCGAGCTCGACGCAGCGTTCACCGGTGCCCGGGTGGGGCGGGGCATCGCCGATCAGGATCGCGTTGAGGCTCTTGCCCGGCCGCCACGCCAGCTTGGTGTAGGCGAGCTTGAGGGCCGGCTCGACCGACTCCGGCCGATCGCCGCCGCCTTCCGCGGAGAGCTGCCATAGCCGCTCGCGGGCCTCGCTGAGGGAGGGGGTGAAGTCGAAGGCCTTGGTCTCCCACTTGTCGCGACGGTCGCGGTAGCCGATCACGGCGATCCGCACGTCGCGGGCCACGCTCTGGGCGAACAGCATCAAGGCGTCGACGCCCGACTGGCACTCGGCGATCTCGCCCGACATGCTGGCGGTGCAGTCGATGAGGATGGCGAGGTCGATCTCCCGGGTCGAGAGATCCTGGATGTGCCGCTCGAGGTCGGCGAATCGCGGCGGGGCCAACGCCGCGAGCAGGCCGCGCGACGCGGGCCACGGCAGTTCGCTCACCGTCCCTCGCGCCGGGAGTACAAACGCCCCGTTCAGCCCGGCGTCCTTCCGGTTCTTCCGAAACCACTCCCGCCAGCGGTAGCTGCGGCCGTAGTCGTGGCCTGAGGTGATCGCGGCGAGGCGTGGCGAGAGCGAGCCGGTCTCGGTGCGGTCCATCCGGAAGATGATCGTCTCGAGCAGGTCGTCGCGATCGACCACGTCCTCCGGCAGCGTGCTGGCCAGGGCGAGCTCGAGGGCCAACAGCTTGTCCTCGAGGCGCTCGCTCTTGGCAGCCCGCTCGACGAGCGGTCGGAGGCTCGACTCCGGCACCTCGTAGCGGCAGCGAAGGGCGGTGCGCAGTACGCGCGGCTCGCGCTCGCTGGCGAAGCGGCTGGCGGGGAGGTCGATGCCGCGGCGGCCGCACGCGAGGATGGCGTAGCAGCGGACCTGCCAAGTCCCGTCGGCGGCCAGGTCGCGGAGGTACGTGGCGCTGCCCTCGTCGTCGTAGCGGGCTAACCGCTCGGCGGCGATGGCCCGGCGGACCCAGGAGTCCGCGTGGCGGAGCCGCTCGATCGCGTCGCGTTCCTCCGTCGTCGCCTTGAAGAGGTTGTTGACGGCCTCCGCGGGGGCCGAGGTCGCCGGCGGGGGCGCGGGAGCATCCTGCCCGGGCTCGGCCGCGTGGGCCGCAACCGCCAAGAGGAGCACCACCGCCAACGTCGCCCGCCGGAGCATCACTCCAGCGTACGCAGATTTCGTCCGCTGGCTGCGGGTGAATTCCCGAAGTCGCCGCCAGGGGTCGTCACGGACCCCAATCGCCGAGGACGAGGGCGAGGTCAAACGCCCCCACGAAGCGGTCGCCGTCGAGGTCGCCCGGGCCGCCGTCGTAGTCGTAGCTTCGCCCCCAGAACTCGAAGAGGGCCGCCAGGTCGCGCCCGTCGACGTGGCAGTCGATAGTCACGTCGCCAGGGCGGGTGCGGAGGGGGCGGAGGATGACAGTGGTGCTCTTGCCGTACTGATCCTTGCCAAACCCGCAGATCTCGCCGCGGTCGTTGATGCCTTGGACGCTGGCGATCGAGCCCATGAACGGCGAGAGCTGCAGCTCAAAGAGGTCGTACAAGACCCCGTCCTGCCACAGGAAGGGGGCATCCGCTGGCGGCGGACTCGAGAACTCGCACACACCGGCCACCTGGCCGAAGACGTTGACGCCGGAGGCACTCGATTTGTCGTAGCCCGCGAGCACGCCGCAGTCGATGGCTGTGCCGTTCATCCAGGCCACCGCGTGCCGGAAGCCCGAGCTTGACACCGAGGTGGCGTAGCCGGCCACGAAGCCGTTCGAACTCATTGCCGTCGGCCAGGATTGGAGATCGGGCGCGATCGAGGGGAGGAACTCGACGGCACCGGGGCCAGCCCAGCGGTACGGCACGAGCAGGCCTGTCGACGGATCCTTCCCCAGCCCGACGACGACGCCATCTTCCGTCACGCCAACGGCCTCACCCGATTCGGGGACATCGCGGCTGATGTCGACAAACGCGCCGTCGATCCAGACCGCGCTGAGCCCGATCTGCCCGCCGTTGAGGTTGACGAATCCCACCGTCCTCCCCGATCTGTTGGCGGCCAAGGCGTAGCCGGTCGAGAAGCCCGGCGGCGTGGCCAGATGGACGAGGGTGCCGTCCACCCACTCCACCGGCAACTGGGTAATCAGGCCCAGCCGCTCCATGCCGACGATCCGACCGTCCGGCGCGATCCCCTCCGCGACGGCTCCCCACTGGGCGCTGGGGAGGAACGAGACGTCGCCCTTCGGCGATACGACGAGGGCGCGGCCTTGGACGCCCGACTCGAACCCGACGATCGTGCCGTCGTTGCCGATCGAGCGGGCGTGGAGTTCCTTCGCTGGGTTGGGGTGATAGACGGGGATCACCTCGTATGCACATTGGGCCTGCACGGCGCCCGCGAGGATGGCAGGCGTGGCCCAGGCGACGACTCGACCGATGGCGATCATGTCCAGGCTCCAAGCAGGCTTGCCAGGTCGGCGGCGTCGACGACGCCATCCCCGTTCAGATCGGCCGGGCCGGGCAGGCCCCACGCTCCGAGGAGTAGCGCCAGGTCAGCGGGCCCGACCGCACCGTCGCCGTCGAGATCCGCGGGGTTCGCCTCGCAGGCGTCGGGCACGCCGTCGCCGTCGAGGTCGGGTGCGCCCAACGCAATCTGGATCACATTGGGGACCCCGTCGCCATCGCAGTCGGCCCCGCCGCCGATGGCGATCCCGCCCGGGAAGACTCGCCACATCGGGCCGTAGTCGGCGACCGGGAGGGACATGCTGCTCCCGGTCCCGGCCTTGACGAACGCGCCGTCCTCGCGGACGAGGAATGTGCAGGTCTTCGTGGCCGCGATCGATCGGTAGGCGCCGGGCGGGATGTTGCACTCCCCGTTCAGGTTCCGGCCCCAGGCGACGACCGATCCGTCGGGCCGCAGGCCTACCGTATGGCCGAGCCCGGCAGCGATCGCGACAAAGGTTCCGCCGGGATCATCGGTTTGCCCGAACCAGTTGTCGCCCCAGCCGACGATGGTCCCGTCGGATCGCAACGCGACGGTGTGGTAGCCGCCGCACGCGAGGGCCGTGAACGTGCCGGGTGGTGGCGAGGCCTGGCCCCAGCTGTCGTTGCCCCAGGCGAGGATCGAGCCATCCGCGAGGAGGCCCGCAGCGTGGCGTTCGCCGGCGGAGAGGGCCACGAAGTTCGCCGCTGGGACATCGAGTTCGCCCCACAGGTTGTGGCCAAAGGTCTGCACGCTTCCGTTGTTCCCCAGGAGGAAGACGCTGTCGCTGCCGGCGGCGCATCCAACGTAGGGGCCCTCGAGGATCGCGGGCGGCAGCGGGATGTTGTGGGGCGGGACCACCACCGCCGCTCCGTCGGAGCGGATGGCGGCCCAGTGGAGATCGTAGGCGTTGACCTCGTAGCCCGCCGCGCCGACGAAGGGCTCGCGCGGCGGGAGGTGGGCGTAGTCGTCGAACGCCTTCACCTGGTCGACGCTGCCGTCCGGTCGAGCGACGCAGGTCGAGAAGTCGTAGCCACCGGCGATGGCGATCGCATCGCCGGCAAGGTCGTCACAGGCCCAGGCGAGGCTCGGCTCGTACGAGCAGCCCACCGAGCCATCTGCCGCCAGAGCAACCACGCCAAGGGAGCCCAGCTCCAGATGGCTGAAGATCCCCGCTGGAGGAATGACCCCGTCGGGCACCGCGCCCCAGAGGACGATGGTTCCGTCGGATCGGATGCCGCCGCTGTATCCAGCAGCGACGTCGATGTCGATGTAGGTGCCGGCCGGGACGTTGAGCTGGCCGTAGCTGTTGGAGCCCCCTCCGTCGACGGTGCCATCGGGTCGGAGCGCAAGCCAGTAGTTCCCCGCGTGGGCGACATCGATGTACGGGCCAGCTAACGAGAGCGTCTGCGATGCATACGGGGAGACGAGCTCGGCGCTGCCGTCGACGCGGCGAGCAAGAACGCCAAACAGGCTGCTGCCATCGATCTGGACAAAGGGGCCGACGGCTTCCTTGGTCACGGTGCCGTTGAGGACGACGACCGATCCGTCTGCCCGCAACGCCGCGGTCCAGTCGTGCCAGCGTTGGATCTGCACCACGTGACCCTGCGGGCGGCGGCATCGCCCCGAATCGCTGGAGCCCCACGAGACGACCCGGCCGCTCGCGGTCAGGGCCGACCAAGCGCCTTTGCCCGAGGCGACGCCTATGAACGGCTCGTTGGCGACGCCGATCGTCTGGTGGATGGAGTACAGCGTCCCCGCCGCATCCGGCGGCGGGGGCGTCCCAGCGCCCGCCGATTGGGCCAGCGCCGTTGGAAACACCGCCACCAGCCCGAGCCAAAGCCCAAGCGACGGCGCGACACCGCCCAGCACGTCCTTCCGCATTGTCTGTTGCATGGTAACCCCGCGGGCCGGGCATCCCTGTCCGGCCACCATTGTTCGCGGCTGGCGGCAAGTCAGGTGCCGCCTGTTAGCGAGATTCGGAAAAAAGACGACTCCTCACGAATTGCCGCGGGCCTCGCCCTGCAGCTCGCGCAGGAGGTCGAACGCCTGGAGGGGCGTGAGGGCGTCGAGGTTGGCCTTGGCCAGCCGCTCAACGGCCGGATGGGGGAGGAACTCGGTGAAAAGGGAGAGCTGGGGCTCGGCTTTGGCCTTGGTCGTCGAGGTCGCCGCCTTGCGGGCTCGCGAGCTCGCTTCCTCGGTCTCGACGGCCAAGGTCTCGAGGAGCTTGCTGGCCCGCTCGATGGTTGCCCGCGGCAGGCCGGCGAGTTGGGCCACGTGGATGCCATAGCTCCGGTCGGTGCGGCCGGGCAGGATGCGGTGCAGGAAGATGATCCGGTCCTCCCACTCCCGCACCGCGACGTGCAGGTTGGTGACCGTCGGCAGCCGCTCGGCGAGCGAGGTCAGCTCGTGGTAGTGGGTGGCGAAGAGCGTGCGGCAGCCGAGGCCGGCCAGGGTCTCGGCGATGGCCCAGGCCAGGCTGAGCCCGTCGAGGGTGCTCGTCCCGCGGCCGATCTCGTCGAGGATGACGAGGCTCGATGCCGTGGCGTGGTGCAGGATGTTGGCGGTCTCCGTCATCTCGACCATGAAGGTCGATTGGCCGGTGTGCAGCTCGTCGCTCGAGCCGATCCGGGTGAAGATCCGGTCGACCGGACCGAGCGAGGCTTCCTCGGCCGGCACGTGGCTGCCGACGTGGGCTAGGAGGACGATCAGGGCGACCTGGCGGATGAAGGTCGACTTGCCGGCCATGTTGGGGCCGGTGATGAGGGCCAGCGTGCCGCCCTCGCCGCCGAGGCGGCAATCGTTGGGTACGAAGCGCTCGCGGAGGATCCCCTCGAGGACCGGGTGCCGGCCGCCCTTGATGGAGAGGACGGGGCCTTCGACGAAGGTCGGGCAGCACCAGCGCTCGCGGCGGGCGACTTCGGCCAGGGAGCGGAGGACGTCGAGCCCGGCCACGCAGTCGGCGTAGCGGCCGAGGGCCTCGGTGGCCGCAGCGACCTCGCTGCAGAGTTCGACGAAGAGCCACTTCTCGCGGTCGATGGCCCGCGACTCGGCGCTCAGCACCTTGTCCTCGAACTCCTTGAGGTCGGGGGTGATGTAGCGCTCGGCGTTCTTCAGGGTCTGCTTGCGGCTGAAGTGGGCGGGGATCTTCTCGGCGTTGGCGTGGGTGATCTCGATGTAGAAGCCAAACACCTTGTTGAAGCCGACCTTGAGGGAAGCGATGCCGCTCTCCTCGACCAACTGCCGCTGGTAGCTCGCCAGCCAGCTGTTGGCGTCGCGCTGCAGGAGCCGGGCTTCGTCGAGGACCGCGTCGACGCCGTCGCGGAAGAGGCCGCCCTCGCGGAGGTGGGCCGGGGGATGCTCGACGCAGGTGGCCTGTATGCGGGCGGCGAGCGGGGCCAGCCGCTCGCGGACGGCGGCGAGGACAGCCTGGTCGCCGGCGAAGGTGGGGCGGGCTTCCAACAGCTCGGCGATCGACTCGAGCTGGGCGAGGGACTGGCCGAGGGCCACCACGTCGCGGGGCGTGGCCCGTCCGGTCCCGATCCGTCCGGCGATGCGGGCCACGTCTTGCACCTTGGCGACCGCGGATCCCAACGAGTCGGCAAACAGCTCGTCGACGACGATGGTCCCGATCCGCCGCTGCCGCTCCTCGATGGCGGCCCGGTCGCGGAGCGGGAAGCAGAGCCAATGCCGCAGGAGCCGCCGGCCCATGGCCGTCTTGGTGCGGTCGATCGAGGAGAGGAGCGTGCCTTCGGTGCCGCCGGAGCGGAGGGTCCGCTCGATCTCCAGGCTTCGGAGGCTGGTGGCGTCGATGGCCAGGAAGTCGCCGGTCGCCAGGCGAAGCGGGGGCTGCAGGTGGCCGAGCGTGCTGGCCGCCTCGCCGGGGGCCCGATCGCTCGACTGCGTCTCGAGGAGGTAGCGGAGGAGGGCCCCGGCGGCCTGGGTGGCCGGGTCGTCGGGGAGCAGCCCGTAGGCCTCGAGGCTCGACACGCCGAAGTGGGTCTTGAGGGCGTCGCTCGCGTCCCGCGGCCGGAAGGTCCACGCCGGGCGCGGGGAGAGGGCGGTGCCGCGGGCCAGGCGGATGGCGTCGAGGGCGGGATGCGTCGAGCCGTCGGTCTCTTCGGCGTAGAGGACCTCGGCGGGGGCCAGGCGCTGCAACTCGTCGCCTAACCGATTGGTCGGGGTCTCGACGACGCGGAAGGCCCCGGTCGAGAGCTCGACCAAGCCGATCGCCGCCCGCTCGCCGTGGATGCTGACCGCGGCAAGTTGGTTGGCCTGCCCTTCGTCGAGGAGCGTTTCGTCGACCAGGGTGCCGGGGGTGAGGACGCGGGTCACCCCGCGGTCGACCACGCCCTTGGCGTCCTTCGGATCCTGCAACTGGTCGCAGACGGCGACACGGAAGCCTTGGTCGATCAGCCGGCGGAGATAGCTCTCGTGGGAGTGGTGGGGGACGCCAGCCATGGGCATCCCCTTGGTCCGCTCGGTGAGGGTCAGGCCAAGGGCCTGGTGGACCACGACGGCATCGCGGTCGAAGAGCTCGTAGAAGTCCCCCATCCGGAAGAAGAGGAGGCACTCCGGGTGAGCTTTCTTGAAGCGCAACCACTGCCGCATGGCAGGGGTCTGGTAGAGCGGACTGGCCTCCAAGGCCACCGGATCCGCCCCCGCCAATCGCGAATTCGTCGTCACGGCATCAGCCACGGCCGCAGACTACCGCCGCGCCACGGAAAAGAAAGAACGCCCGCCGCGAAGCGGCCGGGCGTTCCCCTCAGGCCCGAATGGGCCTGACTCAAGTGGAGTGGATGAGGATCGAACTCACAACCTCCTCGATGCGACCGAGGCGCTCTCCCAATTGAGCTACCACCCCGTAGTCCCCGATGGGAAGGGAGGGAGTATATCGGCGGGCGGGGAGGACGGCTACGGTCTTCTTTTGGGAGTCTCCCCGCCGCCGCGGGGGGAGCCGACGGGCGTGCTACCCTCCCGCCCGTCCCCGGCTCTTCCGGCCGCCGACCTCGGCCGCCCCTCGAGATCGATCCCCCTTGACTCCCACGATCCTCCTCAGTCTCTACGCCGCGCTGATCGTGGTCGCCTCCCTGGTAGGCGGGCTCCTGCCGGGCATGCTGCGCCTCGGCCACCGCAGCCTGCAGATCGTCCTCTCCTTCGTGGCCGGCGTCATGCTCGGGGTCGGCTTCTTCCACATGCTGCCGCATGCGGTGATGCTCCGCCTCGAGTCGAGCGGGACCGAGGGCCATGACCTGCTCGACCCGGTGATGCTCTGGGCCGTGCTCGGGTTCCTGGCGCTCTTCCTACTCGAGCGGTTCAGCCATTTCCACCAGCACGAGCCCCTCGAAGAGGAGGCCGGGCACGAGGGCTGCGGCCACGATCACGGGAAGGGACATGATCATGGTCGTCCGCACGACCACGGTCCTGCGACGCTCGGCTGGTTCGGAGCCCTGATCGGACTCGGCGTGCACAGCCTGCTCGAGGGCGTGGCCCTGGCCGCCAGCGTCGCCGTGGGCGCCGCCCACGGCGGGGGGAAGGCCATGGCCCTCGCCGGGTTCGCGACCTTCCTCGTGATCCTCCTGCACAAGCCATTCGACTCGATGACCCTGGCCACGCTCATGCGGCACGGCGGGGCTTCGCGGCCAGCCTTGGTGGGTGCCAACATCTTGTTAGCCCTGCTCGTCCCGGCTGGCGTCCTCCTGTTTGCGTTGGGGGCGAGCGGCGAGCACATGGCGACGGTGGCGGTCCCGGCCCTGGCCTTCTCGGCCGGCATGTTCCTCTGCATCGCCTCGAGCGACCTCCTGCCCGAACTCCAGTTCCACCGCCACGACCGGGTGCTCCTTTCGACGGCCCTCTTCGTTGGCCTCGGGTTCGCGTTCGTCCTCGGGCGGTTCGAGGCCGCCACGCATCCCCCGCACGACCACGCCGCCCACGCCCACGACGGGAACGGCCCCGCCGCCGCCCATCCCGAGCACGACCCCAACCACGGCTCGGACCCCGACCACGACCACCAGTGAAGACCCATGGCTGACCGACCCCTCGTCAAGGCCGAGACCGTGCTCGCGGAGCTGAACCGCCTCCGCCAGGACCTCTCCAAGGATCCCACCGACCTCGAGTGGTTCGCCCTCCATCACGCCTTCTGCTTCATCAGCTACAAGATGGGGGACTTCCAGAAGTACCTGAACGAGACGGTGAAGCCGGGCGAGCATCCGGAATAGGGATGTTCCGCCGGCACCGCGGGGGTCCCTCGACCACTTCCGTCCGGGCGGTCGGCCCCGTATCCTGCCCCGTTTTCCTCTTGCGTTCTACGCCGGGACGGACCGACCCATGCCTGACTACAAGGCCACGCTGAACCTGCCGAAAACGGCCTTTGCCATGAAGGCCAACCTCGCCCAGAACGAGCCGCTCTCGCAGCGGCGCTGGGACGAGATCGGCATCTACGCGAAGCTGCAGGCGGCCCGCCAGGGCCAGCCGGGGTACGTCTTCCACGACGGTCCGCCCTACGCCAACGGTTCGATCCACCTCGGGCACCTGATGAACAAGGTGCTCAAGGACTTCGTCGTGCGCAGCCGCCTCATGGAGGGGCTCGACTGCCCCTACGTGCCGGGCTGGGATTGCCACGGCTTGCCCATCGAGCACAAGGTCATGACCGGCCTTGTCGAGAGCGGCAAGGCCGCCAAGCTCGATGAGCTGCCCGCCGACCATCGCCGCATGGCGGTGCGCCGCGAGTGCGCGAAGTCCGCGGAAAAGTTCATCAAGCTCCAGGCCGGGCAGATGCAGCGGCTCCTGACCCTCGCCGACTACGCCAATCCCTACTTCACGATGGCCCCGGCCTACGAGGCGGGGACCCTCGAGGTGTTTGCCGCGCTCATCGAGCAGGGGCTCGTCTACCGCGACAAGAAGCCGGTCCACTGGTCGATCGCTAACCGCACTGCGCTGGCCGAGGCCGAACTCGAGTACGAGGACCGCCAGGACGTCTCGATCTACGTCGACTTCGAGGCCAGCGACCGCGAGGCGGTCGCCCGGGCCTTCGGCGTCGAGCTCGACGCCACGCCGAGCTTCATGATCTGGACCACCACGCCGTGGACGCTGCCGGCCAACCTGGCCATCGCCGTCCATGAGCGCTACCGCTACAGCCTGGTCCGCATGGACGGCAACGAGACGGTGGTGGCCAGCGACCTCGTCGAGAAGGTGGCCAAGGCGGGCAAGGCGGAGAAGGTCGACGTGTTAGCCGAGGTCGACGGGGCCAAGCTGGTCGGCCTCCGCTATCGCCATCCGTTCGTGGAGCGCGAGGGGAAGCTGGTCCACGCCGAGTACGTCACCCTCGAGGACGGCACCGGGCTCGTCCACACCGCTCCCGGCCACGGCGCCGAGGACTATCGCACCGGGCTCAAGGAAGGCCTCGAGGTCTACTGTCCGGTGGGCGAGGACGGCACCTACGACGACAGCGTGCCGGCTTGGCTCCGCGGCAAGGACATCTGGAAGGCGAACGGCGAGATCGTCGAGGCCCTCCGACGCTCGGGCCACCTCTTCTACGACCACACCTTCTCGCACAGCTACCCGCATGACTGGCGGAGCAAGACGCCGGTCATCTTCCGGGCCACCGAGCAATGGTTCGTCGGCGTCGACCGCCCCAGCAAGCGGGAGGCGAGGACCCTCCGCCAGATGGCCCTCGACGCGGTCGAGACCAAGGTCGAGTTCGTGCCGAGCTGGGGCCGCAACCGCATGCGCGGCATGCTCGAGAGCCGCCCCGACTGGTGCATCTCGCGACAGCGGGCCTGGGGCCTGCCGATCCCGGCCTTCCGGCTCCCGGACGGCTCGGCGTTCCTCACCGCCGCCTCGGTCCGCGCCGTGGCCAAGGTGTTTGCCGCCCGCGGCAGCGATGCCTGGTTCCAGGAGACAGCCCAACAGCTCCTAAGCCACTACCAGCCGGCCCAGGACCCCGACGCCCCCAAGGGCCTCGACGTGGCCACGCTCGAGAAGCTGCACGACATCTTCGACGTCTGGTTCGAGGCCGGCTCGAGCTGGAACTCGGTGATGCGGCAGCGCGGGCTCGGCTATCCCTGCGACCTCTACCTCGAGGGCAGCGACCAGCATCGCGGCTGGTTCCAGCTTTCGCTCCTGCCGGCCCTCGGGGCCACCGGCCAGCCGCCGTTCAAGCGGATCCTGACCCACGGCTTCATGGTCGACAAGCACGGCAAGAAGATGTCGAAGTCGCTCGGCAACACCATCGAGGTCGAGGATCTCCTCAAGGAAGTCGGCGCCGACGTGGCCCGCTGGTGGGTCTCGAGCCTGGCCTACGAGGACGACGTGAAGGTCGACATGGAGTTCTTCCGGCTGGCCGGCGAGAGCTACCGCAAGGTGCGGAACACGATCCGCTTCCTCCTCTCGAACCTCGACGACTTCCAGCCGCGGACGAGCGAGGAGAAGGGCGATGCCGCCGACCTCGCGTCGCTGGCTCCGACCTCGCTCGACGCTTGGGCCCTGGCCGAGGCGGCCCGCCTCGAGGAGACGGTGCGGGCGGCCTACGCGGCCCTCGACTTCCGCTCGGCGCACCTGGCGATCTACGGCTTCTGCAACGACACCATGTCGGCGACCTACTGCGCGGCCACCAAGGACCGCCTCTACTGCGACAAGAAGGACGCCCCGCGGCGGCGGGCCACGCAGACGGCGATGTGGGAGATCGCCGATCTCCTCTGCCGGCTGCTGGCGCCGGTCCTGCCCCACACCGCCGACGAGGCCTTCAAGGCCTTGTGGAAGTCCGACGGCCGCTGCGTCCACCTCGAGACCTACCGCGGTCTCGTCGCCTCCGGGGTCGGCGCCGCCGACGCCCGCTGGCCGCTCGTCTTGGCGGCCCGCTCGGCGGCCTTCGAGGCCCTCGAGGCGGCCAAGAAGACGGGCCTCGAGAACCCCCTCGACTCAGAGGTCGTCCTCCCCGATCCGAAGGGAGAGCTGGCCGCCTTCATCGGCGACCTGCCCGACCTCCTCGGCGTGAGCCGCGTGCGCCTCGACGCCGGGGCGAGCGCGGTGAGCGTCCGCGATCTCCGCAGCGAACCGCGTTGCGATCGCTCGTGGAAGCGCGACGGCACGGTGCGGCAGCGCTCGGACGGCGGCATGCTCAGCGAGCGCGACGCCATCGCGGTGGGCGTGGGCTGACGGAGGCGAGCGGCCCGCGATCGGCGAGGCCGACTGCCGGTCGTCGCTCGTTCGGGCGGGAGGGCGGAAGGTCTCAGCCGGTCCACGCCCCCAGCAGCACCGCCAAGTCATCGGCGGCGACGACGCCGTCGCAGGTCAGGTCGCCGGGCGAGGGCGTCCCCCATGCCCCGAGGAGCAGAGCGAGATCGGCGGCATCGACGTGCCCGTCGGCGTTGAGGTCAGGGCTCGGACCGAGCGGGAACACGACGTTGTCGAGGTAGTCGGTGTCGCCGCCGGTCTGGTACTCGGCGCGGATGCGGAGGTCGGAGAGCGAGCCGAGGACCTGCATCATGTTCTCCTTGGTCGCCGGCGCGCCGGAAAGCGATCCGATGCGCCATCCGGTTTCGACCAGGGGGACCTGGAAGCTGCCCCAAGAACCGATCGGCGGGTTCTGGGACAGGTCGTACGCTACGGTGATCCCGCCGCCTCCAAGGTAGAGGTCGACGGTGTTGAATTGGTTGGGCGATCCGGTGATGGTCTGCTTCAGGTCGAAGGTCAGGGCGAGGCCGTAGCTGCACGATCGGTCGCCGTGGAAGATGGCGGGCGCGGTGAAGTACATCACGCCGCCGACGACCGAGTCGTTGACCTTGATGCCGCCGTCCGGGTTTCCGCCGCTCGCGATCCAGATGACCGGGCCGCTGGCGTTGCCGCTGACGGTCCATCCCTCGTCGTCGACATCGAAGGTGCAGGTCACCTCGTCCGCGGCGAGGTTGGGGCAGGGAAGGAGCAGGATGGCCGTGAGCCATCCGCTCCGACGCAGAAGCTGAGTGAGATGGGGCATGGCGCCTCCCGAAGTGGAAGGCACTCCCTTCGCCCGTCCACCACGCTGGGGACGACACCGAATGGTAGGGACGAGGGACCGCTGCGAGTCGGTCGCCGGTGCGAACGCTCCGCTCAGCCCTGCTTCGCCGCCTCGCCCGCAATCCACCCCGCGAACGCGTCGGCGAAGCGGTCGAAGCCCTTGGCGTCGCCCGCCGCGAGGCGGCAGATCTCCTCGCGACCATGGACGATGCGGATCTCGGCGTCGAGGTCGATCGGCCCGGTGTAGGGCGGGATCGAGGGCAGCTTGGCCACGCGGGCCTTGGCCTCGGCGATGGCCTCGTCGGCGGTGCGGTTCACGTCGTGGGCCAAGGCCTGCGGCGAAAGCTGCTCGCCGACCAGGCCGCGCAGGAGTTCGTTGAGCGGCTTGCTGTTGCCGGGCCGCCAGAAGTAGGTGGTCAGGTCGGGCCCGATGCGCGGGTTGTCGCAGAGGTGGCCGTCCCGCTTCTGGAAGAAGGCCCGGGTCTGGCGGACACCCATGTCGGCGAGGACGTAGCCGTGGTAGTAGGCGCTCGATTCGCCCGAGAGGAGGTGGGGCACGGAGAGGACCGGGCGCGGCGAGCCTTCGTCGAGGAAGAGGAGCTTGCGCTCCGCCTCGCGCAGGGCAGCGAGCACGTTGGCCGGCGTGAGGTCGCGGTCGGCGAGTTCGTAGATGGCTCGCTCGCCGTAGCAGATGGCGAGCATGGCCCGGACGATGATGGCGGCCCCGGGCTGGCTGGCTCGGATCGAGCGCTCGATCAGGTCGAAGGGCATCGCGCCGCCCGAGGCGTCGGTCGCGTAGCGGGTCCGCCAGTCGGCGTCGCCGAGGAAGGAGTCCATGAACATGCTCTGGATCTCGGCCCAGGCCACCGAGGTCGGGGCGTGCTCCTGCCCGAAGCACGGGGCGGGCATGTCGATGTTCGCGAAGTGGGCCGCGTGACCGCCCTCGTGGAAGAAGGTCTGCGTGGCCCGCAGGCCCGAGCCGACCATCCCCGGGATTGCGTTGGCCGTGAAGTTGATGCGGGCCCGGCGGAACGCCCCGTGGTCGCGCCACGCAGGCTCCGGGCCGTGCATGAAGCCGTTCTCGTACTTCCCCTTGCGGTCGAGGAGGTCGAGCGAAAGGAGCGCCCCGCGGAAGCGGACGCCGAGGGCTGCGAAGCTCTTGGCCCAGCGGCGGAGCGACTCGGCGAATCCGAAGTAGGGGTCTTCGAGCCGCGAGACGTCGCCGCCGATGAGGTACCGGAGGTTCCAGGGATGGGTGGCGAGATCGCCGTGGCGAGCCTTCAATTCCTCGAGCGTGCGGCGGGCGGCGTCGCGGGTCAGCCGCTCGAGCTCGTCAAGCAGGCCGAAGATCTCGGCCTTCGACATGCGCTCCACGCGGCGGACCTTCCAGTCGTAGTAGTCCTCGCCGCCGAGCATGCGACCGAGCTTGTTGCGCTCCCGGACCACCTCGAGGAAACCGTGGTCGAGGACGTAGGGCTCGATGGCCCGCAGCGCCTCCCAGGCCGACTTGCGGACCGCCTCCTGCGGCGCGGTCTGCACCAGCGTGCCGAGCTTGACCGAGCTCGCCTTCACCTGGATGCCGGTCTCGTCGGTGTAGCGGAGCTCGAGGCCGCCGCGGGCGTTGGCGAGGTCGCCCTCCAGCCGCACGCAGTTCTCGGCGACCTCGCGGGCGTCGGCTCGATCGATGGTGTGGGCGGCGAAGGTGTCGAGCCACCCGCGGAGGGCGACGGCGTCGTCGCTCGCGGCGCTCGGCAGGGCGCTGCGCACCGCCTCGAGCTTGCTCGGGTCCTGGAGCCAGCGCTGAAGCTCGATCTCCCGGTCGCCGAGGGTGGCGCGGGCCGCCTTGGGATCGTCGAGGTGACCCATGTAGGCGGCCCAGAAGGCCTCCTCCTTCGCGGTGTGGAGGCCGAGGTAGTCGTGGTTCAGGCGGTCGACGAAGGTGCTGGACATGGGCTCTCCCGGACGAAGGGGGCGAGGGGACTGGGTCCATGATTGTCTCGCCGCCGGGCCGAAAAGTCTCCGCTATGCTGTCCCTCCCATGTCCAATCCGGAACCGCTGGCCAATATTCCGTTCGACCTCTTCGCCAAACTGGACCTGCGGGTGGCGACCATCCTGAGCGCCGAGCCGCACCCCAACGCGGACAAGCTGCTGAAGATCCGGCTCGACGACGGCACCCCCGCCGGGCGGCAGGTCTGCGCCGGCATCAAGGCTTGGTACGACCCGGCCAGCCTCGTCGGCAAGCAGGTGATCATCGTGGCCAACCTCGAGCCGCGGCAACTGCGAGGCGAGATCAGCCAAGGCATGATCCTCGCCGCCACCGACGTCAAGGAAGGGGCTGCCCCGCCCGCCGAGGGGGCCAAGCTCGGGCCCGAGGAGCGCGATGTCGTCGTCCTCACCGTCGGCAAGCCGGTCAAGCCGGGCAGCAAGGTGAGCTGAGCATCCATCGACCACGAACGACAAGGCCCGCGACGTCGTCGCGGGCCTTGTCCTTCGATCGAAATCCTCAGGCGGTCAGCTCTTCGCCGTCTGGCCCTCGTCACCTTCCGCCTGCTCGCGGTTGAGGTGGAAGTTGTGGCGCTTCATCAAGGCCTCGAGCGAGAAGACGTCGTTCGCGGCGTTGCGACCGCCTTCGCTGACCAACGTGTCCTGGGCCCGCGGGTTGGAGGCGATCGAGGCGAAGTCCTCGACGGTCAGCGGATAGAGGTCGGTGATCCGCACCACGAGGTAGGAGAGCTTCTTGGGCAGCGGGATCACCACCGTCCGCTCGGCCTCCGGGACGTCGGTGACCAGGCTGCCCTTGGGCAGCTTGTTGGCAGCGGCGATGATCGCCGCCATGGCCTCGCTGTCCTGGCCGATGCCCGGGATCATGCCGGGGAGCTTCACGCCGTAGGGCAGGGCCCGCTGGTCGGCCTGCTGGAGGCGGCTGGCGAACTCGACCGTCGCGCCGTACTCGGTGGCCAGGTCGCGAAGGCCCTTGGCGGCCGCCTTTTCGCGGATCTCCGCGTCGAGCTTGGCCAGAGCCTCGAAGCGGGCGATGGCTTGGACGTCGGCCACCAAGGCCGGCCGCACGTCATCAACCGAGGCCGGCTCGCGGGAAGGGTCGGTCCCGATCACGCGAACGAAGTAGAGGTCCCGGTTGGTCGCGGTGAGTGGCGGCGTGGCCACGTCCTGCTGGACGGGCATGTTGTCGTCGCCGTGGCCGAACTCCTTGAGCTTGGCCAGGAGTTGCCCGAGGCGCACCGGGGTCTGGCCGTAGCGCGTGGTGGAGGCCGTGCCGAGGAAGGGGATGGCCTCGACGTCCTTCACCGACATCCAGACCTCGCCGGTCGATCCGTAGGCCGGGAAGGCGATCTTGAACTGCTCGCCGATGGCCTTGCCGAGCTCGCGGAAGTCGAGCTTCTTGCTCGTCCAGTCGGCGGGGAGCTTGACGTAGGAGCCGTCGCGATCGAGGCCGCGCTGGGCGAGGGCAAGCTGGTCGGAGGCGAACTTGCTGATCTCCGCCATCTTCTGGCTGACCAGTTCGTCGAGCACCTTCTGCCGAACGCTCGCTTCGTAGGCCGGATAGGAAGCCAGCGGATCGCTGCCCGGGGCGGGCGGCGGAGCCCCGAACTTGGCCGGGTCCTCGGCGAACTTCTTCTTGAGGGTCAGCGGGTTGAGGGCGTCGCTCGCCTGGATCGCGGTGCGGACCGCGCTCTCCGACACGTTCAGCCACTCGATCTTCATCCGGTCCGGGAGGCGGTAGCCGAAGCCTTGCTCGCCCTTGCCGGGCTCGTCCTTGCCGTACTTGGCGAGGTGGGCCTGGAGGGCTTCCTCGGTCGGGGGCGGCACGTCGAGGTTGGCGATCTTGCGGGCGTCGAGGACCACCACGTCGGCGGCGGCTGCCAGCAGGGTGTCGACGGCGGCGTGCTTCAGTCGGCTGTCAGAGAACCGCGGCATGGTCATCGACATGTCGCGGAGGCGACTCACGCCGACGATCTTGGCCAGCGTCTGCTTCACCACGCGGGTGCTGGTGTGGGACTGGCTGGCCAGCGAAGCGGCGACCTGGTCGGGCTCAAGGGCCATCTGCGAACCGATCACCTGCAGGATGGGAAGGGCGTCGCCGGGGCCGGCGATCAGGCCGGCCTCTTCGGCCTCCTTGGTGAGGAGGTACCAGTGGGCGGGATCGCGATCGGCGCCCGGAATCGGGATCAGAGGCTGGCGGAACATCCGCTCGATCACGTCGAGGACGTTGAGCTCCTGGCGCACCGCCTCGAGGTTGTTCATCGTGAGGCGCGTGTCGTCGGGGCCGTAGGTGGCCCACGTGCTTCCGGTCCGCGCGGAGTACTGGGACAGGGAGGTGATCGTGCCGGAGAGGGCCCAGCTCACGAGGAGGAGGGTGCCGCCGACGGCGAGGATCCACTTGTTGTATTGGCGGAGGAATCGAAGCATGGGGGCGCCTGAGGGGACGACGGGCGGCGGAGCGGTCCGCTGCCGGGATGTTCGTCGCCGGATCGGGGCGGGTTTGCCCGGGGACGGCGGGAACGAAAACGGCGGCGGGAGAGCCGGATGGCTTTCCCGCCGCCTGTCGCATGAGACCGGCCGCGGGGCCGCAGGCCGGAAGGACGCTTAGCGGTAGAACTCGACGATCAGGTTGGTGTTGACGTCGAAGGGGATCTGGTCGGAGGTGGGTCGGGCCACGACCTTGACCGAGAGCTCCGACGGGTTGACGTTGATCCAGCCCGGGGTCACGTGGCCAGAGAGCGACTCCATGTGCTCGCGGCTCAGCTTGTGGATCCGATCCCGCATGCTGATCGTCTCGCCGACCGTGACGCCGTAGGAGGGACGGTCGACCTTCTTGCCGTTCACCAGGACATGGCCGTGGGCGACCATCTGGCGGGCGGCCCAGATCGTGCGGGCGAAGCCGGCCCGACGGAGGACGTTGTCGAGCCGCGACTCGAGGAGCTGGAGGAGCACTTCGCCGGTGTTGCCCGGACGGCGGCCGGCCTCGGCGAGGTAGCGTCGGAACTGACGCTCCAGGACGTTGTAGTGGTAGCGGAGTTTCTGCTTCTCGTCCTTGCGGATCCCGTAGTCCTTCAGGCGACGGCCACGGAAGCCGTGCATGCCTGGAACGGTGAGCTGCCGCTTCGACGTGTGCTTGGGGGTGTCCGCAATCGGCACACCGACCTTGCGGGAGAGCTTCACCTTCGGGCCGAGGTAACGAGCCATCAGCGATCCTTCTCAGTAGTGCCTGTGCCGAGCGCGACTCGGACGGGCCATGCAGGCTCGGATCGAGCCCCGGGCCGCTCCGAAAGGAGCCGGGCCGGACGCCGGTCGCCGCGAGCCCTGAGGCTGGCGGCCGAGGCCGGGTTGCGGAGTGGTTGCGTACAGCCGCCGGCGGACCATCCCGACCGGCGAGAATCGGCTAGTAAACCAAGGCCCCCCGTCTTCGTCAAGAAAGGTGGGCGCTGGGCCGTCGAAATGGTTGCCCGCGGACTCAGGCCGCGCGGCGGAGAATCCGGTCCCGATCGGCCGTTGTCACGGCCAGGCCGGCCTCAGAGCTGGCCCCGCGGTCGGCGGGGCGGGTGGGGAGGTCCGCCCCAAGGTCGGCGGCTGCCGACCCGATGGCCCGGGCGAGGAAGCCAGCTAGGGTCGCCTCCGGCGACGATCGGGCGAGAAGCTGGTGCAGGGTCCGGAGGGCACGGCCGAGCGCGGCGGGACCGGCGTAGGGGCCCTCGGCGACGCTGCTCGCCGACCGGCAGACGAGGCAGGCGGCCTCGGTGCGGAGTCGGTAGCCGCTCGGGATGGCTTCCGTCGCGGCGAGGAGGTCGGTCAGAATCTGGCTGAGAAGGCAGGGGCTGGCGGTCGGCGAGCCGGGGCCACGGGCCTCGGCGAGGCGGGCCTCGGCCTGGGACATCCGACCGTCGTGGAGGTCGATGATGGCCCGCAGAAACGCCAACCGCGGCGAGGAGCGGGGGGCCGCACCGAGCGCGGCCCTGGCGGTGGCCAGGTCGCCCTCGAGAAGGCGGAGCGTCGCCAAGCGATCGACCACTGCCGGGTCCGAGCCCAGATCCGCCGGCAGCAGCCGTTCGATTCGGATCGCCGCGTCGAGGTCGCCGCGATCGATGGCCCGGTCGATCACTGCGAGGAAGGTGGTTCCAACGCCGGGCGGCATGGTGTCGAGCGGTTCATGCTCGTCGGGCGCGGCGTGCGGGAGGAGGCGGGGGTGGCGATGCGCCAAGCGCGGTGCGGAGCCGGAGTCGGGAGTGGCGGACGGGCGAGGCGAGGCGTCGGACATGCGGTGCTCCATCGAAGGTGGTGCGGCATGGCCCTCCGCCGCGATCATCGGAGGAGACCGTCTGATCCCTGATGACGAACCGCAAGGTCCGAGAATGGAATTTGCACCCGCCAGAGGGCCGGGAGTCTCCCGAATCGGCGCGACCGGCAGGGTCGGGCTCCGGGGCTGCCCTCAATAGGCCCGTCGCTCGTCGCCGCGCCGCCAGTTGAGGTAGGCGGTGTTCAGGACGCGATAGCCGCCCGGCGTCGGATACTCGCCGGTGAAATACCAGTCGCCCGAGTGCTCGGGCATCGAGGACCGCAGCCCTTCGATCGACTGGTAGACGATGGTGATGTCGCCGTGCCAGGCCATGGCCTCGAGTCGCGGCGAGCGGACCAGTTGGGCGATCTTGGCCGACAACTCGGCCAGCGAGAACCGCTCGTAGATCCGCCGCACGTGGTTCTGCATTCGCTCGGGCGGCAGGCTGGCCTGGCCGAGGCAGGCGTCCTCGACCTCGTCGAGGATCCGCTCCTGCCCGCGCTCGCGGAGGAGGGCGATGGCCGCCTCGAAGGCGATGAAGCGTCCGAGCTGGCTCATGTCGATCCCGTAGCAGTCGGGATACATGATGGGCGGCGAGCTGCTGGCCACCACGATCCGCTTCGGCCGGAGCCGAGCCAGCATGGTGATGATCGACTCGCGGAGCGTCGTGCCGCGGACGATCGAGTCGTCCACCACGACCAGGGTGTCCTCCGAGGTCACCGTACCCGGGGTGACGTCGTAGACATGGTTGACCAGCGTGTTGCGGGCCGCATCGTGGGTGATGAAGGTGCGGAGCCGCTGGTCCTTGTGGGCCACCTTCTCGGCCCGCACGTGGGCGAGGAGCGCCGCCTCGATCGCGCTCCGCGTGGCGCGGCCCGCTTGCACCAGGCGATGCACGGCCTCCGCAGCCCGCAGCCGCTGCAGGCGGTCGAGTTCCTGCAGGAGCCCGAGGTAGCAGGTTTCGCTGGTGTTCGGGATGAAGCCGAAGACGGTGTGCTCGAAGTCGCCTTGCACCACGTCCACGATGCGCGGGGCGAGGTTCCGGCCGAGGGCCTTCCGCTCGCGGTAGATGTCGCGGTCGTTGCCCCGCGAGAAGTAGATCCGCTCGAAGGTGCACTGGCGGATCGGGAGGTCGTCCTGGAATCGCTCGAGGGTGATCCGCCCGTCGCGCTTCATGGCCAGGACGTGGCCCGGCGGCAGCGGGCGCACGGTGTCGGGGTCGGCGTGGAAGGTGGTGACGAGGGCGGCTCGCTCGCTGGCCACGGCGATGCACTGCTCGTCCTCGTAGACGAACGCGGGACGGATGCCGGCCGGGTCGCGGCAGACGAAGGCGTCGCCGTTTCCGAGCAGGCCGACGAAGCAGTAGCCGCCGTCGAAGGTGGCGGTGGCCCGCCGCAGGATCCGGGCCAGGTCGAGCTGGTTCGACGTCTCCTCGACCAGTTCCCAGCCTTCGAGGGCCCGGAAGGACCCGGGGCCCATCGACGCGGCGAGTTGCTCGTGCTCGCGGTCGAGGCAATAGCCGATCTTTTCGAGGGCCACCTGCGTGTCGCTCTCGCCGACCGGGTGCAGCCCGTACTCGACCAGCCGGCCGAAGAGCTCGCTCGAGTTGGTCAGGTTGAAGTTGCCGGCCAAGGCCAGGGCCCGGCTGGCCATGTTGTTGTGGCGGAGGTAGGGGTGGCAGAGACCGGTGTCGCGGCCGCTGTGCGTCCCGTACCGGAGGTGCCCGATCATCACCTCGCCGAGGAAGGGGATGCGGCTCTTCAGTTCCGCCTCGGGCAGCCCGTCGAGGTCGCGCGACCCGAGGTCGATCGCCGGCTCCATGGCCTGGTCGAAGAGCCGCTCGATCGGGTTGCGCTTCGCGGTCCGTTCCCGGAGGAGGAAGGGCTCTCCCGGCGGCATGTCGAACTTGGCGGTGGCGATGCCCGCCCCGTCCTGGCCGCGGTTGTGCTGCTTCTCCATCAGGAGGAACAGGCGCCGCAACCCCCACAGCGGATCGCCGGTCGTCTCGCGGAACCACCCGATCGGCTTCTTCAGCCGCACCAGGGCGAGACCGCACTCGTGCTTGATGGGATCGCTCATCGGGGGCGGAACCGGGAGACGGGAAAGGTAGCACGGTTGCCGCGTCGCAGGCGAGGGTCTCGTGCCGCCGGGGCGAGTTGCTGCGATGATCCCGGCATGGCCACGCCCGAGCCGCGATCGCTCCCCGTCCGCGAGATGACGTGGCTCTCGCTCCTCGGCAAATGGGTCGACTTCGCCAAGGCCAGCAGAGCGCTCCCCGGGTTCGGCGAAGCCGGACGCTGGAAGGAAGCGGTGCCGGCCATCATCGAATTGCAGGCCACCATCTGGGCCCTGCGCGACTTGGCGGCCATCCCTCCGGCCGATAGGGCGTTCGCCCGCGATCGGGCCGAGGTCCTTCTCCGCCGGTCAAGCGGGGTGATCGACGAGGTCTGGGCCGGGGAGCCGCTTCCGGCCGAGATCATCGAGATGGAGGCGGACGCCATCGTCGCTTTGCGCGAGGCGCTGTACGCCGGACTCGTCGAACTGGTCTGGCCCGGCCCAGGGCCCTACGAGGTCCCCGCGGTCGACCTCGGCCCGGTCGAAGGTACGCTCGCCGTCATGCCGCCAGGGTCCTTGGCCATGCCCGACGAACCGATCGCCTGGTTCACCGAGCGCGACCCGATCTCCATCCCCGGTTGCGTCGCCCGCCCCGCAGCGCGGCCGCGGCAGGTCTACCGCGAACTCGACATCGAGGGACGCTTTGTCGCCGATCTCGTCGCCCCGCTCGAAGGCGACTTGCCGCCGGGGCTCCCGATGCTCGTCCCGATCTCGCTCGCCGGCGCCCCCATCGGCCGCTTCATGCATGAGCGCGAGGAGTGGCTCGCCTTGCAACGCGGGGCGTTCGCGGGGAGAGAGACGATCCCCGTTCTGTTTGTGGAGTGAGGGAGCCTCGGGCGCGAGTCCGCGGAGCGTTCCCGGGGCGGGGTCGATGCGCATTCGGATAGCAGCAGAATCGGATTGCCGCAGAGGCGCGGAGAGCGCAGAGCCCTCGCAGAGGAAGGCGGGAATGCAGGGTGGCCGTCCGCGCCCCGATGCCGTGTCGTGGATTCAAACGTCCACCGCAGCCTGATTCGAGCCCCAAATCCCCCTTCTTCTCTGCGAGGACTCTGCGCTCTCTGCGCCTCTGCGGCTATCTGGAACACTCCGCGATCTCTCCGCGATCTCTCACAGCTGGCTCGACAGGGCGTCGAAGAGCGACCGCTCGACCGGGCCGGGGCGGCGCGGGCGGGTCTTGGCTCGGATGGTGGGCGTGGGTTGGAACTGCCCGCTGACCACGAGGCGCTCGGCGAGGTGCGGGGCACGCTCGCGCCACAGGCGTTCCACCAGGCGCGGGCAGTTGCACTGCCGGGAAAGATGCAGCAGGACGACGGCCTGCAACTCGCTGGCTCGGCTGATGCGGAGCGCCGCGGCCAGCGATTGCTCGTTCGAGAGGTGGCCGCGGCCGCCCATGATGCGTTCCTTCAGGAATCGCGGGCGGTCGCTCGACAACTGCATCGGCGGGTCGTAGTTGCTCTCGAGGGCCAGGATGTCGAGGTCGCGGAAGCGCTCGTGCCAGCCCTCCGGCACGCGGCCGAGGTCGGTGGCGTAGCCGAGGCGGACCACGCCGTCGTCGACGGCGAACTCGACGAGGAACGCGGTCGTGCCTCGATCGTCGTGCGGGGCCCGGAGCGGCTCGAGCGAGAGGCCGCCCTCGAGGTCGCAGCGCTCGTCGAGCGGCTCGATCGACAACTCCGGCACGCCCAGCCGGATCGCTTCGTTGATGTGGGCGGGGTGGAGCCGCACCCGGAGCGGGTGGCGGGTGAGGAAGCGTCCCCAGCCGTCGCGAAAGTGGTCGGCGTCGAGGTGGGTGAGGAGGAGATCGCTGGCTTCCTCGAGTCGCCGGCCAGTGGCGGTGAAGAGGCGCTCGCGGGCCGCCCGGAGCGAAAGCCCGGCGTCGATCAGGAGGAGCCGCGTGGCATCGCCGCCGCCCACCTCGAGGGCGGCGCAATTCCCTTGCGACCCGCTGGCCAGGACGGTGAGGGCGATCATGCCTCGACGGCGACCGCTTCGGTGCCTCCCACCTTGCGCCCGCGGCGCTTGGAGAGGCCGCGCTTGCCGCTGGTCACGAACTCGATGTACTCGCGGACGAGGGCCGACGACTCGCGGGTGCGGAGCTCGTCGAGCATCTTGGCCTTGCCGAGTCCCGAGCGGCAGATCACCCGGTGGCACCAGCGCACGGTGTCGATCTCCTCGTGGCTCATCCCCGAGCGGCGCATGCCGATGATGTTCACGCCGCCGGCTTGGTTGTGGGCGGTGAGGAGGAAGAAGGGGCAGAGGTCCATGGAGACCCCGGTCAGGCCGCTGAGCATGCAGCCGCGGCCGACGCGGGTGAACTGGTGGACGGCGGCGCTTCCGCCGAAGATCACGCGGTCGGCGACCTGGGCGTGTCCGCCGATCATGGTGCCGTTGGCCAGGATGCAGTCGTTGCCGAGCTGGACGTCGTGGCCGGCGTGGGCGTTGGCCATCCAGTAGTTCCGGTGCCCGATCGTGGTCGGACGGTCCTCGCGGGTGGCCCGATGGATGGTGACGTGCTCGCGGAAGATGTTGCCGTCCCCGATGAAGAGGCCGGCCCCTTCCTTCGCGTAGTCGAACTTGAGGTCCTGGGGGGCGAAGCCGAGGCAGGTGCCGGGATAGCAGACGTTGTTCGCTCCCATCCAGAGCGGACCGTGCAGCTGGACATGGGAGACGAGCTGGGTGCCCGGCCCGATCCGGATCCGGCCGGCCAGGACGCAGTAGGGCCCGATCACGACGTCGTCGGCGAGTTGGACGTCGCCGGTGATCACGGCGGTGGGGTGGACGTGTGCCATGGAGGGCGGATTGTACGGCCGAGGCCCTACCATCCCGCCCATGGATTCGCCTGTGCACAGCCCTCTCGACGCGATCCGGAGCGAGCATCTCCTCGTCCGCGACCTGGGTCGGATCGGCTACGAGGAGGCCCTCGCCCTCCAGCAGTCGACGCACGCGGCGCTGGTCGAGAGCCGCGACGCGGGCGGCGGGCCGATGACCCTCTTCCTGCTCGAGCACGATCCGCCGGTGATCACCGTCAGCCGCCGCCCGGGGGCGGCCGACCATCTCGTGGCCACGCCGGAACTCCTCGCCCGCCACGGCGTGACCGTCGCTTCCACCGACCGCGGCGGCGACATCACCTACCACGGGCCGGGCCAACTCGTCGCCTATCCGATCCTCGACCTCAACCGCCTCGACCTCCGCATCCACTCCTATATGCGGCTCCTCGAGGAGATCGTGATCGGCACGGTCGCCGAGTTCGGCATCGTCGGCCATCGCGACGCCTGCGCCACCGGCGTGTGGGTCGGCGGCGATCCCGCTCCCGAGCCCACCTCCGACCTGGCCTGCGGCACCGGCGGCCGGAAGATCTGCGCCATGGGCGTTCGGGTCAGCCGCTGGTGCTCGATGCACGGCCTCGCCCTCAACGTCACCACCAACCTCGCCCATTTCGGGCTGATCGTCCCCTGCGGGTTGGCTGGACGGCCGGTCACCAGCATCGCCGCCGAGCTCGCTGCCAGCGGGCGTGCCGTGCCCGGCATGGCCGAGGTGAAGGCCCGCCTCGCCGCTCGCTTCGTCGCGGCCGTCGAGTCGGCGCTCCACCAGCGGCCGGAATGACGTCGTACACTGGCGCCATCATGCGTCCCATCGATCGCCTGCTCGTCGTCGCCGCCCTCGTGGCCGGCGTCTCCAGCCTCCTCGTCCAGTTTGCCCGGCCCTCCGCGGCCCACGCTGCTCCGCTCGGCCCGGCCGAGCTCGGGCCCGCGGATGCCCTTGTCCTCACCGATGCCAAGCCGGCCAAGAACGGCCCCAAGGAGATGAAGGTCCGGGCCGAGGGCGGCCGCGTGGCGTGGGGCGACCGCTCGACCGACAAGGCGTGGTCGATCGGCGCGGTGAACGTCGACAAGTCGATGAAGGCGATCCTGGCTGGCACGAGCTACGCCGAGAAGCGCGACGAGTACGACGCCGAGGCCAAGAAGCAGGACGACGAGTACGGCAAGCGCTTCGAGGACCTGCGGACCAAGTACCAGGGGATCGACCCCAAGAGCCCCGAATTCCCGAAGGCCCAGCAGGAGCTCGAGGCCCTGCGCAACGAGTACATGGCCTGGCGCGACGGCTCGATGAAGATCCGCGAGAAGCTCTTCTCCGAGCAGATCGAGAAGGCCTATCGCGATCTGGTCGCCGCGGTCGACATCGTCGCTGAGCGCGAGGACATCGACCTCGTCTTCCGCTTCCTGCCGACCGGCAATCCCTTCGAGGCCGACTCCCTTGTCGAGGCCCGCGAGCAAGTCATCGGCCGCAGCCTCCTCAAGTATCCGGAGACGATCGACATCACCAGCGAGGTCATGAAGGAACTCGGCATCAAGGAGTGAGCCGTCGAGTGAGCCGCGTCGGCGGGGACGTGCCTCAGGGCTGCTGGGCCTCGAGGATCGCCGGATCGTGCTCGGCGCTCCGCATGATGGCGGCCGCTTCGTCCTGGTGGCCGTCGCGATGCAGGGCGCGGGCGATGTCGTAGGCGAGGCGCCGCGATTCCTTGCTCGGGCTCTCGCCGGCAGCCCGCTCCGCGGTGAGGTTCTCCTCGAGCAGGCGGGTCGCCTCGTCGAGCTGGCCGAGGTTAGCCAGGACGCTGCCGAGGTTGCAGCGGTTGGAACAGAGGAGCGGGTGATTGGCCGGCAGCAGCCGACGCCGAGCGCTGAGAGCCTCGGCGTAGAGGTCGACCGCCTCGCGGGCGTGCCCGGAGTGGGAGAGGGCGCCGGCCAGCATGCTCAGGGCGAGGGCCGACTGGAGGGCATCGCCTCCGCTTCGCGTGATGAGCGTCGACCCCTTGCGGGCCGCGGCGATCGCGTCCTCGGTGCGGCCCATGCCGAGGTAGGTGAGGGCGAGGTTGGTGTATCCGGAGGCGAGGTCGCTGGGGGCGGTGGTCGGATCGCCTTCGGCCATGCGGAGGGCGTCCTCGAGGAGGGGAAGGGCCTTGGCCCGTTCGCCGCTGTCGAGGTAGGCGGCGCCGAGGTCGTTGGTGCTGGCCGCGATCTCGCCCGGGGCGGCACGGAGGACGTCGCGCCGGAGGCGCAAGGCCTCGGCTTGGCAGTCGATCGCTTCGGTGAACCGGTCCCGCCGCCGAAGGGAGTGGCCGAGGTGGGCGAGCGTCGAGGCCACCGCAGCGGAGTCGTGCCCGTGGATCCGCTCGGCGCAGGCCAAGGCGAGTCCGAAGTGCTCGATCGCCTTGTCGTCCGCTCCCAGCACCGCGTAGCGCTGGCCGAGCATGTCGTTCAGGGTGTAGGAGACCTCGTCGTCTCCGGCAAGCTCGCCGCCGATCCGCCCCGCCTCGTCGAGGAGGGCGAGGAGTTCCGCCTTCGGTCCGCCGGCCCGCACCGGGTCGGCCCAGGCCAGCAGTTGGAGGAGGGCAGCGTTCACGTTTCGGGCCCGGCCGGCGGCGCGGGCCTCGCTCCGCCAGGCGACGGTGGCCCAGACCGTGGCCCCGATCATGGTGGCCACGACGGCGACCGCGGCGGCGACGGCCACGCGATGGCGTCCGACCAAACGCCGCAAGCGATAGCCGACGGTCGGGGGCCGGGCCTGCACTGGCCGCGAGGCGAGGACCGCGTCGAGGTCGGCGGCGAACGCCGCTGCGGTCGAGTAGCGACGCCCGCGATCCTTGGCCATCGCCGTGGCCACCACCAGCTCGAGGTCGCCGGCAAGTTCCTTCCCGTGCCGACCGAGCGGCGTCGCCTCGGCCTCGAGCAGGTGCTGGGCAGCGTCCGCCACCCCGCGGCCTTCGGTGCTGAAGGCCGGCTGCCCGGCCAGCACGTCGTAGGCGAGGAGCCCGAGGGCGTAGACGTCGCTCCGGGCGTCGGCCTCGTCGCCGCGGAGTTGCTCGGGGCTCATCCAGCCGAGCGTGCCGAGCAAGGCGCCGTCGGCGGTGTGCCGCGGCTCGTCGTCGGTGGTGAGAGCGATGCCGAAGTCGACCACCTTGGGCTGCCCGTCGGCGCCGACCAGGATGTTGGCCGGCTTCAGGTCGCGATGGACGACGCCCCGGACGTGGGCGTGCTCGATGGCCTCAGCGATCCGGACGAGGAGACGGACCCGCTCGGCGATCGACGGCGTCGTGCGTCGGCACCATGCGGTGACCGGCTCGCCGTCGATGAACTCCATGGCGCAGAAGGCGACCGGTTCGCCGCGCTCGAGCGGATCGAAGGGATCCGCCGCGAGTCCCGACTCGAGGACGGTGGCGATACCTGGATGCTGGAGGCGGCCGAGGGCCTCGGCCTCGCGACGGAAGCGGGCCCGGGCCGCGGCGGTCATTCGCTCCGGCCGGATCAGCTTGAGGGCCACGCGGCGCCGCGGCGACTCCTGCTCGGCCTCGTAGACCACGCCCATCCCGCCCACCGCATGGCGGCGAAGCAGGCGGTAGCGGCCGACGGTCTGGCCGGCCCAGGAGAGCGGCTCGGAGACCGGGGCTGGCGGGGGACCGAGGGCATCGTCCTCGGTGTGGACCTCGAGGAGCCGTTCGACTTCGCGCCGAATCGCCGGGTCGGTCGACTCGGCGTCGAGGATGCTCCCGCGCTCCTCGGGCGGCACGTCCACCAGCCGGTCGAAGAGGCGGCGGACGTGGACGAACGCGGCGCCGTCGATCGGGGCGATCTCCTTCACCGTGACTCTCCGGCCGGATCGGCCAGGGCGTCGCGGAGCCAGGCCTTGGCGAAGGCCCAGTCCCGCTTCACCGTCGCCGTGCCGACCCCGAGGATGCCCGCCGCCTCCTCCACCGAGAGTCCGGCGAAATAGCGAAGTTCGACCGTCTGGACCAATCGCGGATCGTGCGCGGCGAGCCGCACCAGGGCCTCGTCGAGGGCGACCAGGTCGACGGCGGCCGGGCCCGCGTCGGGTTCGGCGATCGTGTCGGCCAAAGCTGCATCGATGACCACGGCGTCGGCACCTCCTCCACGCTTCAAGCGCCGTTTGGCCCTGGCGTGGCTCACCAGAATCCGACGCATCACGAGGGCCGCGGTGGCCAGGAAGTGCCCGCTGTCGGCGTATCGGGCCTCGCGCTGCCGGGCCAGTCGCATCCAGGCCTCGTGGACCAAGGCCGTCGCATCCAGGGTGTGGCCGCTTGTTTCACGGTGGAGGGCACGGCGGGCCTGCTCCCGCAACAGGTCGTAGACGAGGGGCAGGGCGGCGTCGAAGGCCGACTCGTCGCCAGCAGCGGCCCGCTCCAAGAGCTGGGTGATGGCCCCGGCGTTGGCGTCGAGGAGGGCTTCGCCTTGATCGTCGCCGGAGGGGCCAGGTCGGTTGGTCATGGGAACCCCACGCTGCGCGATTCCGCCCGTGGCGCAGGGACGGCAGTGATGTTCCAAGGAATCGCCACGCGACAACGTCTCTCGCGCACCCCGCCCAAGTTTGGCCCAGATGGGCTCCCTACCCGTTTCGGTCGGCCGATTGGATCGTGAACCATCGTACGGGCAGGCTTTCGTTTCCCCTAGCGGCGGCAGACGAGTTCCGCCGGGTTATCGTGGGGGCATGCCGGAGCTCCCGGAACCCCTGGACGGCGGGCGGTTCGAGTTCGAGGAACTCCTCGGGCGCGGTGGCTTCGGCGAGGTCTGGCGCTGCCGCGACCGGCTGATCGGGCGGCGCGTCGCGATCAAGCTCCTGAAGGCGGAGCTCTTCCGGCACCCCGACTGGCGGGTGCGGCGCACCGACACCATCGCCGCCCGGCTCAAGAGCCGACACATCGTCCAGGTCTACGACCTGATCGAGGAGCGCGACGGCGAGGGCCGCGAGCGGTGCGGCATCGTCATGGAACTCATCCCCGGGCCGTCGCTCGGCGATCGCCTGCGGAACCGGAAGCCCTTGCCGATCGAGGAGACGCTGCGGGCGGCCAGAGCCTTGGCCGAGGCCCTCGACGCTGCCCATCGCTGCGGGATCGTCCATCGCGACATCAAGCCGTCGAACCTGCTCCTCGGGCTCAGCGAGCGCGACGACCCGAAGGTGGTCGACTGGGGGCTCGCCTTCGGTGTCCCTGACTGGAACCGCTCGACGACCGGAGGCGGGAACGCCTCGACCGCCACCTGGGGCGTGAACGACGGCGGTCCCTTCCGTTTCGCCGGCACGCCGCCCTACATGGCCCCGGAGCAGTTGCGCGGGCAGGTCGATGGCCGGGCCGACATCTGGGCCTTCGGCTGCGTCCTCTATGAGTGCCTCTCTGGGCAGCCGGCCTTTGCCCAGACCGGGCCGGCCCTGGTGGAGGCGATCGGTGCGGGGGCGATCGACTGGTCGCTGCTCCCGGCGTCGACTCCAGAACGCATGCGGCAACTGCTCGCGGTCTGCCTCGAAGTCGATCCGGCCAAGCGGCTCTCCGATGTCGCCGATGCGATCCCGCTCCTCGAAGGTCGGGCGGCGCGGAGTGCGAGCGAGGAGCGCCGACGGGTCGCCGATGGGCTGCCGCCGCCGCCCGCGGTGGAGATCCCGCGGCCAGCCCTGGTGGAACGGGTGGAGTCGCTGCTCGCCTCCTCGCCGCTCGTAGCCTTGGGCGGATCGGCCGGCAGCGGCAAGAGCTGGACGGGGCTCGCGGTCGCTCGGCGCTGGCTGGCCAAGGGGACCGTGCTGGCCGTCGACCTTCGCGACGTGGCCAGCCGCGATGAGGCCTTGGCCCGCTTGGCCCGAGCCATCGATACGCCGGCCGGGGCAGCGATCGAGGCCCTGGCCGAACGGCTGCGGGAGCGCGGCGAGGAGGAGATCCTGCTCCTCGTCGACAACGCCGACGCCTTGCTCCCCGGGCTCTCGAGCGACCTGGCCACCCTGCGCGGGGCGGGCGTCGCCGTCCTGCTCACCGCGCGGCGGGTTCCGGCCCAGGGGTCGTGGAGCACGCTCCGCGTCGATCCGCTCGAGTGCCCCCCCGAGAGCGCCCTCTCCAACGAGCGGGAGATCGCCCGCTTCGAGGCGGTGCGGCTCTTCTCGAGCCTGGCCAGCTTGGCGTGGCGCGAGTTCCGCCTCGACGCCTCGAACGCCGCCGCGATCTCGGCCCTGGTGCGGCAGGTGGGCGGCCTGCCCGGGGCCATCGAACTCCTTGCCTCGCGGGTCCGCTTGGCGTCGCCGAGCGAACTCCTGCCGCGCATCGACCAGATCGTGCGGCCGCTCGTCGAAGGCGGCTCGGCCCAGACCATGACCCGCACCATCGAGTGGAGCATCGCCGCGGCCTCGCCCGCCGAGCGACGACTGCTCGAGCGGTTAGCTGTGTTCGAAGGGAGCTGGACGCTGCCCTCGGTCGAGGCGGTCTGCTGCGACGACGAGCTGCCGGCGGCCGACCTGCACAACCTCCTCATCGGCCTCATCGACCAAGGACTGGTCCTGCCGGAGGCGGGCTCCGGGCGACCGCGGCATCGGCTGCTCGCCCTCGGCCGCGACCTCTGCCGCCGCCACCTCGAGGCTCCGGCCCGAGCCGCGGAACTCGAAGCCCTGCGCCGACGGCACGCTGCCCGCTTCGCCGCGCTGGTCGGTGCGGCCGGAGCCTCGGGCGATCGACTCGACGCCGCCTTCGAGCGAGCCGACTGCTGCGCCGCGATCCGCTTCGCGATCGGTCGCCCCGACCTCCTCGAACTCGCCGCCGACATGGCGATCGAGCTGCAGGACGAGTGGTACGACCGCGGTCGGTATCGCGAGGGCCTCGATCTCCTCGAGCCGCTCCTTCGGGCCTGGGGCGGGCGAGGCGGCGTGCGCGAGGTGCGGCTCCTCGCCGCGGATGCCAAGCTGCGCTGGCTGGCCGATCCCCGTGCGGCCTATCGCGGCTACCAGCGAGCCCTCGAACTCGAGCGGCGCATCGTCGCGGAGGCATCGGACGAGGCGCGGCCGGTCGAGGAGTTCCGGCTTGCGGCGGTCCTTCACAACGTGGGGTTGACCGCCCAGCAATCGTTTGCGTTCATCGCCTCCCGCGAGGCCCTCGCCGAATCGATCGAGCGCTACCGGCTGATCGGGGCGGGCAAGGCCCAACTCGCCATCCCCGACCTCTCGCTCGCCATCCTCGACTACTACGAAGGACGCGACGCGGAAGCCGGGCCGGCCCTCGACCGGTGCGTCTCCATCTTCCATGCTTCCGGCGACCTCATCCGCCTCGCCACCGCCCTCCATTACCGCTCGCGCCTTTCCCTGCGGGCGGGAGATTGGAAGCAGGCAGCGCAGATCACGCGCGACGCCTTGGCCGTCCGGCGTCGCGACGGCGAGGTCGAGGGCATCGCCGCCAGCTTCCTCCTCGCTGGCGAAATCGCGCTGGCATCAGGAAATGCGCTGGCCTGCGTGCGGCTCTTCGCCGCCGCCGAGCGCCGCCGCAGGGGCCTCGGCTTGGAGGTCGCGGCGACCGACGTCCGCGAGTACGAGAGCGCTCTCCACTCTGCCCGCCAGAGCCTCGGCCTCGCCGAGTTCGACGCGGCGTGGGCGGAGGGAGCGACCCTGGCCGACGAGGAAGCGTCCGCGCTGCTGGCTTCGTTGCTGCCGCCGGCCCTGGGCAGCGGATAGACTTCGCCGCGCCCGCGAACCTCGCGACGGGAGCGAGCTTGGGCGGATCGGGATCACCTCAACCTGCCTGCAGGAGGACTTCGATGCGATCAACCATCTTGGGTGTCGTCGTCGGCTCGGCTTGCTTCCTCTCCGCCTGCCACCAAGGACAGCCGGCGGATCATGGCGTCGGCCCCACCAGTGGCGGGGCAGGGGTGCGCGGCGACGGGGCCCAGTTCATCCCCATGGGTCCGGGAGTGCCGGTGAAGGTGACGCTCCCCAATGAAGCGGACGAGGGGAGCGAAGTGACCCTCGATCTCGAACTGGACTACACCGGCGTGCCCGATCCCGGCGCCATTCTCGTCTCGCTGCAGTACGAGCCCGCCGAGGATTGGATCAACGCGCCGACCCAGGTGTACATGAACGGTCCGCTCACCTCGAACAAGGCGGCCGCCACCTTCCGGATTCGGATCAAGGACCGCCCGACCGCGAACTCCCGGCCTGGAAAGGTCACGGCGATTGCCTTCGGGCCGTCGGTCACGATGGACGCCCGTCCGATGAAGATCCGCGGCCGGCCGTAGCCCGCGGACCTTCCCGGACTTTCCGCCAATCCCACGATCGCGACGACGTTCCAGTATCCGCTCCGTTGGAAGGTGGGAGCCGCGTAGGCCCCACCCACCCTGAAGGAGAACGGAATGCTGGTTTCTTCCCTCGTCGCCGCCATCGCCCTCGCCGTCGCCTACCCGGCCGCCAACCCGCCAACCAGCCCGGCCGCCAACCCGCCGACCCCGGCCGGGCCGGTCGCCGCGTCGCCTTCGCTGCGTCCCTCGGTCGAGGTGCTCGCCCTCGGGGAATTCGTGGCTGGCACGCCGAAGTCGGGCACCGTCACCTTCACGAACGCCAGCGGCCAGCCGCTCACCATCGCCAAGATCGTCCCCGCCTGTGGCTGCACCACCGTGGTCGGCACGCCGACGTCGCCGGTGGCGGCGGGGGCGTCCTTCACCCTGACCCTCACCGTCGACCCCGGCATGAAGACGGGGATCGACCTGGCCAAGCAGGTGACCATCGCCTTCGACGGCGGCGGCACGCAGGTCTACAAGATCACCGGCCACGTCAAGACCGTGGTCCGCGTCGCCCCCGACGTGGTCGATGCCTCCGCCTCGCCGGAAGGGGCGAACGGCGTGCTGACCCTCGAGAGCGCCGACCAAGGCCTCTTCACCGTGACCGGCATCGAGCCGAGCGGGGTGGCCACCGCATCGAAGGGCGCCGCTGCCCGCCACACGGTGACCATCGATTGGAAGGCGTGGGCCGCGAACGGGAAGCCAAACAAGCTAACCATCGCGACCGACAAGGCCGACGCGACGACGCTCGTCGTCCCCATCAAGCTCGCCCCCGCCGTCGCCATGTTCCGCGTTCCGGCGATGGGTGGGGAGGGCGCCGACGTCGCCAACGCCGGGGCCGTCGAAGCCGCCCAGGACGAGGTGATCCACGCCATCGACGCCGGCCTCGACGGCCGCCAGTCGAAGGAGTTCCGCGTCAAGCTCCACCGCGAGGCGGGCATGCTCTTCGTGCACGGCACCGAGGCCGACATCGAGCGGGTGCGGAGCGTGGTCTCCCGCCTGCCCGCCGAATCCGGTGTCCGCGAGTCGACGCACTGACCGAGCGATGTCCGCCCACGCGACCAACCCGACGGGCCGCGAGGCCGACCCACCGACTGCCCGAGCGGCGCCGCATGCGTCCCCGGCGTCGGTGGCGTCGCTGACCGCGGCCATGGCGGCCGGCGACCGCGGGGCGTATGCCGAGCTGTTTGCTGCCCGATGCGACCAGGTCGAGCGGCTCGCCTCCCGCAGGCTCGGCCGCCGCCGCGACCTGGTCGGGGATGTGGCCCAGGAGACCTGGCTCCGCGTGGCCCGGGCCCCGCGGCGCTGCGAGAGCCCCGAGAAGCTCGACGCTTGGCTCGGCCGCATCGTGGCTTCGGCGGTGGTCGACCTCCTGCGCAGCGAGCTGGCCCGCCGTTCCCGCGAGGAGCGGGTGGCCTTCACCCGCAGCGAGGTCGAGGACTTCGTGGCCGACGTCGAATTGTTGGAAGAGGCCCGCGGCGAGCTGGCCGCGCTGGCCCACCTCTCGAGCGAGGAACGCTCCCTCCTCGAGTTGCGGACCCGCACCGGGGCGACCCTCAGCCAACTGGCGGCGATGCTCGGCCTCGGCCGGGCCGCCGTCGACAGCCGCCTGCGGCGGGCCGCCAAGCTGGCCCGCGAGGCCTTCGAGGCGCGGACCGCGGAAGGGGAATTGCCATGAACGACGCCCAACGCCAGATGTTGGATCGAGGCCTGGCCGAGTTCGACCGCGCCGTGCGCGGTCGCCGTCGGCGCCGCACCGCGGCCACCACGGCGGCCCTCGTCCTCCTCGTCGTATCGGCAGCTGCCATCGCCTTCCGGGCCACGAGCGGGCCCCGGCCGGCGGAGCACGTCCTCGCCGGACGTCCCCTCCCGGCCTACGTCGAATTGATCACCGATGACCGCCAACTGACCGTGGAACTCGAGCTGGCCAGCGCCTGCGAACGCATCGGCCGCCGCGAAGGCAGGATCTACGTCGTGGAGTGCGCCCGGTAGGGCGGGGCCGGCGCTCGGAGGGCCGTGCTTCGACGTACCATGGCCGACGCCGGAGCTGCCACAGGGAACGACCGGGCCAAGGGCCTGCGTCGGGTGGCGCCGGCCGAGCGGTTGCCATGAAGAGCGATGCGAAGGACGGGATGCCCGGAGGAGTCGGCGCGGCATCGAGCAGGATCGGGCGGGGGTCGATCTTCGTCGGGGCGCCGAGCATCTCGGTCCAAGGCTCTCGGCCGCGGGGGATCGCGTTCCTCCGCGACGCGTTCCGTCCCATGTACCTCGGCGGTGCGCTCTTCGCGGCGATCGCGGTGCCGCTCTGGCTCACCATGTGGTACCACGGCCGGTACCTCCCGTCGCTGCCGCCGATCCAATGGCACATGCACGAGATGGTCTTCGGTTTCGCCGTGGCCATCATCGTCGGCTTCCTCTTCACCGCAGCCCGCAACTGGACCGGGGCCCCGCTCCCGGCCGGGGTCTCGCTCGGCTCGATCGTCCTTCTCTGGGTGGTCGCCCGGCTCGGGATGTTCTTCGCCTACGGCGTGGGGACGGCGGTCGTCGACTCGCTCCTCCTCGTCGTCGTGGCCAGCGTCCTCGCCCGCCGCTTCCTCCAGGCCCGCAGCTACTCGAACCTGCCGCTGGTCGGCGTCCTCTCCGGACTCGCCGCGTGCAACGTCGCTTCCCACGCCGCGATGCTCGGATGGATCGGGCTGGCCCCGAACGTGCCGATCGAGCTCGGCCTGATGCTCGTCGTCCTGGTCGAACTGATCATCGCGGGCCGGGTGGTCCCTGCGTTCACCGCCAACGCCATCCCCGGCATCCGGCAGTTCCGCGCCACGTGGCTCCGCCGCCTCGCCTTCACCGCGACGCTCGTGGCGTTCCTCTCCGACACCCTCGGCCTGCCCGCGGCATGGACGGGCTCGGTAGCCATCCTCGCCTCGGGCGCGGTGGCGGGGCAGGCCCTCGGCTGGAACCCCTTCCGGACCTTGGCCCGGCCCATGCTCTGGGTGCTGCACGCCGGATATGCGTGGATCGCGGTCGGCCTCTTCCTCCTCGGCCTGGTCTGGCTCGGATCGCTGCCCCGTTCGGCGGCCATCCATGCCTTTGCCGCCGGCTCGATCGGTTGCCTGGTCATGGGCATGGTCACCCGAACCTCGTTAGCCCATTCCGGACGCCCGGTGCGGGCCGGCTGGCCGGAGGTGACGTCGTACGTGCTGGTCCTCCTCGCGGCCCTGCTTCGGGTCGGAGCGGCGCTGGTGCCGCCCTGGTACGCGTGGGCCCTCCTCGTCGCCGGGGCCGCGTGGCTACTCGCCTTCGGCATCTACGCGATCGCCTACGCCCCGCTCCTCGTGCGGGGGCGGCCGCTGCGGAGCGCCCGGGCTACCTAGCCCGTCAGGCTTTCGGGAGCAGCCGGTCGTCGAAGATCCACGGCCGTTCGCTGGCCAAGTCGTCCATGGGGACGAGCCGCTCGCGGATCTCGCTGACGAGGTCGGGGATGCCCTCGCCGGTGACGGCGCTCACCTCGAGGTCGGGCCGAGGCGAGGGGCGGGTCTGACCGTGGGCGATGTCGCGCTTGGTGAGGACGCGAAGGTCGGGATCGCGGCCCGGGATGGTGGGCCACGGGCTGCCCGGCGCCGCCACGGCGACCAGGAGGTCGGCGGAACCGATGACCGAGCGGGCAAGCTGTTGGGCCTCGGCCTCGATCGGGTCGGCGGTGTCCCGCACGCCTGGCGTGTCGAACCAGTCGACGATCAGGCCGTCGAGGTCGATGCGGGCGCTCAGGTAGTCGCGGGTCGTGCCGGGCTCGGGGCTGGCGATGGCCATGGTGCGGCCGACCAAGGCGTTGGAGAGGGTGCTCTTCCCGGCGTTGGGCGAGCCGACCACCACCACCCGGGGCGGGACGAGCAGCCGCCGCAGCCGCCGCGAGCGGGGCCAGTCGCTCTCCTCGGGAAGCGTGGTCTTCCAGATTTCGCTCTGGGCTAACAGGAGTCGCACCGCGAGGCGGCTGGCGGCCCTGGTCATGGCAGCGAGGGCGAAGGCCTCCACGCGGTCGCCGGCTTCCGGGAAGATCTCCTGGGGATTGATGCCCGAGGCGTCCTCCAGCCAGCCGATCGCGCGATCGGCGAGCCAGTCGCGCAGCCGCTGCAGGACCCGCGGCCCGCCGTGCGGGCAGAGCTGGGCCCGGTCGTTGGAGAGGACGGCCACCACGCCGTCGTCGAAGTCGCCGAACTGGCGATGGGAGAGGCTGCCGAGCCGCGGCGGGCGATCGGGGAAGAGCCGCCCCAGCCCGGCCTCGACGTCGCCGATCAGGTCGACCACCGCGATGGCCCCCGGTCCGCGCGGCGTCGAGCAGATCGCAAAGCAATCGGGATCGGCTACGAGATGCTCGCCAGGGTGGGCCATGCGTTCACTCGTCGGAGTCGGCATCGGCCTCGGCCGCGCTGCCGCCCTCTTCCTCCTCCGTCTCGTCCTCGTCGGCGAGGGCGTAGCGGGCAGCGACGGCCATCCCCTGCAGGGTGAGGTCGGGGACGATCCGGTTGACCAGTTCGTCATGGCCGAAGAGCGCCTCCGCATCGCCGCCCGTGGCGATGACCAGGGGATACGCCCCGTACGCCTCGCTGTAGCGCTCGACCAGACGCCAGACCAGGCCGCGCACACCCTCGTAGACGCCGCGGAGCATGGCCTCCACGGTGTTGCGCCCGAAGGCGTCGTCGGAGGGCGTGCGGAACTCGATGGAGGGCAGGGCGTCGGTGTAGTCGTGCAGGGCCTTGAGCTGGAGGGCGAGCCCGGGGGCGATGGCTCCGCCGTGGAAGGTCCCGTGGCCGTCCACGAAGTCGACCGTGACCGCGGTGCCGGCGTCGACCACCACGCAGGCCTGCTTGAGCTTGTCCCACGCCGCCGCGGCGTTCAGGAGGCGATCGACGCCCACGATCGTCTCCGGGTCGAGCGACTCGCCGATGGGGACCGGGATGTCGTCGCCGATCCGGTAGACCTCGATGCCGAGCTGGTCCTCGAGCATCGACTCGAGCGGCTGGGCGGTCTTCTCGTTGACGCTGGCCACGGCGATCGCGGCCTGCGGCTCGCCGCGCATCCCTTCCCACAGGCGGGTCACCTCGGCCACGATCGCGGCGAGGTCGCCCTTGGGGAGACGCAGGCTCTCCTCGAGCCCGTCGGCGGCGAAGCGCCCAAGTTGCACGCGGGTGTTGCCGACCTGGATGGCGAGGAGCGGTGGGTTCGATGGCATGGGGTCTCAGGCCAAGACCGCGGTCGAACCGCGGCATTGTTGAATGATGCGGTTCCGCATCGCGGCGAAGAGCTGGCGAGCGACCGGGCCAGGCACGCCGCCGCCGATGGTGCGGTCGTCGAGTTGCACCACGCTGTGCACGAGGCGACGGCTCGAGCTCACCATGATCTCGTCGGCCTCGGCGAGCTCCTCGACCGCGATGGGGCGGACCTCGGCGCGGAGGCCGGCCCGGTCGGCGACCTCGATCAGCTCGGCCCGGGTCACTCCGTGCAGGATCGGCGGGTCGTCGTCGACGGGTGGCGTCACCATCCTCCCGTGGCGGGCGATGAGGACGTTGGTCGAGGCGCCCTCGGCCACCAGGCCGTCGCGGACGAGGATCGCCTCCGCCGCGTCGTGCTCGTGGGCATCGAGGGCGGCGAGGATGTTGCCCATCAGGCTGATGGTCTTGATCTGGCACCAGCGCCAACGCATGTCCTCGAGGAGGACGGCCTTGATCGGCGCGGGCTCGACGAATTTCTCCATCGGCTCGCAGGGCATGCAGTAGGCGAAGACGGTGGGCCGGAGGTCGGCCGGCGGGATGTGGAGCCGGGTGGTGCCCGCTCCGCGGGTCACCTGCAGGTAGACCGCGGCGTCGTCGAGGCCGTGGGCGTCGAGGAGGCGTTCGCAGATGATCGGCAGCTCCGCGGCGTCGAAGCCCCGGATGCGGGCCAAGCCGAGGCTCCGGTGGAGGCGAGCCACGTGCAGGTCCATCCCCACGCCGACGCGGCGCTGGCCGCTGGCGGGTTCCGCCCGGAAGAACCGGACCAGCTCGTAGACGCCGTCGCCAAACAGGAAGCCGCGGTCCCAGATGGAGACCGTGGCGGCGCGCTCGTCGACGAGTTGGCCGTTCAGCCAAACGGTGCGGGGCTCTGGCATTGGGCGGAGTATAAGAGCCGTGCCCCGCCGCGACGGGCGTCAGCGGGCGTTCGGCGCCGGAGCGTCCGGCGCGGTCGCTGGCTTGGCCGTCGGCAGGGCGAGCGCCTTGGTCAGCGCCGCCCGGCAGGCGGCAAGGTCGACGTCGAACGTCATCTCGGTGCCCTCGACGATCTCGATCGAGGGGATGCCGGCCTGGCCCGGCTTCCCGCCGCCGAGGATGAAGGCCCGGAGGTCCACCGCGTCGTGCAGCCCGTTGAGCAGGCAGCCGGCGGTCAGGTAGTAGCGGCCGGAGGGCGGCATCTCGAAGCGGGGCTTCTCCGAGCGGGCCACGGCGTTCACCACCGTCGTCTCGCTCGACGGGTGGCCCAGCGTCGAATACCGGTAGAAGCGGCTGCCGTCCTCGGCGACCAGGGTCACCCCGAGGGTCAGCGGATGGCGCGTCTTGTCGGTGACCCGGTCACCCCCCGAGAGCCGGAGGGTGAGGGTCCCGGATTTCGCGGCGGGCGGGAAGACGACTGGCTCGAGGGCCACCTCGCCCCGCGAGGTGCGCTCGGCGGTGAGGTCGACCGGGAGGACCGTCGCTCGACGGGCGACGTAGATGGTGTCGGCGACCCCGAAGGGGACGCCTTGGAGCCGGGCGACCTTCCGATCGGAGCAGGTCGCGGTGGCCGGCAGGGAGTGGCGACCGGTCAGGAGTTCGCCCTCGCAGGCCAGGCCGTCGGCGCCCGAGACCCCGGCCAAGGTCACCGAGGTGACGGGCTTGGCTTGGAGCGTGGCGACGCGGCTCCCGTCGGGGCCGGTCCGGAGCGGGACCATGGGTTCGAAGGCACCGCGCTGGCGGAGTTCGTAAAGGGTCCGCGTGTAGGCGGTCTGGTCCCGCATCTTGGCGGTCACGGAGATTGCGGCCGGGGCGAAGCCGAGGCTCACCACGAGATCCTCGGGGTTCCGGCCGGCGATGACGAGTTGGGCCCGGCCGCTCGCGTCGGTCACTGCATCCGCGAAAGGAGCCTCGCGATCGGCGATCGAGACCGGGCAGTTGGGGACCGGCTTGCCGTCGATCCCGAGGACCTCGACGGTGGCGCTCGGTGGCGCGTTGGACGGTTGCTGGGCGCGGGCAACCGAGGCCAGGGCGACCACGGCCACGGCCAGGAGCAGGGAGAGGAGACGACGGGTCGGCATTGGGGGGCTCGGCTCCAACTCGTGCTACGAACGGGCCGCTGCCACGAAGGCCTTGACCCGCGACGCGTCGAGCGGCTCGCGCCAGTGGCCGTCGCGTTTGAGGTCGCTGCCCACGATCACCGCGTCGGCCTTGGCGAGGAGGGAACCGACCGTCGTCGCGGTGGCGCCGCTCCCGACCACGATCGGCAGGCGGCAGCCGCGGCGGGCGGAGTCGATGTCGCCGAGGGCGGTCGGCTGGCCGGTGGCGGGGCCAGTCATCACCACGGCGCTGGCACCGAAGAACTCGGCGGCGGCGGCGCTCTCGGCGATGGTCACGTCGGCGGTGATGGCGTGCGAACTGTGCTTCTTCTTGATGTCGGCGAGGAGGGCGATCCGCTCCGCCCCGATCGCCTTCCGATAGCGGAGGAGGGGGCCGGCGTCGGCCTCGGCGAGGAGCCCCTCGTCGGCCACCGAGGCGAAGACGAAGCCTTCGCAGCGGACGAAGTCGAGGTTGGCGGCGTGGGCCACGGCCAAGGCGGCGTGGTTGGCACCGGCCAGGATCTGGATCCCGATCGGGCAGGAGACGGCCTTCCGCACCGCGCTGGCCACCACGGCCATGGCGGCCACGATCTCGGGTCCCACCTCGCGGCGGAGGTAGGGGACGTCGTGCATGTTCTCGAGGAGGATGGCGTCGAAGCCCGCCGCGGCCAGGGCCGAAGCCTCTTCGACGGCGCGACGCGCAATCGTTGCGACCGGCTCCCCGCCGCGCGGGGTGCCGGGCAGCGCCAGGACGTGGACCATGCCGATGATGGCGCGGTCTCGACCGAAGCAGGGAAGGGCGGGCGGTCGGGCGTGCATGGCGGCGAGTCTACCGGAGCAGGCTGGCCAAAGCGGAGTGTTTCGCCGGGATGAACACCGCGTTTTTGGCGTTGAACCGATTGGCGATCGGCGCGGGGCCCGGCCACCGTGAGTTGGTACGCTTCAGGCATGGCGCGAGGCGTGGGCTGCGAGCGGCGGATCGAGTCGGGCGTCGAGCTCTGGAGGCTCCGCGTCGGCGACACCACGGCCGACGTGGCGCCTGCCCTCGGGCTCTGCGTGACCAGTTGGATCTGCGGCGGCATCGAGCGCCTGGCGCTCCCGAGCGACCTCGCCACCTTTGCCCGCTCGGCCAAGACCGGCGGCGTGCCGCTCCTCTATCCGTGGGCCAACCGACTCCGCAGCGATCGCTACCACTGGGGCGGGAAGGACGTCGCGGTCACCGACGCCCCCGGACTCAAGCGCGACGCGAACGGCCTGCCGATCCACGGCTGTCTGGTCCGGCACCACTGGCAGGACATCAAGCACGCCATCCTCGGCGACGGGATCCTGGTGGCTGGCGACCTGGCCTGGTCGCCGGAGTTGCCGGCCTTCGCGGCGTTCCCCTTCGCCCACCAGCTCTCGGTCGGCATCGTCCTCTGCGAGCGGAGCCTCAACTGCGTCTGCCGGGTGACGGCGCTCGACCCGACGCCGATCGCATTTGGCTGGCATCCCTACCTCCGCTTGCCGGGACCGCGGCAGGCGGTCACGCTGCAGCTTCCTTCGCGGGAGCGTGTGGGCCTCGACCGGGCGCTCTTGCCAGTGAGGAGTGGCGAGCTGTTGGCAGTCGAGCCGACCTTGCCGGAGGATCGCTCCCCGCTCGGCGACCGCACCTTCGACGACCTTTTCCGCGTCCCCGCCCGCTGCGTGGCCGGGCTCAGCGGCCCCGAGGGCACCATCCATCTCCGCTTCCACGGCGGCTACCGCTTCCTCCAGGTCTACGCCCCGGCGGGGAGCGACTTCCTTTGCCTCGAGCCCATGACGGCTCCCGGCGCCGCCCTCTCGGACGGACATGATCTCCCCTCCCGCGGCCACCTCGGCTCCTTCGACGCGACCTTCGAGATCGTCGTGCGGTAGCGGGTCCACGCGCCGAGGCACGCCGCCGGCGGCGGGGCGGAGTCGCGGCTCCTTCGCTACCCTGCTTGGCCCATGGCTCGCGTCCTCGACGATCTCGTCCTCGTGGTGACCGGGGCCTCCTCGGGCATCGGCCGGGCCACGGCCATCGAGGCGGCCAAGGCCGGCATGCACGTGGTGGCGACCGGCCGCCGCGAGGATCGCCTGCGCGAGGTGGTCGAGGCGATCGGCCGCTTGGGTCGTCGGGCCCTGCCGGTGGTCGGCGACGTGAGCGACGCGGGATTCTCGAAGCGGCTCCTCGACGAGGCCACCGCGGCCTTCGGGCGCTTCGACGTCGTCTTCGCCAACGCTGGCTACGGCGCCGAGCGGCGGGTGGTCGAGTTCAGCGAAGCCGACCTGCGGCGGATGTTCGAGGTCAACTTCTTCGCCGCGACCGACCTCCTGATCGAGTCCGCCCAACGACTCAAGGCCCGCGGCCATGGCGGGCACCTCCTGATGTGCTCCTCCTGCGTGGCCCGCTTCACCTTGCCTGGCTACGGCCCCTACGCCGCGACCAAGGCCGCCCAGCTCATGGTGGCCCGGGCCATGCGCTACGAGCTGCGCCCGCACGGGATCGAAGTCTCGACCGTCCACCCGGTCACCACCTCGACCGAGTTCTTCGAGGTCGCCGGCGGCGGCCCGTCGGCGGGGCGGCCCACCGTCGCCGAGCACGCTCCGAGCTTCATCGTCCAGCCCCCCGAGCGGGTGGCCCGGGCCGTGGTGGCCTGCCTGCGGCGACCGCGGAGCGAGGTGTGGACCTCGCTCCCGGCCCGCTTCGCCGCCAGCCTCTTCACCTTCTTCCCCAGCGTCGCCGATCGCTTCCTGGCCCCGCACCTCAAGCACCTGCCGCCGGCGGAATAGGTGCGTCTCCGGGGTGGCGTGGCGCTGCTATCCTTTTCCCCTTCCTTTGGAGCGCACCATGGCCATCAAAGTCGGCATCAACGGGTTCGGTCGCATCGGTCGCCTCGTCTACCGGATCGGCATGGCGAGGGGGAACTTCGAGTTCGTCGGCGTCAACGATCTCGTCCCGGCTGACAACCTCGCCTACCTGGTGCGCCACGACACCTCGCACGGCCGCTTCGAGAAGGACGTCCAGGTCGACGGCGACGGGCTGATGTGCGAGGGCAAGCGCACCAAGTGCACCTCGCTGAAGGATCCGGCCCAGCTCCCCTGGAAGGATCTCGGGGCCCAGTACGTCCTCGAGTCGACCGGCCTCTTCACCTCGGGCGACGACTCCCGCAAGCACATCGCCGCCGGAGCCAAGCGGGTCCTCATCTCGGCTCCCACCAAGTCGGACGACGTGCCGACCTTCGTCTACAAGGTCAACCACGAGAAGTACGACCCGGCCAAGCACACCGTCCTCTCGAACGCGAGCTGCACCACCAACTGCCTCGCTCCGGTGGTGAAGGTGCTCCTCGACACGGTGGGCCTCGAGGAAGGCCTGATGACGACGGTGCACGCCGTCACCGCCACGCAGCCGACCCAGGACGGCCCGAGCAAGAAGGACTGGCGCGGCGGCCGCAACGCCTACATGAACATCATCCCCAGCTCGACCGGGGCGGCCAAGGCGGTGGCCCTCTGCCTGCCGCAGGTGAAGGGGAAGCTGACCGGCATGTCCTTCCGCGTGCCGACCTCGAACGTCTCCTGCGTCGACCTCACCTTCCGCACGCCCGCGCCGAGCTCGCTCGAGGCCATCAACGCGGCCATGAAGGCGGCGGCTGAAGGCCCGATGAAGGGCGTCCTCGGCTACACCGAGGAAGAGGTCGTCTCCAGCGACTTCATGAGCGATCCGCGCTCCTCGATCTTCGACGCCTCGGCCGGCATCCAGCTCAACGACCGCTTCTTCAAGATCGTCTCCTGGTACGACAACGAGTTCGGCTACGCCTCGCGCTGCGTCGACATGCTCGAGATGATGGCCCAGAAGGACGGGATCCGCTGACTGCCACCCAGACCGTCGCTCGAGGCTCGTGGGCTGTCGTGCGCACGGTCCTCCGGGCCCTCCTGATCCCGGCTTGGGGCATCCTCTGGCTGGCCCTGACGAGCTGGTGCTCGTTAGCCATCTGGTATGCCCCGCGGGGACCGGTGGCGTTGCACGTCGCCCTCATCGCCCTTCTCGTCGGCGGCCTCCTCTTCGTCCTCTTCCTGCGGCGGCGGGCGCTCCGGATCGCCATTCCCCTCCTCGTGTGGGGCGTGGTCATCGCTTGGTTCTGGTGGCTGCCGGCGCCCGGTGAAGGCAACTGGCAGCCCGACGTGAAGGTGGCCCCGCGCATCGAGGTCAACGGCGACCGGGTGATCGTCCGCAGCGTCCGCAACTTCCACTACCGCTCGGAGACCGACTTCGACGAGCGCTGGGAAGATCGCGAGTACGACCTCTCGAAGCTCGCCACCCTCGACCTCTTCATGAGCTACTGGGGGCCGACCCTCATCTGCCACACCTTCGTGAGCTTCGGCTTCGAAGGCCCGAACGGGACGATGGACTACATCGCCGTCTCCATCGAGACCCGCAAGGAAGTGGGGCAGGAATACTCGGCCCTCGGCGGGGCGTTCCGGCAGTATCCGCTCGTGCACGTGTGGGCCGCGGAGAGCGACGTGGTGAAGGTGCGGACGAACTTCCGCCACGAGGACGTCTACCGCTACCGCATGGTCAGCACGCCCGAGGGCCGGCGGCGGCTCTTCCTCGCCTATGTCGACCGTGGCAATGAGCTTGCAAACCATCCGCACTGGTACAACGCGGTGACCCATAGCTGCGGCGTGGGCATCGTGCGGCTCGTCTCCCAGGAGAAGCTGCCCCTCATCCCGCCCATCCACGTCGCCCTCAACGGCTTGTGGGATCGCTGGGCCTACAACCACGGGATGTTCGAGACCAGCAAGCCCTTCGCCCGGCTGCGGCAAGAGGCCTACATCGACGACCTGGCCCGCGGGGCGTCCGACGCCGACTTCTCCGAGCGCATCCGCCGCCGCGACGTGGAGGTCGATCGACCGGACCTGTAAGGCTGGGTTCCGGAGTCGGCGCTTCTGGCCTTCATCCCCCGCGGGTACCATCGGCCCGACGATGGACCCGAACCGCCACCAACGCATCTCCGAGCTGTTTGCGGAGGCGAGCCGGCTCGAGCCCGCCCGCCGGGCCGCTTTCCTCGCCGAGCGCTCTGGCGACGACGCCGAGCTGCGGGCCGAGGTCGCCTCGCTCCTCGAGCACCACGAGCGGCCGGCGGTGGCGGTCGAGACCGGGGCATTCGACCTCGCCGGCTTCCTCTCCTCGCTGCCATCGGAGACCGCCCACGGTCAAGGCACCGCCCTCGCCTCCGAGGCCCGCTACACGATCGTGCGGGAACTCGGCGAAGGCGGCATGGGCATGGTCTACCTGGCCGAGCAGGACCGTCCGCGGCGGACCGTGGCCCTCAAGGTGATGCGGCCGGGCTTCGCCAGCACCGAGCGGTTGCGGCGGCGCTTCGAGTTCGAGGCCGAGGTCCTCGGACGGCTCGAGCATCCCGGCATCGCCCGCATTTACGACGCGGGGAGCGCCGCCATCAAGACGCCGACCGGCACGACCACCGTGCCTTACTTCGCGATGGAGTACGTCGACGGCCTGCCGCTCGTCCGCCACGCCGCCGAGGCCAAGCTCGGCAGCCGCGAGCGGGTCCGGCTGATGGCCCGGATCGCCGACGCGGTGGGGGTCGCCCACCGGCAGGGGATCGTGCACCGCGACCTCAAGCCGGCCAACATCCTCGTCGACCGGAGCGGCCAGCCCAAGGTGCTCGACTTCGGCGTGGCCCGGGCCACCGACGCCGACCTCGCCGTCACCACCATGCAGACCGACGTGGGCCAGCTCATCGGGACGCTGGCCTACATGAGCCCGGAGCAGGTGGCGGGGGACTCCTCGAAGATCGACGTGCGGAGCGACGTCTACGCGTTAGGTGCGGTGACCTGGGAACTGCTGGCCGGCCGGCCCCTCGTCGACGCCACCAACCGCACCATGCCCGAAGTGGCCCGCGTCATCCGCGACGAGGACGCCTCGCGGCTCAGCGCCGTCGACCGCGTCTTCCGCGGGGACCTCGAGACCATCGTGGCCAAGGCCCTGGAGAAGGATCCCGGGCGGCGCTACCGCGATGCGAGCGAGTTCGCGGCCGACCTCGAGCGCTACCTGCGCGACGAGCCGATCGTGGCCCGCCCGCCGACCACCACCTATCAGCTCGCCAAGTTCGCCCGCCGCAACAAGGCCCTGGTGGGCGGCGTGGCGGTGGCCTTCGTCCTCCTCGTCCTCGGCCTGGTCGGCACCTCGATCGGGTTGGTGCAGGCCCACGAGAAGCGAAACGAGGCCCTCGCCGCCCAGGCCCGCGCCGACCACCGCTTCGACGAGTTGCGCAAGCTGGCCAAGACCTTCATCTACGAGTTCGACGACCTGATCGTCGACCTGCCCGGCTCGACCGAGGCCCGCAAGAAGATCGTCTCCACCGCGACGGCCTACCTCGACAGCCTCTCCAAGGAGGCGGCCGACGACAAGGGGCTCCTGCTCGAGGTCTCCGAGGGCTACATGCGGATCGGGAACACCCAGGGCTACCACTCGAAGGCCAACCTCGGCGACCGCGACGGGGCCATGCAGAGCTTCCAGAAGGCCCTCGAGCTGCGGGAGCGGATGGTGGCCATCGCCGGCGACGACGACGCGGCCCACGTGGCCCTGGCCAAGACCCAGAACGCGATCGGCAACCTGCAGTTCTCGCGGGGCGAGCTGGAGGCGGCCCTGGCCACCTTCCGCAGCGTCGAGGCCACGCGGAAGGCGATCCTCGAGCGGAATCCGGGCGACCGCGACCGGCAGCGCGACCTCGCCATCAGCCACCAGTTCGTGGGCAACGTCCTCCGGCAGCTCGGCAACCGGGAGTCCGACGCCAAGCGGAAGGAGGAGGCCAGCAAGCGCTTCGAGGAGTCGCTCGACTCCTATCGCCAGGCGTTGGCCCTGGCCAAGCCGCTCCTCCGGGAGGGAGACGCCCTCAGCGTGCGCGACCTCACCGTGGCCGAGGAGCACGTGGGCGATGCGTTAGGCGACCTGGGCCGGCGGGAGGAGGCCCTCGAGCACTTCCGGGCCAGCCTCGAGGCCCGCGAGAAGCTGCTCAAGGCCGATCCCGACAACGCCGAGTACGTGGCCGACTGCGCCGCCGCCAACAGCAAGCTGGGGGCCCAGCTCCTCGCCGAGAAGCGGCTGGCCGAGGCCGAGCCGCTGATCCTCCGCTCGCTCGAGCTCGCCCTGCAGGGGGAGCAGGCCGACGCGGCCAATGTCCTGGCCAAGGTCAACGTGGTGGTGAGCCGCTACCGCGTGGCCGGGCTGCGCGGAGCCCAGGCCGAGGATGCCACGAAGGAACGCGACGCCCGGCTGGCCCTCCTCGACGACGGCATCGCCCAGGCCAGCCAGGCCAAGGCCGCCCTCGAGCGGCTGGCCGCGGAGAACAAGCTCGAGGAGAGCAAGAAGCCCTGGATCGCCGCCATGGAGGAGGTCCGGGCCGAGCTGGCCAAGCGCCGCGAGGCCTTGGCAGGTGGCAATGGTTAGGCTGGCGGCGCACCGGGATCCGTTAGGTACTCCGCGCCGGGACCCGTGCGCGTCAGCGTTGCAAGGTCATCCGTTCGCGTGGAGGGCGGGGCGGGTGCAGGCGGCGTAGCTCGCGCCGACCGTGAACGACGGGCAATGGGCTCGCGTCACGCGCGGCAGGCAGGAGCCCGTTGCCGCGAGGCGCATCGCAGCCTTGGGATGCCACGAGGATGGCCGTACTACTTCCGTCGGCCGCGGTCGGTCGTGAACGACGGGCAATGGGCTCGCGTCACGCGCGGCAGGCAGGAGCCCGTTGCCGCGAGGCGCATCGCAGCCTTGGGATGCCACGAGGATGGCCGTACTACTTCCGTCGGCCGCGGTCGGTCGTCTCGACGGGCGTCCAAGCCCCGAGCACCTCGGCAAGGTCGTAGGCGTCCACGCTCCCATCCCCGTTCACATCGGCGCGCTTCACAGGCGACGCACCGGCGGGGCCCCAGCACGCGAAAAGCAACTTCAGGTCCTCGGCGTCAACGCGACAGTTGAGGTCCACGTCCGTGGGCACCACGCCCAGCGGTCGCAGGAGGTACGCATGCGCCATGCCTCTGGCGGCGATCAGGCCGTCGTTGTTGATTGCGCCGACGCTGATCGGGAGGTCGAGGAACGGGAAGGTCCCGAGCGACTCGATCGCCACTATCGAGCCGTGCTGCCAGAGGAACGGAATGCCACCGTCCCCCAAGGTACTCTTGCTCTGCCCCACGATTTGGCCGAGCACGTTGCTATCGGTGCACGAACTGAACGGATCACCCGGGAGCCCGCCGAGGAACGTGTACGCACCGGCTTCCCAGTAGAACGCGTTCTTACCCGGAGTGTTGGCGGTTCCGGCGACGCGGCCGAACGCGTCGATTCGCCTGCCCTCCGCCTTCTCGTAGGGTAAGGGCGTCGGTAGGAGGACGACCGAGTCGTTCCCGTCCCAGATGAAGGGAAGCGCGTCAATGGCGTAACTCTGGAGGAACCATCGGCCGGTCGCGAGTCCGTTGGGCGCCACGTCGAGGATGCCTCCGTGCGAGGCGGTGAGCTGATCGGGCAGCGGCGCGGGATTGCCTTCGAACCAGGCGAACGGATTGAACCCGCCCAGTCCCCCTTGGAGCTCGCCCAGGATCGTCCCGTCGCCGCGCTTGACGCACTCGTTGGTGTCGATGTTGTCGCCGCCCGGCCAAGCTGTGCTCACGCTGCCATCGGTCGCCCAGATCACAAGGGCCTTGTGCGCCCCCGACCCCAATTCAACGGTGCCGACGATCGTGCCGTCCGGAGCGACGCGACGCGCAACAACATCACCCGCGCCCGGCAGCTGCGGCAGAGGGAGCGTGACGAGGCCCGTGGCAGCCGACCATTTCCAGGGCCGCCAGACTGCCGCAGAGCAGGAAGTGTAGAAGCCGACGACGACCTCGTCGTCGTTCATGTCCATTATGACCCCGCTGCTGCCGTTGGGGCACGGGTTGGGCAGCGCGATCACTTCGTAGGTGCATTGCGCGCAGCACCGGAGCGCCGACGCGGCAATCGTGGCGATGGTGACACCGACGGTCGACCGGGCGGAAACCATAGTTCAGGATCCTCCGCGAAGGGACAGGATGGCGGCCCGCATCTGAGCATCGAGCGTCCCGAACCACTCGGCAGGTTTCTCGACGGAGCCGACGCCGAAGAGCCCGGCTGGCTGCTGCGGGTCCAGCGCGGTGCTTCCCCCGCTGGTCTGGCCGATTCCCGCCGGGACTTCTCGCTTGCCGAGCCGATGGGTTGTCAGGAGGGAACTGTGCACCGGGAAGGTCAAAGGCCGCCCGCCTGGCCGGGATCGAGTCACCATCCGATGGCACGCCGGCCATCCGAGAGAGTATTCGCGTCGGCGCAGGTCGTGGCCAGGAGTCCGTTGGCAATTCGAGGAAGTTCGCGGCGCGACCGGGGGGCCTCGCTCCGCCACGAAGGCGACCGAGCGGCGGAAGCGCCGGATGGCCCCATGGATCGGAGTGGCGCCGCTCGAAGCGCGTACCCGCCTTTGGGGTGGCGCGCATGGGGACTGGTGCGAGTCACGCTCGCAACGGCATCTGCTCGTCTGGAGGGCCCGAAGCCGATCGCGTCTGAGTGGCCTGGGGTCGCCCCAAGGAGGAGGCGTGAATCCAAAGGACGCGTCCGGGAACCGCCCCGGCAGGTCCCGACGAGCATCGAGACATGCAACGTCGATCCCCCAAGTTGACGCATCGATGAGTGGGCTCTTTGCCGCAGTCGAGACCTCGACCTAGAGTTGATCCGAGTCGGACGGCACGGTGCATCCCCCACTGTTCGACCCCGGCAAGCGGGAGGACGCGCGATGCGCGGCGCAGGGCAAGGTCGGCGAGCGGGAGCCGGGCGGCGCGGGATCGCGGCGTGCGCTTTCGCGCTGTGGCTCTCGGGCGTCCCCGCCTCCGCGTGCCCACCCGAGTACGAGTACGAGATGGCCTGCGCCCCGCCGTGCGGACCGTTCAAGAGCGCTGCGGTCGGACTCGACATCAACGAGGCGGGGGACATCGTCGGGTTCGCGACGGGGCTTTGCTACAACGACAAGGCCTTCATCTGGAAGGCCGGCTCGCCGAACATCCAGTTCCTGCCGATGCCGCCGGGGACGAGCTCGAGCCGCGCCTACGGCATCAACGACAAGGGCCAGATCGTCGGCTACTACTCCAATCCCGGCAACGCGACGAAGGGCTTCATGATCGACAACGGGGTGTTCTTCGACATGGGCACGCTGCCCGGGGGGAACTGGAGCGAGGCGTATGACGTGAGCGACGGCGGCGTGGCGGTGGGATTCTGGGGAGAGACGATCGTCGGCCCGGGTTTGCTGGCGATGCTGTGGCAAGGCGGCGCAATGGTGGACCTCTCGCCGGCCTTGAACCAGCCGAGCAGCGTGGCCTACGCGATCAATGATGCAGGGTGGATAACGGGCTTCGTTTCCCCCCGCAACTACAACGTCGACGGCCGGGCGTTCATCTGGGACGGCGCGCAGATCACGGTGCTGCCTCCCGCCCCTGGCGCCTACACAAGCTTCGGCCGAGCCATCAACGGGCTCGGACAAGTAGCCGGCTGGGGGAACGCAGACTGCGATCCGCCGGACAAATACTGCCTGGAGCGTCGCGGCTTCTTCTGGAACGGGACCGAGATGGTCGCGCTCGGATCGTTGCCGGGGTACCCGAGCGTCCGAGCGTACGGCCTGAACGACGCCGGCCAGGTCGTCGGGTACATGGAGGAGTTCAACAACAGCCGCGCGTTCCTGTGGGAGAACGGGCAGCTCTATCGATTGAACGATCTAGTTCCCGGGTTCGACGAGATCAACCTCGGAACCGGCTTTGCATCAGCGGTCAACAACAGCGGGCAGATCGCAGGGGATGTGAGCGGCGCGATGGGAGTTTGCGTCCTCCGCCTCACGCCCAAGCCCCGACGCCACTCCGACCTCGACTGCGACGGCGCCGTCGGGTCGTCGGACTTGGCCATCCTCATCCAATCCTGGGGAGCCAAGGACTCCCCTGCTGATCTTGACAACAACGGCGGCGTCGATGCCGCCGATCTCGGCATCCTGCTTGGCGACTGGGGCGACTGAGCGGTACGGGTCGCCGTTCGGAACACAACCCTTCATCCGGGGACACCGCGTCCGCGGTGGATGCTGTCCCCGTTGACCGAGCGGGCGGCTCGGATCGGCTCCGCCCACCCTTTCGGGGGACATCATGTCACAGAGAAGCCGATTCAGGTTCTTCGTGGCCGCGGCGTTCAAGGAGCGTGTCGCTCATCCCGTGTGCGTGTGAGGCGCGCCGCGACGGGTGCGACGGGTCTACGAGCCGGCGAGCGATGCGTCGTGCGGGGCGTTCATCCGCTCGATCTCCTTGAGCAGGAAGTCGGTGTCGGTGAACGGATCGCCGCCGGTGCGCTTCCAGTGGACCCGGCCTTGGCGGTCGATCAGGATCGTGGAGTGCAGCTCCATGCCTTCGAAGTCGTCGTAGGAGGTGAAGCGGCGGGTGTTGACGTGGTCGGTGTCGGAGAGGAGGAGGAGGGGGAGGCTGCCGAGCTTGAGCGACTGCTTGTTCTGGGCCGGCGGCGTGCTGCTGACCGCGAGGACCACGGTGTCCTGGGCGGTCCAATCCGAGGTCCGCTTGCCGATCGCGATCAACTGCTCGACGCAGTGCACGCAGCCCTCGTTGAGGTAGAAGACGAGGAGGACGTTCTTGCCGCGGAAATCCTCGAGGCGGACCGGCTTCCCGTCGGGATCGAGGCAACTCAGGGCCGGGGCGGCATAGGGCTCCCAGTCGAGCGGGCCGATCTTGGCCTGGACCTGGAGCTGGTACTCGCGCTCGGGTGCCGGCGTCTCGCTGGTCGGCTTCGCCCCCAATCCGAGCTTCTCGACCTCCGCCGTCCACCGCATCCCGGGATCGGCGTGCGACCACACCGCGGCGAACCGGCCGGCGTAGCGGGCCGCGGCTTCCTTCTCGCCGAGCGCGGCGTGGGCCCGGGCCAGGCCGGCCAGGGCGAAGGCGTCGTTGGCCTCGACCTTGAGGGCCCGCCCGTAGGCGTCGATGGCGAGCTGGTGGTCGCCCGCGGCGAGGGAGACGTCGCCGAGCAGCCGGAACACCGGCCAGGGATAGGGCGGCGGGTCGTTGCGGTAGGAATCGTCCGCCCGCTTCTTCTCCTCGAGGGCGGCAGCGAGGAGCAGGAAGCGGGTCGCCTCCAGGCGGTCCCCTTCGGCGGCGCGGAGCAGGCCGTCGGCCGCGTCGGCGGCGATCGAGAGGTCCACGTTCATGGCCTTGCCCTCGTCGCTCTGGCCCTTGATGGCGGCCCGGATCTCCGCGATCTTCGCTCGGGCCTCGACCAGGTTGCCCTTCCCGATGTGGGCCAGGGCCTCGGCGAAGGCTCGGTTGGCCTTGTCGGTGGGCGTGTCGCGCCAGGGGATCGAGTCGGGCTCGAGGATCTCGTCCCAGCGCTCGAACTTGATGAGGCAGCGGGCCAGGGCCTGCACGCCCTGGTCGTAGGCTCCCATCTCGTCGTCCTTGTTGCGGATCGGATCGCGGGGGGCGGCGATCAGGGCCCGGGCCCCTTGGAGCGAGGCGTGCTCCATCCCGAGCTGCTCCTGGATGTAGCTCAGGTAGTTCCGGTTGTGGGCGAAGTTCCAGGTCTCGAAGGGCAGGGCCAGCCGCTCGTTCATGTAGTTCAGCTCGACCCGCGTGGCGCTGTCCATCGAGATGGCCGCCTCGTTCCACATGCCGAGCTTGCTGTAGTTGTGGCCGGGCATGTGGTTCGAGTGGCCGATGTTGGGAGCGATCTCGCCGTAGCGGCGGCAGCTCTCGAGGGCCTGCTCGGTGTGCTCGCGGTCCCAGTTGTGGATGCGGTAGTGGTGGGCGCCGGGATGGTCGGGCTCCTTGGCGAGGACTTGCCGCAGGACCAGCTCGTTCGCGTAGGGCATGTTGGCGTCGATGCAGTAGAGGGCGTAGAGGGCCTTGGCCTCGACGTCGTCGGGGTAGGCGAGGACGATCTTCTCGAGCTCGCGGGCCAGGACCTTGGTCCGCTCGAGGCTCGGCCCGTTGAACGCGGCCTCCCATGCCTCGATGTACATCCGCTCCCGCGGCGTGGCCGAGCCCTTGCGGCGCGAGGCCTCCTTGAGGAAGTCGAGCCCGCGCTTCGAGTTTGGCTTGTCGAGGGCCGGCTCGCTGAACCAGTTCAGGCAGGTCGCGGCCAGGCCCCAGTAGGCCATGGCGCAGTCGGGATCGAGCTTCGCGCACCACCGGAAGGAGCGCTCCGCCTCCTCGAACCAGAAGGAGTGGAGGAGCGTGTTGCCCTGGTCGAACCACGCCTGCACCTCGGAGATCGAGCTCGTCACCGGGAAGTGGGTGTGCCCGATGCCCTCCATGTGCCAAGGGCGCTGCCGGAGGCCGGTGTCGAAGGCCGAGCCGTGCGAGGAGTGTCCTGAACCCTCGTCGGCGGCGACGAGCTGGGCGCAGCCGAGCGATAGGGCGATCCCCACGATGCGTGCGATGTGCATGCCCGCAGGATAGCTGGCGCGGGTGCGGAGCGCCTCCCGCCTAACTCGTCAGCTCTCGGCTGAGCCAGGCCCGGGCCAAGGTCCAATCGTCGGTCACGGTGGAGCGGGCCACGTCGAGGACGTGCGAGGTCTCCTCGATGGAGAGGCCGCCGAAGAAGCGGAGTTCGACCACCTTGGCCTGCCGCGGATGGAGCGAGGCCAGCTTGGCCAGGGCCTCGTCGAGGTCGAGGAGGTCGACGTCGCTCCGGTGGCCGGCCCGCAGGTCGCCGGTGATGTCGTGGTGCAGCACGGTCCGTTCCCATCCGCCGCCGCGCTTCTCGGCCTTGGCCTTGCGGGCGTGGTCGATCAGGATGTTCCGGATGGTCGTCGCGGCCACGGCGAAGAAGTGGGCCCGGCCCTGCCAGTCGGCCTTGCCGTGGTCGACCAGCCGGAGGTACGCCTCGTGCACCAAGGCCGTCGGCTGGAGCGTGTGGTCGGGCCGCTCGCGGCGCAGGCTGGCCGCGGCGAGGGCCTTCAACTCCTCGTAGACGAGGGGCAAGAGCCGGCCCGCCGCGGAGGGATCGCCGCGGTTGAGCTCCTCGAGGATCTGCGTGGCCGGCGAGGCAGCGTCGCCCATCGGGAGCGATGGTAGCACCGGGGAGCGAGGCGGCAACGGCTACCATGGCCCGCATGCACCGACTCGATCGCCGCCGGTTCCTGCAACTGTCCGCCCTCGGCCTCGCCGGCGGCTCGTCGCTCCTCGCAGCGTGCCAGACGCCCGGGCGCCGCGTCGCCGCGACCGAGGCGGCCAAGGCGGCCAAGGGCGAGAAGCTCCGGCTTGGCATCGTCGGCGTCGCCAACCAAGGCGGGGCCAACCTCGGGCAGGTGGAAGGGGAATCGATCGTCGCCCTCTGCGATGTCGACAGCGCCTACCTCGAGGCGGCCGGCAACCGCTTCCCCTCCGCCAAGCGCTATCGCGACTTCCGCGAACTCCTCTCGGACGACACCCTCGACCTGGCCGGCGTGGTCATCTCGACGCCCGACCACACCCACGCTCCGGCCGCAGCGATGGCCTTGCGCCGCGGGCTCGGCGTCTACCTCGAGAAGCCGCTCACCCACACCCTCGAGGAGTGCCAATTGTTGGCTCGCCTCGCCGCCGAGAACGAGTGCGTGACGCAGATGGGCACGCTCATCCACGCCGGCGCCAACTACCGCCGCGTGGTGGAGGCGATCCAGGCCGGAGTGATCGGCCGCGTCACCCAGATCGACTGCTGGTGTCCGAAGAGCTGGTGCTGCGCCAAGCCGACGCCCGGGGCCAAGCCGCCGCCGCAACTCGATTGGGCGCTCTGGCAGGGGCCGATCCCCGAGGCCGAGTACGTCGAAGGCCTCACCCCGGCCAACTGGCGGCGGCACTGGTCCTACGGCACCGGCACGCTCGGCGACATGGGTTGCCACATCCTCGACCTGCCCATGTGGGCCCTCGGCCTCGACGGTCCGCGCGGGCAGCGCTGCGTGGTCACCGCCGACGGCCCGCCGGTCGACGCCATCGGCTGCCCCGAGTGGTTGGAGGCGACGTGGGTCTTCCCCGATGCCTATCGCGATCTGCCTAACGGTTCGCGCTACGACCCGCTCATCCTCCGCTGGTTCGACGGCGGGCGCGTGCCGCCGACGGTCCAAGAGCTGGGAGGCAAGGACCGCCAGGACTACTTCGGGCGCTACATGGTCTGCTTCCAGGGGACGACCGGCTTCCTCATGGCCAACTACGGCGAGATGAAGGTCCTCCAGAACCCGGACGTGACCATGCCGCCGCCATCGATCCCCGACTCGATCGGCCACCACCAGGAATGGCTGGAGGCGATGCGGCACGGCAAGGCGACCGGGGCGGGCTCGCCGCTCTGCCGCTTCGACTACGCCAGCCGACTCACCGAGCTAGTCCTGTTAGGCACCGTCGCCTACCGGAGCGGCAAGCCGCTCGAGTGGGACCGGGCCAAGGGCGGGGGCAGCCCGGCTCAGCGGGCCCTTTTCTCGGAGACCTACCGCCCGGGCTGGCGGCTCTGAAGCGGCGGCCGATCGGTGCGGAAGGGCGACGCCGGCAGCCCGGCTCCGTTCACCAGGTTGGCCCGCGCCGGATTGTCGGCCCAGGCGTAGCGCACGGCGACGGGATCGGCGACGCTCGGGGCGGTGACCCGCACCGTCTCGCCCTCGATGCGGGCCGTGGCCCACACGAAGCGGCCGTCGGCGCCGGCGATGGCGAAGCCCGCGGGCCGCTGGCCGTCGCGGGTAGCGAGCCCCGCCGCGTGGTCGAAGGAGAGGACGAGGTCCGAGCGGTAGTGGCGCAGCGAGCGGTAGACCGGACCCGAGCACTCCTCCTTCGAGGCCCCCAATTCGACCAGGGCCCAGCGGGCTAACCGTTCGCCGACGGTGCGCTTGTCGCGGGGGTGGATGTCGCCGGCGTCGCCCACGTCGATGGCCACGGCCAACCCGGTGTGGGGCACCGTCTGCACCGTTTCGAGCTGGGCGTCGCGGACCAAGGCCCAGCCGCCGGGGGCGGGCTCGTCGCTCGCTCCGCGGTAGTTGGCGAGTTGGACGATGCCGAACGGCAGGTCGGGCTCGGCCCAGGCGCTTCGCCAACTGGCGATGAGGAGGGGCAGGAGTTCGCGGTAAGCCTCGGGGTCGTCCTCGTTCGACTCGCCCTGGTACCAGATCGCACCGCGCACGGCGAAGGGGACGAAGGGAGCGACCATGCCGTCGTACATCGAGCCCCAGGAGCGGAAGGCGAGAGCTGGGTTCTCCGGTCCGCGCGGAGCGAGCGGGGCGGGCGGCGTGGTGGCGTCGCGGACCACGCCGGGGCGGAGGAGCCACGCCCCACCGAGCGCGATCGGCTTCGCGTCGGGCACGTCGCGGGGCCGGACCAGAAGCGTGTCGGCCGGCCAACTCATCCCGCCGCCGCCGCCGTCGTCGACGAGGGCGATCACCAACTCGTTCGACCCGGCCTTGGCCAACTCCTTGGGCACGCCGTACCAGCGCGGGGCACTCGATTGCCCGGTCACGCGGCCGACGACTTGGCCGTTCCACCAGGTGGTGTCGGAGTCGTCGATCGCTCCGAGGCGGACCTCGAGGTCGTGGCCCGCCCACTCGTTCGGCAGTTCGATCGTCCGCCGCAGCCAGACCAGACCGTCGAAGTCCTTGAGGTCTTCGGTGCCGGCGGCGCTGCCCAGGATGCCGGGCATGGTGGCCATCTTCCAACCGCTGGCAGCCGGATCGGCGAGCGGCTTCCACGCCTCGTTGCGCCAACCCTCATCGTGCGTCGCGTACCACGTCCAGTAGGCATCGGCGAGGGCGCCGTAGGCCTCGCCCGCTTCCCAGTCGAACACCGCCCGCTCGTGGCTCTCGCAGCGGCGGTAGGCCTCGCGGGCCTTCCGCCGCAGGGCCGCCTCGGCGGCGAAGGTCGGGTGCTGGGCCAGGGCCTCGAGCGGGATCCACGGCTCGATGTGCGTGCCGCCCCAGTTGATGGAGAGGAGTCCGACGGGGACGTCGAGCGACTCGGCCATGCGCCGGGCGAAGAAGTAGCCGACGCCGCTGAATCCGCCAGCTGCTTGCGGCGTGGCCACGGCCCAGCGGGCGTCGATCGACGGCTGGGGCCGGTCGGCGAGCCGGTGCGGAGCCTTGATCAGGCGGATGCGCGGATTGGCCGCGGCGACCGCCTCGGCCCCGCCGAGGCTCGCTCCCAAGGGCCACTCCATGTTGGACTGTCCGCCGCAGATCCACACGTCGCCGACCAGGACATCGCCGAGGACGACCTTTCCGCTCGGGGCCACCACCTCGAGGGTCAAGGGATCGCCGTGGGCGGGCAGCGGGGCTAACACCACACGGAAAGAGCCGTGCACGTCGCTGCGCGTGCCGGCCCCGACCAGTTCGGCGCCGCTCGCGTCGCGGAGGGAGACCTGCACCGGCTCCTCCGGGCCGGCCTCGCCCCACACCGGCAGGGGCTTGTCGCGCTGCAGGACCATCGACTCGCCGAAGACCGCGGGCAGGCGCACGTCGGCCGGGGCGGGCGAGGCGAGGAGGAGGTGGAGGACGAGCGGAGCGAGCAGGCGACGCATGGCATCACCCTACCCGACGACAACGGCCCTCCATCGCGGAGGGCCGTCGAGGTGTGTGGACGTTGGTGCCGCGCTGCGTCAGCCGCAGCTCCCCCAGTAGCCGAGGAGGATCGAGAGGTCGGCGGCGTTGGTGGTGCCGTCGGCGTTGAGGTCGCCGGCGGCGCTGCCCCAGGCCCCGAGCAGGCTGGCCAGGTCGGCGGCGTCGACCATCCCGTCATGGTTCAGGTCGCCGGGGCAGGGCGGCGGGGCGGGCGGCATCACCGAGGCCCAGGTCGTCCCCACCCGGACCTCGTCGACCGAGAAGCCCGGCAGCTCGCCGAAGCCCGGCTGGTTGTTGATCCGGAGCACCGTGGGCAGGGTGTTGGGGGCGGGCACGGCGTACTGGCAGAGCGGGAAGTTGGGCTCGGTCGAGCCGACCGCCGGGCCGTAGAAGAGACGGTAGGTCAGGCCGTTCGACGGCGTGTTCTTCGAGATCTTGCAGACCACGAAGTAGGTCTCGCCGGCGATCAAGTCCACGTTCGAGGCGTCGCCGAGGCCTTCGCTGACCATCAGGCCGAGCGAGTACCAGCCCATCGGGAAGCCGACGCTCATGGCGTAGGGGTAGTTCCCGAACTGGAGCCCGCCGAAGCTGCCGTAGTTGTCCTCGGGCCGGATGAGGAAGGAGACGTAGAGCTTCGAGGTGCCCACGGGCAGCGACGGAAGCAGCCGCTCGTAGCGGGCGATCGGATAGGCGCTGTCGTTGTTGGGAAGCGTCACCGCCTGGCCGGGCGTGGTGAGAAGGTTCGGATAGGCCAGGCCGTCGCCATAGACGGACATGATGGTGTCGCCGCTGTCGGCCCATGGCCCGGCCCAACCGGTGCCACCGGTCGAGCCCGCCAGGTCGGCGAGGGGCCCGTTGCCGAAGCCGTCGTAGGCGAGGAGTTGGGCCAAGGTCGAGGAGGTGAAGGTCAGGGCGAGGCCCGCCGTCGCCATCAGGCACGAGCGGGTGAGGGAGGGGCGATCGAGTCGCATTGGGCGGATCCTGTTGAGGGGCGTCGGCGCCGGGCCGCGAGGGGCAGCGCTCCAAGAGCGGAGTGCCCATTCTTGGTCTGCTGGATACATCGCGGCAACTGGGGGAAATCAAAGACAGTTCCTCGGCGATGCGGCCGTTGCGCCCGAGTCGCAACGCCCCCATGCGAACGACCCCGGCCGAGGGGCCGGGGTCGCACGCCGCAGGTGACAGGAGGATCGTCGATGCGTGAGGCGTCAGCCGTTGCAGTGGGCCGAGACGTTGAGCACGAAGTTGCCCGTCGACCCGTTGAAGCCGGAGACGCGGATGTACACGGTCTCGCCGCCGGCGGCGTTGATGACCAGGAGCGACTTCCGGTTGAGTCCGGCGATCTGGCAGCCCGGCTCGGTCGAGTCGTCGTTGCAGGCGATCTCGCTACCCGCGCCGCTGCAGTCGCTGTAGACCGCGAGGGTGGTGTCGTAGTCGGTGCCCACGTCACAGGTGGAGATGGTGAGCGTCCCCTCGCACGGCATGGTGTAGCGGTACCACTCGTCGTAGATGTCGTTGTTGGCGCAGCTCGACGGGTCGGCTTGGACCGAGGTGTCGCCGGCGTTGGTGCCGGGCACCGTGACGTTGAAGGCGTTGCCGAGCTCGTGGGCGATGTCGCAGCGGTCGCCGGTCTTGATCGGGTTGATGAAGAGCTCGCCGTAGCCCTCCGAGACGTTGCCGCTGTAGTTGTAGCCGGCGATCCGGAAGGTCAGGCACTCGTCGGCACCGACCGGGATCTCGACGAAGGAGCCGACGCCGCACGAGGGCGAGTCGTCGCTGCAGCCTCGGACGGTGGCGAAGTTGATGCCGTTGCTCGGGCAGGCGCAGGCCCCGGTGATGATGCTGCCGTAGACGGCGAGCACGGTGTCGAAGGTGGAGTTGCAGGTGTGGACCTGGACGACGCCCGAGTACGGGGTCACGTAGCGGTACCAGACGTCCTTGCCGACCGGGGTGGTCACGCCTTCGCAGGTCGGGAAGGCAACCGGGCTCATGGTCGCGGCGGCGTTGCAGAACTCGGTCACCGGGCCTAAGGCGGGGATGAGGATCGCGTTGCCGCAATCGTCGTTCGCTGGCGGGGCGCAGGGGCCCCAGGCGCCGAGCAGGATGGCGAGGTCGGCAGCGTCGATCGTGCCGTTGGCGTCGAAGTCGGCATCACCGGTCCCGCCCCAGGCGCCAAGGACGATGGCGAGGTCGGAGGCGTCGGTAACGCCGTCGACGTTCAGGTCGGTCTGGCACGAGCAGGGGCCGACGGCGAAGGCGGACGACGCGGTCAGGGCGAGCACCGCAGCGATGGACAGGCTGGAACGCATGAGTCTCTCCGAGGCAATCAGGATCGAGGTCGAAGGCACGGCGAGTACGGCCGTCGCGCCTCCCCTCGGGCCGTACACGCAGGGGAGAGGTAGGAGGCGCAGCGGATTCGCGCCCGAAGTCGCCACGCGGCCGCTCCGGTCCCGCCCCAGCCATGGGCGGGGGCAGGATTACAGGCCTCGCGGCCGCTCGCTGGGAGGGGGGCGGGAGCTCCCACCCCGCTAGCCATTCCGGCAACAACCCTCGATTCGCGGTGATCAGCCACCCCTAGCATCCTCTGCGGGTGTTGATTCGACGAACGCTCGCCGGCGGCACTCCGCTCACTTCCGCTCCCCGGTGCAAGGCCCGGGGACCCAATCCGGGGGAGAGGCCATGAAAACTATGGCGCTGGCCGTCCTGGCCGCCGCGGTCGCATCGGTGCTCGACGCACGAAGCAACGGCGCGACTTGGGTCGTTACCTCGAACACGACGCTGGCTGACGGGGACCTTTCGCACGAAGGCGATGATGTCATCGTGCGCGGGGCAACGCTGACCGTGAATGGCGCCCATGCGTTCGCGTCGCTCTCCATCGAGCGCAACGCCAGCAACGCAGCGGGCGTCCTCACCCACGCTGCCGGCTTCAGCAACGGGACGCTGCTGGGAGCCTCGCTCAGCATTGCGGGCGACGTCTTCGTCCAAGGCGCCGACCGGGCCCTCGTCGGCAGCCGGATCGACATCGCTGGACGCGGCCACTCCTCAGCCCAAGGCTTGGGAGCCGGGGCGAGCGACTGGGCAGCGTGCGGTGGCGGGTACGGTGGAGCAGGCGGCCGCTCGGGGCCTTCGCTGGACGGTGGGCCGACCTACGGATCGATCCGTCACCCGACGATGTTCGGATCGGGCGGCGGCAATGACATCAACTCTGGCTTCGGCGGCGGTCTGGGCGGCGGCTGCTTGCGGATCGAGGTGGACGGGGCTCTGGTGGTCGATGGCTCCATCGTCGCCAACGGCCTCAACGCCACGTCGGGCGAAGCGGGCGGCGGCGCCGGCGGCAGCCTGTGGATCGAAGCCGCATCGATCGCTGGTGGCGGACTCATCACCGCCAACGGCGGCGACACGCTCAACAACACCGTCGCCGGCGGTGGCGGTGGCGGGCGGATCGAACTGGCCGGAACGATCGTCCTCGATCCGAGCCAGGTGCGGGCTTGGGGCGGCGGCAGCGGAGCGATGGGCGGGGGCGCGGGGACGATCGTCGTCGCTCCTGCCACCGGGCGGGCCCAACTCCTCGTCGACAACGGCGGCGACGCCTCGGGCGTGACCGAGATGTCGAGCGCGGTCACCTTCGACGGCGACCTCGCCCTTCGGAACGCCGGGCGGATCGGGCCGCGGCGCCTCGACCCGAGCCTTGAACTTGCGGTGAGCGGCGATGCCCTGGTCGACGCGACTTCCGCGTTCTACGCCGACCAGCGCGGCCACCCTAGCGCCCAAGGCCCCGGCGCCGGAACGAGCGGCTCGTGGGCGGGCGGCGCTGCCCACGGCGGTGCCGGCGGACACTCCGCCAACGGCGCCCTTGGCGGCGACACCTATGACAGCTTCCTCGCCCCCGTCGAACTCGGCTCGGGCGGCGGCAACGACACCAACTCGGGCTACGGCGGCGGACTCGGCGGCGGCGCCTTCGCGGTCTGGGTGGGCGGCACGCTCACCATCGATGGCGAAGCCACGGCCGACGCTGGACCGGGCTACTCGGGCGAGGCGGGTGGCGGTTCGGGCGGGTCGATCCGCCTCACGTGCGGCACGCTTGCCGGCTCGGGCTACGTTTCCGCCAACGGCGGGGCGGGCCTGAACGGAACGGTGAGTGGCGGCGGCGGCGGCGGACGCATCGCCATCGTGGCGGCCGAGTCGACGTTCAGCGATGAGCGCATCGACGCCATCGGCGGCAGCGGCATCCGCGGCGGCGCTGGCACGGCGTGGCTGACGATCGGGGCGAACGCCACGCTCCTCATCGACAACGGCGACTTCGCCGGCGAGTCGACCGAGTTCACCGCCGCCGTCTCGGTGCCTGGCGATCTCCTGGTGCGGCACGCAGCGCGGGTCGGTCCGGCCCATCTCGACGGTTCGCTGCACCTCGCGGTCGACGGTGACGCGACGGTCGAGGCCGGGGATGGCAGGATCAGCGCCGATGGATTCGCCGGCACGTCGGGCGAAGCGGGCGGCGCGGCCGGCGGCGGGCTCTGGATCGACTGCGGTTCGCTGGCCGGCGCTGGCTTCGTGACCTCGAACGGCGGCGCCGGGCTGAACGGCAACGTGAGCGGCGGTGGCGGCGGCGGGCGCATCGCCATGATCGCCGGCTCCTCCACCTTCGACGACACCCATTTCAACGCCCTCGGCGGCGGAGGCATCCGGGGTGGCGCCGGCACGACGTGGTATGTCGCGGGCGGCGTCGGCACGCTTCTCGTCGACAACGGCGGGAATTGGGGCGAGAACACCGAGTGGACGGGCCCCGTCTCGATCCCCGGCCACCTGTTGGTCCGCGGCGCGGGCCGGGTCGGTCCCAAACACGGCGATCCGACCCTGGCCTTCGAGGTGCAAGGCGATGCCACCGTCGCCTCGGACGGTGCCCTCCATGCCGATGCCCGCGGGGCACCGAGCGCGAGCGGGCCAGGCGCCGGGGCCAGCGGACCCTACGGGGCCGGCGGCGGCCACGGCGGCGCCGGCGGCAACACCTCGAGCGGATACGCCGGCGGCGGCACGTATGGCGATCTCTTCCACCCGAGCCAGGTCGGCTCCGGTGGCGGCAACGACACCAATGTCGGGTGGGGCGGCGGACGTGGTGGCGGCGTGCTGCGCCTCACGATCGGTGGCACGCTCACCGTCGACGGCGTGGTGAGCGCGGCGGGCGAAGGCGGCTTGTCTGGCGAGGCGGGCGGCGGTTCCGGCGGGTCGATCGACATCGCCTGCGCCTCGATCGCCGGAACAGGTGCCATCGCTGCGATCGGCGGAGCCGGCTCGAACGGCTCGGTGAGCGGCGGCGGCGGCGGCGGACGCATCGCTGTCGTGGCCCAGACCGCGACCTTCCCCGACGCCCAGTTCGACGCCCACGGCGGCTCAGGCCTCCGCGGCGGGGCGGGCACGGCATGGTTCGTGGTCGGTGGCAGCGGAACGCTTTTCATCGACAACGAGGGCTTCTCGGGCGAGATGACCGAGCTCAGCGGTGACATCCTGATTCCAGGCGCGATCGTCGTGCGGCATGCCGGCCGACTCGGCCCGGTGCACGGTGACCCGACCTTCAACCTCTATGCGAGCGGCCCGATCACCGTGGCCAGCGATGCGTCCATCGACGCCGACGGTCGCGGCTATCCGCCGGCCAGCGGTCCGGGAGCGGGAACGTCCGCCCCCTGGGCTGCCGGCGGTGGTCACGGCGGAAAGGGCGGCAACTCGGCGTCCGGGGCGCCCGGTGGCGGGACATACGGTTCGGTGCCCGCACCGAGCACCATGGGTTCGGGTGGCGGCAACGATTCCAACAGCGGGTATGGCGGCGGCGCTGGCGGCGGCGTGCTCACCCTCGCGACCGGTGACGTCCTCACCGTCGAAGGCCGCGTCTCGGCCTATGGCCAGAAGGGCCAAGCCTTGGAGGCCGGCGGCGCAGCGGGCGGGAGCATCCTCGTCTACGCCGCGGGCGTTGCCGGGGCCGGCACCATCGCGGCCGACGGCGGCGCCGGCTCGAACGGCAGC
>JBGAKK010000085.1:0-20032 GCA_044224425.1 Phycisphaerales bacterium
TCGAGGTTGAGCCGCCGAATGCCGGCCCGGCGCAGGCGCTCGACGGCGCGGCCGACGCTGGCCGGATCGTGCCAGCGCTCGAGGGTCTTGAGGTGGGCCGGATGGAACGACTGGGCCCCGAGGCTCACCCGGTTCACGCCCGACGCGACCAGGATCTCGGCTACCTCCTCGGTCACCGTCTCCGGGTTGGCCTCGACCGTCCACTCCGGGACGCCGGTCCCCAGTCGCGCCGCGAGGCCTTCGAGGAAGGCCCGCAGCAGATCGCTCCGCAGGAAGGTCGGCGTCCCCCCGCCCACGAAGATGGTCTCGAGGGGCCGGTCGAGGAGCCCGAAGGTCCGCAGCGCGTCCGCCTCGCCCAGCACCCGAGCGACATAGGCCGGCTGGCGGTCCTCACGATCGACGAAGGAGTAGAAGTCGCAGTAGTGGCACTTGTGGAAGCAGAACGGGACGTGCACGTAGACGCCGCGGAGCGCGGGGCGAAGGCCAGCTACCACCTCGAGCGCCGTTCGGCCTCCGCGCGACGCGCTCGGCGCGAGCGGAAGCCGCAGGTAGGTATCGGAGGGCTCGTCGAAACCAGACACGGCCGCAGCATAGGCGACGCGTCTTGCGAGGCGTGCAGCGGTTCGGCTCAGGCCGCCTTGCCGCGCCCCTGTTGTTTCGGGTCCTTGGACTGCTCCTCGATGACGTCGACTTCGCCATCCTCGCGGCGGAGCGGGATCTTGATGTTGGTGCCGCAGGTCCGGCACCGGACGAGCTTGCCGCGGGCGCTCCCCGGTACGGCGAGGATGCGTTGGCACCCCAGCTTGGGGCACATGATGCGGATCAGTTCGTCTTTCGGTTTGGCCATGGTCGCTCGCAGCCTCGGTGGCTTGATCGGCCTGCCTCCCCCTTGCCTTGAGCAGGACCTTCGCCCAAGCCCCGAGCTTGCCCCGGGTTCGGGCCGCGCCGTCCGGGGCAGAAAATCCCGGACAAAATCGAGGCGGCCCCCTGTGTCCCCCAGCCCTCGGGACCACACCCTGCCGTCCAACCCCGTTTCCGTACAATTGCCCCCACTTGCCAGGTCGAGCCCGCCCGACCTGCCAAGCGCCCCCGTTGGCCCCTCGCCTTCGCCCTCCCCGCCGACCGCTCCGCGGACGGCTTCCCGGACTCCCCCAATGGCTTCTCCGTCCCGCCCGTCCGATCGCGCCGCGGCCTCTCCCTCCTCGCCCGGCCATCGCCCCTCGAACGCCGCCGTCGTCGGGCTCCAGTGGGGCGACGAGGGCAAGGGCAAGATCGTCGACCTCCTGACCAGCCGCTATGACGTCATCGTCCGCTACAACGGCGGAGCCAACGCCGGACACACGGTCGTCGTCGGGGACCAGAAGTACGCCCTGCACCTGATCCCCTCCGGGATCCTCTACCCCGACAAGCTGAACGTGGTGGGCAACGGGACGGTCATCGACCCGGAGAAGCTCCTCGAGGAGATCACCGCCCTCCGCGGCCGTGGCGTCGAGGTGGGGTCCAATCTCAAGGTCAGCGACCGGGCCCACGTCGTCCTCCCCTACCACAAGGAGCAGGACGCGGCCCTCGAGGAATTCCTCGCCTCGAAGTCGGGCAAGGACACCGGTGGCCTCTCCATCGGCACCACCCGCCGCGGCATCGGCCCGGCCTACGCCGACAAGGTCTTCCGTTCGACCGCCATCCGGATGGGCGACCTCCTCCGGCCCTCGATCCTCCGCCGGAAGCTGGACGTCGTCTGCGGCATCCGCTCCGCCGAGCTCGAGGCCCTCGGCCTCCGCACGCCGCCGCTCCGGGCCGATGAACTCGCCGATCGGTACCTCGCCGTCGGCGAGCGGGTGAAGCCCTACGTCGTCGACACCGTCTACCTCCTCCACGACTGCCTGCAGGCCGGGAAGTCGCTCCTCTTCGAGGGCGCCAACGCCTGCCTCCTCGACATCGACCACGGGACCTATCCCTACGTGACGAGCTCGAACTGCTCCACGCTCGGGATCCCCGCGGGCACCGGCATCCCCGGTAGCCGGATCGACCAGGTCTACGGGATCATGAAGGCCTACTCGACGCGGGTCGGCGCCGGCCCCTTCCCCACCGAGCAGAAGAACGCGATCGGCGATCGGATCCGGGAACGCGGCCGCGAGTACGGCACCACCACCGGCCGTCCGCGGCGCTGCGGCTGGCTCGACCTGGTCGCCGTCCGCTACGCAGCGATGGTGTGCGGAGCGACCGCCATTGCCTGCACCCTCTTCGACGTCCTCACCGGCTTCGAGGAGCTCAAGCTCTGCGTCGGCTACCGGCTCGGCGACGGCACCGTCACCGACCGCTTCCCCCCGGACGCCGATCGCCTGGGCGAGATGGAGCCGATCTATGAGACTTTGCCTGGGTGGATCGAGGAATTGCGCGAAGTGGAAGACCGAGCGAGCCTTCCGACGAACGCCCGCCGCTACCTTGAGCGTATCGAGGCCTTCGTCGGGGTGCCGATCGAGATCGTGAGCGTCGGACCCGAGCGCATGCAGACGTTGGGGGCGCTCGAGATGGCTCTCCCTGGCTGACCCTCCCCCTGGCTCCCTCGCCTGATCCCGGATCCGCGCCCGTGTCCACCGTCGTTCGCCCCGAAGTGCCGACCACCGCGCCCGCTTCCGAGCCCGGCGTGGCCGCGATCCCGCCCGAGCGCTTGCCGCGGCACGTGGCGATCATCATGGACGGCAATGGCCGCTGGGCCCAGCGCCGCGGCCTGCCGCGGGCCTTCGGCCACCAGGCCGGCGCCAAGTCGGTCCAGAAGGTGGTGCAGGTCGCGTCCGAGCTCTCGCTCAAGGCCCTGACCCTCTACTCCTTCTCGAGCGAGAATTGGAAGCGCCCGGCCGAGGAGGTCAACGCCCTGATGGACCTCTGCCAGGAGTACCTCCGCCTCGAACAGAGCCGGATGATCCGGAACTCGGTCCGCTTCAAGCGGATCGGTCGCCGCGACGGCCTGCCCGATCGGGTCCTCGAGGCCCTCGACGAGACGGAGCGGGTCACCGCCCACGGCACTGGGCTCACCCTGTGCCTCGCCGTCAACTACGGCTCGCGGACCGAGATCGTCGACGCCGTCCGCGGCATCGCCGGCCGCGTCGCCAGCGGCGAGCTCGCCCCGGAGGCGATCGACGAGGCGACCATCTCCTCGCACCTCTACACCGCCGGCCTGCCCGACCCCGATCTCTTGATCCGCACGGCGGGCGAGCGGCGCATCTCGAACTACCTGCTCTGGCAGATCTCCTACGCCGAGATTCACGTGGCCGACACGCTCTGGCCCGATTTCGGCGCTGCCGAGTTCATGGCCGCCCTTCGCGACTACGCCAGCCGCGAGCGGCGCTTCGGCGACGTCGGTGCCAAGCCCGGCCCGGACCCCAGCCCGGACCCCGGCCCGGACCCCAGTCGCTGAGCCCACGGCTCACTCGATCGGATAGCGGAAGACCGCCGTGGCCGGCATCGGCGGGAAGCGCAGCCGGAAGCGGTGTCCGACCATCTGGTCCATGCCCACGCCGGCCGCGCTGCACGCCTCGTCGAGCATTTCGCGATAGCGCGGCAGCTCCGCCACGTTGAGGTCGGCCGGATGCAACGGCTGCACACTCTCGCTGACCGGAATGACCATCGAGTCGAGGCCGTCCGACGGATAGCTCGAGACGAAGGGGAGCTGCCCGTACACACTCATGGTCGGCGTGTGCCGCGACTGGCGCAGGTCGCGATGCAGGAAGAGGTCGAAGATCATGACCTCGACCGGCGTGATGAGATTCATCTGGTGCTCGGCGTGACGGTCCCCGCTCGAGATGTCGGCGGGGACGAGGCCGCGCACCACGCGGCCCACCACGCACGTCGCCGCCGCGGTCCGGCCCACGCCGCCGCCGGCGATCTCGAAGCGCTTGACGCCGGCCGCCACGCGAATCCGAAACGGGGGCAAGGGATTCGAGCAGTGCTTGCGAAGGAGGGGCGGCTCCTCCGGCCCGACGGTCGGGTCCATGGGGACGAGGCGGGTCGGCGGCAGCGGCTTGCCGTCATCGGTCGACACCCGGACCCCCGCCACCGGCCACGCCACGTCGGAGCGGAGGCGACGCAGGTCTTGCAGGCCACACACCGCAGCGACATCGAGCCGCCCGTTGCTCGCACCGCTCGGCGGAAGGACGAAGTGCGCGCTGTGCTGGACCCGGGCCTGCACGCCCCAGGTCGCGCTGTTGCCTTGGAAGGCGAGCTTGCGGGTGGCCTCCTCCTTCTGGGCTTGGCCGGCACCCGCCCCGAGCATCATGGCCAGGGTGGCCCGATCGCCGGCGTGTTCCTCGGCGAAGCGATCGAACGCCGCGACGGTCTCGCGCACTCGCCCCACCCGAGCCTCGTCGGCCCCGGCGGCGAGCAGCGTCCGGAGCAGGATCGCCATGCCCGGCTTCCCCGGAAGGTGGGTGACGATCGTCTCGGGAGACGTCGCGGCCACGATCTTGGCGACCTTCCAGGTCAGGTTCTTATTGAGCCCGAAGCGCCGAGCGACATCCTGCGGGCGCGACGGATCGGCACCCGTCGAACGCACGAGTTCGTCAAGGGCGGCGCGAACGTGCCCCAAGATCTGTCCAGCAGCATCCTGCAGCGACACGTCAACGACGGTCGGTCCTCTCTGATTCGATGGCATGGCGTCCCCGTGGTGGGCGAACTCCCCCAGCGTACCCGCCATCGACGGCGCGGTGCGGGTGCAGGCAGGTGGATTCTCCGGACCAGTGCCGACCCGCGCCGAGAGGAACCCACGCCGCGCGGAAGGAGACGGGATGGGCTCGAATTCCAGATCTTTCCCCGAGGAACGCGCCCCAACAGCAGATCCTCGATTACACTCCCAGAGAACGGTGGTCCTCTCACCGTGGGGCCGACGACGGAGTCCTTCACGCGTCGCGGCTATCGGTCAACAACTTGCTCCTCTCTGAGGCCGCGCCCTGGTGTCGCCGATGCCGGGCGCGGCTTTTTTTCGCCGCCCGGTTGCCGGACTGCTCGCCACGCTTGCTAGCGATCCGAGCCGTGGCATCTTGCTGGATGGGTCCGCCTCCCGTTATTCTGAGCCCGCCTCGACACTTGCGCTCCATGTTGGTCCCGGGCGAGGATTCCCCAACCCCGCCGGAACCCGCGGGCCCAAGCGCTCGAACCCACACCTCGATTCCGCCAGCGCGCCGCGCGGCGGTGCTTCCCGCTTGGAGACGCGCATGAGCTTCCCGTCGCGAGCCCTCTGGACGGTGGTGACATCACTGACTACCGCCGGCCTCGCCGCCCCGACACTGGGGATCGCCCCGCCAGCCGCTTCGCCCGCCCCCGCCGCCACGCCTGCCGGGCGGGTCGCCTCCGCGCCGGCCCCGACCGTCCAGCCCCAGCACGTCGACGTTCCGACCGCCGCCGACGAGGCGCTCGATCCCGCCATCAGCCACCTCGAGGCGGCGACGCTGGTTCGCTTGGCGGCCGGCGATGAACTTGCCCTACCCACCGCCGACGGCGGTTCGGTCCGCCTGCGCGTGGCCTCCGTCGGCACCACGCCGAGCGGAGCCCGCGCCCTCACCTTCGTCGGCGATGCGGCGCTCGGCTCGAGCCCGCTCGCCAACGCCACCATCGTGGTGCGCGGCGATCGCGTCGCCGGCTTCATCCGGGCGCGCGACGGGCTTGAGGTGACGCTTGCCCCGACCGGGCCCGGCGTGCAGGCCGTGCGTGCCAAGGACGAGCGCGACGGCGATTGCGGCGGCGTGATCGGCCCGCCGGCGGGCAAGCAGCTCGAGCCGCTGGCCCAGGATTGCCCCGACTCGCCGCTGACCGTCGACGTCCTCGTCGTCTACACCGCGGAAGCGTCGGCCTACTGGGGCGGGGCCTTGGCCCTCGAGGCCCTCATCGAGTCGGCCATCGTCGACGCCAACATCGCCCTCAAGAACACCGGCCTCGAGCAGCGGTTGCGGCTGGTCGGCACCGAGCTCATCCCCTTCGCCCAAGGCGCCGACATCGGCGCCGACCTCGACGCGATCGAGGACCCGAGCGACGGCAACGGCGACATCGTGCACGCCTATCGCACCGCCTACGGGGCCGACCTGGTCCAACTGGTGAGCACCTCGGGCGGGGCCTGCGGCATCGCCTCGCTCTTCACCGGCAGCCCGTCGCTTGGCTTCAGCGTGGTGGACGCCAACTGCCTCGGCGGCTACACGCCGGCCCACGAGATCGGCCACAACTTCGGCTGCTGCCACGCCATCGGCGACGGCGGCGGCTGCGGCGTCGGCGGCTACTACCTCTTCTCGAACGGCTGGCGATTCACGGGCGACAGCGGCACGCTGTGGCACACCGTCATGGCCTACGACCCGGGGACCCGTATCCCCTACTTCTCGACCCCCTACCGCTATTTCGACGGCCAGCAGGTGGGCAAGGCGGGCTTCGACGACAACGCCGCCGACAACGCCCGCACCATCGGCCTCACCGCAGCGAGCGTGGCCCAGTTCCGCTGCCACGTCGACGCGGCGGTCGACTGCAACAACAACGGCACGCCCGACGCCATCGACGTGATGGACGGGACGAGCAGCGACTGCAACGGCAACGGCGTCCCGGACGAGTGCGACATCTCGAAGGGCTTCAGCCTCGACGAGAACACGAACGGCATCCCCGACGAGTGCGAGATCGGCGACGCCAAGTTCACGCCGGTCGAGCCCGCCGGCGATCCGCGGATCCTCGACGCCTTCGGTTTCTCGGCGGCGGTCGGTCGCCTGCTGAATAGCGCCGTCGACGCCTCGCCCATCTTCGTGGTCGGGGCCTTCGGTGACGACCAGTCGGCCCAGAACTCGGGCGCCGCCTACGTCTACGGCCTCGCCGGGAGCTTCTCGCAACAGGCCAAGCTGAAGGCCAGCGATCCGCTGGCGAACGCCAACTTCGGCCGCTCCGTGGCCAGCTTCCGGAGAGCCGCCCAGGCCACCCCGCCGGCCACGGCCCGCAACTATGCGGTGGCCGGCGCCTACCGAGCCAACGACGGCACGGTGGCCGAGAAGGGCGCCGCCTACGTCTATGCCGACGACGGCGCGGGCTGGGTGCAGAAGCTGAAGCAGAAGGCATCCGACGGCGCCGCCAACGACTGGTTCGGCTTCTCCGTGGCCATGACCAGGATCGGCCTCGACGTCCACGACACGCTGGTGATCGGCGCCCCGCACGCGAGCGGCGGCAAGGGCGCCGTCTACGTCTATCGCTACACGGCGACCGACACCACGACCCTCTCCAAGAAGATCATCGTGCCCCTGACCGGGGCGGGCGACGACTTCGGCTGGTCGGTCGCCGTCGACAACGACGTGACCATCGACGTGGGCGGAACCCCCACCCAGCGGGCGATCCTCGTGGCCGGCGTCCCGGGCGACGGCGAGAACGTCGGCCGGGTCCGCGTCTACGAGCGCACCCTCGCCAACAACCAGAGCTTCCCGAGCAACGGCCAGAACATCGCCCTCGATCCCGGCGATGCGGCCACCGGCGACCGCTTCGGCGAGGCGGTCGCGATCAGCGACAACCTGGTCGTGGTCGGAGCCCCGGGCAAGTTCGGAGGGAAGGGCGCCGCCTACGTCTTCAACCGCACCTCGCCCACGGTGTGGACGCAGCGCGAGGAACTCCTCCCCGACAGCTCGCAGTCCGACGGCCGCTTCGGCCAGTCGGTGAGCCTCTTCACCCGCTCCGATGGAGCCGTCTTCCTCGAGGTCGGCGCCCCCAAGTCGGAGGTCGCCACCCCGAGCGGCCAGCAGAACAACGCCGGCCTCGTCTACCGCTACCAACTCAACGCGACCGGCACCACGGTGACCTTCCTCGGCACCCGCTCCACCCCCGATGCCCAGTCGGGCGACGAGCACGGCACCGCGATCGGCCTCTTCCAGCTCTCGACCACCGCTCCACTCCAGATCTGGTCCCTGGTCGGCAGCCCCTTCGACGACGACTCCGGACTGAACTCTGGATCGGCGTACTTCTTCCCCTCCGCCGACTGACCCATCCCCATGCGACGCCTCCTCCGACCCATCTTGACCGGCATCGCTGCCAGCGGGTTCGCCTTCCTGGCCGGGGCCGCCACCGCCCATGCCCAGGAATCCTGCGGCACCGCCACCAACTCCTGCTTCGAGGTGAACCTGAAGAGCCCCGGCTGCGACGCAGCCGAGTGCTGCCAGACGGTCTGCATCATCGAGCCCTTCTGCTGCGAGACAGCCTGGGACGATCTGTGCGTGGCCTTGGCCCAGAAGTTCTGCTCGCCCTGCGGCACCTCGAACAACAAGTGCTTGGTGCCGACCACGACGCCGGGCTGCGAAGAGGCCAACTGCTGCGGCTACGTCTGCTCCCTGCCCGGCATGGAGTACTGCTGCGAGATCGCCTGGGACTCGGCCTGCGCGGCCCAGGCCAAGGACGGCTGCATCGGTTGCGGCGCCCCCGGGGCGAGCCCCTGCGGCAAGGTCCACGCCATGCCCGGCTGCAACGACGCCGATTGCTGCGCCCAGGTCTGCGTGGTCGACCCCCAGTGCTGCACCCTGACCTGGGACGAGACGTGCGTGCAATGGTCGGAGATCTTCTGCCCGAGTTGCGGCGGCCCCACCGCCGGCAACTGCTGCTTCGCCCATGACACGCCCTACTGCAACGACTCGGCTTGCTGCGAAGCGGTCTGCGGCCTCGACCCCTACTGCTGCGACGTCCGCTGGGACAAGACCTGCGTGACCTCGGCCAATGTGGTCTGCGATCTCGCCAACTGCCTCTGCGGCGACGCCTCGGCCGGCAGTTGCAAGGTGCCCCACCCGAACCCCGGCTGCTCCGACTTCGACTGCTGCAACGACGTCTGCGGCGCCGATCCCTTCTGCTGCCTGGTGACCTGGGACTACGCCTGCACGCGGGTCACCGAGCAACTCTGCGCCACGATCGCCATCTGCGGCCAGATCGGGACCGGCTCCTGCTTCATCCGCCACAGCAATCCGGGCTGCGACGAGGCCGGCTGCTGCCAGACGGTCTGCGTGGCGGATCCCCTCTGCTGCGAGATCACCTGGGACGACGACTGCGTCGACCTTGCCGAGACGACTTGCACCGACTGCGGCGACATCCTCGCCGGCAGTTGCTTCTCGATCCACGGCAACCCGGCCTGCGCCGACGGCGACTGCTGCGAGGCGGTCTGCAAGGCCGACCCGGTCTGCTGCCAGAGCACCTGGGACGGCGTCTGCGTGACCCTGGCCGAGGCCCTCTGCGACAACCCGATCGCGGCCTGCGCCACCAACCTCAGCCGCTCCTGCTACCTGCCGGCCTACCTCCCCGGCTGCGACGACCCGGGCTGCTGCTTCACGGTGTGCACCACGGTCGACCCCTTCTGCTGCGAGGTCCGCTGGGACGCGGTCTGCGTCGAGATCGCCTACTCCTACTGCGGCGGGATCGCCGGCTGCCCCTCGCGCTACTCCTGCGTGATCCCCCACGCCAACGGCGGCTGCAACGACCCCATCTGCTGCGCCGCGGTCTGCGAGACCGATCCGATCTGTTGCGCCCTGGGCTGGGACCAGCACTGCGCGAACATCGCCAAGGAACTCTGCTTCGGCCTTGACGCCTGCCCCGGCGACAAGCCGTGCAACCGTTCGCACGGCTCGCCTGGCTGCGAGGACCCGGCCTGCTGCAACGTGGTCTGCGCCGTCGATCCGCTCTGCTGCATCGAGGCCTGGGACGCGGGATGCGTGCAGGTCGCGAAGGCCCGCTGCCAGCCCGAGTCCGACTCCAACTGCCCCTGCAACGGCAGTTGCCTCGAGTCGCACTCGAACCCCGGCTGCAGCGACCCCTCCTGCTGCGCCGGCGTGTGCGTCATCGACCCGGCCTGCTGCACCACGACATGGGACGACGCCTGCGTGGGCATCGCCCGCGGCACGTGCTGCGGCGACGTCGGCTGCGGCAACTGGTGCGCCGGCTCCTGCTTCGAGCCCCACGGGGCGCCCTTCTGCTCCGACGCGGCCTGCTGCGAGGCGGTCTGCTCGATCGACCCGTTCTGCTGCAGCACGAAGTGGGACGGCCTCTGCGCCGACTTCGCCTCGGTCCGCTGCGCCATGCTGTGCGGCGTGCCGGGCTCCGGCGGTTGCTTCAAGTCGAAGGACACCCCGGGCTGCGAAGACCGCGAGTGCTGCGATGCGGTCTGCAACAGCGACCCCTTCTGCTGCCAGAACTCCTGGGACGAGAACTGCGTGCTGATCGCCAAGGGCGATCCGGGCGATCCGACCGCCGATCCGCCGGTGCCGCCGACCAAGGGCGTCTGCACGCTGCCCAAGTGCGGCGACTTCTCGGCCGGCCGCTGCTGCGAAGCCCACGCCACGCCAGCCTGCGACAACAACGCCTGCTGCGACGCGGTCTGCGCCAAGGACCCCTTCTGCTGCGACACCGAATGGGATGACAGCTGCGCCGGCACCGCCCGCGACAACCCCATCTGCAACTGCGTGTCGGAGTGCGGCGACACCTGCGCCGGCTCCTGCTGCGAGCCCCACGCCACGCCGCTCTGCGACGACTCGAAGTGCTGCACGGCGGTGTGCGCGGTCGACCCCTTCTGCTGCGAGCTGGCCGGCGGCGCCTGGGACAACATCTGCGTCGGCATCGCCCTCGGCGAGGCGGCCTGCGAGGATCCCTGCCCCTCGCCCCCATGCGGCGACCTGGCGGCCGGCGACTGCTGCACGCCGCACCTCAACGCCAACTGCGCGGACCTCAACTGCTGCAACGACGTCTGCTCGCAGGATCCCTTCTGCTGCGACTCGCAGTGGGACTTCACCTGTGCGGTCGAGGCAGGCGTCCTCTGCGACATCTGCCAAGCCGAGATCTTCTGCGGCTCGCCCGCCGCGGGGAGTTGCTACAAGCCGCACTCGGCGCCCTACTGCGACGACCTGAGCTGCTGCGGACTCATCTGCACGATCGACGAGACGTGCTGCCTCAACGAGTGGGACCAGGCGTGCGCCGATCTCGCCCTCTCGTTCTGCGCCCCGTGACCTGCGCGGCCGGCGAGCGATCGCCGGCCGAGCGGGGCATCATGCGAATCCACCGCCGCGGCGCGTGACGAACGCGTCGCGGCGGTCGCCTGCCCGAAGAAGGAAGAGGTCGAGGTCGTCGCCGCCACCGAGGCGCAGGGCCTTGGTCCACGTATCGGCGTCGGCGCTCTTGCCGCGGGTCCGGACGCGAGCCCCGCCGGCTCCGAGCGAGCGCAGGGCGTCCGCCACGTCCTCCTCGCGGGCCCGAGGCCGGGCCAGGATCTCGTAGGCGGTGCACCACGGCGCGGCGGCCTGGGCCACCGCTCCTTGGCGCGTGGCCAGAATCCCGAGGCCAGGAGCCAGCTCGCCGGGGCCAAGCTCGGCCGCCAGCCCGCCAAGGAGGCCCGATCGCTCGAGCGACGGGTCGGGCACGAGGAGCCAACCGCCGACCGCGGCGTCCTCGGGGGCGGCAAGGCGTCCGACCGGGCCGGGCATGCCGCTTCGCGAGCGGCCGAGTTCGAGTAGCGTCGCGGTCCGCTCCCCGGGACGTCGGTTCAGGACGCCGAGCCAGACCACGGCCTGGACCAACGTGCCCCGTTGGCTCAGGAACTCGACCTCCGCCTCCGGGGCATCGACGAGCGGCAGTTCGAGACCGGGGCCGAGCTTGATCGCCGCACCTCGTCCGGCCCGGGCGATGGCCAAGCAGGCGCGAAGCGACGGCTCGATCTCCTCGGGAGCGAATCGGCGTTCACCACGCTCCTCGTCGCGCCGGGCTGGATCGAGGTGGATCAGCCCGGACGGCCGCCGCTCGCTCACGTCGCCGACCAAGGTCGGGCAGCCCGCGTTGCACGCGGCCATCCAGGCGCGAACATCGGAACGGTCGATGGCCAGGACGGCGTCCCGCCCGCGAGCCTCGACCAAGGCCATGGTGTCGCCTCCAAGGCCGCAGCAGAGGTCCTCGGTCGGAGCCCCGCCCTCGCCCTCCGCCTCGGCGAAGCGGCGGGCCTTCCACCGCGCGGCCGTGTGCGACGACGCCTGCTGGGCAGCCTCGCCGTCGGCCCACAGCCGATCGGCGTCCGGGAACTTGCCGATCAGCCGGCGCCGGCCCTCGGCCAAGGAGAGGCCCGCGGCGACCACCTCCGCAGGCCACCGCCGGCGAAGCGCAGACACTGCCCGAACATCTCCTGCGTCGCTCGCGGCGCACGCCTCGATCGCCTCCGGCGTCTCCCGAAGGGCGACCCAAGCCGCTAGCGATCCCGGCCGAGCTCCCATGCCCCGAGCGTACGGCCAGGACCTCCCGACCGCCAGCGGAACGAGCCGCCGGCCACGAGTCTCCCGAGAACTCCGAATTCCGGTCGAGGCGGCTGGGTTCTAGGCCGACAAATTCCCAGGGAGTGGCATCCACTCCGTCGCGGGCCCCGAGGCCGCGGCATCCGTGGCCGTTGTCGGTGCAGATCGGCTCGCGAGGTGCATGGGTATGACCATCAGTCGGCGTAGTTTCCTGGCGGTAGGCGTCACGTTGATCGCCATCTTCGGCGTCATCTACCTGGTCGCCTCGCGCACCATGCTGAGCGGCTTCAGCCAGGTCGAAGTCAATCTGATCCACCGCAACGCCGAGCGCGGCGAGCAGGCGGTCGAGGAAATCGTCGAGCAGGTCGCCACCAAGCTCTCCGACTGGTCCAACTGGGACGACACCTACGCCTTCGTGGAGGACCACAACGAGGCGTACATCAAGTCGAACCTCGCCGCCCAGAGCCTCTCGAACCTCGGGCTCCGATTCATGCTCTTCCTCGACCTCGACGGCAAGCTCGTGGAGGGCATGGGACTCTCCCCCGAAGACGAGTCGAAGGTCGCCGAGCTGCCCCACGGGCTCGCCGAGCTCATCGCCGCCGGCCATCCGCTCTTCCGCACCACCGAGCTCAACTCGGTGCAGAGCGGCTTGCTCACCCTGCCGGAAGGCATCTTCGCGGTGGCCGCCCGCCCGATCCAGAACAGCCAGGCCGAAGGTCCCGTCCGCGGCACCATCGTCTTCGGGCACCTGATCGGCGAAAGCGACCTGAAGGCGATGTCGGAGCGGCTCCGCATGCAGGTCACCTTGCAGCCCGTCGCGACGATCGAGGATCCCGCCACACAGGCCCGCGCCACGCGGCTTCTCGCCGATCCAGCCCCGCTCGCCTCGATCATGGGGGAAGACGAGATCGTCGGTTCGGCGATCCTCAAGAACCTCGACGGCCAGCCCGCCTACCTGGTCGAGGCCACCACGCCGCGCTTCGTCTGGACCCAAGCCAAGGCCACCGCGGGTCTCCTCCTCGGGATGCTGGCGACAGCCGGCGCCGGCGCGGTGGTCGCCATGCTGCTCGTCCTCCGCGTGGTCGTCCTGCGCCGCCTGGCCACGCTGCACGAAGCGGTCGGCAACATCGGGACGAGCCGCGACCTCGACCGCCGCGTCCCGGTCGAAGGGACCGACGAGTTGGCCGGCTTCGCCCGCACCGTCAACGACCTCCTCGACATCGTGGACCGGACCGGCAAGGAGCTCCAGGCCGCCAAGGAATCGGCGGAGTACGCCAACCGGGCCAAGAGCGAGTTCCTCGCCAACATGAGCCACGAGGTCCGCACCCCGATGGCCGCCATCCTGGGCTACGCCGACCTCCTCGCCGAGCACACCTCGGCCCCCGACTTCGACCCGCAGGAGTCGGTCGAGACGATCCGCCGCAACGCCAAGCACCTCCTCACCATCATCAACGACATCCTCGACCTGTCGAAGATCGAGGCCGGCCGGATGCAAGTGGAGCGGCTCTCCTGCTCGCCGTCCCAGATCGCCCTCGAGGTCGCCGAGCTGCTCGGGGAGCACGCCGAGCGGAAGGGCCTCGAGCTGCGGACCGAACTGGCCACGCCGATCCCTGCCGAGATGCGGAGCGATCCGACCCGCCTCCGGCAGATCCTCCTCAATCTCACCGGGAACGCCATCAAGTTCACGGCGACCGGTTCGGTGACCCTCCGCTTCGCCTGCGATCCGACCGCCGAACTCCTGATCGTCGACGTGGTCGACACCGGCATCGGCATCACCGACCTCCAACGCGAGCGGCTCTTCACCGCCTTCAGCCAAGCCGACGCCTCGACCTCGCGAGTCTTCGGCGGAACCGGCCTCGGCCTCGTCATCAGCCGGCGCCTGGCCCAGCTCCTCGGAGGCGATCTCCAGCTCGCCGCCAGCGGCGCCCAGGGATCGACCTTCCGCGTCTCGATCGCCACCGGTCCGCTGGCCGGCGTGCCGATGCTCAAGGCCCTGGATCGAGCCGAGGCGGCTCCGACCAAGCGAACCGCCCCGGCGACGCTCGCGGGCCCCGGTCCGCTCGTCGGGCGCCGGATCCTCCTCGCCGAGGACGGCCCGGACAACCAACGCCTGATCAGTTTCGTCCTCTCCAAGGCGGGCGCCCATGTGGACATCGCCGGAGACGGGGCCGTGGCGGTCGCCAAGGTGCTCGATGCCCTCGGGTCCGCGACGCCGTACGACCTGGTCATCCTCGACATGCAGATGCCGGTCCTCGATGGCTACGGCGCCGCCCGCGAGCTCCGCGCCCGCGGCCTCAGCCTGCCCATCCTGGCCCTCACCGCCCACGCCATGGAAGGCGACCGCTCGGCGTGCATCGACGCCGGCTGCAACGAGTACGAGACGAAGCCGATCGACCGCCCGCGGCTGATCGAGGCCTGCGCCCGCCTCGCTGCCAGCCGCACCCATCGCGCTGCGGCGTGACCGCGTTGCCGGGAAGCGACCTCGCTGCTACCTTCCCGGCGTCATGTCGATCACGCAATTCATGAAGCAGCACTATCGTCACTTCAACGCGGCGACGGTGGTGGACGCGTCCGAGGCCTACAAGCAGCACATGAAGGACGGCGGGGCCATGCTGGTCACGCTGGCCGGGGCGATGAGCACCGCCGAGCTGGGCATCTCGCTGGCCGAGATGATCCGGAAGGGAGTGGACCAAGGCCGACCGGGCGGGCGAGCGCTACTTCCCGCACCAGTTCTTCTACCGGATCCTCCTCTCCGGCAAGCTCAAGAAGTTCTACGACACCGACCCCAAGAATTCCTGGCTCCTCGCCGCGGCCCAGAAGGACCTGCCCATCATCGTGCCGGGCTGGGAGGACTCGACCCTCGGCAACATCTTCGCCGCCCACTGCATGGAGGGCGACGTCAAGAACGTGCACACCGTGCGGACCGGCATCGAGTACATGATGGAGCTCGCCGAGTGGTACACCAAGACCACGACCGGCAAGGGCAAGAAGTCGATCGGCTTCTACCAGATCGGTGGCGGCATCGCCGGCGACTTCCCCATCTGCGTGGTGCCCATGCTGCACCAGGACTTGCGTCGCAAGGGCGTGCCGCTGTGGGGCTACTTCTGCCAGATCTCCGACTCAACGACGAGTTACGGCAGCTACTCGGGAGCCACCCCGAACGAGAAGATCACCTGGGGCAAGCTCGGCGCCGACACCCCCCGCTTCATCATCGAGTCGGACGCCACGATCGTCGCCCCGCTGATGTTCTCCTACATCATGGGGAAGTGACGAGGCGAACGGGCGCTCGCGGCTGCCCGTGACGGCGGCGGGCCGAACCACGGAGAAGGCTGCGACTGGTCCGCGGGCCCGTGCGTATGGTGTCGCATGGGAGTCGTGGGCATGCGCAGCGCGGCGGCGGCGGTCGGCATCCTTGGAGCCGTCCTCGGTCGTCCTGCCAGCGGAGCCGATCGATCCGAGACGCTCTGGCTCGCCCCGCACGACGGAAGCTGGCACGGAGAAGGCTGCGACTGGTCGCGGGCCCGTGCGTATGGTGTCGCCGTGGGCATGATGCGGCGGCGGCGGTCGGCGGTCCTCGGGCCGAACCACGGAGAACGGGCTGGATCGACGCGTCGACTGGCCTCGCAGACGGCCGTCTTCGGTGCCCTGCCCGGGAGCGGATTCGTCGCCGTCGGATGGTGTCACGACCCAAGGCCCGGTCCTCGATGGGAGTCGCCCTGGGCGGCAATCTCATGGTCTGCGGGCCGAGCCCGACCATCGCGGGCGGCACCTTGAGGTGGAGGGGCTGCAGATCGGCGGCGGTCGGCATCCGGTCGCATCGGGAGCCGAGTCCTCGGTCGTGCCCATGCGATCCCCTGGCAGTCACCCGACACGGAGCTGAACATCGGCCGCGATGGCGGCTCCGGATTCCTCGTGCTCCAGCCGGGGAGCGCCCTCCTCCGCGACGCATGGCTCGCCGTCCGCGTCGGTAGCGGCCGCGGCGAGGACGGGACGCCTTCTGCGGGATCGTGGCGACGGGTTCCGCCTGCCCGATTCGTGGCGGCATCGGCCATGGAGGAGGCCAGGGCACGGCGGTCCTCGACTCCTGTGAGGCCAACCTCGGCCATCTCAGCATCCCCTACTCGGCACCCGGCTTCGACCGGAGCGCGGGTTCGCTGGTGTTGCGGGGAGCCGGAACGATGGCTCGGCTTCCGCCTCCGCGGTCCACGTCGGGGCCTTGGAGCGTTCGATCGTGGCGACGGTCGGGGAGCTTCGCGTCGAGAGCGGCAGCGTGCTCTCGCTCGCCCCAAGCGGCACCCTGTACCTGGGGCTGATGGGACCTGGCGACGCCATCTTCGACCATGCCGGCGGGGCGACCATGGGCTCGCTCCGGATCGGTGGATCCGAAGCGGGGAGTGCCGGCTCCATCGTGGCGCGAGCATCGCTGCTCGAACCCGGATTGCTGGCCGTCTCGCCCCGCCCCGACGCCCTACCCGAGTTGCAGCTCGAGGCGGGCGGGCGAATCGCCTGCCAGACAGGCTCGCTGGGCCACGGCGTCGACATCGTCGCCGAGGTGGCGCTTGATGCCCCACCCTTGATCGCGGCGAGCGAGTGGCTCTACGTCGCTGGATCGTTGCATCTGACTTTCCCCGACGGCCCGCCGCGGCCCAACACCTGGCACACGCTCTTCGCCGCCCCGACCTACGTCGGGATCCCGTCCCTCGAGACCGAGCCGCCCGGCGCGGGGATCGTCCTCTGGCAGCCCGGCCGCCTCGCCTTCTTCGCCCCGCCGCCGACCTCGATGCTCACCATCGCCCCCTCCGCCATCAGCCTCGGCGTGGGCCAAGGGGCCGCTCTTGCGACCAGCCTCGACACCGGATCGGAGACGCTCGACGTGACGTGGGTGACCGGTTGGAGCGTGGACCCGCCAAGTCTCGCCAGCGTCGCAGGGTCGATCCCGACCATCATCGGATTGACGCCTGGGGTCGGAACGCTGACCGCCTCCCTCTCCAATGGGATGCACGCCTCGGCCGCCATCAGCGTCGCGCCGAGCGGGTTGCCGGCAAGCCCCAGTCGCCGGCTCTCGCTCCCTTCGACATCGGAAGCCTTCGCGGCATCGATCGAACCGCGGGTCTCGCCCGACGGGCGATACGTCAGCTTCTCGACGTGGGCCCTCTCGCTTGGAGCCCTGAGCACCGGCACCCATGAGGTGGTGGTCCTCGATCGGCTGGTCGGGACAACCGAGCTGGTCAGCGTCCACGCCACCATTCCGCCCCCATGGGGAGGCTGGTCGGTCGGCGCGTGGCCGAGCGACGCCGCGCAGCGGATCGCGTTCACGTCAAGCGCAGCCTCGATCACCGGCGAATCGGGGCTCGAGGGTCCCCACCCCTACCTTCGAGACCGCGTCAACGGCACGACCCTGCGGCTCGACCAGCGCATCGATGGCACGATCCCCACCGGCTCCGGTGCCGTCCGGGGGATCAGCGACGACGGGTTCCGCATCCTCTTCGATTCGAACGACCCGCTCCTGGTCGAAGGTGACGCTGGCGAGACCTGGGACGTCTTCCTCGCTGACGTCGAACGAGGCACGTTGCAGCGCATCTCGCTGCCTGCGCCTGGGGTGCCCTCGACCCCGGGCGCCACGAGCCGGGCCATCGCCCTCGCCGCCGATGGCTCGACGATCCTCTTCGCGTCGACGGCGGCACTCGTCGCCGACGACACCAACGGCGTTCCCGACCTGTATCTGTTCGAGGCCTCGGCAGGATCGCTCGAACGGATCGGCGACGGCTGGCCGAGCGAGGACCTCGACGCCGTCGCCGAGCAGGCCACGTTGAGCCCCGACGGCTCGACGATCGCCTTGGCCACGACGCGGCAACTCCTCCCGAACGACTCCGACCAGCTCAGCGACCTCTACGTCTATCGCCGAGACACCGCCGCGCTGACCCTGCCCATCCCCGAGGCCGTGGCAACCGAGCCGTTCCACCCCCAACTGTCGCCCGACGGCACGTCGATCGCCTTCGTCACCGAGAGCCCGCTGACGACGAGCGACACCAACGGGGCGCCCGACGTCTACCGAGCCATGGCCCCGGATTGGTGGCCTGAACCCATCGCCCTTGGCTTCGGGGATTCGATCGCCAACAGCGGGGCCCGGAGTCCCTTCCTCCTTCGCGACGGCTCGGGGATCCCCTTCCAGAGCAACTCGACCAACCTCGCCATACCGGACAACGCCGCGCCCGACGTCTATCTCCGAGGGCTCGCCGCGGCGTCGGGCGACCTTGATGGCGATCGCGACGTCGACAGCGCTGATCTCGCCCTGCTCCTCGGGGCCTGGGGTTCCACCACGGGCGATCTCGCCGACCTCGATGGAGACGGCGTGGTGGGAGGAGCGGACCTTGTCCTCCTCCTCGAGCAGTGGACGCTCTGACCGTCGCCCCCGCTCACTTCTTCCGCTCGAACACCTCGCTCAGGAAGCGGTAGACGAGCTTGGCGGCGAGCATCTCGCTGGCCCATTGGCCTGGGGCGGGGAGCAGCTCGACCACGTCGAAGCCGACCACGGTGCGGCGGGCGCAGAGCCGCTTGAGGAGTTCGTTCACCTGCCACCAGGCGAGGCCGCCCGGCTCGGTGGTGCCGGTGGCCCCCACCAGCGAGGGATCGAAGCCGTCGAGGTCGATGGTCACGTAGACGTGCTTCGACTGCTGGGCGATGACCGACTCGATCCACTTGTCGTCGGTGCGGCCGCAGAGGTCGTGGCCCCAGAAGACGCGGCGCTTGTCAAGCTTGGGGTATTCCTCGGCGTCGATGGCCCGGATGCCGACCTGGGTGATGGGAGCGAGCTCGCGGGCCCGGGCCATCACGCAGGCGTGGTTGTGGGTCGAGCCGTGGAAACTCTCGCGGGTGTCGGCGTGGGCGTCGATCTGGAGGATGGAGAGGTCCGACCACTTGGCGCAGACCGCTTGGAAGCAGCCGATCGAGATGGAGTGCTCGCCGCCGAGGGTGACCGGGAACTTCTCCGCGGCGAGGGCTTGGCCCACCGCCTTGGCGACCTTTGGAGCGAGCCCCTCGGGCTTCCCGGTGTGCTTGATCGGAGCCAGCGTGTGGATGCCGCGGCGGTAGACCTCGCTCGCCGTCTCGATGTCGAAGAGCTCCATGTTGGCGCTCGCTTCGAGGAGCGCCGCCGGGCCCTTGTCGGCGCCCTTCTTCCAGGTGCTCGTGCCGTCGTACGGGACGGGGATGATCTCGATCCGGCTCGTCTTCGGATCGCGGAATTCCTTGGGGAGGTCGCCGTAGCCCGACTTCTTCGCGCTCTGTGCCATGGGGCGGGCAGGATACAGCCGCGACGGGCCGCTTGGGACGGCGGAAAGAAACAGGCCCGCTCCGAAGAGCGGGCCTGCGTAGCGCTTCCGACTCGACGCGTTGTGGTCCCCACGAGGGCCGATCGGACGGCGGTTCCCGAACCTGCACTCCCAAGTTCGTTGTCACGACCACCGAACCAGTCGGGCTCTGTTCACTTCGCGCCGATGGTGTCGCGACCAAGGATGCCGTTGGTCGTCAGGGTGTGGTACGAGGTGTCGACCAGGAAGTCGTAGCTCTGGGCCCCGAAGTAGCCGTTCGCGCCGAACGGGGTGCTGCGGTGCCAGAGGCCCTTCTCCTGGAGGCCCGGGGTGTTGTTGGTGGCCTTGGCCCGGGCGTCCGACTCCATGGCGTCGGCGACGCTCATCACGGCCACGTGGCCGTCGAAGAAGAGGGTCGCGGGGGCGCTGTTGTAGCCGTGGTTGTAGTACCAGGGCTCGTTGCCGCCGGCGAAG
>JBGAKK010000006.1:0-117598 GCA_044224425.1 Phycisphaerales bacterium
ACCCTCGGCCGGTTCTCGGGCGGCGCCTTCAATCCTGCCGTGGCCGTCGGCGGTGCGACCTTCGGCCTCTTCCGCTGGGGCGACATCTGGCTGCACATCTTCGGAAGCTGCATCGGCGGAACGATCGCCGCGTTCGCGTTCCGGGCCACGCACCCCGAGGAGACGAAGGCCTGACCGGCCCTCGCCCCGCTGCGTCGTCGGCTCACCCCCCGCACAGCCCCCAGCCGCCGAGCACCACCGCGATGTCGGCGGCGTCGACCACGCCGTCACCGTTGGTGTCGCCCGGGCATCCGCCGCACACGCCCCACGATCCGAGGACGATCGCCAAGTCCGCGCCATTGACGTTGCCCGAGCCGTTCAGGTCGCCCGGACAGGCGCACTCGTCGGGCACGCCGTCGCCGTTCGCGTCGAGGCTGCTTCCGCTCGCGATGTCCGACTCGTCGGGCACCCCGTTCTGGTTGCAATCGGGGGCCGTGGCGAGGACGAGGCAGACCTCGCCGAGGATCCCGGCGTCGATCGACGCGAGGTCCGCCGCGCTGATGGTCCAGGTGCCCGTCGGACTGGTCCCGAGGAAGGCGTCGAGTGGCTCAAGCGGCGCGACCGCCCCGGCGATGACCGGCACCGCGGTCGCCGAGCACATCGACTCCGCCGCCTGCGTGGCGCCGTCGACGAAGGTCGCGTCGATGTCGTGCCCGCCGCAGCCCCACGGACCGGGGAAGCCGATGCTCGGTAAGCCAGGACGGTCGAGGAGGACGACCGTCGCGCCGGACGGGCCGCTCAGGACGAGCCGCAGGTCGCCGACCCACGGATGCGTCACCTGCACATCGACGGCGATCGAGAGGATCACCGCCGGACCCGCGGGGGCGACGACGATCGACCGGGTGGCAGCGCCGAGTCCGTCGGGGATCGCCGTCGAGCCGCTCGCGCAGGCGGTGTCGCCCCAGACCGTTCCGCTTGCCGATGCGAGGGCCAGGGCGGCGAGGCAGAGCTGACGTCGGTTTATCCGGATCGTGCGGTTCATCGGGCGGCCGCTCCGTTCATTTGGGCGTTGCGGGTCGCGTCGGTGCACTGCGGCGGATCGCGCATGTCCTCGATGTGACACCAGCCCTCGGTGTGGCCCATGTTGTTGGCCCCTGGGAGTTGTCCCTTCGTCTTCTCGACCACGCCGTCGTCGGGGTCGGAGAGGAAGAGATCGGTGACGAGGTCGCAGTAGTCGTACTGGAAGGGGACGTTGAGGAACGACGTGGTCCAGTACCAGACCTTCTGGCGGGCCCAGGTGGGGATGGTCGAGAGCCAGGTGGTGGCTCCGCTCGGCGTCAGGTCGGCGATGGTCCCGCAGCCGGCTCCGAAGATCTGGCCCAGGATGGCGAGGTTGCCGGCGAGCGGTGTGCCTTGGTAGGGGCTGCCCACCGACTGGATGAGTCGATTGCCGCCGCTTGCGTTTGGTTGGGCCCAGTCGAAGCCGCTCCAATAGAAGGTGTAGAGGTGGAGGCTCGCGTTGCCGCCCTGGCTATGCCCGACCACGCCGTAGCTCCGGAACTGGCTGCCGTATGCGAGGAGCGTCTGGGCGAACGCATCGTTCCCCTTCGCCTGGTTCGGGTCGAGGAAGACGCCGACGGGGCCGGTGAACTGGTTGGGCGGGAAGGTGACACCGTCCGAGCAGTAGCCATGGACGATGAGGAGGGCGTGGCTCCCGACGGGCGCCGCGTCTTCGGCGCTCGCCGGCATCGTTGAGGTCGTCGGGACCGCCCGGCCTCCTGGAGGCCCGAGCAGGAGGTCGGTGAGGTGCTCAGGCGCCGCCAGCGGAGCCGGTGAGGGTCCGAGCGGCACGGCATCGATCTGGTCGAGCAGCCCCCAGGTCCGCCGGTCGTGGATACGCACGTTCCGGAGTTCGAGGGTGCCGCCGGAGACTCCCGCCCGACCCAGCCATCGGCGATCGAAGGTGAGGATCGCCGCAGGTCCCGCGTCGTCGCGCGCCACGGAAAGGCCCGCGATCCAGCTGATGGGGGTGGCGGCGATCGTCGCGGCGGTGCCGGGCGTGTCGCTCCCGTTGCCGACATGCCAGACCTCAGCGGCGACAAAGACGCCGTCGGGCGCCGCGCGATCGAGCGCCACCCGGATCGACATGCCGGGGCCGGCCTGCGAGCCCTCGACCGGCAGGACGGTCGCTTGCCCGACGAGCCGCGGCGCGATGCCGACCGCATCGACGATCAGTTCCACCGAGCGACGCCAAGTCAGCGGACGTCCGGTGTTGGCCCGAAGGCTCACGGTGTGGACGCCTTCGACTTGCGGGACGAAGGTCGCGGTGCGCTGCGCATCGAGACCCTCGAGGAAGACGGGGACGGCCGTCCCATGAGGATCGACGACCTCGGCTTCCAGGGTGCCTCGCGCCATGGCGGGGGGCAGGTCGACATCGATCGAGGTGGGCTCGCCAACCGCCACGCGGAGCGAGCGGACGGTCGCCCGGAGGGAGAGGGTGGCGTCGCCGTCCCGAACGAGCAGCATGGGTGGCCACCCAGCGCCTGCAGGAAGCCCACCGCCCCGCGCGGGCGGAGTCGCCGTCACCGTCCAGACCCCGTTCCGCCGAACTTCAATGTCGAACCGGGTCACCGCCGCGTCGTCCGTCCCCACGAGGCGGGCGATGTCGCCGTCCACCCGGTGGACCGCACCGGCGAAGGGAGAACTGACTTGCCGGATCGCCCCTCCCTCGATGAGGACCGCCCCGTCCGGGGCCGCCACCCGGATCGACCACCCGGGAGGCACGATCGGGACCATAGAAAGGATGCCGGGGCGCCCGACGCCCACCTGGACATCACCGCCCAATACTCCGTGATCGAAGGGGAGGAGGGCATGGCTCGACTCCCAGGCGAGGGGCTGTGGAACTCCGAGGAGCCCCGAGGTGATGTCCTCGGGGGGCGCGGAGAGGGCGCGAGCCGGGAGGGTTGGCGCCTCGGCCAGAGCGCTCGCCAGGGGACCCGCCGCGACCAAGGCGAGGGCCAAGGCCAGGACGCCCCATGGCTTCGGGAGGCCGCCTGCCGCGAACGCGCGGCCGATCGCCCTCAGTAGTTGCTTTCCCCCAATGTGGTGGTTCATGGCGGGTTCGAGACTACCACACCACATTGGCCACCCCTCCTTTTTCGGGAGTTTTTTGGGGCGCCTGTCCATTGCGCGCCGCGACCCCGCCGGCGCGTCGCGCCGCCCGGCCGGATCGTGTCCCGAGGCGAGCGCTAGGCCCCGTTCGCTACCATCCGCCCATGGCAACCGCGACCGCATGCGTGCTTCCCACGGAACGCACCTCCGATGGCATCGTTGTCCTCTCCCTCATCCCGAACCCGGAGAAGCCGCGCGGCGGGGTCGTCGTCCTCGACGGCTGGCTCATCGGCCAACTGCTCTGCTTCTTCGACGACCTCGCCAAGGGACCGAAGCCGACCGGGTTCATCCTGCAGTCGGCGAGCACCCGCGTCTTCGTGGCCGGGGCGGACCTCGCTGAGATCGACGCCCTGGACGACCCGGGCCTCGACGCCTACCTGCGACGAGGGACCGAGGCCTTCGGCCGGATTTCCTCCCTGCCCTGCCCCTCGGTCGCTGCCATCAACTCGAGCGCCCTCGGCGGGGGTCTCGAGATCGCCATGCACTGCGACGCCCTGATCGGCGTCGCAACCGCAGCGACGGACAAGCCCTATCGGGTGGGCCTGCCGGAGGCGGGCCTAGCCATCTGCCCCGGCTGGGGCGGCACCCAGATGCTCCCTGCCCGCATCGATCCGGCGCTGGCCATCCGGGCCACCTCCTCCGGGGAGACCTGGAAGAGCTCCGAAGTCCCCGCCGGGCTCTTCGCCGAGACGGTCCCCGCCGCCGACCTCCGGGCGGCGGCGATCCGGTGGCTCAAGGCACACCCGCGGACCGCTTCTCGGTCCTCCCCGATCGCCATCGACCCCTCGAACCGGGACCGCGTCCGGTCCGGCTTGGATGCGGCTCGCTCTACAATGGCCTCCTCGGCAGCGGCCCAAGCGGTGGTCGACGCGGTCGAAACCGGTCTCCGCGACGGTTGGCAGAAGGCCGTCGACGCTGAACGCCGCCATCTGATTCGGCTTCGCCACACGCCCGAAGCGCGGGCGAAGCTCGAGGCCTTTTTCGCCAAGGCCTGACCCCGAAGGCCTCCGGATCGTCGGCTTGTCGTCGCGGTCCCGGAGCCCGAGCGGACGGGTCGAAGCCGCTTTCGCCTCCCCCCCTGCAGGATCTTCCATGAGCAATCCGAACCTCGCGAAGGAACTCAAGAACGTCTCCGAGAAGGACCGCAAGCAGATCGAGCTGGCCCAGGAGATGCTCGGCCCGGACCCCGCCACCATGGGGTTCCTGAAGAACGTGTTCTGGGGGAACTTCCGCGAGGAACTGGCCTTCCCCTACCCCGCGATCTCGGCGGAGGAGACGGCCCGCTGCGACCAGCTGTTGGCCACGCTCGACGAGTACCTCCGCAACGAGCACCCCCGCTACGAGATCGACCAGAAGCAGGAGATCCCGCAATGGGTGATCCAGCGGCTGTTCGACCTCGGGGTCCTCGGGATGACCATCCCCAAGGAGCACGGCGGCGGCGGCTTCGGCATCACCAGCTACAACCGCGTCCTGGAGCGGATCGGACGCTACTGCGGCTCGACCGCCGTCATGGTCTCCGCCCACCAGTCGATCGGCTGCAAGGCCGTCATGCTGTTTGGGAACGAGGAGCAGAAGAAGCGCTTCCTGCCCCGCATGGCCAAGGACACCCTGAGCGCCTTCTGCCTCAGCGAGCCCAACGTCGGTTGCGACGCCAACAACCAGGAGTCGCGCTGCGAGCTCTCCGCCGACGGCTCGCACTACATCCTGAACGGCGAGAAGAAGTGGGCCACCTCGGGCGCCCTCTCCGGCCTCTTCACGGTCATGGCCAAGCAGAAGGTCAAGGACAAGGAAGGCAAGGAGAAGGAAGTCGTCACCGCCCTCATCTGCACGCCGGACATGGAAGGCGTGGACATCTTCAGCCGGAATCGCGCCAAGTGCGGCATCCGCGGCACGTGGCAGGCCCGCATCCGCTTCAGCAACGTGAAGGTGCCCAAGGCGAACTTGCTCTCCAAGGAAGGCCAGGGCTTCAAGATCGCCATGAGCTGCCTGAACTTCGGCCGCTGCACGCTCTCCGCCGGCATGCTGGGCGGGGCCGGCTACTGCATGGAACAGGCCGTGAAGTGGGCCCGCTACCGCTACCAGTTCGAGCGGCCCATCGGCGAGTTCGACCTGGTCCAGGAGAAGCTGGCCCGCATGGCGTCCTACGTCTACGCCATGGACTCGATGCTCTACATGACCACCGGGTTCCTCGACCGCGGCGACTCGGACATCATGCTCGAGACGGCGATGTGCAAGATCTTCTGCTCGGAGTTCGGCTTCCGCGTGGTCAACGACTGCGTCCAGATCATGGGCGGCGAGTCGTACATGACGGAAAACGACGTGGAACGGATCTGGCGCGACTCGCGCATCAACATCATCGTCGAGGGCGCCAACGAGGTGATGCACTCCTTCATCTTCGCCTACGGCTCGAAGCAGCTCGGCGAGTGGATGATCGCAGTGAAGAACAACCCGACCAAGAACATGGGCGCCGCGATGCGCATCGGGGCCGAGCTCTTCCTCGGCGTGCGACGGCCGGTGCCGACCTTCTCCAAGATCCACCCCAAGCTGCACAGCTTCGCTGCGGAGGTCATGCTGCGCATCCGCGAGCACAGCCACGCGGTGAAGATGGCCTTCAAGGAGCACGAGGAGAAGCTGGTCACCGACCAGCTCGTGCAGCAGCGGTTCTCGCTGGTCGCCATGTGGATCCACGCCATGCTCTGCAGCCTGAGCCGCCTCGACGCCAACCTGCGGAACGGCGTCGACGGGGCGGAGCTCGAGCACCAGATGAGCCTGGTGTCGCACCTCTGCGCCATGGCCAACACCGAGATCACCAACGAGCTGCGCTCCCTGCACGGCAACAACGACGCCAGCGTCCGGCGGGCCGCAGCCAGCGTCCTCAAGTGGGCCGACAGCCTGCCCACCGGCCGCTACGACATTCCCGAGGCGACGCCCGACGCATCGGTCCGGGGCAAGGGCCGTCGCGAGGACGAGTCCAACATCCCGCAGTTCGGATCCGGCTCGCTGTATGGCGGGTCGATGGCCGCCAAGGCCTAGTCCGCGTCGCCAGGCGACGCGGGAATCGAGCCGTACGGTGCGAGAAGCCCCCGTCCAAACCTGCTACTGTCTTCCGTCTCCCCCGCGCCCCTGCGCGGGGGAGTTTTACTCCCCGACCACGACCGCCCCGCGGTCTTCCACCCACACTCGCTAAGCGAGGGAACCTGCCATGAAGGTCCTTGAGCAGATGATCTCGTACGGCCACGAGCGCGTGGCCTTCCACCAGGATCCGGCCACCGGACTCCGGGCCATCATCGCCATCCACTCGACCGTGCTCGGCAACGCGTTAGGCGGCACCCGCCGCTGGTGCTATGCGAGCGAGGACGAGGCCCTCTTCGACGTGCTCCGCCTCTCCAAGGGCATGACCCACAAGGCGGCCGCCGCCGACCTGCCCATGGGCGGCGCCAAGTCGATCATCCTGATGCCCCGGCCCGACCACCAGCCGACCGAGGCCGAGGGCCGGGCCATGGGCCGCTTCGTCGACACCATGGCCGGCAAGTACATCGCCGCCGAGGACGTCGGCGTGAGCCCGCAGTTCTGCGACTGGATGGCCATGGAGACCAAGCACGTCATGGGCGGCAACACCGTCTCCCACGGCGGCGATCCCTCGCCCTTCACCGCCCAAGGCTGCTTCAACTCGATGAAGGCCTGCCTCGCCTTCCTCGGCAAGAAGGTCGAGTTCTCGAACCTCACCGTCGGCATCCAAGGCGTCGGCGCCACCGGCTACCGGCTGGCCAAGCTGCTGCGCCAGGCCGGCGCCGCGGTGCTCGTCACCGACGTGCACGTGCCGACCGTGAAGCGGGCCGTCGAGGAGCTCGGCTGCGTGGCCCTCGGCAACGACAAGAACCTCTTCACCGAGAAGGTCGACATCATCGCCCCCTGCGCCCTCGGCGGCATGCTCGACGCGAAGACGATCGAGGGCCTCCGCTGCCAGATCGTCTGCGGCACCGCCAACAACCAGCTCAAGGTGCCCGACTCCGACGGCGCCCTCCTCAAGCAGCGTGGCATCCTCTACTCGCCCGACTTCGTGGCCAACGCCGGCGGCCTGATCCGCCTCGCGGGCCTCTATCTCGGCCTCACCGAGGCGGAGATCGACCGCAAGATCGTGCAGATCGAGAAGACCACGCAGGCCATCTTCGAGGAATCGAAGAACCAGGTCTCGACCAGCGCCGCCGCCATCGCCTACGCCGAGCGCCGCATCGCCGCCGGCCCCAAGGCCAAGCAGCCGGTCGCCGCCGGGCGCTGATCGCGAACGGACTTCCAACGACCCTTCTCCGCGGGTTCGCCTCCGGGCGGCCCGCGGTTTTTTCTTGCTTCCGATGCTTGGCCCCGGCGGCGGCGCGGGTAGGTTGGAGCCATGCGCCGCACGACCCTTGCCTCGTTCCTCGCCGTCGCCCTCCCCGCCTTCCCGGCCCTCGCCGCCGACTGGTCGAACCTCGCCGGGAACAGTTGCCGCAACGGGCTGACCTCGGCGCTCGGGCCGACCGATCCGGTGCTCCGCTGGTCGACCGGCCCGAGCTCGGTCATCGCGTGGAACCCCTGCATCGAAGGGAACCGCGTCTTCGTGGTGCGGCAGACCGGCTTCGTGCCGAGCGGGGTGCCTAACGAATCGAAGGTCTACGCCCTCGACGTGGCGACCGGGGCGGTGAAGTGGTCGTTCGCCTGCCCCTACCAGTCGGGCGACTGGACCACCAACGTGTACGGCGTGAAGAATGGACGCGTCTATGTCGGCCGCGGCGGGAACGGCTCAAGCTCCTTCGCCCCGGTCTATTGCCTCGATGCGGCGACCGGCGGCGTCCTGTGGAGCTCGGTCGAGGAGGTCGGCACCGGCGCCTACGACGGCGTCGTCTTCGCCTCCAACGGCGACCCGCTCCTCGCCACGCACACCTACGTCCGACGGATCAGCGCCCAGACCGGGGCCACGCTCTGGAACGCGGTGCGGAGCTGCTCGGTGAGCGGGGACTGCGGCCCGGCCACCAGCGGCGACGCGCTGTATGTCGACGAAGTGGCCCCCGGCGGGCAGATCATCACCCGCTTCGACGTGAACACCGGGGCCCGCCTGTACTCGAGCCCGGTGATGCCCGGCTTCCTCTCCCAGAACACCCCCATGTGCGGGCCGAACGGGCTTGTCTTCTATGCCCGCACCCAGACCAATCCGAGCGTCGACTTCTTCTACGCCTTCCAGGACACCGGCTCGGGCCTTGTCCTCCTCTGGCAACAGCCGGCGATCGCCGGAGCCGGCTGCCAGCACGCCATCACCGCCGACGGCGGAGTGCTGATGGTGGGTTCGAGCCAGCGGCTCGAGAAGCGCGACCAGCTCAGCGGCGAGCTCCTCGCCGAGACCGCCTTCACCGTCACCACGTCGATCACCCAGTCGCACATCGCCGTCGACGGGGAAGGCAAGATCTACTACTCCAACGGCGGCTTCCCCGGCACCGTCTACGCCCTCGACCCCGACCTCTCGCTGCGCTGGTCGGTCAGCGTCCCTAACCTGAACCAAGGCGGACCGGCCATCGCCGCCGACGGCACGATGATCGTGTGCGGCACGGGCGCCGACCTGCGGGCCTTCTACACCGAGCCGGCCTGCGCCCCGGCCGACCTCGACTGCGACGGCGCCGTCGGTCCAGCCGATCTCGGGCTCCTGCTCGGGGCCTGGGGCACCAAGGGCGGCGACCTCGATGGCGACGGCATCGCGGGAAGCAGCGACCTCGCCATCCTCCTCGGGGCGTGGGGTTGAGCGATCCGCTCCCGGCCCTCCGCTGCGAGGGTTGCGCCTACGACCTCACCGCCACCGCCAACGACGGGGCGTGCCCGGAGTGCGGGCGACTGGTGGTCGATTCGAAGCCGGAGAGCCGGGCGGCGCTGCCTTGGCAGGAGCGGCGGACCATGCGGGCCTGGGCCTCGTCGGGCTGGCGCACCGTGCGTCACCCGAGCCGCGTCGCGAAGGAGTTGCGGAGCGAATCGCGCTCGTCGCAGCTCCTCCTCGCCCTCAACTTCATGGTGGCCGGCGCCGTGCATCTCGGCCCCGCACTCTTGGCCCTCTCGGGCGCCTTTCGGCCCTTCGCCTTCCGGGCTGCTCCAAACACAACCACCCTCCTGATGGACAACACCGCCCTGCTCGGCCTTGCCGTGAGCACCGTCGTCCCCACGGTCTTCTATCCCGCGGTGTGGATGCTCATCCGCTTCTGGTATTCGCGACGCGTGCCGCCGATCCGCCCGGCCACGGTCTGGACCAGCGTCGCCTACTCCTCGTATGCCTTCGTGGCCGGCGCCGTGGCCGTCGCCCTGCTCCGCTTCCTCTGGCTCGCCCTGGCCCCGCAGGGCGTCCTCCCATCGGGAAGCTCGCCGTCCGCCATCGCCCTGCGGATCCTCTTCGAGCTTCCGACCCTGGCCTTCTTCGGCGGCCTCGCCTATGCGGGCTACATCGATTGGAGGATCATGCGGGCCAACCGCTTCGCCAACACCTGGACGCCCGCCGACTCGGCCAAGGAACCCGCATGACCGCTGCTCCCGCCCGCTGCTTCTGGTGCGGAACCGACCCGCTCTATGTCGCCTACCACGACGAGGAGTGGGGCGTGCCGGTGCTCGACGATCGGGCCCTGTGGGAGAAGCTCGTCCTCGACGGCTTCCAAGCCGGGCTCGCCTGGATCACCGTGCTCCGCAAGCGCGAGGCGTTCCGCAAGGCCTTTCGCGACTTCGAGCCGGCCACCATCGCCCGCTTCGGCGAGCCCGACATCGCACGGCTCCTCGGGGACGCGGGCATCATCCGCAGCCGCCAGAAGATCGAGGCCACCATCAAGAACGCGAAGAGCTACCTCGCGGTGATGGAGGCCGGGCCGGGGGCGTTCCGCGACCTCCTCTGGCGGCACGTCGACCACCGCACCATCGTGAACCGCCTGGGCGGGCCCGCCGACTTCCAGGCCGAGACCGACGAGAGCCGGGCCATGTCCAAGGCCCTGCGCAAGGCCGGCTTCTCCTTCGTCGGCCCCACCATCTGCTACGCCTTCATGCAGGCCGTGGGCATGGTCAACGACCACGTGGTCGACTGCCACCGCCACGCCGCCTGCGCCAAGCTCGCCCGCAAGCGTTAGACGACGGAAGCCACCCATGCACGATCTCGACTGGACGCTCCCCTACCCGTCGCAGCGGCAGCCGGTGATGGGCACCGCCGCCGTGGCCACCAGCCAACCGCTCGCCGCCCAGGCCGGGCTCGAGATGCTCCGCCGCGGCGGGACCGCGGCCGACGCGGCGATCGCCACGGCCGCGGCGATGACCGTGCTCGAGCCCACCACCAACGGGATCGGCGGCGACAACTTCGCCTTGGTCTGGGACGGCACCGCTGTGCACGGGCTGAACGCCAGCGGCCGGGCCCCCGCCGCCCTCACTCCGGATCGCTTCCGCGGGCAGCCCAAGATGCCCCCCAAGATGCCTAACGAAGGCTGGGATCCGGTGACCGTCCCTGGGGCGGTCAGCGGTTGGATGGCCCTCTCCAAGCGCTTCGGCAAGCTGCCCTTCGCCACGCTCTTCGAGCCGGCGATCCGCTACGCCGAGGAGGGATTCCTCATCGCCCCGCTCACCGCGGAACTCTGGAAGCGCGGTCCGAAGCGCTACGGCAAGCAGGCCGAGTGGATGCGGGTCTTCACCATCGACGGTCGGACTCCTGCCCCCGGCGAGCGGATGCGCTTCCCCGACCATGCCGCGACGCTGCGGGCGATCGGGGCCACGAACGGCGAAGACTTCTACCGCGGAGCGATCGCCGAGCGGATCGCCCGAGCGGCCCTCACCGACGGCGGGCTGCTCAGCGCCGCCGATCTCGCCGCCCAGCGGGCCGAGTGGGTCGAACCGCTCTCCCTCGCCCACCAAGGGGCCCGCATGCACCAGATCCCGCCCAACGGCCAAGGGATCGTGGCCCTCATCGCCCTGGCCATCCTCGGCACCAAAGACACCGCCAACCTCGAGGTCGACTGCCCCGACCTCCACCATCTGGCGATCGAGGCCACCAAGCTTGCCTTCCGCGTGGCCCATCGCGAGGTGGCCGATCCGCGGTTCATGGCCAGCAAGCCGAGCGAGCTGTTGGATCCGGCGCGGATAGCGGCCCTGGCGGCCAAGATCGATCCCTCCAAGGCCCAAGACTTCCAGCATGGCCCGCCGAACAAGGGCGGCACCATCCTCCTCTGCGCCGCCGACGCCGAGGGCCGCATGGTTTCCCTCATCCAGTCGAACTACGAGGGCTGGGGATCGGGCATCGTGATCCCCGGCACCGGGATCGCCATGCACAACCGCGGGGCCAACTTCACGCTCGAGGAAGGCCACCCTAACCAAGTGGGCGGCGGGAAGCGGCCCTATCACACGATCATCCCGGGCTTCGTGACCCGCGAGCCGGCCGGCGGCGCCGCGGCCAGCCCGCTGTGCGCCTTCGGCGTCATGGGCGGCTTCATGCAGCCGCAAGGGCAGCTCCAGACCTTCCTCCGCATGGTCGACTACGGCCAGAACCCGCAGGCCGCCCTCGACGCCCCGCGTTGGCAAGTCACCGCCGGGCTCGAGGTGCAGATCGAGCCCGGCTTCGAACCCTCGTTCTACGAAGAGCTTCGACGCCGCGGACACGAGCTCAAGGTGGCCGAGAAACGCAGCGTTTCCTTCGGCCGCGGCCAAGTGATCTGGCGGCTCGACGGCTCGGGCGGATACGCTGCGGCCAGCGACCTGCGGGCCGACGGCCAAGCGGTCGTGGTCTAACGATGGCTTCCTCTTGCTTCCTTCCTCACCGCTGGCGACTCCCGCTCCTCGCGGTGGCGGGTCTGGTCGCCATGCTGCCGTGGGCGATGAGCGTCGCGTGCGTCAACTACAACCCCCGCGTCTATCGGCCCTCGACCTTGGGGCAAGAGCTCATCGACCTGAAGGCGGCCCACGAGAAAGGGCTGCTCAGCGACGCCGAGTACGCCGACGAGACGGCTCGGGCCCGCGAGCGGTTCCGGGCGATCGACCGCGAGGCGGTCGATCCGCGCGACATGCCCGCCGCGACGACCAAGGAGGCCGGCCGTGGGACGTGACCGCCGGTGGCCGCTCCGGCCCGCCACCCTGCTTGCTGCGGCATGCATGGCGTTCCCGCTCGGTGGCTGCTTCATCGAGCGCCCGCGGGTCGACGTGAGCCCGACCGTGGGCACGCAGCTCGAGCTCTGGTCGAAGCGCGAGTACGACAACGAGGAGCTCCGCGCCGAGCACCGCCGCGCCATCATCGACCGCGGCCCGCTGCCCGAGGCCAAGTACTACGGCTGGTGACAGCCCCGCCCCATGCGCCACGCCCCCGACCATCTTCGCCCCCTGCTCGGCCTCCTCGCCGGCGGTGTCCTCGGGGGTTGCGTCCCCGCCGTCACCAAGCCGGGGGTGTACGCGCCCGTCTCGGAGGAAGTCGCCGACCTGAAGGCGGCCCACGCCCAAGGCCTTCTGAGCGACGCCGAGCTCGCCGAATTCACGGCCATGGTCGAGGCCCAGGGCCGGAAGCTGTGGGTGCGGCGACGGCCGGACGCGGCGCCGCTGGCCGTGCCTTTCCGGCTTCAAGGATCCGAGAACCGGGCGCTCATCGAGCGATCCGACGACCCCTGAATCCCCGGCGGCCGCCTGCTATCCTTGCCCCTTCGTCCACCCACCCCGACCAGGGCGTCCGGCGTGGCGCGTGCGAGGCCGACCAACCCTCCCCGCAGGAGGTCGCCGTGCGCCGCCGTCCCGGGCTCCCGCCACGCCTTCGACGCAGGTTCCCATGCCCGTCAAGACCGTCTTCACGGCCGAGATCAACCACCTCTCGATCCTCAACGAGCACGGCAAGTTCGACGCCAAGCTCGGCAAGGACGTGATCCCCGACCACGACCTGGTCACGCTCTACGAGCACATGGTGCTCTGCCGCTATCTCGACGAGGTGGCGTTCAAGCTCCAGCGCTCCGGCCGCATGGGCACCTACCCCCAGAACATGGGCCAGGAAGCCACTTCGCTGGGAGCGGCGTACGCCCTCGAGTCGACCGACTGGCTGGTGCCCTGCTACCGCGAGAACTGCGGGCTCTTCTACCGGGGCCTGCCCATGGAGTACATCCTCCTCCACTGGATGGGCGACGAGCGCGGCAACGCCATCCCGCGGGAGTACCACATCACCCCGATCGCCATCCCGATCGGCACCCAGATGCTCCACGCGACCGGCCTGGCCTGGGCCGCCAAGTACCGCGGCGAGAAGCAGATCGCCTGCACCTTCTTCGGCGACGGAGCGACCAGCGAGGGCGACTTCCACGAGGCCGCCAACTTCGCGGCGAACCTCTCCATCCCGGTCATCTTCTTCTGCCAGAACAACCACTGGGCCATCTCCGTCCCCGGCAAGATCCAGTGCTCCGCCCCGACCGTGGCCCAGCGCGGCATCGCCTACGGCATGGAGTGCTTCCAGTGCGACGGCAATGACATCTTCGCCGTGGTGAAGACCGTCCGCGAGGCCGCCAAGATGGTGCGGGCCCGCGAGAAGCCGGTCTTCATCGAGGCCCTCACCTATCGGTTAGGCGACCACACCACGGCCGACGACGCCCGCCGCTACCGCGACCAGGCCGAGGTCGACATCTGGAAGGAGCGGGATCCGATCATCCGCGTCCGCCGTTTCCTCACCGAGAAGAAGCTGTGGAACGACTCCAAGGAAGCCGCCCTGAAGGAACGGGCCGAGCGCGACATCGCGGCGGCCGTGGAGCGGGCCGAGACCATCGCCGCCCCCTCGGCCAGCGACTTCTTCGACCACATGTACGCCTCCCTCCCCGAGCAGCTCCGGGTCCAGCGCGACACCATGCACACCCACTCGCTGGGACAGGACCCCTCGCAGCTCGGCACCCCGCTCGCGGCGCAGTGATCGCCACCCCCCGCCCACGACTGGTTCCCCATGGCTAACCTGACACTTGTCCAAGCGATCAACCTCGCCCTTGTCCAGGAGATGGAGAAGGACGATCGACTCATCCTCCTCGGCGAGGACGTCGGCCTGAACGGCGGCGTCTTCCGCGTGACCGAGGGTCTCCAGAAGCGGTTCGGGGCCTCCCGCGTGGTGGACTCGCCGCTTGCCGAGAGCGCCATCATCGGCACCTCGATCGGTCTCGCCATGGCCGGCCTGCGGCCGGTTCCCGAGATCCAGTTCGAGGGCTTCCTGGGGCCGGCCTACGACCAGATCTGCTCGCACGCCGCCCGCATGCGGACCCGCACCCGGAGCGCCTTCACGGTGCCCCTCACCATCCGCGTCCCGGTCGGCGGCGGCATCCACGCCCCCGAGCTCCACAGCGACTCGCCGGAAGCGATCTACGCCCACACCCCGGGCCTCAAGGTGGTCATGCCGAGCTCGCCCTACGACGCCAAGGGCCTCCTCATCGCGGCCATCCGCGATCCCGACCCGGTGATCTTCTTCGAGCCCAAGCGCATCTACCGGGCCTTCCGCGAGGAGGTCCCGGAGGACGAATACACCATCCCGATCGGCAAGGCCCGCGTGGCTTGCGAAGGCACCGAGATGACCGTCGTCTCCTGGGGCGCCTCGGTGATCCAGTGCATGCAGGCCATCGAGAAGTCCGGCAAGTCGATCGAGCTGATCGACCTGCGGACCATCAGCCCGCTCGACATGGACACCATCGAGGCCAGCGTCAAGAAGACCGGCCGCTGCGTGATCGTCCACGAGGCCCCGCGGACCTGCGGCTTCGGGGCCGAGATCGCGGCCCGCATCATGGAGCAGTGCTTCCTGCACCTCGAAGCCCCGGTCCAGCGCGTGGCCGGCTTCGACACCATCATGCCGTACTACAAGCTCGAGCTCGAATACATGCCCGACGTGAAGCGGATCGAGCGGGCCCTCGAAGACGTCGCGGCGTACTGACTCGGCGTTCCCTGTCCTCCTTGCGTCCTGTGCGGTGCTTCCCCCCTTCCCTGAACGACTTCCATGGCCGGACTCAAGCAACCAGCTGACAAGTCGCACTTCCTCCTTCCCGACCTTGGCGAAGGCGTGCACGAAGCCGAACTGATCAAGTGGCGGGTGAAGCCCGGCCAGGTGATCAAGGAGATGGACATCCTCGCCGAGATGGAGACCGACAAGGCTCTCGTCGAGGTGCCGTCGCCCTGGGGCGGCAAGGTCAAGGAGCTCTGCGCGAAGGAGGGCGAGATCTGCAAGGTCGGCAACGTCCTCGTCCGCTACGAGGTCGACGCCGCCCTCGCCGCGTCGCTGAGCGCGAAGCCCGTGGTGGCCCCTGCCCAGCACGCCGCGGCCCATGCCGGCAAGACTGCCGACGACCAAGGCACCGTGGTCGGCACCATGTCCGGCACCCTCACGGTGAGCGACCGCTTCGCCCGCCGGGCGCCGGAGCAGGCCGACGCCAACGGCTCGCGCGGCAAGGCCCTCGCCACGCCGGCGGTGCGGCGCATCGCCCGCGAGTTGCGGATCGACATCAACGACATCGAGGGGACCGGCCGCGGATCGCGAGTCACCGCCAGCGACGTGGAGCGGGCAGCCCGCGAGGGCGGCCCCGCCCCGCGCTCCGCCCCGGCCGCTGCCTCCGTCACTGCTGCCTTCGAGCGCTCGCCGGCCCCCGCCCCGGTCGTCTCCGGCGACGGCATCACCGCCCGCATCCCCTTCCGCGGGGTGCGCCGCAAGATCGCCCAGGCCCTCGACCACTCGCACAAGACGGCCGTCCACTTCACGGTGGTCGAGGAGGCCGACGTCACGGCCCTCGACCGCAAGCGGAAGGAGTACCAGACGGTCACCGGGCAGAAGCTCTCGCTCCTCCCCTTCGTGATGCTTGCCGTCTGCAAGGCCCTCAAGAAGCACCCGACGATCAACTGCAACGTCGACGACGCCAAGGAGGAGATCCTCCTCAAGGGCGTGGTCAACCTCGGGTGCGCGGTCGACACCGAGCACGGCCTGATGGTGCCGGTGATCCAGAGCGCCGACCAGCGGAGCCTGATCCAGCTCTCCGACGCGGTGAAGGATCTCGCCGCCAAGTGCCACAACCGCACCGTGGCCCGCGAGGAGCTTGCCGGCGGCACCTTCACCATCTCGAACGTGGGCAGCTACGGCGGGATGTTTGCCACGCCGATCATCAACTATCCGGAGATCGCCATCCTCGCCGCGGGCCGGGCCCGGGAGAAGGTCATGGTGAAGAACGGCCAGTTCTACGCCGGCCTCTCGCTCCCGCTCTCCCTCTCCTGCGACCATCGCGTGGTCGACGGGGCGGAGGGCACCCGCTTCCTCAACACCGTGGTCAAGTACCTCGAGGACCCCGCCTCGCTCGTCGGCTGAGGCGGCCCCTCTCTCCAACAGATGGCGACGTCAAACAGATGGCGGCGCGGCCCTCGGTCGCGCCGCCATCTGTTTGGATTCCGTTCCCGCTCAGCCCCAGCTGCCGAGCAGGATGGCGAGGTCCGCCGCGTCGGTGGTGCCGTCGCCGTTCAGGTCGGCGCCGGGCGTGCCCCAGGCCCCGAGCAGGATGGCCAGGTCGGCGGCGTCGACCACGCCGTCGTGGTTCAGGTCGGCGGGGTTCGGCTCGCAGGCATCGGGAATCAGGTTGCCGTTCATGTCGGTGCTCGATCGGGGTGCGACGCAGATGGCGGTGGCCGACGGGGCGTCGGCGGGATAGACGCGGTAGGTGCGCTCGGTGTAGCCGGTGGCGAAGGCGTAGCCGTTGATGGTCGAACTGGCGTTCGACCCGGTGGCTAGGACGGCGTGGCCGTCGGCGCTCGGGGCGAGGCCCCAACCGCCGTTGAGGAACCCGCTGGCCTGGACGTCGAAGCGGCCGAGGAACGCCCCGCTCGTGCCGTCGTAGCGGAGGATCGCCTGCTGGGCCCGGCTGACCACGAGGATCGACCCGGCGTCGGGCATCTCCATCACGCCAGCGAAATCGTGCGGCGAGGCGCTGCCGTCGATGAGGACGCCGCCCGAGCCATTGGTTTGGTACTGGCGGACGCGGCCGTCGCCGCAGGAGACGAGGACGCGGCCGTCGGCCCGCACCGCCACGTCGCGCGGATCGCTGATCGAGCCGGCGAAGAGAGCCCCGAGGCTCTGGCCGCTGGCCACGTCGATCCGCAGCACCTGGCCCTGGCTGGTGGCGGCCAGCAGCGTGCCGTCGGTGCCGAAGGCGATGCCGCGGAAGGAGACGCCGGCCCCCAGGGCGAAGACGTTGCCGACCAGGGCCCGCTGCACGCGGTCGACTCGCTTGATGAAGCGGCCGCCGGCGGCATAGAGGTAGCCGTCCGGACCGATGGCCAGGTCGTAGGTGACATCGGCCCCGAGGGCGATCGTGTTCATCACCACGCCGGAGCGCGGGTGGAGCTCGCGGATCTCGCTGCTGTTGGAACGCCCGACCCAGATGCTGGTCGAGCCGAGCAGTTCGGCGAAGTCGGTGATGCCGTCGCCGTCGCAATCCTCGCAGGCGTCGAGGCGCCCGTCGCGGCTCCGGTCGAGGGCCATGTCGGCCTGGATCTCCGAGTAGTCGGAGACGCCGTTGCCGTTGCAGTCGGCCTCGCACTCGTCGGGGATGCCGTTGCCCCAGGCGTCGAGCGAGGTGCCGTTCGCGATGTCGAGGCTGTCCGGCACGCCGTTCGTGTTGCAGTCGGGCTCGCAGGAGTCCGGCCGCAGGTCGCCGTCGAGGTCGGTCGCCCAACCGTTGGCGATGGCCACCGGATCGGGGATGCCGTCGCCATCGCAGTCCTGGCACGCATCGGGGATGCCGTCGGCGTTGGTGTCGGCTGCCAAACCGCTGGCGATGGCCTGGGCGTCGCTGACGCCGTCGCCGTCGCAGTCGCTGGCGAGGCAGTCGGCCATCGACACCATGAAGCCCTCCATCTCGTCGCCGCAGATGCGGTGGAAGAAGGAGTCGATGTTGGAGCTGGCTCCCGAGTTGGTGTGGCAGTAGGACATGATCGAGCCCCGCAGCACCTCGCCCACGTCGCAGGAATCGATCCCGTAGGAGTGGGTGTGCAGCGAGGCCACGTTGTGCCCGAGCTCGTGGGCCACGACGACGATGTCCCAGTTGCCGGGATTGGTCTCGACCGGATCGGCGAAGTGACCGTTGATGTACCCGGTGACCGAGTAGCCATAGTCGGAGCACGTCGCGTCGAGCCACGCCACGCCGCCGTAGGGCAGGTTGCGGCGGCCGGTGAGAAGCGTGGCCAGGTCGCGATGCACGCCCTGCTGGTTGGCGTTCCACCAGTCGCGGAACTGGTAGAGCGGGTCGGAATCGTTGAAGAGGTCGTTCGGATTGTCGACCAGTCGCAGGTAGCTGACGCTGATGGTCGCATCGACGTCGCGGCGGTAGATGGCGCTGATCGCCCCGTACAGCGCGGCCACGTACTCGGCGGCGGCTTGCGGGTCGTTGAAGATCGCGTAGTACTCGTAGTCGGTGTCGACGGCGAGCTCGATCACCGGTACGACGCCAGGAGGCACCGCGCCGGCGCCGGCCACGCCGCCCGCGTCCTCGGTGGTGGCGCAGATCGGCACGTCCGGCGCCACGGGGCCTGACGAGCGGTCGAAGCGGACCGGGCCTTGGGCCAGGCCGTGCTGGGCCGCACCGATCGGTCGGAGCGTGAAGCGACCGCGACCGGCGCCGCGATCGACGATGCCGGCGGCGCCGCGGTCGCTCACCGCGAGATGGACCAGGGAGCCCGGCTCGCCGACCACCTCGCCGCGCCACTGGACGACGTTCCGGATGGCCGTCGCGAGCTCGGGGGCGGAGCGCTCGCCCAGCCGAACGTCGACGCTGGGGGCGACGACCTCCATGCGATGGAGAATGACCGGCACCGACTCGCCTCCGAGGACGAACTGCGTGGCGATGGTCGAGGGGGCGGCACGGAGCCGCGCCGCCAAGGAGCTGTCCGCGACGAAGGCGTCTCCCTGCCAGGCGAGGATCGAGGCCGGAGCCTCACGGCGAGCGACGGGTCGCGCCGCGGGTGTCGCGTGGGCCGCCTTGGCGGCCGGAGCCGCCAGGGCTCGTGGCGGAGCGGGCAGCAGGGTGCTCGAGACGGTCAGCGCGGCGACGAGAGAAACGAACGGCATGCACGGCCTCCGGGGGGGAAGTCTGCATGCTACGGATGACCTCCGCCCTCCCGAAGCGCCGAATCGCCGCCGATCGGATTATCGTGACGCTCATGAGCCCGGGATCGTCCTTCGCGCCTGTTCCGTCGCGTCACTCCTATCGCGTCACCCCGCTCCGCGCGGGTGCCTTCCGGCTCGACGGCGGCGGTATGTTCGGGCTGATCCCCAAGACCATCTGGTCGACCTGGTCCGCTCCCGACCCCGCCAACCGGATCGCCCTCAACACCAACTGCCTGCTCCTCGACGATGGGTCGCGGAAGGTGCTGGTCGAGACCGGCTTCGGGGACAAATGGTCGGACAAGGAGCGCGCCATCTACGCCCTGGAGCGGCGGACGGTGGTCGACGCCCTGGCCGAGATTGGGGTCGAGCCGGAAGCGATCGATGAAGTGGTGGTGACCCACCTGCACTTCGACCACGCCGCCGGCCTTACCAGGATGGACGCCAGTGGCCAGCTCGTGCCCGTCTTCCCGCGGGCCACCATCCACGTCCAGCGGGTCGAGTGGGAGGACGCTGTCGCCAACAAGTCGACCATGACGAGGACCTACCTCGCCAACCACCTCGAGCCGATCCGCGGGCGGGTGCGCCCCATCGAGGGCGTCGCCGAGCCCCTGCCGGGGATTGCCGTCCGGCCCTTGGTCGGGCACACCTGGGGGCAGCAAGGGGTCTTCATCCGCGAGGCCGCCGGCGTGGTCGTCTTCCCGGCCGACCTGATGCCGACCGTGCACCACGTCCACTTCGCCGCCAACATGAGCTACGACATGCTGCCCTACGAGAACATGGTGACCAAGCGGGGCTTCCTGGAAGCGGCGGCCGGCGAGGGGTGGCGGCTGGTCCTCGATCACGAGCCCGAGACGCCCATCGTCCGGGTGGAGCGCGAGGCGGCAGACCCCAGTCGGTTCCGGCTTGTCCCCTGCGACCGGCTCTGACCGATTCCTCCACCGCCCGATTTCCCCTCCGACCGGGGGAGAGCCCGGATCCCTTTGGTATCCTCCCCGCCATGACTCGAATCGCCCGACTTGCCGCCCGGCTCACGGTCGCCGCGGCGCCCCTCGCCGCGAGCGCCGCCGCCTTCGCCCAAGCCCAAGGCAAGGGCCCCCGCAACCCGAAGCTCGATACGGTCGCCAGCCCGGTGGTCGGCTACGGCGTCATCGTCCTCCTGGCCGTGGTCATCCTGTCGATCAGCCTCTACCCGTCGAAGCGGGCTCACACCGACCTCTGAGCCCCGCTCTTCCCCTTTCCGCGAAAGGCCTTGCATGCGCCCGAACCGCCGCCCGTTGGCCGGTCTCCTGGCCCTCAACGCAGCGCTCCTCCTCGTCCTCGGGGGCGTAGCGCTCGCTCCCAAGCTTCACGCTCAGGTCCGCAATCGAAGCACGTACGCCATGGTCAGCGGCTCGATCCGCGGCCAAGTGCAGCCGGTCCTCTTCGTTGCCGACGAAGGCACGGCCGAACTCGTGGCCGTCTCGTGGGACGACCAGTCCAAGACGCTTGTCGGGATGGGGTATCGCAACCTCGCTTCCGACGCCAACGAGATCGCCCGTACCCGCAACTGAGTCTGCAGCGGGCGCCGTTGGTGCCCCACCCCCGATCGATTCCTCGCCTCCGCCCCTTCGATGGGCGGACCCGAAAGCGAGCCTTCCATGCGTTCCACGAACGGAATCCGTCTTCAGTCTGGCGCTGCTGTCCTCTGGGCCTCGGCCTTTGTGATCGCCGCTCTCGCCCTCGTCACCGCTGGTCGCCTCCCCGAGAACCCGGCCTACGCCGGTGTCGCGACGACTGGCGTCGGCGGCTTCACCATGGTCACCGCTTCGAGTGGCTATGGCCCGAACGACAAGCCGTACGAGATCCTCTACGTCGTCGACAACCAGTCGCAGATGCTCTACATCTACGCCGTCGAGAATGCGACCGACCGTCGCATCACCCTGCGGAGCGGTGGCTTCCTGCCCAACCTCTTCCGCGCCGGCCGCGGCGGCTGATTCGCCGACCCCTGGTTCGTGAGGCCTTGGGGTGAAAGGGACGCTCAGCGTGTCGATTCCGCGCCGTCGTGCTGTCGATACCGTCGCAGCGAACCAGCGCGCGGAGTCCTTCACCAAGCGATCCATCAAGAAGGGCACCAAGGTCGCGGGCCTTCGGCTTGCCCTGTCGATGGTGGATCTGACCACCCTCGAAGGGAAGGACAGTCCGGAGAAGGTCCGAAGCCTCTGCCGCAAGGCGATGCGCCCGGGCGAATTTTCGATCGAACCGCCGCTGCCATCGGTAGCGGCGGTTTGCGTCTATCCGACTCTTGTCCGAACCGCGAAGGAGACGCTCGCCGGCTCTGCGGTGAAGGTCGCCTCGGTCGCGACGGGGTTCCCGAGTGGCCAGTTCCCGCTTGACGTGCGCCTCGCCGATGTCCGATTCGCCGTCGAGCAAGGGGCTGACGAGATCGACATGGTGATCTCCCGCGGGCTCTTCCTGGCCGGCAAGTTCGACGAGGTCGCCGCGGAGATCCGCCAGATCAAGGCTGCTTGCGGTCACGCCCACCTCAAGGTGATTCTCGAGACGGGTGAGCTGGAGACGCTCGATGCCATCCGCTTCGCCAGCGATCTGGCGATCGAAGCAGCCTGCTCAGCCCCAGCAGACGGTCGTCGTTGCGTCGACGGCGAGGTGTTCATCAAGACCTCGACCGGAAAGGTGACACCGGCCGCCACGATGCCCACCACGCTCGTGATGCTCGAGGCCATCCGGGACGCCTGGTTCGAGCGGGGCATCCGGATCGGCATGAAGCCCGCCGGCGGGATCCGGACCGCGAAGTCCGCGCTCCACTACCTCGTCATGGTGCAGGAGACGCTTGGTCCGGCCTGGCTGACGCCAGACCTCTTCCGCTTTGGCGCCTCGGCCCTTGCCAACGACCTCCTTCGCCAGCTCCTCAAAGAACTTCGTGGCCCGTATGTGGGGAGTGGCGACCTTTCTGAGGCCTAGATCAGTAGGGCGGACCTCACTGGCGAAACCTCTTCCGCTCCTACCTGTAGCGGGGCCCAGACCACGCTTATCAGCCTCGCGACACGACCTTTGCACACGTTCAGCGCTTCTCCTCTATCCTGTCCGCCCCACGGCCGAAGGGAGAACTCCATTCGCGGCGCGCAACTTCGTGCGAATGCTGGAAGTTGAAGCCCAAGAAGGACCCGCGAATGCGTATTCTGTGGCGACTGGATGTTGGACATTTCTTCGGCCAGGCCCTCGGATCCCAGCCTGCACGGGTAGGGATGACCAGCCGCGGCTTTGTTGGGTCGTCAACGTGGCTTCGGAGGGGCAGCCGTTCTTGAGCGGCGTCGTCGGGTCATCATTCACGCCGGCATCTAGGCCGGTTCATCGCTGGGTCCTGCAAGGGGTCTCCGGCTTTTTCGTTTCGAGGATCGACACCCGAACAGGCGGCGTCCGCCGGTCGGGGGGCAAGGGACCGGCGTCATGAGCGGTGCACAGAAGAAGATGGAGCATCAGCTCTTTGGCTACCGGGTGCTCAAGCACCTGGGCGATGGCGCGGCCAGCCGGGTCTACGCGGTTCGCCACCCCAAGACCAAGCAGATCTGGGCCCTCAAGCACGTCCTCCTCACCGACAGCGACAAGGACCAGCGCTACCTCGATCAGGTCACCCAAGAGTACGAGATCTCGAGCAAGCTTGACCACCCGGTCATCCGCTCGGTCTCCGAGCTCTGCAAGGAGCGGAGCGGCATCTTCAAGGTCACCGGCCTCGGCCTGGTGATGGAGCTGGTCGACGCGACCCCCCTCTCCGAGATGCCGCGGCCGCCGATCTCGGCCTGCGTCGACCTCTTCCTGCAGGTCGCCCGCGGCCTCCAGCACCTGCACGACCGGGGCTTCGTCCACGCCGACATGAAGCCGCTCAACATCCTGGTGAACGAGGAGGGGATCGCCAAGATCATCGACCTCGGCCAGGCCTGCAAGATCGGAACGGTGAAGGACCGCGTCCAGGGGACGCCGGGCTTCCTCGCCCCCGAGCAGGCCCTTCGCCAGGAGATCACCGCCCAGACCGACGTCTTCAATTTCGGAGCGACGATGTGGTGGGTGCTCCTCCGTGGGCACGCCCCCGTCGCCCGGCACGCCGATGGCGAGTCGCGCGGGGCGCGAGGCGTCGAAGGCAAGTCGCCGCGCCAGCTCGACCCGGCCATTCCGGAGGAGCTGAGCATCCTCATCGTGCGCTGTCTCGAGGAGAAACCCTACCAGCGGGTCAAGCTCGGTTGGGTCATCAAGAAACTCGAGGAAGTGGCCCGCTCGCTCGCTACCGGCGCACCGGCCAAGAAGCCGTCGCACGCCCGCACGGCGAGCTGACTCCCCGACGGCACGCCGCGCTCATCGCAGTTCGGGCACGCTCGACGACCACTGGTCTTCCCAGACCCGGAATCCGCCCAGGAACGCCAGGCTGTTGTCGCCCAGCCGGCACCCCTCGGGGATCTCCTTGAGGTCCCGGGCGTTGCCGCCGCCGAGCACGATGTAATCGGGGAGGAACGCCCGGCGGAAGTGGGCCACGACCGCCGCGACCTCCTCGCGCCACGCCTTCTTGCCGACCTGCTCCTTGGCGTGCTCGCCGAGGTAGGCCTCGTAGCTTCGCTTCCGGTACGGCAGGTGGGCGACTTCGAGCGGGATGAGGTGGCTCTCGTCGATGAGCGCGGTTCCGAGCCCGGTCCCGAGCCCCATGAAGAACATGCGACCGCCCTGGTAACTCCCGACCGCCTGCATCGCGGCGTCGTTGAGGAGCTTCACCCGGCAGCCGAAGGCCTTCGCATAGTCGAAGGACATCCAGCCGGGGCCGAGGTTGATGGGTTCGCGGGCGGGGCGGCCATGCTTGATCGGCGCCGGGAACCCGATGGTGACAGCGTCGAAGGCCTCGTTCTGCAGCAGGCTGCGGGTGTCTTCGACGAACTTGGCCGGGCTGTACGCGGGCCCCGAGAGGGCCACGCGCCGCTCCGACCACGGCTCCATCATGCACTTGATCTTGGACCCACCGATGTCGATAGCGAGGATGCGCATCCGGGGGATTATCGGTTGCCGGAGCCGGTTGCATCAGTAGCGGGCGGCGGCGCCTTGCGAACCGGGACCTGGACCTCCGACCACTTCCACGACTCGCGCACCGCGGGGCCGTTGTAGTGGAGGACGCGGACCGGGCCGGCCAGCTCCCAATCGGCCTCTGCCTTGTCCCAATCCCGAAGCTCCCGCACCCCGCGCTCGGCGAGCTCGATCCCGTAGCTGCCGCGCAACCCGATCGAGACCACGGTCACCGCAGGGGCATCGACCACCTGCACCCCCTGGTCGTCGCCCAGTTGCCCGACCGTCGGGGCCCGGTAGAGGAAGCTCATGCTCCAGGTGCCGAGCGGGTTCTTGGCGATCGACGCGGCGGGGTCGGGCCACACCCCGTCGTAGGCCATCTCGACCGGCGCCGTCATGGGGATGTCGTGCCGCTTGATGTGGTTGAAGAGGGGCCAGAACGCGATGTTCATGCCTGATTCGGTCGGTCCCTTCGAGTGCCACTCGGCCCGCCGCACCGCCGGGTAGTCCTTGATGTCGATCGCTCCGGGCGGGGTCGGCTCGGGGTAGCCATCGGGCAGCGGGCTCTCGATCGAGGAGCGTCCGCAGCGGTAGGTGCCGGCCTCGATCGAGATGGCGATGGCGCGGTCGCCGCCCACGCGGCGGACCAGGTCGGGCGTGCGGACCGCACCCGATCCGGCCTCCGCGGCGACCGCCCCGCCCGGCGCCGGGGCGGCCGGTGGCTGGAGCGCGAGGGTCCCGAGAACGATGGCGGCGGCGAAGGGGAGCATGTCCCTCCTTCGACTCCCGGGGTTCGCTGGATGCGGGCCCCGGTACCATCCACCCCTGATGTCTTCCGTGACCACGAACGCGGCCCCGGCCCGCGAAACGGCTTGGGAGTACGCCCCGGCCCCCGAGTCGGTCCGCCCGAGCATCCGCTCCGCCTACGACCTCTTCATCGGCGGCAGCTTCGTGGCGAGTAAGGGCGGCAAGCGCTTCCCGACCCTCAACCCGGCCTCCGAGGAGACCATCGCCACGGTGGCCGAGGGCACGGCGGCCGACGTCGATCGGGCCGTGACCGCGGCCCGCAAGGCCTTCAAGACCTGGTCGAAGACGAAGCCCACCGAGCGGGCCAAGTACCTCTTCCGGATCGCCCGCCGCATCCAGGACAAGGCCCGCGAGCTGGCGGTGCTCGAGACGATGGACGGCGGCAAGCCCATCAAGGAGAGCCGCGACGTCGACCTGCCGCTGGTGGCCCAGCACTTCTTCCACCACGCCGGCTGGTGCGACAAGCTCCGCTATGCCCTGCCCTACCGCTCGGGCCGGGCGAACCCCGAGCCGATCGGGGTCTGCGGCCAGATCATCCCCTGGAACTTCCCGCTCCTGATGGCGGCGTGGAAGCTCGCCCCCGCCCTGGCCTGCGGCAACACCTGCGTGCTGAAGCCGGCGGAGACGACGCCGCTCACCGCCCTCGCCCTCGCCGAGATCCTCGCCGAAGTCGACCTGCCGCCCGGCGTGGTCAACATCGTGACCGGCGGTCCGACCACCGGACAGGCCCTGGTCGAGCACCGCGGCGTGGACAAGATCGCCTTCACCGGCTCGACCGAGGTCGGCAAGCGGATTGCCGCGTCGTGCGCCGGCACCGGCAAGCGATTGACCCTCGAGCTCGGCGGGAAGAGCCCCAACATCGTCTTCGCCGACGCGGCCATCGACCAGGCCATCGAAGGCATCGTGAACGCCATCTGGTTCAACCAGGGCCATGTCTGCTGCGCCGGCTCGCGGCTCCTCGTCGAGGAGAGCATCCTGGACGAGGTCGTCGCCAAGCTCCGCCATCGCATGGCGTCGCTCCGGGTCGGCGACCCGCTCGACAAGAACACCGATGTCGGGGCCATCAACAGCGCCGCCCAGCTGGCCACCATCCGCCGCTACATCGCGGCCGGCCGCGACGAAGGGGCCCGCTGCGAGGAGATCGGAGCCGGCACGCTCCCCAAGAAGGGCTTCTGGTGCAAGCCGACGTTCTTCACCGAGGTGCAGCCGAGCCACACCATCGCCCGCGAGGAGATCTTCGGCCCGGTGCTCGCGGTGATGAGTTTCCGCACCCCGGAGGAGGCCCTGCTCCGGGCTAACAACACCAACTACGGCCTCTCCGCCGGCATCTGGACCGACAAGGGGGCCAAGATCTTCGAGATCGCCCGCCGGGTGAAGGCCGGCGTCGTGTGGTGCAACACCTTCAACAAGTTCGACGCCGCCAGCCCCTTCGGCGGCTTCAAGGAATCCGGCTTCGGGCGCGAAGGCGGCCGCCAAGGGCTGCTCGCCTACCTGCGCTCGGATGCGGAGCGCCGAGCATGAGCCGCGTCACCGTCACCAAGACCTGCAAGCTGTTGGTCAACGGGGCCTTCCCGCGCTCCGAGTCGGGCCGCGTGCTGCCGCTCGAGGACGCCAAGGGCAAGCCAGTCGCCGTCATCGCCCACGCCAGCCGCAAGGACCTGCGCGACGCGGTGGAGGCCGCTGCCGCAGCCCAGCCCAAGTGGGCGGCCGCCACCGCCTACAACCGCGGCCAGATCCTCTACCGCATGGCCGAGATTATGGAGGCCCGGAGCGGCGAGCTGGCTGCAGCCATCCGCAGCGTCGAAGGCTGCACGCCGGGTGCCGCCAAGCGCGAGGTCGACGCCAGCATCGATCGCCTGGTCTCCTTTGCCGGCTGGACCGACAAGCTCGGGCACGTCCTCGGCAACCAGAACTCGGTGGCCGGGCCCTACTACAACTTCACGGTGCCCGAGGCGATCGGCGTGGTCGCCGTGGTGGCCCCCGATCGGCCCAGCCTGCTCGGCGCGGTGTCGCTCCTTGCCCCCGTGGTCTGCGCCGGCAACGCCGCGATCCTGGTGGCGAGCGACGCCAATCCGCTGCCCGCGGTGAGCCTGATGGAGATCGTCGCCACCAGCGACGTGCCGGGCGGGGTGGTCAACATCCTCACCGGGCGCCGCGGCGAGCTGTTATCTCACATCGCTTCGCACCGCGAGATCGGAGCGATCTCCGCCGCCCTGAGCGGGCGCGACGAGGTCCGCACGCTCGAACTCGGGGCCGCCGAGAACCTCAAGCGGGTCCGCGTCCTCGCCGAGCCCAAGCCCGACTGGGGCGACGACGACCGCTTCGCCGGACCGTGGGCCATCGAGCCCTTCGTCGACTTCAAGACGATCTGGCACCCCAGCGCCTGCTGATCCCTGCTCACCGGCTGCGCAGCATCACCGAGCGCGGCACGGCTCCGTACTCGTCGAAGAGGACGATCTCGTTCTTCCCCGCCACGAGCCACGTGGCCGGCACGTAGAGCGACGACTGCCCGCCGCTCACCTTGCCGCCCGGATCCCGGGCCTCGTAGCGCCCCACCGCACGGCCGTTCACGAAGGCCCGGCCTCGGCCCAACGCGGCGAGGTCGAGCCAGAGCGGGCCCGACACGTCGGGGACCGTGACCACGCCACGCATCCAGGCCGGCACGCCGGCCTCCGCCTTGTCGCCGTGGCCCCAGGTGACGGGCGGCGCCCAGCGGGCGAAGGACCAGCTCGCGTCGGCGCCGAGCGGTTGGACGATCTCGTGCAGTGTGGCCGCGGCGCGAAGGGCATCGATGGCCTTGGCCGGCGGATCGCCATCGAGGACGAGGCGGATCTCGTTCGCCCCCTGGGCCAGGAGTCCGGCGTCGAGCGTGAGATAGCCGTCCTGCGGCCCGTCCGCGCCGACCCTGGCCACCACCGCGCCGCTCACCACCAGCATGCCGGGGAGCGCAGCGGCCCCGAGGTCGAGGAGAAGTCCGGTCTTCCGCTTCATGGTGACCCGCCAGGCCACGGCGCTGCCCGACCCGAGGTCGCCTTCGTTCACCCCGTAGTTGAAGCCGCGCAGGCTGAAGGGGCTCACCGCCTTGCCTGTGTCGCGGGTCGGGCTCGCCTTCATCGGGACCACCTCGCAGAAGTGGCCGAAGAGCCCGCCGCGGCGCCCGAGATGGTCGCCCGCCACCGGTCGGCCTAACTGCTCGACAAGGACGCTGACGGTCACCTCGCCCGCCGGCAGCGTCACGTCGACCGGGAAGCGCCGGGCCCCCGGCCCCGCCCCGAAGGTGCCGAGCCGCGTGCCGCCGATCCACACCGTGGCCCGGTCGGCGAGCGACGGGGCGTGCATGGCGAGCGTGCTCGACGCCTTGCCGGGTCGGCGGAAGCGGAGGCGATACCAGCCGTAGCCCTCGCGGGCCCCGCAGCGGGCCAGCGACGCGGGGCCGTCGAGCGTGGCGAAGCGATCGCTCGAGCCTGCGGCGTGGGTGCGGCACGAGCTCACCGTCCAGTCGCGCACCGCGAAGCTCGCCTTGGCGGCGCTCTTCGCAGCAGGCTTGGCCCCGAGGGCGGCGATCTTGCCGTCGAGGCCGACCTGGACATCGCCGATGGCGATGCCGTCGTGGCCGGGTCGGGCCCGGTCGACCTGCTCTTCGTTGCAGACGACGAGCGTGAGATGACGCACCGTGTGCACCGTCGGCTTGGCCGCTCCGGCTGGCGGCACGTGCACGGTCAGCGGAACGCCGTCGATCGACAGCTCGGCGTGGATCCCGGCCGGGCCGAAGAGGACAAGCTGCCTCTTCTCGAGGAGGGCGAGCGGTGAGATCGACGCATAGTCGAGGACGCCCGCTCCCTGCAGGTCGACGTCGAAGGCGAACCACGACACCGCGGCGGAACCAGCGTGGGCCTGCATGCGACGGCCGTCGGGGAGGAGGAGCCAGGTGTCGGGATCCGCCTCGTTCGCCCCGCGGAAGAGGAAGACGATCGTGCCGCCCGGTCCGGTCACCGGCACGATCGAGGAGTGCGTCGACGATTCGGGGTCGGCGACCACCGGCTGGTGGGTGTAGGTGGCCTGGGCCAGCGTGGCCCCGAACGATCCGCTGAAGGCGAGCAGGCGGCGCAGGAGCCCGCTGCCCGGCTGCGGCGCGAGCCCCTCGTCAAACAGCACGCCGACCCGCGCGGTGGTGGCGAGGAACCCCTCGGGCCGCTCGCCGACCGTGAATCGCCCGCCGGTCGGCCCGTGGTGGGTGAGGGTGAAGGCATCGGCGACGATGCACTGCCCGCCGCTCGCCAGCACTCGGGCGCAGCGGACCATGGCGGCCGCCGGATCGGGCGTGGCCCGCTTCCGTTCGCGCCCGCTCGAGGTGAACCGAAGTGCCTCGGGATCGCGCAGGGCGACCACCCGGGGGCGCTCCGGCTCGAGGTGGGCGAGTTGCCGCATCGTCGCCGCCAGGTCGTTCCAGCCCGACCAGGTGTCGGTCGCTCCCTCGACGCTGGCCCAGGCTCGATTGGCGGTGAGGATGGGCACCGCGAAGCCGACTTCGCGAGCGAAGCGCACCAGTTCCGACAGGTACGCCTCGGCCCGCGACTGCGAGCCGCAAGCCCAGTCGTCCTCGATCTGGATCGCGACCAAGGGACCCGTCTCGCGGCCCTTGGTCCCGGGCTCCGTGGCTTGCCGCGCCGCGACCTGGTCGGCCAAGGCCCGGAACCAGCGGGTGACCCGGTCGAAGAAGACGGGGTTCGCTTCCCGCAGCCGAATGCCCGGCAGGTCGCTCAGCCAGGCGGGCAGCCCGCCACCGTCGAAGGTCCCCCCGACGGCAGGGCCGATCCGCAGGACCAGCCACAGGTCGCGCTGGGCGCAGAGGGCGGCGAAGGCCGCCACGTCGAGCGACTCGTTGAAGCTGAACCGGCCGTTCCGGGCCTCGTGCAGCGACCAGGGGCAGTTCGCCACGATGGCGTTGAATCCCGCCGCTCGGGCGGCGTCCAGGTGCGCCGGCCATTCCTCCATCGGGAGGAGGGCGTACTCGAGCTCGGCCGCGGTCAGCCAGATCCGCCGGCCCTTGACACTGAAACTCTGGCCGTCGAAGTGCACGCTCGGCATGGGTGGGCTTTCGCAACCCCCGTGCTGGCCCGATCGCGCCGTTGGAACGCGCCAAGGGGGGCGTCGAAGTGTGGCAGAAACCCCCGAGCGCGGCAAAGGACGGCGATCTCGGCGAAGATGGGGGCCCGTCCCCTCGGACAGGCCCTCCGGGAGGTCGCGGACGGCAACCCCCGCAGGGACTTTCGGTACCCCCTGATCCATGGCCCGTCGACGCCCCAACGCCGGTCTTGCCGCCGGAGCCGCCGCCTTGATCGTGGCCGCCGGCTGCGATTCGCTGTCCTCGGTTGACCGGCGCACCGACGAGCTCCTCCACGAGAGCGCCGACCGGGTGGGCGATATCGCCATCCGCCCGACCTACGACCCCTCCAAGTACCAGGAGGGCGTGGCCTTCCCGAAGGCGACCCCCAACCAGGACGATCCGCCTTCCACCAACGTCCCGGCCGACCAGCTCGAGACCGACGTCCGGCCGCTCGCCGAGCGGACCACCGAGCAGGTCATCGAGCGTTTCACCAAGATGGTCGAGACGCCGGAGAACGCCGAGCTGGTCTCTTGGGAGGACGCCTTTCGCTTCGCCCAAGGCCACGCCGCCGAATACCTGACGGCCGAAGAGAGCTACATCATCACGGCCCTCTCGCTCCTCATCGAGGAGCACCGCTGGGGACCGAACTTCTTCAACGACACCTCCGCCGTCTTCTCGGCCAACGCCTTCGACAACTACCGCTACACCACCGCCCTCAACGTGCTCAACACGCTGGGCGTGACCCAGAAGCTCCCCTACGGCGGCGATGTCTCGGCCCGCTTCCTGGTCGCCGCCACCGAACAACTCGACGGGGCGATCGCCGGAGGCGACGGGCTCTCTGCCGACCTCATCCTCGGGGCCAACCTGCCGCTCCTCCGCGGAGCCGGTCTCGCCGCCCGCGAGCCGCTGATCCAGGCCCGCCGCGACCTTATCTACGCGGCCCGCGACTTCCAGAACTTCCGCCGCACGTTCTACCTCGATCTGGCCGGCGACTACCTGCAGCTCATCTTCCAGAAGCAGCAGATCCTCAACGCCGAGCGACAGGTGCAACGGAGCCGCGAGGTCGAGGACCGCACCGTGGCCCTCGTGATCAGCGGCCGCACCGAGCCCTTCCAGGCCGACCTCGCCCGGCAGAACACGCTCTTCGCAATCAACCGCCTCGCCTCGCTGAAGGAATCCCATCGCCTCTCGGTCGACAACTTCAAGCTGCGGATCGGGATGGACACCACGAAGGCGATCGCCATCGCCCCGCGGGCCTTCGACCTGCCGGTCCCCAAGGTCGCTCTCGACGCTGCGGTGAAGCTGGCCCTCGACCAGCGGCTCGACCTCCAGACCTCCTCCGACGAGGTGGCCGATGCGGTGCGGCGGCTCGACGTCGCCAAGAACGACCTGCAGGGCGACCTCAACCTGCGGCTCCTCGCCAACATGCCGACCGACCCGGACAAGGTCCGGTCGAGCCTCCAGTTCCGCCCCGGCCGCACCGACTACACGGTCGGCCTGACCTACTCGGCTCCCCTCGACCGCACCAGCGAGGAGGCGCTCTACCGCCAGTCGCAGATCCGCCTCGAGCAGGTTCGCCGCAACTACAGGCAGTTCCAGGAGCGGATCGCCATCCAGGCCCGCGAGACGGTGCGGCAGATCGAGAAGGCCCAGTTCACCCTGCTCATCGCCGAGCGGAACGTGGCCGCGGCGAAGAACCGTCAGGCCGCGATCGACGCCGCCCCCGACCGGGCCACGGCCCGCGACCGGACCGACGCGGTCAATAACCTCCAGCAGGCCGAAGACAACCTCCAGCAGTCGAAGCGCGACCTCCAGCTCTCGATCTTGGGCTACCTCGCCTCGACCGGGCAATTGCGCATCGGCACCGACGGTTCACTCCTATTGCCGCAAGGGATGGCCCAAGCGGCGGTGGACCAGGCCGCCGCAGCCCAGGGCCTGCCGGCTGACGCCCCGGCCCAACCGCCGCAACCGGCACCTGGTCCGGCTCCGGCTCCCCCGCCAGCGGACACTCCGCCGGCCGACGAACCCGGGACTCCCTGAACGCCTCCCTCCGGAGGACCACTCGTGGTTGCCATGCACACCCGACCCCACGCTCGCCGCCTTGCCTCCAGCCTCGTTCTCCTGCCACTCGTGGCGGGCCTCATCGCTCCCACGTTGCTCGTAGGGTGCAGCCGAGGCAGCGAGCAGGCCGCGAGCTCCTCGCGCGGCACCGCCGAGGTCTTCGTGGTCGAGGTCTCCGACTTCGACATGGCGATCCCGGTGTCGGGCGAGCTCGCCGCCCAGAAGCAGATCGAGGTCCGCAACCGCCTCGAGAGCAAGGCGGTCATCACCGAGATCGTCTCCGAGGGCAAGTCGGTGAAGAAGGGCGACGTCGTCCTGCGGCTCGCCGAAGAGGAGATCCGCGACAAGATCAAGGACGCCAAGGACAAGGTGAACACCGCCGACAGCGAGATGATCGCCGCCGAGCAGTCCCTCGCCATCAAGGAAAACCAGCGGGCCAGCGAACTGGAGAAGGCGGACCTCGCGGTCGACACCGCCCAGCTCGCCCTCCTCGCCTGGGAGAACGGCGAGGTGGTGAAGAAGCGGCAGGAACTCGACCTCGGGAAGCAGACCGCGGAGATCGACCTGGCCCGCCTCAAGGACCGCTTCCAGGAGAGCTCGAAGCTGGTCCAGCAGAACTTCATCTCGAAGGACGAGTTCGAGAAGGACCGGATCGCCATGATCCAGGCCGAGGTGAAGGCCAAGCAGGCCGTCCTCGACCAGGAGGTCTACGAGAAGTACACCTACAAGCAGGACGAGGCCAAGAAGAAGTCGGACGTCGACCAGGCCATTGCCGAGCGGAAGCGCACCGAGCAGCGGAACGATGCCGAGATCGTGAAGGCCAAGGCCGACGTGGAGAGCGCCCGCTTCAAGGTGGAGAGCGCCCGCGACCGTCTGCAGTCCTTCGAGACGCAGCTCGGTTACTGCACCGTGGTGGCCCCGAGCGACGGGTTGGTGGTCTACGCGACGAGCACCGGGCGCATCCGCCCCGAGCAGGGCGTGACCGTGTACTCCGACGCCTTGCCCAACGTGCCGGTCACCGGGCGCGTGCAGAGCGTGAGCGTGCTGGCCGCGAGCGGCGGCTGGCGCGACCCGAACCGCCGCGACTACACGGTGCGGGTGATGCTCGACGCCGACCCCGCCCTCGGCCTGAAGCCCTCCATGCGCTGCAAGGCGGAGATCCTCCTCGACCGCGTGAGCAACGCGGTGAGCGTGCCGATCCAGGCCATCTTCCGCCAAGGCCCGATCGCTTTCGTCTACGTCTCCCAGTCTGGCGGCTACGCCCAGCGCCAGGTGCAGCTTGGCCGGGCCAGCGAGCTGCGGGTCGAGGTCCTCGACGGCCTCAAGCAGGGCGAGCGGGTCCTCCTCCGCGAGCCGGTCGGCGACGAGGTGACCGGTCGCCTCGACTTCGACGCCCTCCAGCAGCAGATGCCGAAGGAAGCGAAGCCCGAGCGGCCGGCGACCCCGCCCGCCGCCGACCCGGCAGGCACCAAGGGTGGCGAGGCCGGCGGGGCCCCCGGCGGGACCCCCGGCGGTCCGCCCAATGGGGCGGGCCCTGGCCAAGGCGGCGGGCCCAACGGCGAGCGCCGTCCGCGCGGTCAGCGCCGCGGGAACGGCAACGGGAGTGGCGGTCCGCCCACCGAAGGGGCCCCGGGCAGCGGCCCGAGCCCCGCTCCGTCAGGCGGGATGTGACCCGCCGGCGGGCTCCGACGGCGGCACTGGTTCCAACAGCTCGCCCTTGGTGATCGGCTTGGGGTCGAGGGCCAGCCCGGGCAGCTCCGGCATGGCCGGCTTCTCGGCGGCCTTCAGTTCCTCGAACTTGCGGGCCGCCGGCAGGAGCCGCGACTCGAGCGAGCCGACCGCCTTGTCGTAGCTGTCGCCCGCGTTGCGCAGGGCGGTGCCCACCTTGGCCAGGTAGCTGGCGAAGGTGGCTAACCGCTCGTAGAGCTCGGCCCCGGCGTCGGAGATCTGCTTGGCGTTGGCGGCGAGCTGCTCCTGGCGCCAGAAGAGCTGCACCGTCTGCAGGAGGCCGAGGAAGATCCCGCTCGAGGCCAGGATGACCCGCGAGCGGAGGGCGTACTCCTGGAGGTCGATCCGCGCCGAGAGGGCCGCGCCCAGGGCCGAATCGATCGGCACGAACATCACGACGTAGGACGGCGTGTTGGGGAACTGGCTCCAGTAGGCCTTGGAGGAGAGGGCGTCGACGTGCCGCTTCATGGCCGCGGCGTGCTCGGCGAGGAGCGCCGCCACGTCGGCATCGGCCTCCTGGGCGGCCAGGAACTTCTCGAGCGGCACCTTGGAGTCGACCACCACGCAGCCGCCGCCCGGCAGCTTGACCACCAGGTCGGGGCGCTGGGCTCCGTCGGCCCCGGCCACATGCACCTGGGTCTCGAAGTCGACGTGCTCGGTCATGCCCGCCATCTCGACCAGGTTGCGGAGGGCCACCTCGCCCCATCGCCCGCGCACATCGCTGCGGCGGAGGGCGCTGGTCAGCTTGCCCGCCTCGCTCCGCACCGCGTCGGTCACCCGCAGCACGCCCTCGATCTGGGCCGCCATCGTGGCGTAGGCCGCCTCCCGCTTGAGCTCGAGCTCGCCCACCGCCTTGCCCTGCTTTTCCAACAGTTCACGCACCGGGGCCAAGGTCGCATCGATCGTCTTCTGGCGGGCCTCGAGGTCGGCCTCGGCCTGCTTCCGCTGGTGGCCGATCTCGTTCTTCGCGGCGTCGATGAGCTGCTGTTGGACCTTGCGGAGCTCCTCCGCCCCGACCGAGGCGAAGACATCGCGGAGGGTGGCCTGGGCCCTGTCGAGGAGCGCCTTCTGCTCGGCCACGTTCCGCCGCTCGGCGTCGAGGGCGGATTGGGCGGCGGCCAGTTGCCGCTCCGCCTCGCCGCGGCCGGAGCGCTCCCGGTCCCGTTCGCGGGCCGCCTCGTCGCGGGCCGTGGCCAGCTCGTCGCAACGGGCCTCGGCGGCCGCCTTGGCCGATTCGGCCTGGGACCGGCCGGTCCGCTCGGCGTCGACCACCCCCGTCCATTCCGCGTTCGCCCGGGCCGCGGCCCTGGCCCCGGCCACGGTCCAGGCCACGGCGGCAGCGAGTCCGGCAACCACCAACCCCGCGAGGATCCAGGCGAGCTCGGGCATGGCGGCGATTCTAGTTGGAGTTGGAGAGAATCCACCATCCTCCCGACTTGGACGGGAACGCCACGATGGATGGTGCCATTGGAGAGCACGTGAACGACGACCGCTCCGAGGATGCCCACGACCTCGCTGCGCACGGACGGGGCGACCCGCATGCGTTCGGCCGGCTGTACGACCGGCACGCGGCGGTGATCCTCTCCCTGTGCCGGACCCTGATCCCCGGGCACTCGTTAGCGGACGCCGAAGACGCAGCCCAGGAGACCTTCCTCCGTGCCCATCGCATGCTCGACCGCCTCGTCGACCCCACCGGGTTCCGGGTCTGGCTCTACCAGATCTCCCGGCTGGTCTGTTCGGAGCGGCGACGATCGGCGGCCCGGCGGTTCAAGCATGAGGACCATGCCATGACGCTCGCCCAGGAGCGCGACCGGGCGTCGACCCCCGCCCACGGGATGGACCTCGCGGCCAAGCGCGAGAACCTCGGTCGGCTCACCGAAGCCCTGCGGGCCCTCCCCGACGCGGAACGGCTCGCCATCCACCTCTACTACCTCGATCCCGATCCTGTCCGCGCGGCCGAGTCGAGCCTGGGGCTGACCCGCTCCGGCTTCTACAAGCTCCTCGCCCGTGCCCGCACCAAGCTCGCCGCCCTCCTTGGGGAGGAGGTTCGCCGATGAACGACCGCCACAACCGTATCGCCTTCCTCTACCGCCTCCTCGAGTCCGAGGACGCCGGCCCGCCGCCGCAGGACGACCTCGACACGCTGCTCCGCGAGTGGCACCGCGAGAACGCCGAGGCCGCCGGCGCCGCCCGCGAGCGAATCCTCTCCATCGCCGCCCGCCAGCCGTTCGACGAGCGCGGCCCCGTCCTCGCCCGCATCGGCCGAGCCTTCACCGGGCATGGCATGCGGGTCGCCGCAGCCATCGCCTTGGTCGGGCTGATCGCCGTCTTCTTCGCCCTGCCTCCGCGGAACGAAGCCCAGGCCGGCGTCATCAACGTTCCCGAAGGCGGCGAGCTGACCGCCCTCTCGGCCGATGGCGACCGCCTCGGCCCCTGCCCGCTGCAGCACACCGACGTCGACGCCGAGGTCTCCGGCCCGGTGACCCGGGTGACGGTGCAACAGCGCTTCGCCAACCCCTACCAGCAGAAGATCGAAGCCGTCTACACCTTCCCGCTTTCCCACCGCTCCGCGGTCGACCGCATGCGGATCACGGTCAAGGGCCCTAGCGGCGAGCGCGTGGTGGAAGGCGAGGTCAAGGAACGGAACCTGGCCCGCCAGATCTACGAGTCGGCCAAGGCCTCGGGCTACGTGGCCAGCCTGCTCGAGCAGGAGCGGCCCAACATCTTCACCCAGTCGGTCGCTAACATCGAGCCGGGCTCGACGGTGGTGGTCGAGATCTCCTACGTCGAGTGGCTGCGCCGCACGGACGGCGTCTACTCCTTCGACTTCCCCATGACGGTCGGTCCCCGATACATCCCCGGGGCCCCCGACACCGCCGCCCCAGGCTTGCCCGCCGGCCTCGAGCCGCGGCCCGGCCTCGTCCTCCTCGGCCCGGCCGAGGTGGCGGTCACCTCGAACGGCTCGCCGTTCACTTCGAGCGGGCTGCAGCAGATGCTCGCCGCCGCCCGGCCGATCCGCACCCCGTCGCCGGCCTACTACAAGAGCACCGACATCGCCCCCAACTCGACCGAGTTCGTGGTGACGTACGCGACCGGTGCCAAGGAAACCGGGCAGGTCGGCGCCGACGGCACCGGCCACCTCAACGGGCGGGCCTTCTGGTTCCCCGGCCGGGCCTCCGGCGCCGGATTCGCCCCCGACACCAACCTGGTGCCCGACGCCAGCAGGATCACCCCGACCCCGGTCAAGCCGCCGGAGCGGGCCGGCCACGACGTCTCGCTCCGCGTGCACATCGACACCGGCGGCCCCGCGGTGCGCGACGTGACCAGCGCCCTGCACGATGTGACCACCTCGAACGACGGCGGGCGGACCACCATCGCCCTCAAGGACCAGAACACGATCCCCAACCGCGACTTCGTCCTTTCCTGGCGGACCGACGGCGAACTGATCGAGCAAGGCGTCCTCAGCCATGTCCGCAACGCCACCGATGCGAGCCAAGGCGGCTACGTCGCCGTGGTCCTCGATCCGCCGGCCCGGGCCAAGGAAGACGACATCCCGCCGCGCGAGCTGGTCTTCGTCCTCGACACCTCGGGCTCGATGTCCGGCTTCCCGATCGAGAAGGCCAAGGAAGTGATGTCCAAGGCGATCAGCGCGATGCGCCCGCAGGACACCTTCAACGTCATCACCTTCGCCGGCTCGACCCGCGTCCTGTGGAGCGCTCCGCGCCCCGCCACCGAACAGAACGAGCGCGAGGCCCAACAGCTCGTCAACGCCCAGCAGGGCGGCGGCGGGACCGAGATGATGAAGGCGATCGACGCCGCCCTGAGGTCGCCCGACCGCGCCGGCTGGCTGAAGCCGGCGGACCTGGTCGACCTGCCCGCCGACGGCCGTAGCGTGCGGGTGCAGACCCCGATGAGCGACCTCAACCCGGCCGGCGACGGCATCGCCTACGCGAGCGGGAAGGTCGTGCCGCTCGAGCTCGGCGTGACCCTGCCGACCGTCGCCGACCGCACCGGGCGCACCCTCAACCTCGAAGGCCGCTGGTCGACCAAGAGGGGCGACCGGGTCTTCGTCGTCGACCGGGCCAGCTTCGAGCGAGCCAGCGTCTCCCCCACCCGCATCGTGATGTTCCTCACCGACGGCTACGTCGGCAACGACCAGGCCATCCTGCAGGCGGTGCGCGACAACGCCCGGACGACCCGCGTCTTCAGCTTCGGCGTGGGCAACAGCGTCAACCGCTTCCTGCTCGACGAGATGGCCCGCGAGGGCCGCGGCGTGGCCGAGTACGTCTACCTCGACAGCGACGCCGACGCGACCGTGGCCCGCTTCACGCGGCGCATCCAGAATCCCGTCCTCGTCGACATCGAGGCCAGCTTCGCCGGGGTCGAGGTGACCGACCTCCTGCCCGATCCGGCCCACATCCCCGACCTCTACGACGAGGAGCCGATCGTCCTCGTCGGGCGCTACACGCAGCCAGGCAAGGGCACCCTGACCCTGCGCGGCCGGAATGGCTCCGGGCCGTGGGAGCGGACGGTGGCCATCGACCTTCCGCGGGCCGCCGCCGACGGCCGCTCCAACAGCTCGCTACCGACCCTTTGGGCCCGAGCCAAGATCGACGAGCTCGTCGCTCCGCACCGGGCGGCGATCGAGCAGCAGCAAGTCGACCCGGCGCTGCGGGCCCAGATCGTCGCCCTCGGCGAGTCCTACAGCATCGTGACCCCGTTCACCTCCTTCGTGGCCGTCGAGCGCGGCCGCGTCACCGTGGGCGGTTCCCCGATGCTGGTCCAGGTCCCGATCGAACTGCCGGAAGGGACGAGTTGGAACGGCTTCTTCGGCGACGGCGTCACCCCCGCGGCGTGGTACCGCCAGGCCCGCGGTGGACTCGACACCGACGCCAACCGGCGCGTCGCGGACCTTCTTGAGGGTCTGCAGGCGTCGGGCGGCGAGAACAGCCTCTTCTTCGGCGAGGCCTTCGACAAGGACGTCGGCGGCACCCTGTCGGACATGCCGCGCGGCCTGTCCGAAGCGGCTCCCTCGAGCGTGAACCACCTCGGAGTCGCGGTCGAGACCCGGGCCCCGGTCTCGATGCCTCCGGGCAATGCAGGCACCGCCTCGGCGCCCACCAGCAACTTCTTCCTCGCCAGGCCCTCGGGCGGTGGCGGCGGCGGCATGGGCGGCGGCGGCTTCGGTCGGCGCGTGGCTCCCTCCATCCAGGCACCCGGCGGCCCAGTGACCGCAGGACAGCCAGCTCCTGCCCCGCCAGCCCCCCCGCCGCCAGCTTCCAGTGCGGCTCCTGCCGAGAGGGTCTGGTCGCTCAAGAACGACGCCGCTGGCGAGCAGCGGGACGACCGCAAGGCAACGGAGGAGAAGCTCAAGGCCGCTCCTCCGACCAAGGCCGAGCCGTCTAACATGCCGGTCGATCCGGCCAAGGCTGGATCTGGTTCGACGCAGGCTCGTCGCGCCCCTGGCGACCAGCGCGCCGCCCCCGGTGGCACCGGCGCCCCCGCCCCGAGCGGGAGCGATGGCAGCGAGAAGAAGCCTGGCGCTCCGGCCGACGCTCCGCCCGGCGCCCCAACCGTTCCGCCGTCCGCGCCAGCGGCCGGGTTCGGTGCTCCCGACGCAGCGCCGCCAGGCGATGCCTCGCGGGACGCGCTTCGCGAGGAGTTGGACCGCTCCGCTGCCGCGAGCGGCAGCGGCGAGGCGAAGACCGAGCAGGCCGAACGCCAGTCCACGCTTACCCCCGCCGATCGTGACATCCTGGTTCGCCGGCTCGAGCGACGGCTCCTCGTGGTGGCCCTCGCGGCCCAGATCGACGCCGCCAAGGCCATCGAACTGGCCGGGCTCGCCTCGCCCAAGCTCGAGGTCGACGGCGAGGGCACGACCCGCGTCACGATCCTGCTCGGTTCCCCCGGCGACGACTTCGCGAAGGCGGTCACGATCCTCCGCGACCGTGGATTGGCGATCGAAGCCGAGGACGCCGCGACCCGCATCGTGGTGGCCCGGGTGCGGATCGCGGACCTGATCCGCCTCGCCCTCCTCCACCCAGTGCGGCGCATCGAGCCGTTCGCCGCTCGGCCGGCGACACGCTAACCGCGTCCGCAGGACTCCTCTCACCGAGGCCCGGGCCGACCTTCTCGGCCCGGGCCTCGCTGCTTGCCCAAGCTGCCGCCGGACGTGGTGTCCGATTGTTGCCTCTCGCACCGTTCATCCGATGGTGAAGATGCAATGAGCGTCTTCGGCGCCAACCCCATCGATCCGCGCGGCCCACAGGCCGCGATGGCGGCGCAGACCCACGCCAAGGCCACGGAGCGCACCAAGCCGGTGGCCGAGGCCACGCAGCGGATGAAGGACGCCGCGGAGCAGAAGGTCGCCGGGACGGAGAGCGAAGACGCCGTCCGCCGCAGCGCCGACGAGCACGCCGACGACGATTCGCGTTCCAAGCGTCAGCGACGCGACGGCCAGCGCGACGAGTACCGGGCTGCGAAGAAGGGGCCGGCCCAGCCCGCCCCCGCCGAGCAGCCGCCGGTGAAGGCCGCTCCGAAGTCGCCCGGCCCGAGCAAGCACTTCGACCTGCGGGCGTGAGTCCCCGGCGTCAGCGGGCCCCGGCCCGCAGGCCGAGCGTCTCGTAGATCTTCCGCGTGGCGTCCGACTTGTTGAGCGTGTAGAAGTGGATGCCGCGCACGCCGTGGTCGAGGAGGTCGCGGCACTGCTCGGTCGCCCAGTGGATGCCGACGCGAGTGATCGCCTCGTGGTCGTCCTGGCAGCGGGCGATCGACTTGAGGAGCGGAGCCGGGAAGTTGGTGCCGCCGGCGAGGTCGGCCATCCGCCGCAAGCCTTCGATCGAGGTGATGGGCATGATGCCGGCCAGGATCGGCACGTTGATGCCGCGCAGCTTGCAACGCTCGCAGAAGTCGTAGAACGCCCGGTTGTCGAAGAAGAGCTGGGTGACGATGTAGTCGGCGCCGGCGTCGACCTTGGCCTTGAGGTGGTCGATCTGCACCAACCGGTTTGGCGTCTGGGGGTGGCCCTCAGGGAACCCGGCCACGCCGATCCCGAAGCCGCGGCGGTCGGGATGGCGGTGCGTCTCGTTGAACCGCCGGATCAGGCCGACCAGGTCCGCGGCGTGGCGGAAGTCGCCGTCCTCGAAGATGGTCGGGCTGGCCCCGCGCGGCGGGTCGCCGCGAAGGGCGAGGATGTTGGAGACGCCGGCGTGGGCGAAGCGCTCGAGGATCTCCTCGACCTCCGCGGTGCGGTGTCCGACGCAGGTCAGGTGAGGCACCGCGTCGAGCTTGGTGGTCGTCTTGAGGCGGACCACCAGGTCGTGGGTGTGGGTGCGGGTCGACCCGCCGGCGCCGTAGGTGACCGAGACGAAGCTCGGGGCCAAGCGCTCGAAATCGGCGATGGTCGAGAAGAGCGAGCCCCAGCCCGCCTCGGTCCGCGGCGGGAAGAACTCGAAGCTGGTGGTGACGCTGTCGCGTGCGAAGACGTCGGCGATATGCACGCAGGCATGGTACCGGTCCAGGCGGGTCGCCCCTGCGAGGGTCGCGGTACGATGCCAGCGGATGCCGCTTCGAGCCAAGATCCCCGACCCGACGGTGCGGCGACTGAGCCTCTACCTGCGGGAGCTCCGCGCCCGTCTCGAGGGCGGCCAGACCACCATTTCCTCGAAGCAGCTCGGGGCAGCGCTCGGCCTCACCGATGCCCAGGTCCGGAAGGACCTCGCCATCTTCGGCCAATTCGGCCACCCCGGGATCGGCTACCGCGTCGACCAGCTCATCGAGCAGCTGCGCAAGATCCTGGGCAAGGACCAGCAGTGGAACGCCTGCGTGATCGGGGCGGGCAACATCGGCCGGGCCCTCCTCTCCTACAACCGATTCCGGAGCGAGGGCTTCGACATCGTGGCCATCTTCGACCGCGAGGCGAGCGTGGTCGGCACCAAGCTCGGCGAACACCGCGTGCGGTCGGTGACCGAACTGCCGGCGGTGGTGAAGGAACGGGCCATCCAGATCGGAATCATCGCCGTGCCGGGCGAAGCGGCCCAGGAGACGGCCGACGCCCTTGTCCACGCGGGCGTGGCCGGGATCCTGAACTTCGCCCCGCGACGGCTCGACGTCGGGAACCGGGTCAGCGTGGTCAACGTCGACTTCACGGTGGCCCTTGAACAGGTCGCCTTCCAGGTCTCGCTCGGCCTCAAGGGATCGATGGATGCCGATGCCCGCTAGACCCCTCCTCCCGCTTCTCGCAGCCGTCCTTCTCGCCGCCGGCTGCCAAGCCCGAGCCCTCGTCCCGAGCGAGGCCGATGGCTACCGCGACGAGATCCGCTCCCTGCAGGGCCAGATCGACGAGCTCAAGCGAGCCAACACCGAGCTCCGCACCCAGCTCGCCGCGGCCCAGCCTGTGGCCCCGAGCGGCGAGAGCGCCGACGAGGTGCGGGCCAACGTCCCCATGCCGATCCAGATCAAGGTCGGCTGGGGGACGGCGATCGAGGTGGCGCGGGACGAGGCAGGTGCGCCCGATCCCGCCAAGGGCGTGCTCCGGCTCTACCTTGAGCCGCTCGACGCCCGCGGCCGGTTTGTGCAGGTCAGCGGCTACCTCGAGGTGGCCTGCTACACCATGCCGCCATCCCCGGCCCAGCCGCTGACGGTGGGCGGTGTCCGCCTGCGTCCAGGGGAGTTGCGGGACCTTTATCGCTCGGGCCTGACCGGGGCCCACTACACCATTCCGGTCCCCATCGACCTCGCAGCCGCGAAGGGGAGCGAGACCGTCCTGGTCCAAGTGACCTTCCGTGACGGACTCTCCGGCGAGACCCTGCGGGCCTCGACGGTCGTGGCCCTGACGAGGTAGTCTTCCGCCCATGGCGTTCCGCTCCGCCCCAGTTCTCCGCCGTGCCCGCGCGATTGGCCTCCGCGCCCTCCTGATCGCGGGGGCTGGCAGCGCCTTGGCGGGCTGCGTGAAGCCGCTATTCCCCGAAGACAAGCCGCGGACGCAGTTCGAGACCTACGACCGCATGCGGTCCCGCTACGTCCCCCTCGAGGAACCCGATGCCTTCGGGATCCCCCAGCCGGCCCTTCGGGCTCGCCTCGGGCAGCAGCAGTAATCGGCCCTCGGGTCGATCTCGAAATCCTTGCACATCTTGTGGAGATCCGGCGTGGATTCTGCACGGAGTGGGGTGCCGCCTGCCGATACAGCGTTATCTTCCCCCGATTCGAGCCCGTCGCGTGAGCAAGACCAAGTCATCGCGCCGTCGATCCAACCCGAAGCGCACCCGCATTGTCTGGGGCGCCTTCGGTGTGGCCATGACCGTTGCCGCAGCGTTCCTCGTCGCCACCGGCGGCGGGCTCCGCTCCATCCCCATCGCAGCGACGCTGACCGATGACGGGATGACCGGCGCGGCTCCCACTGAACTCGACCACGCCCGCTGGAAGGCGATCGTGATCCACCACTCGGGGTCGCCGGGCGGTAGCCCCGAGTCGATCGAGCGGCTGCATCGCTCTTGGGGGTTCGCGAGCCTCGGCTACCACTTCGTGATCGGGAACGGCATCGACTTCGGCGACGGCGCCGTCTTCGTGGGCCCCCGCTGGACCAAGCAAGAACCGGGCGCCCATGTCGCCAAGCGGCAGGCCGGCGCCACCCCCGACGCGGACTGGTTCAACCAGCATGCGATCGGCATCTGCCTCGTCGGGAACGGCGAGCGGCGGTCCTTCACCGAGGCCCAGATCCGCCAACTCGAGGCGCTGGTGATCGAACTCCAGCGCGAGCTCGGCATCCCCGACAACCAGGTCTACCTGCACTCCGACTTGGCTGCGGTCGCCAACCCCGGGCGGTTCTTCCCCGTGGCGGCCTTCGAGTCGGCGCTCCGCGACTGAGCCCTGCATACATCGGATTCGGACCATGCACCCGGTCCACCGCCCGCCCCGAGGTTGGTGGTTCGTTGCCCCACGGCACGGCATCCGGTACCGTTTCTTCCTTATCCGGCCGCTCGGGGCTGGAATCCACCTCTTCGGGGGCCTGACGCATGGGCCCTCGCCCGGTCCGCTCGGCACCGGTCCGTAGCAGGCGACCAACGCGGGACCGATCAGGTTCCACCGCTTCCGACCGCCCGGTCGGCACCTCTTCCCCATGGCCCAGGATCTCTTCGGATACAAGCCCCTTGCTCTCATCGGCCGGGGTGCCGCCAGCGAGATCCACCTGGTCCAGGACCAGAAGACGAAGCAGATCTGGGCCCTCAAGCACGTCGTCCGCCGCTCGGAGAAGGACGATCGCTTCATCCACCAGGTGGATGCCGAGTTCGAGATCGGCAAGCAGCTCAGCCATCCGAACCTGCGGGCCACGGTCGACCTCTTCCGCAAGAAGAAGCTCTTCAAGACGATCGAGGTGGGGCTCCTCCTCGAGTACGTCGATGCCGGCAGCATCGACCAGCGGATGCCGAAGACGCAGATCGACGCGGTGAAGCTCTTCTCGCAGGTGGCCCGCGGGCTCGCCCACATGCACCAGCGCGGCTTCGTCCACGCCGACATGAAGCCGACCAACGTGATGGTCACCGACACCGGGCAGGTCAAGATCATCGACCTCGGCCAGGCCTGCAAGGTCGGCACGGTCAAGAAGCGGATCCAGGGGACGCCCGGCTACATGGCCCCGGAGCAGGCCCACCGCGAGGCCATCACCCGGGCCACCGACATCTACAACTTCGGGGCGACCATGTACTGGATCCTGGTGGGCGAGGTCATCCCCACCGCGATGCCGCCGAAGGAGGAGCAGTCGGGCCTCTACCGCGGAGCGGTCGACAAGGAGCGCATCCCGCTCCCCACGCCGCCCCACGAGAAGAACCCGAGCCTTCACCATCTCCTCTCGAAGCTGGTCATGGAGTGCATCCAGCTCGCCCCCGAGGCCCGGGCCCCGTCGATGGAACGGGTCGCCACGCGGCTCGAACTCATCGCCGACCTCCTGGCCAATCCGGTCAAGGGGAAGATCAACAACGACGAGGAAAGCCGCACGGACACCGGATGATGCCGACCGTGCAGCCTGCCGCCTCGCCCGCCCCATCGCAGCCGATCAACCCGGGCCGCCGCCCGCAGGCGGTCCTCTTCGACCTCGACGGCACGCTGGTCGAGTCGTTGCCCGACCTCGCGGTGGCCATCAACCGGATGCTCGAGGAGTTCGGCCGGCCGACCTACAGCGAGGCGGCGATCGGCCAGTGGATCGGCCAAGGCGCCGAACGCTTCGTGGCCCGGGCCCTGGCCGGCAGCGACGAGGGCTACGACGGGGGAATCGACGCCGAGCTGTTGGGCAAGGCGCTAGCCACCTTCCGGAGCCACTATCTCGCCGCCTGCTGCGTGCGCTCGCGGCTCATGCCCTACGCCATGGAGACGCTCGAATCGCTCCACGGGATGGGCATTCGGTTAGCCGTGGTGACCAACAAGCCGATCCGACCCACGCTCCGCATCGTCGAGGGCTTCGGGTTCGCCCACCTGGTCCGCTCCACGATCGGCGGCGACTCCCTTCCGGTGAAGAAGCCGAACCCCGCCCCGCTCGAGGCCGCCGCCCGCGAGCTGGGCGTGCCGCTCACCGCCGACCACGTCTGGCTGGTCGGCGACTCGCACACCGACCTCCGGGCCGCCCGGGCCGCTGGCATCGTCGCCATCGGCGTGCGCGGCGGCTACGACCAAGGGGCCCCGCTCGAAGCCTCGCCCGACCCGGCCTGGCGCATCGTCGACAACCTGCGGGCGGTAGTCGAGCTGGTCCGCGAGCGGTGAGGCGAGCCCGCCCCGCGATCGGCTCGTCATCCCCCGCGCCGCCTTCGGTGTCCGCCCGCCAGAAGGCCCGCGAGAAGCATCGTCCCCACCGCCGGCGCCGGGATCGGCGTGCCGACGTAGAGGTTGTCCATCGCGAGCATGTCCGGACCGGGAACGCGCTCGATGATCGCCCGGTCGAACGCGTGTTCCGACACCAATCCCCGGAAGGAGAGACCGAACGACGGGATCGTGGGCGACGCATACACCAACGACCCTTGGTAGAAGAGCGTCACCTTCGACGAAGGCCCAATGTCGAAGCCGAGGGCCCATTGGTCCAGGTCGTAGTCGACGATCATCTTGTCGCCGCCACTGAAGGTCGTCAAAGCGAGCCAGCCATCCGGTGCGGATGTCGAGTTGGCCGCCGTCGCCTGCCCCGGTGCGAAGTGCACACCCATCCACGAGTACTGTGCGTCGAGCAGCCCGGGCGTCCCGATGTTGAAGTCGATCTTCGCATCCGTCCCGCCGATGGCGGTCGACCACGCGGCGTACGAGGTGTAGATCGTCGCGCCACCCTGGGACGGCGCGGAAGCGAGCATCGCCACAACACCCGAGGCGAGGATCCGGCTGGCATTCCTCCCTGTCATGCTCCACCTCCCATGACCACCGAGAGCACGTCGATCGCCGACGCGGCCGCCGCCTCGTCCGCCACCGAGGCCCACGCCGCGAACTCGTCGAGCGTCGCGAACCCGAGGGCGTTGACGCCGAGGAGGAGCGGGTCGGCGATGTCGCCCTCCTGCACCGACGCCTGCGCCACGGCCTGCATCGCCATCGACCCGCACGGGAACACCCGATGCAGGTCGCACGGAACGTTGGGGGCGTAGTCGCCCATGAGGATCGCCAGGTCCGCCCCGCCCACGATGCCGTCGCCGTCGAGGTCGTAGAGTGGCGCCGAGGTCGCCCAGGCCTGGGTCAGGGCGGTCACGTCCCTCGAGTCGACGCGGAAGCTGCCGTCGAAGTCGGTGGCCAGCGTGAGGACGCAGGGGTACTCGATCTGCGTCCCGCCGGTGGCATCGCCCGTCAACATCAGCGTCACGACCGCCTGCCCGTAGGTGTTCATGTCGTGCACGAAGGTGATGCGGCAGAGGTTCGGGTCGTCGACGAGGGCGTAGTCGAACTTGTAGCCGTTGAACTCGCTCACGTCGTCGAAGCGGACGAGTTCGTCGAGAAACACCCGCGACCAATTGTGAGCGAAGCCGCACCAGAGAACCGCTCTCGGCATTGGATAGGTGAGCGCCGTCATGTCCTCGCCCGCCACCAAGAGCCAGTCTCGCGACTCGGTCCGCTGGCTTAGGCACTCCGCGCGACTGGCGGCGTCGATGTGCTCTGAGGGCGGGTGGAACCACCCCGACTCCTCGTCCAGATCCGCCACGCACACGAGGTCGGGGCAGGTCGCCGCGACATCCGACCAGTAGAACACCGCCCGTCGAAGGCAGCTGCTGATTCCCAACTCCGGATGGGCCACCCTCCACATCATCCCGCACCACTCGCCCACCCCGTTGGCGCCGATCGCCTCGTCGCCGGGCGGCATCGGGTGCTCCCCCATCGGGCCTTCCGGGTAGGGCTGGGGGTCGACCGAGGGCGTCCGCTCGTCGGATTGGTCCCACGGGAGACCGTCGTCGGGCAGGCTCTGCTCGGCCTCGTCGTCAAAGGGCTCGCGCCAATCGACGCCGCCCCTCTCGTAGTGCGTGCAGTTGAGGAAGGAGATGACGTCCCCGCACGGATTGGGGAGCGGGAATAGGAGGGGCGCAGTGTCGAACGACCACTCCAGGCCGACCGCCATGATGCCGTCGCCGAGCGACGGGGGTGCGGGCGTGAGATCGCGCCCGCTCGACGCCGCGAACGTGCCGACCGACATCCCCTCGATGCTCGGGGCGAGCATCTGGGCGTGCCCCCACAGGCCCCACCGCAGGATGAACCCCCAGGTCCGGCCACCTGCAGCACACTGGGCGTCGGTCCATCCGGTGATGAACGGGGCCGGGTCGCCGGTGTGGTGCCACACGGCATTGGCGCCGCCGATCGGGTCCTGATTCGGCAGGATGCTCCCCACGATCGCGCTCGACAGGTCGTGGTCGACCACCGTCGCAGTGGAACCCGTTCCGGCAAGCGTCGCGAGATCGCACAGCCAGGCTCGACCGTCCAGTGGGAAGTCCGGGCCGTACATCCCAACCACATACTGGCCGCTCACCGAGATGTCGTTCAGGGTGCTCCGCTCGGACGCCGCAAGCCCCGCCGCGAGGTGCAGGTCGATTGCCTGGAGGGCGACGAGGCTCGACGGAAGCCCCATGCTCGGGCCCGGGCGGGGAGCTCGCACGAAAGCGTGCGGCTCGGTCGTCTGCAATTGACTCAAGGCCGCGCAGGGATAGTCGGGGTAACCGAACGACCCGACCACAATGCCCGCGTCGTTGATGCCGAAGGTGTTCTCACCCCACGGAACGGCGGCGTCCGGATGGGTCAGCCACGCCTCGTCGCGGTCCGGGGCCCGGATCGGCACCAGCGGGCCGCTCGGGCAGACCCTCCCCTTCAGGCGCACGATGCGGAGCGGCCGGGCGTCACCGCCGGCGGCCAAGGCGACAGGACTCGCTGCGCACATCACGGCGAGGGCCAGACAGGGCACCGGGACACGCCATTGCCGATTGGGTGGAGCCTCAAGCCGATCGCTCCTTTCGCGGGAAGCTATCCGAGCATACTCCCGTCCAGCCCGGGGTCAAGCCACAATGGCCGGCTAACCGCATGCGGATGAGGCAACTCGCCGGATCTGCCCGGCGCCGCGCGGCACTTGATCCCCTCCCCGGAAGTCGTCAGGCTGTGGCGACCGGCCTCCTCCGACCCATGCCCTACCGAAGCGATCCAACCTTGGTCGAGTCGTGCATCCGCGGCGATCGGGCGGCGTGGGACGAGCTCGTCGAGCGCTACTCGCGGCTGGTCTGGTCCATCCCGCGGAAGTACGGGCTCGACGATTCGGACGCCGAGGACGTCCACCAGAGCACCTTCGCCAGCCTGGTGCGGCACATCGGCGAGCTGCGGGACCGCGAGCGGCTCTCGTCGTGGCTGATCACGACGGCCACCCGCGAATGCTGGCGCTTGCGGCGGCGTCGGTCGCAGGCCACCCGGTCGCTGGGCGACGAGGAGCCCGACATCCCGATGCCGGAGACCGATCGGCACGAGGAGGAACGGCAGCTCGTCCGCGAAGGGCTGGCTCGCCTCAACGACCGTTGCCGCGAGCTCCTCTCGGTCCTCTTCGCCGCCGTGGGTGAGCCGCACTATCCGACCATCGCGGCCCGGCTGGGGATGCCCGTCGGCAGCATCGGACCGACCCGGGCCCGCTGCCTGACCCGGTTGGAGACGGTCCTCCGGAACCTCGGCTTGGGGGGACGGGATCAGGGGGAGGCCCCCGAGGCCGGCTCCGGCCCCGGCCCCGACCCCAGCCCCGACCCCACCCCCGAAACAGGGCGGTAACCGACGCCGGGCGGTCTCCCTCGCCCCAATTCGTGGATTCGGCGGTATCTCTAGGGTCGCCGCCGACTCCTCCTCGATCGCCGTGGAACCCACCTCCGACACCATCCTCGGGTACCTCGCCAGCACCCTCGAACCGGCCCAGCGGGCTGCGATCGAGGCCCGGCTGGCCCGCGATCCGGCCTTCGCCGCCCGCGTGGACCGCCTCCGGTTCGCCATCGACTCGGTGCGGAGCGATGCTCGGCATCCGGTGCCCGCAGCGGTGATCGAGGCCGCCAAGGACCTTGGCCGCCGCCTGTCGGCGGCTCGGGCGCCGTCCCTCTTCGAGCGACTGAGCGCCGAGGTCCGGGCCCTCGTCCTTCGCCTCACCTACGACAGCCGCCTGGAAGGCGCCTTGGCCGGCCTGCGCGGCGGAAGCGGCTTCGCCCTGACCTTCGATCTCGACGGCGTCGAACTCGAGATCGAGTGCGACGCCCTCGAAGCCGACCGCTTCGCCTTCATGGGTCAGATCTCAGGCATCGCCTGCACCGCCGTCGAAGCCTTCCTCGAGACCGAGGATGCCGGCCGCGCCGCCCGTGTGGCCGAGGCGCCCGTCGATCGCGACGGGGTCTTCCGGCTGATCCTCGCCAGCGGCCGCTACCTCCTCCGCTTCCACACACCGAATGGCCCACTCGACGCGGGCGGCATTGATGTCCCATGAGTGCCGCCGCCGCGCTCGATGCCTGGTTGGCCCTTGCGCCGGCGGAACGCGCCGCCCGCCTGGCCGGCGAGACCGACCCTGACGGGACGCTCCGCTCGCTGGGCGACGAGTGCGAGCGCCGCGCCGCCTCGGCGGTCGGTCCGGCCATCGAAGCAGGCGAGGCCCTCCTGGCCTTGGCCGGCCCGGACGGCGCGGCCCGGCCGCGAATCCTGCGGGCCCTGACCACGGCCCTCGCCTACGCGGGACGTGTGCAGGAGTCGCTGGCCGCCGCCGATCGGGCGATCGACGCGGCCGAGCGGTTAGGCCAACCTGTCGAGGCGGCCCGGGCCCGCGTGGCCAGCCTGCACCCCTTGACCAAGCTAGGCCGCGTCGAGGAAGCGATGCGCCGCGGCCTTGCCGCTCGCGACGCCCTCGTGGCCCTCGGCCAGCCGAAGCTTGCCGGCCGGGCCGACATCAACCTCGGCAACATCGCCAAGTCGGTCGGCGACGTGGACACCGCCCTGCGCCATCTCGAATCGGCCCGCCGGGAGCTGGCGGACGAGGCGGCCATGGTTGCCCACGTCGAGAACACCCTCGGCGAGACGTACTACCTCACCGACGACTTCGCCGCCGCCCGCGCCGCGTTCGAGTCCGCAGCGGCCCACTTCCAAGCATCGGGACAGTCGTTTGCCCGAGCGGTGGTCGGCGGCAACCTCGCCGACCTCGCCGCCCGCGAGGGGCGCCTGCAGGATGCCCTCACTCATTTCGAGGAAGCCCGCCGCGTCCTCGAGGCGAACCAAGCCGCCGGGCATCTGGCCCGGGTCACGGTCGAGGAGGCCGAGGTGCTCGAGGCCTTGGGTGCCCCGGCCGAGGCCCTCGCCGCCATCGACCAAGGCTTGGCCTGGCTCACCGGGCGCGGCTACGTGGCCGAGACGATCCGGGCTCGCCTGGCCCGGGCCCGGGCCTTGATCGGCCTCGGCCGCCCGGGCGACGCGATCGCCGAGGCCAACGCCGCCCGCAGCGACGCCACCGCCCGCGGCGATGCCACCGTGGCCCGCCGGGCCACGCTGCTTGAGGCCGAGCTCCTCGGCCAAGCGGGCGACCTCGCCGGCGCCGAGCGGTTAGCCCGTCCCCTCGCCGAGAACGAGTCGGTGCCCGCCGTCGACCGCTGCGTCGCCGAGCACCACACGGCCCGGGCCATGGCCGCCCGGGGCGATCGCCATGCTGCGCGGCAGCTCCTCGACCGGGCCATCGAGCGCTGTGCCGCGATCGGCGCCTCGGCGCTCCTGGCCGACCTCCTGGTGGCCCGGGCCTCGCTCGCCGACCGGCCGAGCGACGCCATCCGGGACCTCGAGCAGGCCGTCGAGGCCACCGAACGGCTGCGCTCGACGATCCGCGCCGAGCGCCTGCGGGCCGCGTGGACCGGGAGCCGCAGCAAGGCCTACGAATCGCTGGCCCTGGCCCGCCTCGCCGAGGCCACGCCTGCCTCGCTCGATGCCGCGTTCGACGCCGTCGAGCGCTCCAAGTCGCGGACCCTCCTCGACCTCGTCCTGCGGGCCGCGGATCGGGCGGCTCCCGCGGCGCCGCGCGACGAGGCGGAGCGGAGCCTCGCCGCCGAGTTCGACCGGCTGCGCCACCGGCTGAGCGCCCTCTACAGCAGTTGGGATGGCGCCGGGCCCGCCGGCGAGCGCCGGCTGCTCGCCCCCAACCCGAGCCTCGCCGAGTCGATCCGCAGCAGCGAGCGCGACCTCGATCGGATCTCGGCCCGCCTGGCCGCGGTCCGCGGCGAGCGATCGCTCCTCTCCGTGCCGCCCTCAAGCACCGTCCTCCGCAGCCGTCTGCGACCGGACGAGCGACTGGTTTCCTACTTCGCCGCCGACGGCGAGCTGTTTGCCCTCGTCCTCCTCCCGGACGGCATCACCGTGCGCCGGCAGCTCGCTCCGGCCAGCGCCGTGGACGACCTCGCCGCCAAAGCCCTCTTCCAGATGCGCCGAGCCACGCGGCAGCGCGGCGAGCGGGCCCCGCGGCTCCTCGACGACGCGGTGCGCTCGCTCGAGCGGCTGCATGCCGCCATCTGGCAGCCGCTCGACGACGCCCTCGACGGGGCCCGCCGCATCGCGGTGGTGCCCCACGGGGCGTTGCACGGCGTGCCCTTCCACGCCCTGCTCGACGCACGCGACGGCCGCCCGGTCATCGATCGCTTCGAGCTCCGGGTCGCGCCGAGCGCCACGCTGGCCCTCGCCACCCGGGCCGAGATTCGATCGAGGTCGCGCCGCGCCCAAGGCGTCCTCGTGGTCGGCGTGGCCGACGAGTCCGCCCCGCACATCGAGCGCGAGGCGCGTGCCATCCTCGATTGCTGGCCCTCGGCCCGCGGCCTCCTCGGGGCGGAAGCGAGCGTCTCGGCGTTCGCCGATCTCGCCCCCGGGCGGGCCTGCATCCACCTCGCCTGCCACGGGCGCTTCGCGGCCTCGCTCCCCCATGCCAGCGGACTCCGCCTGCACGACCGCTGGGCCTCGGTGCGCGAGCTGTTGGACCTGTCGCTCGACGCCGACCTCGTCGTCCTCGCCGGATGCGAGACGGGACGAGCGGCGCTCGAGCCCGGCGACGAAGCCGTTGGCTTGCCGCGGGCCTTCCTGGCCGCGGGCGCGGCAAGCGTGGTGGTCAGCTTGTGGCCCGTCGACGACGTCGCGGCCACCGAGTACATGACCACGCTGCACCAGCAACTGGCCGCCAAGCCCGGCCGCACGGTGGGGACGGTCGTCCGAGAAGCGATGCTCGAGCTGATGAAGTCCCGCCCACATCCGGCATTCTGGGGAGCGTTCTCCTTGGTGGGGAGCGATCCTTGCGTATTGATCGACCCTGAAGCAGTTCGTTGCGCCTGAAGGGACCCTGCATGCTCCGCACGACATCGACCCTCGCCGCCAGCCTCGCCCTCTCGGTCGCCGGCCTCGCGTCCGCCCAAGCCATCGATCCACTCGTCGCGGGCGAGGCCATGGTCCGCGTGCCGGGGCCGAAGCAGCTGGCGGCGTGCCTCAAGGCGCTCAGCTCGCAGTTCCCGGGCGTCGTCCTCCTCGACTCGATCGAAGGGCGCCACACGCACCTGATCGGGTACGGCCTCGGGCCGGGGCAGGAGACGGATCAGGTCAACTCGCTCCTCCTCCAGCTCATGAAGTCGGGGACGCTGGTGTGGGGCGAGCTCAACTACGAAGGCCAGGCCTCGGAGGGGCGGACCGACAGCCTGTGGGTGAGCCAAGGTGACATCGGGGCCCCGACCTACGGCACGCAGTACAGCATCGACCTGCTCGGCCTCGACCAAGCCCAGGCCATCGCCACCGGGCTCGGCGTCGTCGTGGCCATCCTCGACACCGGCGTCGACGCCTCGCACCCCTTGTTGGCCTCCTCGATCCAACCCGGCGGGGCCAACTTCGCCACCGTCGCCGTCCCCACCGAGGACGTCGGCGACCGAAGCGACAACGACGGCGACGGGCTGGTCGACGAGATGGTCGGGCACGGCACCTTCGTCGCCGGTCTGGTCCGCCTCGTCGCTCCCGACGCCGGCCTGCTTCCGATCACCGTCCTCAACAGCGACGGTATCGGCGACACCTGGAGCGTGGCCCGCGGCATCTACCACGCGATCGACCACGGCGCCGACGTGATCAACCTCAGCCTGGGATCGACCTATCACGGCGCAGCCGTCGAGGACGCCACCAGCGAGGCCCGAGCCAAGGGCGTCGTCGTCGTCGCCGCCGCCGGGAACCTCGACGTGGACGACCCACGCGAGTATCCAGCCTGCGGCTCGACCTCGCTGGGCATCGCGGCCACCGATCCCGACGACATCAAGGCCCCCTTCTCGAACTTCAGCGACAAGCTCGACCTCGCCGCTCCCGGCCACAGCCTGCCGATGCCCGGCGATCCCGACCACTTCGACCCGCTCGCCTCGGTCATCTCGAGCGTGCCCGGCGGCGGCTACGCGGTGTGGCGCGGCACCAGCTTCTCGACCGCCTTCGTCTCCGGCGCCGCGGCCATCGTGCGGGCCCAGCATCCCGAGTGGCCCGACGCGAGCACGCCGCTCGACGCCATCGTGCCGGCCATCGAAGAGGTCCTCTTCGCGAGCGCGGTCCCCCTCGACGGACTCAACCCGGCCTACGAAGGGATGCTCGGCGCCGGCCGCCTCGATTGCGCCGCTGCCACGCTGTTAGGGCCGCCGCAACCGCGCCCCGCTGACCTCGACTTCGACGGCGTCGTCGGCGCTGCCGACCTCGCCCTCCTGCTCGGAGCGTGGGGCTCGAGCGGACCGGGCGACCTCGACCACTCCGGCACGGTCGGAGCGGCCGACCTGGCCCTTCTCCTCGGGGCCTGGGGCTGATCGCGCGGATAGGCGTCAGGTCCGCCGCGGCAGCTCGAGCATGCTCAGCCCCGCCTCGGTGAAGACCGAGCGCGACTTCTCGATGCTCTCGATCCAGCGTGCATCGTCGGCGGTCACCTCGTACGTCACGATCGAGGCGATGCCCGCCTGGATGATGGTCAGGGCACACTGGATGCAGGGGAAGAACGTCGAGTAGAGCGTGCTCCCGATGGGCGAGACGCCGTTCCTCGCGCATTGCACGATGGCGTTCACCTCGGCGTGGCAGACCAGGTCGTACTTCACCGGCCGCTCCAGGCGGTCGGGCCGGTCCTCGATCCCGCGGGGCAAGCCGTTGAAGCCGGTCGAGATGATCTGCTTGTTGGCCGGCGAGACAATCACGCAGCCCACGCCGCGCGAGGGGTCCTTGCTCCAACCGGCGATGCAGTCGGCGAGCTCGAGGAAGCGGTAATGCCACTTGGTATCCATCGACCTCCGGTCCTTCCTGCCGTCACGGCCCGTGGATGTCCTTTGCTTGGGTGAGCCCGGCCTGGCCCTTGGTCGCTTCGCGCACGCCGCGGACCAGGGCTGGCGAGACGGGATCGGCCTTGTTGCCGAAGGCCTGCCGGACATAGGTCATCACCGCGGCCACGTCCTCGTCGCTTTCCAGCGGTGGCCGCGGCATGATCCCGTTGTACTCCTTGCCGAGGACCGTCAGCGGCCCTTCCAGCCCGTGGAGCACGATTCGCGCGAAGCGCTCCGGATCGCCTTGGGCGATGGGGCTTCCGGCGAGGGGCGGATAGACGCCCGGTTGGCCCAGGCCGGCCGCACCGTGGCACACCACGCAGTTGGTGAAGAGACGGCGCCCTTCGTCGATCATCTCGGTCAGCGGCACGGCCTCCTCGACCACGCCCTGCCGCCCGGGCCAACGGAGCTGCGGATCGATGCGGCTGGCGATCGGGGCCAAGGCGGGATCCCGCGAGCGCTCCGCGAAGCCGCGGGGCTCGGCGTCGAGGACGAGCCGCGCCGGCCGACGGTCGTTGAGCCGCGCCGCGGCCGCGGCGCGGCCGAGGATGGCCGTGGCCGCGGCGGGGTCGCATGCCGGGCTCGCGGCGATCTCGAGCGCCGTGCGGCGGAGGCTCGGCACGCCACTCGTCAGCAGGCTGTCGGCCAAGGCGGCGACGATCGCGCTCGGGGCATCGGGACGGTGAGCGAGCTGTGAGAGCACCGCCACCTCGTCGCCGCAGGTCGCAGCCACGATCGAGGCGAGGGCCGCCTCCGAGGAGCGATGGTGGGCGATGAGCCGGTATGCGGCGAGGAGCTCATCGATCGACAACGAGCCGCGCCCGCAGGCAAGGAGCCCCATCGCCGACTCGACGCAGACGTCGTCGTCGCTGTCCCGCACCATCGCCTGCAGGGCACCACGGTCCCCGCGACGGCGGGCCTCGGCCACCGCGGTCCGCCGCACCGCGGGGTCGATGTCAGCCAAGGCAGCGGCCTGGTCGTCGGCGGTGAGGCGACCGAGGCGAGCCAGGGTGTCGAAGGCCTCGCGGCGCACATCCCTGTCACGGTGCGAGCGGAGGATGCTCCGCACCGCGACCGCCGCGTCGTCCTCCGGCAGCCGGCCCGTCGCGCAGCGCACCAGGATCGCCTCCCGCGCCGTGGACCGCCGCACCGGATCGGCGTGGGCGAGCTGCGGCAGGAGGTCGGCGCCGCTCGGGTCGATCGGGCCGAAGGTCGGTCGCGGGGCCGGGCCCGGCGTGAGCCGCACCAGCGTCGCGTCGTTAGCAGTCGCCCCGCTGGCTCGTGCCGCCACCAAAAGGCCGCCGTCGACATCGCGGCAGAGGGCCGCTGCCCGAGGCGGCGTGAGCGTAGCCCATGCCTCCTCCGCGGTGCGTCCTTCCGACCAGTTCCAGCGCTCGCCACGCGGGGGGAGCGCCGCGACGCGGCCGCGGGCGTCGGCCACCACCACGCGATCGCCGACCGTCGTCAAGCCGGTGATGGGAGCAGGCGCAGCGCCGCCGCTCGCCATGCCGTAGACGCTAGCCGGCGCTTCGATGCGGCGGCCGACCGCTCCCAGCCAATCGAGGTCGCTCGAGCGGACGATCGCCCCGTCGGCGACCAACAGCTCGCCATGGGGCCCTTCGGCTGCGACGCCGCCATCGACGGCGGCGCTGGCCTCGGCCTCGACGCGGTCGCCGAGCCAACGCAGGCGCACCTCGCTGCCGGGGACGGCGATGGTGCCATCCGCGAGAAGGGCCGCGCTACGGGCGTTGCCCAGCCCGCCGGCCACCGGTCGGGTCCGGTCGGCCCGGCCGTCGCCATCGGTGTCGATGGCCAGATGCAGGTACGGCGGCTCGAGGACGAGGGCTCGATCGATATCCAGCGGCAGGATCGCCACCGCCCCCATCAGCCCGTCCAGGAAGACGGTGTCCTTGCCTTCGTGCAGGCGGCGAACGCTGGTCCGTCCCGCGCCGAGGTGATCCACGACCCAGATCGCACCGTCGACACCGACCGCGACCGCGAGCGGGTCATGGAGAGAACCCGCGGAGGGGCCAGCCACCGGAGCGGCGACCACGGCGCCTCCCGTCGTCACCGCCGGCTCGGCGGGCGGGGCGAAGGCGACCGAGAGCGCAGGCATCGCGGCGAGGACGGCGCTTCCGAGCGTCGGACGGAGCATCCGGCCAGTGTAAAGGCTGCGGGCTCGAAGGTGTCAGGCCTCGCTGCGGACCGGCTGGGCCCCGATCGCCCGCGTCCGCGCTCCGCCCTCCGCCGTCTCCCGCACCACGTAGGGCTTCACCGAGCCGACCGTGCTGAGGGCGTCGGAGAGGAGCTCGAGGACGAAGGCGGCGATGAAGATGAAGAGCCCCGCCAGGAAGAACATGATGGCCACCAGGAACGGCGGCCGGGTGCCCATGTGCACGTCCTTGGCGAACTTCTCGTAGAGGAGCCAGCTCATCAGGACCGCATCCGCCGCCCACAAGAGGAGGCCGATCCGGCCGAAGAGATAGAGCGGTCGCGACTTGAAGCTGGCCTCGAACCACAGCATCAGGATGTCGAAGAAGACATCGAAGCTCCGGGAGAGGCCATAGTGGCTCTTGCCGGCGAAGCGGGCCGGGGCGCTGACGATCACTTCGCCTAACCGACCGCCGCGGAGCTGGACGATCGCCGGCAGCAACCGATGCTGGCCCGCCCGCAGGCGGAGCGAGCGGGCGATGTCGCCGCGGATGCACTTGAACCCGCCCATGTCGCGGATCGAACAGCCGGTCACCGCCCGCAGCAGCCAGTTGGCGGCGCGGCTCGGCAAGCGGCGCAGAAGAAGCGACTCCTTCCGCTTGCCGCGCGATCCCGAGACGAGGTCGAAGCCCTTGTCCATCTCCTCGATCAGGAGCGGGATCTCCTCGGGCAGATGTTGGAGATCGGAGTCCATCACCACCACGTAGTCGCCGCGGGTGTGCTGGATGCCCGCGTAGAGGGCGTTGCACTGCCCCATGTTCCGGGAGAGGAAGACGGCCCGCAGCCGCGGGTACTGGGCGGAGAGCTCGACCAGGATCTCCTCGGTGCGGTCGGTCGATCCGTCGGAGACGACGACGATCTCCGCCTCGCGCCCGAGCACGTCGAGCACCATGTCGACCCGACGCACGAACTCGCGGGCGCAGAGCTCCTCGTTGTGCATCGGGGTGACGATGCTCACCTGGATCGCAGGATTCGCTGGTTGGGCGTCGCTCATGGCTGGGATCGGGCTGGCCGCGCCTCCGCGGCGAGCCGCTGGAAGTCGGTGAACTCCCAGCCTGCCGCCTCGAGGGTCGTCCGCCACGACCGGTCGGAGAGGCTCGCGAACTCCGGTCCCCAGAGAGCGCGAACGCGCATCCTACCGAAGTCCGGGGCCAATTCGCCGTCTCCGGCTTCTTCCAGTCCCGGGTGGCAGACGATCTCGACAGCACGATCGCTCGTTATCGCGCCTCGAAGGCCCGTGCTGCGGATAAATCGCCCGGGGCGCAAGGCGCGGCCTTGGTCCGCGATGCCCCACACCTCGTCGAGGAAGCGCACGCCACCCGACTCCCTCGGATGCGTGGAGGCAAGCCAACGTCGAAGGAGGAGGACGCGGGCCTGCCCGAGCAGCGAGGCACGCGGGCGCCACCGTTCGGCCGGTCGGCGCACGAAGGGGATGCCGTAACGCCGGGCCACGCGACAGGCGGACTCGAAGAGGCCGGGCCAGGCGTGGGTGTGCTTCTCGCCGTCGGCGTGCCACAGCTCGAACCCGAGCGAGCGGAGGTGCTCGACCTGCCGGCTCCACTCGAGCTCGACCTCGCCCAGGACGAGCTCGCCGCGGGTGTGGCGGCGATGAAGCGCCCGGTAGTCGCCGAGGAAGAGGCCATCCGGCCCAAGCAGCGATCGGACCTCGGAGCCTGGGCTCAACGGCCGCCCGCGCAGGATGTTGAGGTGGGCGCCGAAGGAGACGCCCGGCAGCGACGTGCCGAGCTGGCGGCGCGTCGCTTCGAGATCGGGCCCGTTGGCGAGGATGCTCGCGCTGGTCAGGGTGCCGACGTCCGCCAGCCGCTCGATCGCTCGACGCACCGCCGGATGCAGGCCCAAGTCGTCGGCGTTGATGACCACCCGTTGCGCCATCGGATGCTGGTTCCCATGCCCGCCAGTCGCCTCGGGCATCGAGGCTTCTTGACCGCGGAGGACGGTCACTGTAGCGGTACGCCATCGGATGTCCGTCGCGGAACGCAGACGAACCCTCCTCCTCGCCGTCGCGACGCTGATCGCGATCGTGGTGGCCATGGCGGGTCGGCTCACCGCGCCCTGCGACCTCTGGGACCAGACCCAGGACCGGACCATCGCCTACACCGCCGACATGCTGACCAGAGGCGGCGAGGCGTGGGTCCTGGCCCGCGACTCCGAGGGGCTGCCGGCCACCAAGCCGCCGCTCTACAACTGGTGCGCTGCTCCCTTCGTCGCCCTCGCCGGGCGTTCCAGCGACTGGGCCCACAAGGCGCCGTCGATGCTCGCCGCCCTCGCCATGGTGGGACTGCTGGTGGTGGCCGGGGAGCGCATGCGCCCGAGCCTCGGCTGGCTGGCCGCCCTCATCTGGGTGGCGTGCTACCCGACCTACAAGCTCGCCTATCTGGCTCGGCCGGACATGGTCCTGTCGGCCCTCCTCTTCGCCGGATTCCTCGCCGGGGCCAAGCTCCTCGCCGCGCCGACACCGCAGCGCTCGACCCGACTCGACGCGGCGATCTTCTGGGCGAGCTGCATCCTGGCCGCGTGGACCAAGGGGCCGGCGTGCCTCGTCCTGCCCGCCTTCGCCGTGCTTGGCAGCGTCGCCGCCCACGGCACGCTCGAACCGCTTCGGCGCTTCCACCCGCTCATTGGCTGCGTCGCCTTCGTCCTTCTCGCCCCAGCCTGGTACACGGCGGCGGCGGTGCTCGATCCCCATCACGTCGTCGATCGCCTCTGGAACGCCGAGGTGGTCGGGCGGGTGACCGGCCTCGGCCCGGAAGGCGGCCAGCGCGGCCCGTGGGCCATCCTGCGCGGACTGCCCTACATGCCGCTCTACTTCCTCGGCCGCTTCGCCCCGTGGTCGATCCTCACGCTCTGCGGGCTGCTTGCCCTTCTCGCCCGGGACAGCGAAGTGACCGCCCGCTGGAGGCGCGTCCTCCATGGCCGCTTCCTCCTCCTCGCCTGCATCTGGGTCGGCGTCCTCGTGATGGGCTTTTCCTTGTCGAGCGGCAAGCGGGCCGATTACATCGCTCCGGCCTATGCCCCGGCGGCGCTCGTCGCAGCGTGGTGGTTGCTCGAGGACCGCTTCTCGCCGCTCTTCTCCGCCGGACTGTGGGTCGCTCCGACTGCCGCCCTGGTGGCCCTCGCCGCGACCATCGTTGTCGACCATCGCGGACCGGTCTATCGACCCGCATCGACCCGCCAGCTCGACGAGGCCCGAGCCGCACTGGCCGCGCTGCCGCGCGACCGCCCAACGATCGTCGTCGTCCCCCAATTCCCCCACCTCGGCGTCCTCTGCGGCGACGGGCCGCCCCAGCAGCAGAACGCGGCGGTCCTCGGCCAGCTGCTCCGCTCGGGGCAACCGTTCCGCGTCCTCTGGTCGAAGCCCAACGCCGCCGACCCCGAGGTCGAGCCGATCCTCTACCAGCTGTTGGAAGACGGCCGGGCCTGCGACCGCTGGTCGATCGTCCTCACCGCCGAACTGCGGTCCTACGGCTACTTCTCACCGCTCCGGATCATCGACGTCGAGGCCGGCGAGTCCGCTCACGCCGCGAAGCGAAGCCCCGCCTCGTAGCCGCCCAAGGCGACCGCGTCGTCGGCGCTGCTCTTGCGGCACCAGACGACCTGGTACTCGCGGTTCATGCAGGAGCCGCTCGGAAGGAGCGAGACGAGCTGCCCCGTGGCTCCCTCGCGGAGCGGCAGCGGGCTGTGGATGCGGAGGCCGCCCTCACTGATATCGAGGACCTTGTAGCGGATCGGCGTGGCGGGCGAATGGGACCAGACGACGACAGCCTCGGCCGCCGTGCGCTCGCGATCCGATCCCCACCGGCGATCCGTGCCGGCACCCCACGCGTTTTGGCTGGCCTTCCCAAGCTTGCGATCCGGGAGCATCACCGCCTCCAGAGAACTGATGTGCGACTGCCATCGGTCGACATCACCGCCCGCTTCTCGTTGGAGCCCATTCAGTGGAGCGGACGGGATTCTCGGACTGGATCGACCCGCAGCATCGCGACACTTCGGGGGAGGCGTGGATGGCCGCGCCATTCTGGTCGATGGCATCCGCGGCAGGTGTGCAGTGATGGACGATCGGCCGACCACCACTGCCGCGGAGGCCGGCGTTTCCGATTCGTCGGAGGACGCCTTCTCCACGGCCCACGCTCGTGACCAGGCGAGCGGCACCGGCGCCAACGCGGAGTCCGCGACGGCGCTCGACTCTGTCGTTGTCGACGTCGAGCAGCGCGAGGAGCAGGTGTCCTCCGTTGTTCCGTCCCATGCCCCACACGAACCAGCCGCCCAACACGCCGTCCGCAAGCTCGAGCAGTCCATGGCGGATCTCCGCGCCGCGCTCCGCGAGGAGCTGCGCATGACGCTCGAGCAGCAGCAATCGACCGGAGCGGCGTCCGACGCCGTCGTGGAGAGCGTCTTCGACGCCAGCGCGGTCACCGATCGCATCGACGAGATCGAGCGGATGATGACGGAGCTCCTGAGCGCCCCATCGCCCGAGTCGACGGTGCCCGACACCACGATGCCCGATGCCGCCCCGCCCGAGACGGCGCCGATCAGCGACTTCGCGTCGGCCGAGCCGATTCCCGAGCCGCCGCCGGCGACATCGACGCTCGACGAGGCGATCGCCACGGTGGCCGAGGTCGAGGCTCCGCCCGAGCCAGCGCCGGCACCCGAGCCGCAACCGGAGGCTGCCGTCCCGCCGGCCGACGAGCCGGCCCCGATCCCTGCGCCGGAAGCCGCAGTGGAAGCGGCCCCCGTGCAGCACGTCGCCGCCGCGGTCACGCCGGAGCCGGCCCCGGCTCCCGAGGCAAAGCCCGCCGCGAAGCCGCGACGATCCCTGCGCGAGTTCGCCGAGGGCTTGGTGCTCACGCCGCTCCGAGCCATCTCCGCCCCGATGGCGATGGTCCCCGCCTCGGTCCGTCCCATGGTCAGCGCCTTCGCCCTGACCTTGCCGATCTGGATTCCGGCGTTCTGGTGGCTCTCGCAGCAGGTGGCCGCGGCCGAGCGAGTCCGCCCGCTCGATGTCACCGAGCTCACGGCCCTCACCGAAGCCTTGCATCCGGTCGAGTCCGCCGGAAAGTCGGAGAAGGAAGGCCATGGCGGCAAGTCGGCCGAGAAGGCCGCAGGCGGCCACGAGCCGAAGAGCGAGAAGGCCGAAGGCGGCCACGAAGGCGGCAAGAGCGCGGCCAAGTCCGGAGGCCACGAGGCCGAAGCCAAGAAGGCCCCCGCCAAGAAGGAAGCGAGCAAGGCCAAGCCGAAGGGCGAGCACGCCGGAGGCGGGCACTAGCGCCGGGGCGCCGATGCTCGACGACCTCCTCGCCCGCTGCTGTTATCCCTCGCGCAACGACCGGCCGCGGGCGATGAGTTCGCTCATCCGCGTCGCGGTCGCGGCTCGATCGGGATGGAGGCGATCGGCCTGTTCCTCGGCGTGGTAGGAGCTGCGGACGAGCGGTCCGCTCTCGACCACTGCGAAGCCCTTGGCCAAGCCGTTGTCGCGCCACGCCGCGAACTGCTGCGGCGTCACCCACCGCTCGATCGGCAAGTGGTTCCGGGTCGGCTGCAGATACTGGCCGATGGTTAGGATGTCGGCCTTGCTCCAGGCCAGCACGTCGTCCATGAGCTGGTCGACCTCGTCGTCGCGCTCGCCGATCCCGACCATGATGCCGGTCTTGGTGACCAGGCCGTTTTCCTTGATCTGCTGCAGGACCCGAAGCGTCCGCTCGTACTTGGCCTGCGGTCGCACCGCCGGATGCATGCGCCGCACCGTCTCCAGGTTGTGGGCGAGGATCTCGGGCTTGGCGTCGATCACCGTCTGGAGTGCCGCCTCGTCGCCGCAGAAGTCGCCGACCAGGACCTCGACCGACATCCATGGGCACGCCTCGTGCACGCGCTCGATGGTCTCCGCCCAGATCGCGGCTCCGCCGTCGGGCAGCTCGTCGCGATTCACGCTGGTGATGACCACGTGCCGCAGCGACATCAGCTTCAGCGACGCGGCGACGCGACGCGGCTCGTCGAGGTCGAGTTCGGGCGGGCGGCCGGTCTTGATGTTGCAGAAGCCGCAGGCTCGGGTGCAGACGTCGCCGAGGATCATGATGGTCGCCGTGCCGCGGCTCCAGCACTCGCCCATGTTGGGGCAGGAGGCTTCCTGGCAGACGGTGTGCAGCTTGTGCTCGTCGATGATTCCCTTGAGCCGCTGGTAGCCGTCGCCGCCGGGCACCTTGGCCCGCAGCCAATCCGGCTTCTTGCCGATTCGGAGCTGCTGCGGCCCCTCGCTCTGGTTGTTGAGGACGTAGCCAGACAGGCTGACCACGGCCGGGCCCACCGAGCGGGTCGTGTCGCCGCCCAGCGGTCGCGGATGGCGGGCCAGCGTGCGGGCCAGGGCTTCGGGGGACGGGCCGGGCGCGGAGCTCGCCGAGGCGGACGTCGGGCTGGCGGTGTCAGGCGGGGTCGGCATCTGTAGGTGATCCGTCGCCGCGCCTCGACTCGACGAGGGCGGGCGGAACGGGGGGAAGGGCCAGTGTAGAGCCCCTCCCGCCTACGCTCCAAGCCTTGGACGGCTACGGGTCCTCGAGGTCGCTCGTGGTTCGACTCACCGAATCGGGAGAAGCTTGGTGCGGAGAGCGACATTGGCGCTGTCCGCCGCCCCGGGTCCCCAGTAGCATCGCCGGAGCCATGCCGGACGAGGTTGCCAGCCCAACCAGCCCACCGATCGGGGACGCCCGTGAGGCCCCCAATGACGGACCCGGCGAGGCCTCGCCCCGTCCTCGCCGCAGCGACCGCCAATGGAGCGGGCTGCCGGTCGCGGCCTCCCTCGCCTTGGTCGCCTTCGCCATCCTGTTCGGGATCTTCGGGCCCCGCGTCGTCGATCGCTCAAACCCCCCGGTCGGGATCTCGGCCTGGGAATTGGCGAGTGCCGCCTCGGATCGGCATGTGACGCGCGTGCACCAGTCGGCGGCCGAGAAGCCCGGCGAACTCGCCGAGATCGAGGCAGAAGCCAGCAGCGCCCTGGGCGAGACCGCCAGCATCCCCGACCTCAGTGCCCTCGGATTCCAACCCTACGGATCCCGGCAAATCTCCGTGCCCGGCTCCGGACGGGCGGTCATCGTGCTCTACGCCCGAACCAAGGGGGTCGAACCGACGTTCGTCTCCCTTCTCCTTGTTCCCGACCGAGAGCAGTACGTGGTCTATTCACCGTTCGGCAAGCCGACCTTCCTTCCCGCCGACGAGGTGTACCCCGTTGACACCTCGGAGGGCACGTCGGGAGGAATCGAGGCCTATCTTTGGACAGACCAGAAAGTCGTCCGAGTGCTCCTCTCCTCGAACGGACGGGCTTTGGACGAGGTCTGCGACACCGTCCTGGCCTCCGCCGCGAAGTTGAGCCATGAGCCCGGATCGGCGGAGCCAGAACGCCGATAACGACTCCTCTGCGACGCCCGACGCCAGCCCGCCGATATTGGACCCACCACGGTCCCGCCAGCGTTCGTCGTCACCGACCCGGCCTGTGCCGCTCGGCCCGGTCTTCCGATGAGGTTCCCTCCGATGCCAGCCGTCCGCACCCTCGTCCTCTCGATCGCTTCGCTCAGCCTGTTCGTGGCGAGCGTGGGCTTCGCCCAGAACGCCCTCGACCCGCGGGGGACGAACAACCAGCGGCGGGCCCCGAATCCGAACCTCAACCAGCGGGGCCGAGGCAGCGCCCTCAGCCAGGGCAACGCCCTCGACGCCAGCCTGCATCGCGGTAGCGGTGGCGTGAACACCACCATCCAGCAGGAAGACTTCAACGCCCGCAACCTGGTCGTGACCCACAACGTGGCCGGCGGGCGTGGCTTCCGCGGGTCGGTCGGCTATGTCGCGGCCCGCGACTTCACGGCTGCCGCCGCCGGCGACTCGACCTTCGGCTTCCGCGCGGGCAGCGCCGGGTCGGCCATCACCTTCGTCAACTCGGTGAGCACCAACGACCGGTTCGCGATCGCCCAGCAGTTAGGACAGCTTGAGTATCGGCGCGAGAGCACGCCCAAGATCTTCCGCGGCGAGATCAGCGAGGTGGTCAGCCAGATGCGCCTCGACCAGGTGACGGCTCGCCTCACCACCGCCCGCATGCTGCAGCAGGCGGCCGAGCCGCAACCCTTCGTCACCGGCGTCGATGCCGCCAACCGCCGGGTCGAGTTCAGCGCCTCGAGCGTGCAGGGGCTCCGCTCGCGGCGAGTCCCTTCCAGGATCCCCTCTCGCTGGCCGACCAGATGCGGACCGACTCCCGGATCGAAGCCACGCCCATCGGGCAGTCGACCCCTCCCGGCCAGCCGACCACGACGCCCTCGGCCTACGACGAGATCGTGAAGAAGCTCGTGCAGCGCTACGCCACCGACCCCACGGTGCGGATCGATGCCGATCCGCGCACGGTCGAGCGGGTCCGCAAGGAGCTCGAGAAGGTGCGCGGGGCGCTGGGCGTGCAGCCCACCAAGGCGAAGGGCGAGCGGCCGACCACGGAGGACGACGAGCTGCCGGGCACGGTCAAGAAGCCGGTGCCTACCCCGGCCGGGGTGACCGCCCCCGGCACGGTCCCCTCGGAGCCCATCGATCCCGAAGCCAAGCGCCTGCTCGAAGAGGCCAAGCGCCGCGAGCAGATCCAAGAGGCCGCGAAGGCCCTGCGGCACGGTGCCCGCGTCGGCGACCTGACGCCCGGCGAGCGGGCCCGCGTCGACGAGCTGGTGCGCGAAGGGCAGAAGGCCCTCGGCCGCGGCGACTTCCTGCGGGCCGAGCGTTCCTTCGACCAGGCCCTGACCCTCAATCCCGACAACCCGCTCCTCCTGGCCGGCCTCGCTAACAGCCAGCTGGGGGCCGGGCTCTACCTCTCCTCGGCCCTCACCTTGCGGTCCCTCTTCGCCGAACATCCCGAGATGATCGACGTCCGCTACGAGGCGAACCTCCTGCCCAACGAGACTCGCCTCCGGATGGGGATCGAGACGCTCCGCAAGCGCATCGCCCAGGGAGCGGACGCCGACGGCTACGGCCTCAGCCTCGCCTACCTCGGCCACCAGATGGCAAACCGCTCGCTGGTCGAAGAGGGACTGCGCTCGCTCACCGGCTCGACCGAGAACGACCTCCTGCGCGAACTCCTGCAGGATGTTTGGCTCGGCGACTCGTCGAGCGACGCGGGGCAACCGGCGAAGCCTTCGGCTCCGCCTGCCGACGCTGCCCCAACGCCGAGCGAGCCCGAGAAGCCCTGACCTCGCCTGCTGCAAGCGGAGCCAACCCGCGCAGCCAGCGGTCGATCCGCGCCGCCGCGCCCGCGGCGTCGCCTAGCTGGCACTCCCAGACCACGAGCACCCGCCAACCGCGGCGGCGGAGGGCCGCCACCACCCGCCGGTCGCGGGCCTTGTTCCGCTCGAACTTCTCGAGCCAGAAGTCCACGTTCGTGCCAGGCTTCTTGCGACCGACCTTGCAGCGGTGGGCATGCCAGAAGCACCCATGCACGAAGATCGCCGCCCGATGCCGAGGCAGCACGAGGTCGGGACGGCCGGGCAGGTCCTTCGCTTGCAGCCGGAAGCGGAATCCGAGCCCATGCACGAGGGAGCGCACGAGGAGCTCCGGCTGCGTGTCACGGCCACGGATCTTGGCCATGAGGCGCGATCGCTCGGCCGGCGTGAGGCGGTCCATCAGGACTTCGGCTGGGAGGCGGACGGGGATGCGTCGGGAGGCAGCCGGACCAGGAGGCCATCAAAGCGCTGGCCGCTTCCGGCCACGGCGCGCCACAGCGCCGCCGCCCCGATCAGCACCATGCTGCCCGAGAGCAGCATGGGCAGCGTCACCGGCCCGATGGTGAGTATGTCCGGGTCGGGGATGCGGATTTGCTCGGTGAGGACGCGAAGGACGCCGTAGGCGATGAAGAAGGCGCCGAAGACGAACCCCGAGCGATGCGGGCGGAGCGAGGCGACGACGACGATGAGGAGAAGGAGGACGCCGTCGGTCAGGGCCTGCAGGAAGTTGACGGGGTAGCGAGCGGTGAGGAAGGGCTCGAGGGCCGCGATGGCCTTTTGGTTGTGGGCGTAGCAGGCCAGGTACACCGCGTCGGCGAGCTGGAGATCGGGGGCCCGGAACGGGGCCAGGGCCTGTGTCTTCGCTGCGAGGTCGGTCGACCAAAAGCCAGGCTCGAGCACCTCGGCCGGGAACTTCACGCTCCACCAGGGCGGCGCTGCCTGCATCTCGGGCGGGAGCGGCTTGCCCCACAGCTCGCCATTGATCCAGTTCGCGTAGCGCCCGAGGCCGAGGCCGATCGGAGCCACGAGGCAGACAAGATCGCCGATGTGGAGGATCGGCACCTTGCATCGGCGGGCCGACCAGATGCAAGCCAGGGTCACGCCGATCATCCCGCCGTGGCTCGACATGCCGCCTTTGTGGAGGTCGAGCACCCCCCAGAACGGGACGGCGCTGTGGAAGGTCACGAAGAGCTTCGGCTCGTAGAAGATGATGTGCCCGAGACGGCCGCCGGCCAGGACGCCGATGATCAGGGCCGTCATCACGTCGCCGATCTGGGTCGCCGTGAGCGGCGTGCGGCGCGTCGTCGCCATCCAGCGCAGGACGAGCCAGCCGAGCAGGAACCCTGTCGCGTAGGCCACGCCGTACCAGCGGACGCCGATCGAGTCGGTGAACCGGATGAGGAACGGGTCGACGGTATGGACGATCGAGGCGAGCACGGGAGGCGCGGAGTGTACGGCCTGGCCGCGCCAAGGGGGCCCCCGGCCAGACGTATCATCGAGACCATGACCGTCCTCCCCGGGCCTTCCGAGTTCGACCGCCCAGCGCACCCCGGAGACCTCACCCCGCACCTGCGGCGGTTGTTGGCAGGCCGCACGCTTGGCGAAGCGGAGTCGTCACAGGCCTTCGAGGCGATCATGACCGGGACGGCGCACCACGCGGAGATCGGTGCGTTCCTCGCCCTCCTCGCCACGCGGCTCCCCACCGTCGACGAACTGGTCGGCGCGGCCCGCGTCATGCGCGAGCGGGTCGAGGCGGTCCCGACCTCGCTCGACCGCCGACAGATCCTCGACACGGCGGGCACCGGCGGGGCACCCAAGACCTTCAACGTCTCGACCACCTCGGCCATCGTCGCAGCGGCGAGCGGGGCGAAGGTGGCCAAGCACGGCAACCGCTCGCGGACGGGCCGCGGTTCCGCCGAGGTGCTGGCCGCGCTTGGCGTCGACATCGACGCCGCGCCCGCCACCCAGGCTCGATGCCTCGAGGAGGCAGGCATCTGCTTCTGCTTCGCAGTGCACCACCACCCGGCGGCGAAGCACGCCATGCCGGTCCGCAAGGCCCTCGGCTTCCCGACCATCTTCAACCTGCTCGGCCCGCTGACCAACCCGGCGGGCGCCCGACGCCAAGTGATGGGCGTCTACGACCGGCGCTTCGTGCGCCCCGTGGCCGAGGCCCTCGGACGGCTCGGCGCCGTGCGGGCCTTGGTCCTGCATAGCGACGACGGGCTCGACGAATGCTCGCTCGCTGCAAACACCCACGTGGCGGATGTGTCGCCGTCGGGACTTCGCGAATACGAAATCGATCCGGGCAGGCTCGGCTTCACCGCCGCTTCGGCCGAGTCGCTCACGCCTCGCACGCTCGAGGATGCCGGGCTCGCCATGGTCGCCATCCTGCGCGGTGAGGAGCGTGGACCGCGACGTGACATGGTGCTCCTCAATAGCGCGGTGTCGCTCGTCGCCGCCGGCGTCACGACAACGCCCGAGGAAGGGATCCAAGTCGCAGCCCAGACGATCGACTTCGGCGATGCGTGGTCGACCTTCGAGCGCTTGCGCGACTGTTCGAAGCGACGCTGACGATTCGCGGCGCGAATTCGCCGATCTCGACGAAGTTCTTCCTTTTTTCGGAGGGTCGACTCCGCGGCGCCGTATGTTCCGCCCCGCTCGCCGTGCCATCGCGCGCGGCGACGGAGGGGAATCGCCACCGTGGGAACGGAACACTCGCCAACCCCGGGCGCTGTCCTGCGCGCCCGATCAGCGTCCCGATCGCCGCTCCTCGCCACGATCGCCATCGCGTTCTGGGTCGGCTGCGCCGCCGGGGCGTGGCTCGGGACGAGCCCCGGGATGCTCCCGGTCGCTTGGTCGTCGCTCATCGCGACAGGCTGCCTGCTCTTCGCCACTTTCGCCCTCCTTGCGTGGCGCCGGTCAATCGTCTCCTCCGAGCGGCTGCTCGCGCTCGCCTTCGTTCTGCTTGGCGTCGCGACGGCCCTGGGCTCCACTCGCTCACCCGCGGCCGGCGTCCTGCCAGGTGTCGCCCACGCCCTGGTCCCCTGTGCGGATGGATCGGAAGTCGAGGTCCCAGCCGACGGCGCGATGGTGCGGGTCGCGGGGCGCGTTCGAGCCCCGCCCGAGCCGCTGCGGCGCTCCGTCGACCGGGGGTTGCCCGCCCCTGACGACGGCGACCAACTCGCCTTCCTCATCGACGATGCGACCATTGGCGAGGGAGCGGACGGCCGCCAGCTCGACGGTCCGGTCCTCGTCCGCATCGCGGTGGGCGGCGCCCTTCTCGCGGCAGGCGACAGGGTCCGCTGCATCGGACGGCTGGTGCCTCGCGAGGAGCCGTCGAACCCGCGGCCGCCGTGGCTCGAGCGCCGCACGGCTCGCTCCCGCGACGTTTCGGTCGCCTGGCTCCGCGTGCCGTCGCCAGACCTTCTCTCCGTCGAGACCAGCCGCGAGCGACCCATCGCCGACTCCTTCGCCACCGCGATCAGCCGCGGGCGCTCCCGATGGGCCGAGCGTATCGAGGCAGCTCTCCCGGCGTCAGCGACGCCCGAGGCGCGGGCCCTCCTGGTCGCCATGCTCCTCGGTCGGGACACCTCGAACGACGCCGAGCTCAAGGAGGCCTTCGCAGCGAGCGGACTCGCTCATCTGGTCGCCATCTCCGGCTTCAACCTGGCGGTTCTCGGCGCTGCGACGGCGTGGCTCCTCGAGCGATGGCGCGTCCCGGCGGCCGCCGCGAGCCTCGTCGTCGCTGGACTGATCGGCGCCTACGCCCTCCTGGTCGAGCCCCAGGCATCGGTCACCCGGGCGGCGGTCGCCGCCATCGGCGGTAGCGTGGCCCTCGCTGCCGGGCGGCAATGGAGCTCTATCGGGATGCTGGCCCTCGCGGCGATCGTGGTCCTCCTGATCGCCCCGCTCGACGCGGTCGGAGCAGGGTGCATCCTCTCCTTCGCGGCGGTGCTCGCCTTGCAACGGCTCTCCGGGGCCCTCGCCCGGCGCTGGTACGGGCCGCCGATCGACGCTCCGGCCAGCCTCGGCGAGGCGTGCGTCCTCTTCACCCGCGGACTGATCGCGACCAGCGTCGCCGTGTCCGTCACCACCGCACCGCTCGTTCTCCTCCTCTTCGGCCGAGTGGCGACGCTGGCGGCGCTCCTCTCGGTCGTGGCCATACCGCTCGGGGCTCTCCTTCTCGTCCTCGGCTACGCGACGGCGTTCACCGCGCTCCTCGCCCCGACAATCGCGACGCTGCTCGCCTGGCCCTGCGTCCTGTGCGCCGAGATCCTGGCCTGGCTTGCCTTCGCGGTGCGGCTCGTGCCGGGTGCTTCCATCGACGCCCCGAGCCCGGGCTTCGCCTGGACTGTTCTCGCCACAGGCCTGTCGGCCGCTTGGTGCGTGACATCCACGCGCCGCGCCGCTCGCTGGTGGCGCCTCCTCCTTTGCCTCGCGTGGGTCGGGCCGCTCCTGGCCGCTGCCTTGCCACGGCCGGCGTCGGCGTTCGACCTCACCATGCTCGATGTCGGCAACGGCTCGTGCTTCCTACTTCGCTCCGGACCCCACGCCGTGCTCTTCGATGCCGGCTCGAAGAGCAACCGCAACCTCGCCCGCACCGCCATCGTCCCGGCTCTCCAGGACGCGGGGGTCGCCCGACTCGACGCCATGATCGTCTCCCATCCCGACCTCGACCACGAGTCGGCGGTGATCGAGGTGTTGGAGCGGTATCGAGTGGACCGGCTCCTGGTCACGACCCACTTCCAGGAAGCGGCCGGGCACGGTCGCGACCGCATCGCCCAGCGGATCCTCGACGCGGCCCGACGCCGCGGGGTCGCGGTCGAAACGGTCGAAGAAGGCGCCACCTCCACCGTGGGCGACCTGTCGCTCCGCTGGCTCGGCCCCGATCCGAGCCGCCCGCTCGATCGCGACAACGACATGTCGCAGGTGATCCGGGTCGAGTGCCGCGCTCGATCATCGGGCACGAGCGCCGAGGTCGCGCCGTGGCCGGTCCTCCTCCTCACGGGGGATGTCGAGTCCGCGGCGATCCGTCGCCTCCACGAGCAGGCGGATGACTTGCCGGCGGACATTCTCGAGCTCCCGCACCACGGATCCTGGCGACCGGAATGCCCGACGCTCCTTGTGGACGTTCAACCGCTCCTCGTCCTGCAGTCCACGGCTTCCGAACGGTTGCCGGGCGGGCGGACGAGCGACCGCTACGCGCCGCTGCTTCACGCCATCGGACGGGTGGCCACCTGTCTCGACGGCGCCGTGCGATTGCGGTTGTCCGACGACGATCGCCTGGTGGTCGAGCGCTGCAGCGGCGGACGGTGGGTCGCCAGCGGAGTGCTCCGCCCGAGCGATCGCCAATGGCGGCCGGCTCCGGAGTCCGACCAGCCTATCGCTTCGCAGACGGACGAATCACGAGCGCCTCGGAGAGCCGAATGGCATCCCGCACCGGACCTCGCGCCCCTTCGGTCACCTCGATCGTCAGGCTCGTCGAGAGGTGCTCGAAGTGGACCCATTGCGGCGCCGTGCGGGCTTCGATCGGCAACCGGGCAAGCTCGCGGCTCCCGTCGCGGATCACCACCTCGCAGTCGGTCCATCGTTCGTCGGGTTCGGCCGGCGCGATCGATGCGACGAACGCGCAGTCCGCCTGGGGGAGGGAGTAGTCGACGACGATCGGTCCCCGGATCACCACCGGGCCGGCATCCCCGGCCCACGCTCCCGGAGCCCGCTCCGGCTTGGGTACGGCGAATCGAGGGAGGTTGCCCGAGGTGCGCACGGCCGATGGCTCGAGGCTACCGAGCGGAACGAACCGCGACGGGTCCGGCGCAAAGCCGAGGATGGCCTCGACGTCGAGCCTCGTGGCCTCGGGCGCCTCGCGATCAGGTGCCGGGGCGCCTGTTGCGCCTGCTTCGGTCCCCTCCGGGCTGGTGGCCCTTGGGAGTGCGGCTCCGAGGCGCACGGTCACTCCTTGGTCCGCCGCGGCCAGCTCGGGCAGCGCATCGACCACCGTTCCATCGACCAGCCAGATCCGCGGTGCGGTGGATCCCACCAGCGGTGTGATCAGGCTCATCGCAGCGATGCGTTCTAGCGGCACCTCGACTGCCGCACCACCGGTCGGCGCGACCTTCACGACCGATCCGAGCGACTCCACGATGCCTTCCACTCGATCACCGTTCGCCAAGAGGATCACGTCGGTGGCCGCTGCCCCGGACTGCGCGGCGGGCGGCACGGCCCCCGGGACGAAGGCGATGGATCGCGTCCGGTCGAGCTCGATCGGCCGCACGCCCAACCAGCGATGCCGCCAGAGGACGGCGCCGTCGTTCATCCGAGGCGATCCGGGAAAGCGCTGCCCGTTCGCCTCTTCAAGCATCCCGACGGTCCGCCACGGCCGCGCTGGCGCGCTCGCGAGCACCACCAGGCAACGGTCGATCGGGATCCGCTCCGCCTGGGAGGCGAGCAGGCTCGATCGTCGCCGACGCGGGAGCTGCTCGGGACGGCGCTCGTCGGGATTCTCATCGCCGCCCTCCTCCGGTCGCGGCCCCGCCGTAGCCGTCGTCTTGGCTGGCGTCGCACCGCCACGGGGAGCCGCGTCCGTCGATCGCCACACCACGAGCTCGTTACCTTGGACCGCGCACCCCTGCAGCGGCACGCGCTCCAGCGTGCTCGTAATGAGGACGAGCGGCGAAGCGAGGTACGGCACATCACTTGGCGCCGGGTCGCCGGCCGCCCGTTGCGGGGCTGCGACCAACGCTGACGCGAGGCCGCCGACGACCTGCCAGGGCCCCGCCCCAGGCGCAGCGATTGTCGGGCTACTCGCAGCGAGAACCGCGCCGATCGCCGTCGAGAGGCGCTCCACCCTCCGTCGGAACACGTCCCGTGAACGGCACTGCCGGCCCGAGGCGAGTCCGCGAGCCCGACCTGTTCCGCACGGCCGGAGACCGACCTGCGTGCATGCGCCCTCTTCCATCTCGCCTGGTCCTCCCGACATCCCTGCTCCCCGCGCTCGCTCCCGCTCCCCGCCGTGCGTCCGCACGCCGCAGACATGACACGCGTGCCCGGGCAAGGCCGAAGCGCCGACGTCGGTCGTCGCCGACGCCGCGTTGTCTGTCGTCCGGGATTGAACGTGCGGCGTCCTCACTTCTGGAAGATCGGCAAGTATCGCTTGGGCATCTGGAGGATGATCAGTGCCATCGCTGTCCCATACGCATCGCCAGCCTGGTGGTCCAGCCAGCCGCCGGCAATCTCCTGCCGGGCGATCAGCTCGCCTCGGATGGCCGGCCACCACTTCTGCCAACGCTCGCCGCCGGCGAGGTACATCGCCTGCACCGCGTAGTAGTGGCCGTAGAAGTAGTGGGCCTGGCCCAGGGCGCTGCCGGTCCCGGTCGGTAGCGACGTCTGCATCAGGTAGTCGAGACCACGGTCGATCGCCTGGTCCTCGTAGACGCCAGCGTAGAAGAGGCTGGCCACGCCCGCCGCCGTCCGCGGCCAGGCGCTCCCGCCCGGGTCCTTCATGTAGCGGAACCCACCATCGGGGTTCTGGCACTCCCGCACGTAGCGGATCGCCGCGTCGACGGTCTCCTTGGGCACCTTGACGCCTGCGTTGCGGGCGCTCCGGAGCGCCATGACCTGGCAGATCGTGACGCTGACGTCCGCATCGTAGGGAACCGGGTTGTAGCGCCAACCACCATCATCGTTCTGGCTGTTCACGATGAGCTGCACCGCCCGCGTCAACGCGTCGCGCACCCGCTCGTCGTCGGGATTCATGCCATAGACCTCGCCCAGGAAAAGTGCGGCGAAGCCATGGCCATACATCGGACCATTGGTCGCCTCAGCGGCAAGGAGGCCTGTCTCCGTCGAGTGCTCCAACACGAAATCCAATGCTCGCTTCACCACGTCGCCGTACTTCCCGCGACCGGGGACGCTGCCGTCCGCCATGAAGGCGATCGCGCAGAGTCCGGTGATGCCGACGTGACGCCCATACTTGCCGCGCCCGAAGGAGCCGTCTGCGTTCTGCAGGCTCTTCAGGTACTCGAGTCCTCTCGCGATGGCAGGCTCGAGGTCGGGGGTCATCTCCCCCTCGGTCGGGTTGTTCTGGGCGCTCTTGGCGATCCGCTCGGTGCCGTCCCGCTCCACGCCATCGCGTGGGGTCGGTGGTGGCGCCGCGCCGGGCGCCGACCCGGCACCGCCTTTCGCGCCGGCCGCGCCGTTGCCGCCCTGGCTCTCCTGCGGACCTGGGCGTGGCGATCCCGCGCCACCAGCAGGTGGAGTAGTCGGCGCTGGCGCCGGCCCGGCTGGTGGCTCTGATCGCGGGCCTGTCGGTCCCGACGGGGTTGGCGGAGCTGACGACGGCCCCTGGGGCGGGGGCGCTGTCGACTGGCTCGCCAGCATTGCCTCAGGCTCCCGGTGATCGCTCGAAGTGACGGCCGATTCGTTCGGCCGTTCGCCATGCCATCGCCTCGCCCCCGGCGCGGCGTGCGTAGTCGCATGCGCACCATGCGCTCCGAGCCCCCCACTGAGCGGTTCCCCCATCGCCGCCGACGCATGACTCACGAGGAGCGTCAGGCCGAACACCCCGGTCATCCGGCCGACGCCGGCGAAGCAGAGCGTCCGGGTCGTCCTGGTCCGGCGGGCAGATCGAACAAACCACATTGACCAGCCGGACGTGGCACTACCCCCGACTCCTCGGCCGGCAGCGGGCCGCTCGCCCGATTTGCCGCGCTGGCCATCCGCTTGCCCGGGCCCGGTCGCTCCCGTCCTGCGTGGTCGGGTCGTCATTTGGAGGCATCCTCCGCCATGCGTCGGTAGTACTCCTGCGTCAGTCGCTCGTAGAGGGACGCCACCCGATCGCGGCTCCCCTGACGAATGAGTTCGCGAACGCGAGCGGGCAGCGCGCCCCACTCGCTCCGCGTTTCGTCCAGCATCTTCTGTTCGTCGGTCGGATCCTCGGGCCCGGGCGGATCGAGCGGCCGACTCTCCCCGCGCTGATTCCGGGCGTGGTCGCGTGCCGCGGCGTCGGTCGGGTTCTGCTGGGCCGATCCGTCCTGCTTCTGTTGATCGTTGTCTTGCGGCCGCTGGCTGTCCGAACTCGAGCTCGAACTCGAACTACTCGACTTCTGCTGCTTCTTCCGCTGGGCCTGTTGGATCAGGATGTCGAGCTTGTCGACCACGCCCTTCTGGGCCCGCTGCGTCTCCAGCCCTGGATCCGCCTTGCTGCCAAGGCGATCCACGCTTGACTGCATGTCCCCGAGCATCTCCTCAAGCAGACTCTCGACCTCCTCCTCGTCGAGCGTCCGCTGCACGCGCTGCCTGGCCTTGCCGACCGCCGCGGGGTCCTCGCCCGTCGCCCCTCCCGCCTTCGCTCCGCTGCCCGCGCCTTGGCCGGCAGCCGGGCCCGTCGCACCCTTCTTCTCGCCCTCCTTCGGCGGGATGCCAAGGAGCTCGTCCAGCGTCTTCCCCTTCGCCGGCGGACGCGACCCCGGGTCCTTTTCCGAAGGGGGCGCTCCCGGCTCTGTCTTCGGAGGCGTGGTCGGCGAAGGTGCCGGCGGACTGGATGGCGGGACCGGTCGAGTGGATGGCGGGGCCGGTTGAGTGGATGGCGGGACCGGCGGGTTCTGGGGCGCGGCCGGGGCGATGCTCTTGTTCTCGTTGCTCTTGTTTTCGTTCCGGGTCATCGCCGCGCCGAGCGCCACCGCTTCGGCATGGCTCTCGATGACCACCGCCGCGCCACTCACCACGATTGCCAAGGTTGTGCCGACGACTCGCTTCACGTTGACCTCCTAGCAATCCCGTCCTCTCGCCCGCCGCCCGCTCCTTCGACCTGTCCGCGTTCCCGCTGACCGCCTCCCTCCGCTGCGTCTATCGCGCCGGCGGTTCCGGATCTGGCTTGGGGTCTGGCTTGGGATCTGGCCTGGGATCCGGCTCGGGGTCTGGCTGGGGGTCTGGTTCGGGCCCCGGCCCGGGCACCGGCGCCCCGCCCTCGCGTCCCTCGTCCTTCGGAAGCTTGGGGCGCTCCAACCGCTTCACCAACCGCTGCGCCGCCTCCATCAGGCGGGTCTGCGTCTGGGCCAGCGCCTGGAGCTCGCTGTCGATCGCCGCCCGATCGCCGGTCGCCCCCTCCTTCGCCGTGTCCAGCCGCTTGGTCCGTTCCAAGAGCTGGGCCTGCAGCCCACGCAGCACCTTCAGCTCGGCCAAGGACGGCACCAGCGGATCCTCTTGCTGCTGCTCTTGATCGCCCCCCTGCTGCTGCTGGTCCTGGCTGTTGCCGTTGTTCTCCTGGAACGGATCCTCGTCCGCCTCGGGCTCGAGGCTCTCGATGACCGCCCCGATCGCATCCATGACGAACTGCTGGAGCTCGGTCGTCCGGTCGCCGAGGTCGCCACCGCCGAGGCGCGTACTCGCGTCGCTCGTCCATCGGCCGATCAGGGCATGCGTCTCGGCCATCACCTCGGACTTGGCGAGCTCGGGATGCGTCTCCTTCATCGCGTCGACGTCATGGCCGATCTCCCCTTCGGTGATGGCGAGCCGGCGGCTTTCAATCAGCCCGCGGCGGTCGAGCTTGGCGTCCGCTCCCTTGGGACGGGCAGCGATCGTCCCTTCCTTCACGCTGGCCTGCTTCTCGAGCACCTTCCGGTAGGCCGCAACGAGCTCGCGCCGCTTCCGCTCCGTCTCCTGCTTCTCGACCTGCTGCTTGGTGGCCTTCGCCGCGTCGAGCGCCTCGCGAAGGAGCGTGAGCCCGCGCTCCTCGGCGCTCCGCGCATCCTCGAGCTTCGCCGGCGCGCTCCGCAGGAATCCGACCGCCCCGCCTTGGCTGTCCGCCGCCCGATCGAGCACCCGAGCGATCCGTCCAGCCTCGCTCCCTGCAGCCCGCGCCTCGCTCGCCACCGCCTGCGTGTTCTGGGCCAGCTTGGCCATGGCCCGCCCGCGCTCGGCGATCGGCTCGGCATCCTCGGGCGATGCGACCCGGGCCAGGTTGATGAGTTCGTCCTCGCTTTGCTTGACCAGTCGCTCGATGCTCCGTTCGAGGCTCTCAAGCGCCCGCCGCAGTTCCTCGGTCCGAGCCTTCTTCACGTCGTCGAGCCCGCGGCGCATCTCGTCGAGGGCCTGGGCTGCCGCTTGCTGCTCGCCTTGGGCCTGCTGCATCCGGTTCTCGCGGACGTCCTCGCCGGCCTGCTCCAGGTTCCGCTCGAGCCGCCGCTCCTCGGCCGCCCGCGCCGCCTCGCGCATCGCCTCGGCTCGGGCCTTGTCGTTGCGGTCGACCGAGTCGGCCCGCTTCCGCAACTCGTCGACCAGCTCCTGGGCCTCCCGCGCCGCCTCGCGCTGCTCGTCCGCGATCCGGTCGAGCTCCTGGCGATCGTCCGACTTGAGGTCCGCCGCCCGCTGCCCGACGGTGCGCTTACCGACCTCCTGGGTCCGCTTGGCGAGACCGTCGACCCGCTCCCGCAATTGGTCGATCTGCCGACCCATCGCCCAGGAATCCTCATCCCGATCGAGGAGCTTGATCAGGTCCTCGAGTTCCGCCCGCACGTCCTCTTGGGCCTTGCTCGCGTCCTTTGCTGCGGCCTCGGCGGCCGCCGCAGCCGCCGGATCGCTCGCCGCCTTGGCCGCCGCCTCGCGGGCCCGCTGCAACGCCTCGCTCGACTTCGCGCTCGCCTGTCCCGCCACCTCGAGGAGATCCCGAGCCTGCCCGAGCGTCGCCGCCAGCTCCTCGTCGTCGAGCCCGTTCCGCGTCAGCCGCTCGGCGAGCTCCTTCACCGTCTCGCCTGCGGTCCGCAGTCGATCCGAGACCTGGGCCTGTCCACGCTCGAGTGACGGATCGAAGCGGCCGTTCTCGGTCGCCGCCGCCAGTTCGCCCTGCTGCTGGTCGAGCCGCATCGCGGAGCGACGCACCGCCGAGAGCTGGGCCCGGACCTGCCGCCCGAGTTCCTGCTCGGCGATCACCCGCAGGAGCCGCGGCGGGCTGGACACGCGATCGTGCCGAGCCCCATCCAAGGCGAACCCGTCCTCGGCGACCGCCACCACCACCAAGACGTCGCCCGGCTCGACCTGCAGCGTGCCGAGCTCGAGCCGTTCCTCGCGCCGTTCGTTCGTTCCGGTGGTCGCCCCCACCTTCTCCGTCGCTACCGTCGGATCGCCGCGCCCGCCGACCCGGCGACTCACCACGATGCCGGACTTGGCCAAGGCGACGTCGTCGCGCACCTCGAAGGTGATGGGGATGATCGCCGTCGGCAGGACGCTCTCGTCGCTGGCCGGATCGATGACCGCCGCCGTCGGTGGCCGGTCCTCGGTGGCCTCGACATGGAAGCGGATGTCGTCCGGCGACCGGATGCCGAGGTCATCGACCAGCTCGAGCCGCAGTTCCTTCGATCGCGTCACGTCCCAACCCAGCGTCCACTGCGCTCCGTCGCCGAGCTTGGTCGCCGTCACCGCATCGTCGCCCTCGGTCAACCGCACCGTTGCCGGCTTGCTGAGCCCGAGGGTCAGCTCGGCGTGCGAACCGACCAGGACCGTGTCCCGCACCGTCGACCGCTCGTCGGTCCCGTTCCCGAGGTCGGCCTCGACCGCCGCCATGGCCCCCTCGGCGTAGGTGGGTGGCCGCACGGTCAGGTGGCTCGAAGCGACCACCGGCGGGGCGACGAACTCGATGACCCGCGAATCGGTCTCGGCGTCGACGGACTGGAAGCGGAGGTCGATGCGCTCCATGCGCGGGTCGGCCTCGAGCACGCGCTCGTATCGCCCGTCCGCTTGGCGGGTCAGCACCAGCTCCTCGGTCTCGGTCGTGCCATCGTCCCTGGTCACCGCGACGAGGGCCGTGATCCGCTCGCTCGGCGCGTCGCCCAGGGTCAGCTTGGCGGCGAGGACCAGAGCCTCGCCCTTCGCGTGGTGCGTCGCATCGCCCATCAGCGACTCGACCGCGGTGCGGGCCGGCCAGGTGGCTCCCGAGAAAGGCGTGAGCAGCCGCTCGGCCCCGATCTTCGCATGGGTCGGCATCAGGAGCCCGAGCAAGACCAGGACGGCCATCGTGAAGAAGGCCGTCGACACCTCGGCCATCGACCGCCCGGGAGCGATCCAACTCCGCACCGACTCCATCTCGAGCCGCCGCGCGACATCGGCGACGGAGCGCGCCGCGAGCGGGTTCTCGGCGTCCGTGCCGGCGAGGGCGAACTCGATGCCGCTCGCCAGCCGCCCCGCGAGCTGGGGGTTCGACCGCTCGATCCGAAGCGCGAGCTGCGTCGCCGTCGGCCGGAAGTGCCATGCGGAGCGCACCAGCCGCCAGCCGGTCACCGCCATCACGGCGATGCCGACCCCGAGGAACATGGCCCGAAGCGGGGCCGGGAAGCGGAAGATGAAGTCAAGGAGGACGAGCACCGCCCCGACCCCCAGCGCGCTCGACAGGACTCCGAGGACCCGGCGCGACAGGATCAATAGCCTGGCCCGGCGGGCCAAGGCCTCGATGTCCCGAATCGCGTTGTGGAGCGGTCCGCGTGTCATGTCCGGTCGATTCCTCGGGCGAACTCCGAATGCAGGGTCAGGCCAAGCGCAACCAACGCCGTCCAAGCCATTCGATCGTCGCGAGCAGGACGATCAGGATCAGGGCCAACGGTGCATCCCAGAGCGGTTCCAGCGTGGCCTGCTCGGTCACCACGCTTCGTTTCGGCAGGAGATCCTTCAGGCTGGCCAGGTCCTCGCGCCGCACCACGGCGCCTCCGGTGTCGCGGGCCAGTTGTTCGAGCAACGCATGGTCCGCCGCTGCCCGCCGTGTCTCGTCGTCAGGCCGCTCGCATTCATAGGTCACCTCGCCGCCCACGGTCAGGCCAGAGGCCACTTTGGCCAGGTAGCGGCCGGTCGAGTCCGGGGCGAGGTTGGCGGCGTACTCGCCGGGCCGCCCGGTCCGCAGCAGTTCGACATCCTGCGTCCGCCCCTCTGGATCCGTCACCTGAGCCAAGACGGTTCCCTCGGCCCGCTCGGCAAGCCGGGCATCGGCGACCAGAAGCTCGAGCCGCACCGTCTGCCCGAGCTGGACCCGGGCCGGCACCGCCCGCAGGAGCGCCCCTTCGCTGCCTCCGGCCAGCGCTTCGCGCCCGAGCATGCGGACGAGCGGCAGCCAGACTTGTTCGGTGTACCGCTCGCCCCGGCCGTAGCGCCAGCGCCAGAACTCGTCGGTCGCGACGTAGACCACCTCGCCCGCCCCGTACTTCATGGCCAAGATGACCGGCGTGGTCCGCGTCGACTCGCTGCCTTGGTTGGGCACGACGCCCACCGCAAGCGTCTCCGCAGTCGGCTTCAGTTGCTCGCTGCCGATCGCCTGCACCCACTCGAGCCTCGACCAACCGACTGCCGGATCCGCGAGTTCGGTCGGCCACGAGTCGCCCTCGCCGACCTTGAGGAGACCGAGCTTGGTCGCCGCCGGCGTGGCGACCACGTTCACCGGGGCGTCGACGGTGGCAAGGGCAAAGGGCGGCCGCATCGGCAGGAGCTCGGCGAGCGGCGTCCCGTCCCAGGTCTTCGGCGTCGATCGCTCGCCGCCGATCCAGAGGAGTCCCGTCCCCCGCTGGGCCACTTGGTCGCGGAGCACTTCGAGCTGGTCGGGCGTGAAGAAGGCCGACGGCACGTCGCCGATGATGACGAGGTCGAAGAGGGCGAACTCCTCCGCCGTCCGCGGCAGCCGCGTGATCGGCATGTTGCCTTCTTGGGCGAAGTCGCGATCGGCCGAGAGGAGCATGATCGAGCTGTCGAGCGACTTCTCGCGGATCAGGAGGCTCTTCAGGTAGCGGTACTCCCAGCGCGGATAGCCCTCGATATAGAGGACGCGCAGCGGTCGATCGACGAGTTCGATCCGGGCCTCGCGGACGTTGTTCTCGGCCACCAGGTCGTCCGTCCCCGCATCGAGCTCGACGCGCCAGTCGTGGGTGCCGGCCTGGTCGGGTTTGGCCAGGAGCGTCACGCTCGCGGCCCGCTCGCCGGGAGCCATCGGCGGGACGTCGGCCCGTGTGATGGTCGCCCCGGTCGCGGCATCGACCAGCCGGACGCTGCCAGAGACTGGCGATTCGGTGTCGGACCGCTCGATCTCGACCTGGAGCGGCACCTCGTCGTGGACAAAGGCTCGTCGCGGCGAGTCGACCTTGGCGATGGCCAGATCGCCCTTGGCGTTGGGCGAACCGAGGGGCACCACGAAGACCTTGGCCGCCGCAGCCTGGAGCCGCCGCACCGTGGCCCGGCTCGGCGGAGCGCTGGTGCGCCCGTCGGAGAAGACGACGATGCCGGCGATGGGTCGGGCCGCCGCCCGCTGGGCGGCCTGCTGCAGCGCATCGTCGAGCCGCGTCCGGTCGCCGGCGGCTTCGCCGAGAGTGATCGCTTCGCCGGGAGCGATCGCCTCGCCGGTCTGGGGCAGATCAAACGCCCCGTCGGCGAAGCCGAGCCAGACCAGCGTCCGGTCCTTCCGGAGCGTCGACCACAACGCGCCCGCCTGGTCGAGCATGGCTTGGAGCGCCGCGTCGCGGGTGGTGCGAGCCCCGGCGGCGCCTTCGTCGCGGATGGCCATGCTTCGGCTACGGTCGGCAAGGACGAGCACCCAATCCTGTTCCACCGTCTCGCGACCGATCCGGATCGACGGCCCGGCGACCAGGATGGCGAGGAGGACGAGGAGTCCCCCGCGAAGGGTGGCCAGCGCCGTCCGGCCCCCGATCCTGCCGCGGAGATGGCGGTAGCTCCACCACGCGATCGCTCCGCAGGCGCAGAGGACGAGGAACCAGCCCCAGCCAGGAAGCGGGCGCTCGAAGGCGAGCCGCACGCTCGAGGCGTCGGACGGCGAGCCGTGCACGCCGAGGAGCCAGCGACCGAGCGGTGAGTCGAGGAGCGTCCTCATGCGGCGCTCCGTCCGTTCGCGACGCCCTTGGCGACGAGGGAGCCGGCACCGACGCCGGGATCGCTCAGGACCCGCACCCCCGAGGTGGCGTGCGAGAACCAGCGGGCAAGGAGCGTCTCGACCACCGCCAGGAGAGCGACGGCGGCCAGGAGCCAGACCGCGATGCCGACCGAGTCCTCGACCGGCTGGAGGGCGGCGACCATCCCGCTGGGCGGAGCGACATGGACGGCGCCCGCCGGAGCGAACCATGCGGAGACGACGTCCGGCGATTGCGGCGCCAGGCGCGTCGCGGCGAGGTCGACGTTCACCGCGATGCCACCCACCGGCCGGCCGGCGACATCGAGCGCCTTCCACGCCCCCGGCTGGAGCAGCGGACCGCGGGCCACACCGGCCTCGAGTCCGACTCGGACATCGTCCGGCCCGACAAGTTCCGCTGCGTCGCGCAGCCGGATCGCCGGCTGCTCGGCGACCACGGCGCGATCGGCGCCGCCGATCCGAGCGAGGCCGCGCCGCAGGACCTCTTGGGCCAAGGGCACCATGAATGGCTTCACCGGGAGGTTGGTCCAGGCGAGCTCGGGGGCCACGGTGAGGAGCACCACCAACCCGCGGCTTGCCGTCGTCGCCTGGCCCGCGTCCGCCGTCCGCGCGGCAGGCGGCGTGCCGGCCAGCAGGAAGGGCGACCCATCCTCGAGGGCGAGGACCACATCCGATGGCGTCGCCCCGCGCACGGGCAGCGTTCGCGTCACTTCGAGCGGTCGGAGGAGTTCCGGCAGTTCGGCAGCGATCGAGGCGAAGAGTCCCGTCGTCGCGGCACTCGGCTGCTCGGGGGCGAAGGCGAGCGGCTTGGGTAGCGTGGTGGCGCTCGCCTCGGGTTGCCATGGAAGTCCGAGGGCCGCGGCGAACGGCTCGGCCCAGCGCTGGGCCCCGACCTCGCCGGCCGGCATGACGACGAGCAGTCCGCCGCCGTCCACGAAGCCGCGGATCGCGGACCACGACGCCGGCGTGAGCGTCTCCGGCTGGGGCACGACCAAGGCCTCGAAGTCCCGCAGGGTTCGAGCATCGACCGCCGCCGGCTCGACCTCGACCACCTCGATGCCCGGCTGCTCGGCCGGGGCGATCGCCCGCATCAGCCAGCGCGACGCCGGCACCTGTTCGATGTCGCCGCCAGCGGCAAGGCTGCGCCGGGCCACGAGCCCGATCCGGGTCGCCCCGCGCGGGTCGAACCACGCGTAGCGGGTGTCGTCGGCGGGCAGGGCGTCAGGCTCGATGCTCGCACTCAGGCTCCCCGCATCGGCCTTGGCACCTTGGGCGGCGCGAGCCACGAACTCGACCGTGACGGCGGCCTGGCCGGCCTCGAACCGGACGACCTTGGACGGGATGGTGGCGAAACCATCGCCCGCGAGCGAGACGCGCACCGCCTGGGCCGGGTTGCTGCCGCCGTGGCGCTCGACCCGCACGCTGACCGTGACGCTGTCCTCGTCGATCGATCGTTGGGCCTCGATCCCGGTGACGGCGAGATCGGCCAAGTCGTCGCTGGCCGGCGGAGTGAGGACGATCCGCGGGGCCTGCTCGGCGGCGGCGACGGCGGCCGGCGGCGGGGCGGTCGGGTCGAGCGATCCGGCCCGGAACTCGCTCACCACGACCACCACGCTCTCTTCACCCGGTGCGTTCTGCGCATGCTGGGCCGCGACGCCGAGGGCCGCCGCGAAGTCGGTCGCCGCCCAACTCGGTTCGAGCCCTTCGATGGCCTTAGCCACCGCTTCCCGGTCGGTCGAGGGTGGCACGACCAGCCCGCGAGCCGGGCGACTCGCCAGCACCACGCCCACCGAATCGCCTGGCGGGAGCGAGCGGGCCAGCGCCGCGGCATCGGACTTCGAGCGAGCGAACGCGGTGCTGCTCGGGTCGCGTCCATCGCCGGTCCGGACCCGGCTGGCCACGCCATCGTCGAGGACGATGGTCACCGTCCGCCGGGCGCCAGGGGCGAGTAGCCCCGTTCCTTCGAGGACCGGCCGAGCCAAGGCCAGCCCGGCGAGGGCGAACAGGAGGCAACGCACGGCGAGGAGAACGAGCTGCTCGAGCCGAAGCCGTCGCTCCTGCTTGCGGAGCGCCGCGAGGAGGATGTCCATCGCCGCCCACGCGATCGGCGGACGGCGGCGGCGGAAGAGGAGATGGATGAGGATCGGGATCGCCGCCGCGACCAAGCCAGCCGTCAGGAGTCCCGCGTGGAGAAGCGTCATCCGCTGCGGCTCCGGCGGGAGAGGGCGTCACGGCGGGCGAGGAGCGAGGCCAGCACTGGCCCCACCGACTCGTGCGAGTCCATGCGGGCGTAGTCGAATCCGAAGCTCCGGGCCAGCTTCTCGAGCTGCTCGAGGCGCGAGCGGAGCTCCGCCAGGTAGGCGGCGCGCAAGGCGAGCGGATCGACCTGCACCCGGCCTTCCCCTTCAAGGCCGTCGAAGGGCGCGGGGTCCTCGAGGTCGAAGCGCAGCTCTTGGCGATCGAGGATCTGGAGCAGGACCACGTCGTGGTGCCGGTAGCGGAGCCGGGCCAGCGCATCGCGGACGTCGGTGATCGGCATCAGGAAGTCGCTGACCACGACCACCAAGGCCCGATTGGTCACCTTCGACATCACCTGCTCGGCGACCTTGGGCAGGTTGGCCTTGCCTTCGACCGGCTCCATCGACAGGGCCTGCACGATCGATCGCCACTGGTCGCGGGCGTTCGAGCGCTTGATCGCCGTCCGCAGTTCCTCGGCGTAGATCCCGACGCCGACCCGGTCGCGTTGCTGGAGGCAGAGGTAGGCCAAGGCCGCCGCCGTGGCCGTCGCTTGGTCGAACTTGGTCCAGGTCCGCCCGCCGCGGCTCGCTTGCGTGCCGCCCCAGCCGCTCTTGATGGCGAGCGTGCCGAAGCGCATCGATCCGCTCGAGTCGACCAGGACCACCACGTCGAGGTTCGTCTCTTGGACGTAGCGCTTGAGGTAGAGCTTGTCGCTTCGCCCGTAGACCTTCCAGTCGAGATGGCGGACGGGGTCGCCCTTCACGTAGGGGCGGTGCTCGGCGAACTCGACGGCCAGGCCCTGGTAAGGCGAGCGGTGCATGCCGCTCATGACGCCTTCGACGATCATCGTGGCCCGCAGTTCGAACGGCGCCAGCTGGCCGAGCGTCTCCGGCGCGAGGTACTGCTCCGCGCGCATGCGGGACGGGCCTTGGCTTGGGCTGGGCGTGTCGGCCACGAGCAGGTTCCTTCCGGCGGACGGCGCGATCAGCGCAAGACGCTATTCATCTCTCGTTCCATCGAGGCATCGGCCCGGTCGACCGGGATCTGCTCGAGGAGGGCCTGGATGACCGAGTCGGTGGTCACGCCGTCGGCCTCGGCGTTGAAGTTCATGATCATGCGATGCCGCATGACCGGGAGGGCCACCGCCCGCACATGCTCGGGCATGACGTGCGTCGCCCCGGCTAGCATGGCCTTGGCCTTGGCGGCAAGCACCAGGAACTGGCTGGCTCGCGGGCCGGCGCCCCAAGCCAGGTAGTCGCGGACGATCTTGGGCCGCTCGCCCTCGTCGCGGACGCGCGTGGCCCGCACCAGGCGGAGGGCGTAGCGGATGACGTGGTCGGCGACGGGGATGGCCCGCACCAACTCCTGGATGCGGAGGCAGTCCTCGCCGGTGAGGACGCGGGCCGGCTCGACGCTCCGGAGCGAGGTGGTCTGGCGGACGATCTCGAGCTCCTCGGCCTCGCTCGGATAGCGCACGCGGATGTTGAACATGAAGCGATCGAGCTGGGCTTCGGGCAACGGATAGGTGCCTTCCTGCTCGATCGGGTTCTGCGTGGCGAGGACGAAGAACGGCTTGGGCAGCTTGTGCATCACGCCGCCCACGGTGACTTGCCGCTCCTGCATCGACTCGAGGAGGGCCGCCTGCGTCTTGGGCGGCGTGCGGTTGATCTCGTCGGCCAGGATCACGTTGGCGAAGATCGGCCCCTTCACGAAGCGCAGCTCGCGCGAACCGGTGGCCTTGTCTTCCTCGATGACCTCGGTGCCGGTCATGTCCGACGGCATCAGGTCGGGCGTGAACTGGATGCGGGCGAAGCCGAGCGAGAGCGTCTTGGCGAGGGTCGAGACGAGCAGCGTCTTGGCCAAGCCAGGGACGCCTTCGATGAGAGCGTGGCCACCGCAGAAGAGGGTCACCAAGGCTTGCTCGAGCACCTCGTCCTGACCCACGATCACCTTGTGGACCTCGGCCCGGATCCGCTCGTACGCTCGCTGCACTTCGGCGATCGCCTCGGGGCTCGTCCGCTCCAAGGTGTCGCCATGCGACTGCGAGGCGGGCTGGCCGGCGAACTCAGGCGGTCGGGACTCGCTCATGGGGACTCCCCGTAGGGTGGCGGAAGCCCCGCGGAGGGGCGTCCGGGACCGGAGTGGAGGGACGGAGACGGGACTCGATCGGTGCAGAACGGGCGGTCGCGCCTACCGGCCATGGTGCCGAGGGACGCGGGGCAAGTATAAGGATCGGCTATCCCAGGCCCGTCGATCGTGGAGGCTCGCGCCGACGCGGCCAACGCAGGGAAATACCACTGGTTGCCTGACCCTGCGACGGTCGGGCCTTCGAGACTGCCACCGTGCCGGAACTTCCCGAAGTCGAGCATCTTCGTCGCACCCTCTGGGGTCGACTCCGTGGTGCCTCGATCACCGAGGTCTCGGTCGCTCGACCGTCGGTCCTCGATGCTGATGCCTGGCCCCGCGGGCGTGCCTCCTCGCCAGCCCGAGCGCTCCTCGTCGGAGCGGCCATCGAGCGGCTGGCCCGACATGGGAAGCACACCGCGATCATCGCCAAGGACGGCCGGGTGCTCGTCGTCCACTTGGGTATGACCGGCCAACTCGCCGTGGAGCGGGATCGCCCCCTCCTTCCGAACGACCACCGGCATGTCACGTGGAACCTGCGGCTTCGGTCGGGAGCCGAGGCCCGCCTCACCTTCCGCGACCCGCGTCGGTTCGGCGGTCTGGTGGCCCTGCCCTCGCTGGAAGCCTTGGTTACACACTGGGCGCCCCTGGGTCCTGACGCCCTCGACGCCGAGCCGGACCGCCTCCTCGCCGCCCTCGTGGGTCGACGGGCCGGGCTCAAGGCCCTTCTCCTCGACCAGAGGACGGTGGCCGGGGTGGGCAACATCTACGCCGACGAGAGCCTCTTCCGAGCCCGCCTCCACCCTCGGGCCAGAGCCGATCGCCTTCCGACCGCCCGCCTGTCCGATCTCGTCACGCACGTCCAGGCCGTTCTCCAGGAGGCAGTCGCCTCGCATGGATCGAGTCTCCGCGACTACCGCGACGCCGCGGGTGAGGTCGGTTCCTTCCAGTCCAAGCACCAGGTGTACGGGCGTGGCGACCAGCCTTGCCTTCGCTGCGGCACCACGCTGCGGAGCGCAACATGTGCCGGACGAACAACGGTTTGGTGTCCGAGCTGCCAGCTCCGGTCAGCCCGTTCGGCTCCGCATCGCTAGCGGTTGTCCACAGTCCAGATCAAAGAGGTTTGATCCGCTGCCCGCGTGTTATGCACAGGCGGCCAACAAAGATTTCTCGGCCGGGCTGAACACGATCTTGCTGGCCTGACTGGTGGGTGTCCCCTTCTGAGAAGAGAAGGAAAGACATATTCATCGTCGTAGTAAGAGCCCTGTCGGAATGTGGGTAGAGGGAGATTGCTGACAGCAAGTCTCTTCTCGATCGAGACTTGCCGTAGATCTCGGCCTGTGAGTGCGCTGTCAACTGTCTGACGGCTCGCGCTGGCGGCTGTCGGAGTTGTCGGGAGGCTCGCCTGTGCGCCGCCTTCATCTGTCGGTTGAGCGGGACTCACAAGGTCCGGGCCGAACAGGGCACGGCGCGAGCCGACAGGTTGTACACACGTGGGCGAGGCGTGCCAGACACCTCGCGGATCCTCGAGTCGACAGGTTGTCCCGACCTCAAGCCTGGTTCAAGGCGAGACCGGATGCTCGACTTATCGGGCGAACATCACTGGATCCGCTGGAGGAGCTGCTCCTCCAAGCGAGAGACATCCGCGGACAGCTTCCCGTCGTTCCCCCGCTTCGTGTTGATCGTCTTGATGGCGTGCATGACGGTCGTGTGGTCACGGCCGCCGAAGTAGCCCCCGATCTCCTCGAGGCTGTACCGGGTGTGCTTCCTGGCCAGCCACATGCACACCTGCCGAGGCAGGGCGATCGACTTGTGACGGCGCTTGGAGAGGAGGTCGGTCAACTTCACATCGAAGAAGCGGCTGACCTCCTCGATGATCATCTGGATGCTGGGCTGCCCCGTCCCGCCGACCGGACCGGCGTCGCTGAGGGTCTGCTTGGCCAGGTCGAGGCTGATCGGCTGGCCGGTAGCCATGGCCAAGCCCCGGATCTTGGTCAGGGCCCCTTCCAATTCGCGGATGTTCGAGTCGATCTTGGCCGCGATGTACGCCGGAACGTCATCGGGAAGGTCCAAATCGTGCATCTTCGCCTTGGAGCGAATGATGGCGACCCGCGTCTCGTAGCAGGGCCGATCGATCCGGGCGACCAGACCGCAGGAGAACCGGCTGGTCAGCCGCTCCTCGAGGTCGGGGATCTCGCTCGGGGCGGCATCCGACGAGAGGACGATCTGCTTCCCCGCCTGATAGAGGGCGTTGAAGGTGTGGAAGAACTCTTCCTGGGTCTGTTCGCGCTTCGAAAGGAAGTGAATGTCGTCGATCACGAGGACATCCACGGTCCGGAAGCGGCTCCGGAAGTCGCTCATCCGACCCGCCCGCACCGCGTCATGGAAGAGATCCATGAACGTGTTGCAGGAGATGTAGCAGATCTTGGCCTTCGGATTCCTCCGAAGCACCGTCTGGCAAATGGCTTGGAGCAGGTGGGTCTTCCCCAAGCCGACGCCGCCATGGATGAAGTACGGGTTGTAGGCCTTGCCGAGCCGCTCGGCGACAGCGGCCGCCGCGGCGTGGGCCAGGCGATTGCCCGGGCCGACCACGAAGTTGTCGAAGGTGTAGTCGGGGCTGAGCAGCGTCTGGTCGTCGAGGGACGGGGCCTGGGTGCTGAACTCGCCGCCCAGCGACTCCGGCTCGCCGGTCTCGATGAGCTCGCCGTCCAAGACAGCGGTGCCTCCACCTGCGAAGGCAGCGACCGGCTCGAGCCGAGGGGTTGATGCGTGGCGGGCGCCGACCGCAACAGGTTGCGGTGCGACCCGCGTCACACGCTCGGTCGGCGCGTCGATCGAGCTCTCGATCTCGCTCGGCCCCACGAAGCGGACGGCGAGCAACCGAGCCGTGACCGCCTGAGCAGCCTCGGTGAACTGGGGAGTGCACGCTCGCTGGAGATACCGGAGCTGCACCGGCTCGCGCACCAAGAGGCGGAGGACTCCTCCGGTAATGTCGAGTGGCTCGATGTCATCGAACCAATGCCGACAGAGGTCGGCGTGGTGCTTACGCAAGTATCCGTTGAGCGCGACACGGATCTCTGGATCAAGCCGCGGCATCGAGCACGCCTCAAGTCAGCCGTTGGGGTCGATGGGACGCAATCCGAGGGCGATGCGATCGGCTTCCGTCCACTCGATTCCCTGTCGTCCGTGTGGGTGGACAGGGTCGGTTGACGGGCACATTCCCGCACACGTCGTCGGATGGCCCGCATCCTTCCTCGTCGGGCTCGACAGTGTTTGCTTTGCGATTCGCTGCGGTGTCCGAAGTCCCACCTGCGGATTGCGCCGCAGCGAAGCCAGAATGTAGAACGCCCCCGCGCGTGCGTCAACCGCTGATCTCACGATTCTCGATCTCTGCGTCGGCGCCCGTTTCTGCCGCGGAAACTTGGGATTCGTTCGACTCAGCCACTTGACGCTCATAGCGCGACTTGTTCGTGCGCTGATCCATCAGGAGGTGCATGCGATGGGCTTGCGCGCCGCCATCGATGGCGGCGATCGCCTCGCGGGCGAAGGGGATCGCCGTGCGCCGCGAGACGTGCACGAGGACGACATGCTCGGCCTCCCACACCTTGAGGAGCGAGGTGAAGTCGCCGATGTGGAGGTGCTTGCCGATGCGGGCCCGCGAGCGATGCTCGGCCTCGAAGAAGGTGCACTCGGCGAGAACGATCTTGGCCTGGGCGAACTCCGGCCGGAAGAGGAACGGGCCAGGCTCGGTGTCGCCGGTGTAGGCCACCAGCGGAATCTCCACCGTGCGGGTGATCTCGACGCCCTGCATCTTGAGTTCGCGCAGCTTTTCCTGCGGGAAATCGCGGAACTCCTCCTTCAGCTTGCTGCGCCGCTCGATGGCCACGAAGCCCAGGCTCGGCGCCGTGTGGCTGGTCTCGATGGCCCGCAGCACGATGTTGTTCTTGATCTCGATCTCGCTCTCGGGCTCGATGGCCACGATCTCGTGTGGCGTCCGCTGCAGCTCGAGGTCGACCCACGCCCGCATCATGGCCCGCAACGGCTCGGCGGCGCGCGGGTGGCAGATGCAGCGGCCCACGCCGACCTTCTGGAAGTGCTTCTGGCTGAACCAATACGGCAACCCGCCGACATGGTCCATGTGGCAATGCGAGAGGGCCACGGTCGGCGCCGAGAGCGAGGCTCGCGTGCACTGGCCCATGTCGAAGCACAGGTCGAGTTCCGGGACCTGGATGACGGTCTGCTCGCCCGCGACGCTGATGCCCTGGATGCGGAAGGGCGGCAGGTACAGGAAGCCCAGTTGCCCCTCCCGGGGCGGCATGCTCGGGACCACGATGAATGCTCCTTCGGCGACCTGTTCGGTCGCCGGGACCTTGGGGGGAAAGTGGCGACGATACGGACTGCGTGGGCTTCCCGTCAATCGCCGCGGACTTTCCCGCTTCGCCCCGAAGTCGCCTCTGCCGCCCGCCGATACCGGTGACCTATGGACGGAGCCATGTCCCATTTCAGCGGCAACACTTCCGGCGCCGGGTCCCACCTTCGCAGCGAGTTCGCCGACGACCCTGATATGAAGGAGATCGTCGAGTTCTTCGTCAACGACCTGGGCGACCGGATCAGCGCCATCCGATCGGCGTTCGACACCGACGACCGGGCCCGCCTCCGGACCCTCGCCCACCAGCTCAAGGGCGCCGCCGGCGGCTACGGCTTCCCGACCATCGGGATGGCCGCGGCCGAGGTCGAGCGGCAGCTCGTCGGCCAGGAGTGCGAACTCGCCGGACTGCAGAACAAGGTCGAGGACCTCCTCGTGCTCTGCCGTTCCGCCTTGCCTGACGATCGCCGCAAGGCTGCCTGACACCGCTCGCCCCGTTTCCGACGCCTGGTCGGAGAGTCGGACCCTACCCCCCATGAGCAACGCCACGGGTATGAGCAACGCTACGGGCGAACCCCTTCCGCGGCTTCTCGCCATCGACGACTCGGAGCTGATCCACAAGCTCCTGAAGATCCGCCTCCAGCACGAGCGGCTCGAGCTGTTCTCGGCCCTGTCCGGGGCCGACGGCCTCAAGCTGGCCAAGGAGCTTCGTCCCGAGGTCATCCTGCTCGACATCGAGCTCGGCGACATGGACGGCTTCCAGGTCCTCGCCGCGCTGAAGGCCGACAACGACACCAAGGACATCGCGGTCATCTTCATCTCGGGGTTCAGCGAGCCGGTCGATCGCGTCCGCGGGCTCGACCTCGGCGCCGTCGACTTCATCACCAAGCCCTTCGAGGTGATTGAGCTGACCGCCCGCGTCCGTTCCTCGCTCCGCCTCCAGCAGGCCATGCGCATGCTTGAGGTGAAGGCCCAGATCGACGGCCTCACCGGCCTGTGGAACCGCAAGTACTTCGACGCCCGCCTCGAGGCGGAGTTCTCGGAGAGCCTGCGCCACGGCAAGCCGCTGTCGCTGATCATGACCGACATCGACAAGTTCAAGTCGCTGAACGACGGCTACGGCCACCCGTTCGGCGATGCGGTGCTGGAGCGATTCGCACGGCTCCTGTCCTCGGGCCGCACCAGCGACGTGGCCTGCCGCTACGGCGGCGAGGAGTTCGGCATCATCCTGCCGAGCACGCCGCTCGAAGACGCCCGCGACGTCGCGGAGCGCTTCCGCGAGCGCTTGGCCAACGAGAAGTGGCCGCGGCACGACGACCTGCGGGTGACGGCGAGCTTTGGCGTCGCCGACCTCTCCTGCATCCCGCCCAACGTCCTCCCGCGCTCCATGGTCGAGATGGCCGACAAGGCCCTCTACGAGGCCAAGCACGGCGGGCGCAACCGGGTGGCCACAGCGCCCTCGATTCGCGGGCCGCTGCGCAAGTCGGCCTGAGCGCACCACCACCAAGGAATGACCATCGCCGAGGCCCTTGGCCTCGGCGATGTCGCTTCCCGGCGCCCGAGGTCCGAGATCCGGCGCCGGAACAACCGACCCAGCCCGAGCGGTCTTTTGCGTAGTTCCCCTCGGGGGGGGAAGCGGCGGCCTCTGTTTGCCGATGCGATGGTCTGCGTCCGCCACGACGGCTGTGAACGGACCGTCGTGGAATTTCTCAGCATGCGTATGTCTGCAGCCGTCGTCCCATTGCCACACGCCGCGTTCGTCGGGCGGACACTCATGGCCGGTCTTGCCGGGAGCCTGGCCGTCATGGCGTGGGCCGAGCGGACCGACCCGACCACCGATTGGTACCTCCTCGGCGGGGCCGGCGTCGCAGCCCTTGCGACATGGCTTGTGGGGCGGATCTCGCTGCTCCCGGCCCACGCTGCGCGGCGCGACAACGACGTGCTGCGGATCACCTCGGGCGATCGGACGGCGGATCGGACCTTGGCTCGCGTCGTCGAGTGGGTCGAAGGCCACCATCCGCAACTGTCGGTCGGGATCCTCTCGGCCGCAGGCCCGGGCGAGCTGCACGTGCGGGCAGCCGGGAACCTGCCGCTTGAGTTCAGCAAGACGTGCGAACGGCTCCGCGGGGCCAGCCAACCGTGGGGAGCCACCCTGGCCCGCGGCGAATCGGTCCTCGTCATGGACACCCAGACCGATCCCCTGTGGAGCGAGCATCGCGACCTGGCTCGTCGCTTTCGGATTCGTTCCTGCTGGGGTCTCCCGCTCCTCGGGGCGGACGCCAAGCCGATCGGCTGCCTGCTCGCGTGTCGCGCGATGCCAGGCGCCCCGGCCGTCCACGAATTGGCGGATCTCGAACGGGCCAGCCTTCTGGCCACGCTCGCCTTGCAGCGCGAGCTCGACGTGGCAGGCCATGCCGAGGCGATCAAGGAACTGCACGGGCGGAACACGGCCCTCGAGGCCGCGCGTCGCGCCGCGGAGGACGCCCGGCTGGCGAGCGACCGGGCGGCGCTCGATAAGGGCGTCTTCCTGGCCACCATGACCCACGAGCTGCGGACGCCGTTGACCGCGATCATGGGATTCGCGGAGCTGCTCGAGGACTCTTCGACAAGCGAAGCCGACCGACGCGATCACCTGCGGACCGTCCGCCGTTCCGGCGAGCATCTCCTTGCCCTCATCAACGACCTCCTCGACCTCTCGAAGATCGAGGCGGGCAAGATGACGGTCGAGAATATCGAGACCGATCCGCTCGAGGTGGTCGAGGAGACCGCTGCCCTCCTGCGGGAGCGGGCCGCGGCCAAGGGCGTCGCCGTCAACGTCCGCTGCGAAGGCCGCCTGCCGCTCGTCATCCAGACCGATCCGGTCCGCCTGCGGCAGGTGCTCCTGAACCTGGTCGGCAACGCCATCAAGTTCACCGACCATGGCTCGGTGGAGATCGTGATCTCCTTCTTCGGTCCTCCGGCCGTGCCCGAGCAGCTCCTGCGGATCGAGGTGCGCGACTCGGGGATCGGCCTGACCTCGGAGCAGATCCGGCGCCTCTTCCAGCCCTTCGCCCAAGCCGACAAGTCGACCAGTCGCCGCTTCGGCGGAACGGGCCTCGGCTTGGCCATCTCGCGTCGGCTGGTCCACCTCCTCGGTGGCGACATCACCTGTTCGAGCGTCTTGGGCCAAGGCAGCAGCTTCAGCTTCACCGTGGCCACCGGCCCGATCGAGGAGTCCAAGGTCGTCGACGGCCGCACCACGCGGCTCCCGGCTCCGCCACCGATCGCGACGATCGACACGAGCGAGCGGCTCCGAGCCCGCATCCTGGTGGCCGAGGACGGCGAGGACAGCCAGCGCCTCCTCGCCTTCCACTTGCGCCGGGCGGGTGCCGAGGTCACCTTGGTGGGCGACGGGAAGGAGGTCATCGAGGCCGCCCTCCTGGCCGAGCGGCCCGACTCGGGCGAGCGGCCCTACGACCTCATCCTCATGGACATGCAGATGCCGGGGTGCGACGGGGTACAGGCCACGGCCGAGCTGCGCCGCCGCGGCTGGGCCAAGCCGATCGTGGCCTTGACCGCCCACGCCCTGCCGGATGAACTCAACAACTTCCTGCTGGCCGGCTGCGACGCGGTCGAGACCAAGCCCATCAACCGCCAGCGGCTCCTCGCCGCGTGCCACCACTGGACGAAGGAAGGCCGACGCCTCCGTCGGGCGGCGTGACCGCCTGCGCCCGTCCGGTCGCCGCTCGGTCATAATCGCGGACGTGCCCACGACCCGCGACGAGGCGGTCTGCATTCGCCACTGGGACTTCTCGGAGACGAGCCAGACGGTGAGCCTCTTCACGCGCACGCAAGGCGTGCTGCGAGGGTTGGCCAAGGGTGCCAAGCGGGTCGGTGGGCGCTTCTCGGGCGGGATCGATCTCCTCACCCGGGGCGAGGTGGTGGCCATCGTGAAGCCCGGCCGCGAGCTGGCCACGCTGACCGATTGGACGCTCCTCACCGCGTGGCGGGCAGTGCGCAACGACCTGGCCGCGAACCAAGCTGGCTTCTACGCCGCCGATCTCGTGCAGCGGATGCTCGCCTTGGGCGACCCGCATCCGCGGCTCTACGAGGCCTTGGTCTCCTTCCTCGAAAGCCTCGAGGCCCCGCGGAGCGGAGCGAACCCGAGCGCCGCCGCGACGCTCGCCTTCCAGACCGTGCTCCTCGACGAAGTCGGCTTGCGCCCGCGGCTCGAGCTTCCTGCCGAGGCCGCAGCGACCATCGGCTTCTCGCCCGACGACGGCGGCACCTGCCCGGCGGGAGCGCCTGGAGCGTGGAAGGTGCGACGTCCGACCATCGAACTCCTGCAGACGATCGAGGCCTCGGAATTCCCTGGGGCATTCGACCGAGCGAGGATTGCGCCCGAGGAGAGCGTGCTCCGCGCCAATCGCTTGCTCGCCGCCTACGTGCGCCACTCCCTGGGGCTTCAGCCAGAGACCATGCGGCGCCTCTTCCCCGACTTGTGAGGGGCGGAAAACCGCTGGAAACCGGGCGTTTTGCACCCCCTTCTTGGCATGGGGCCTGAACCCGATCGCCGACTGCGCCGATGAATCAAGCGGTGGGTCCGCGCCGGTCGCGACCCAAGGTGCCGCCTGCGAATCAGAGTCGAGACATGAACTACGCGTCGCTCGAGAAGGTCCTCGCGTGTCCGAACCTTCCCACCCTGCCTGCCGTGGCGCTCAAGGTGCTTGAGCTCACCAGCCAGCCGGATGTCTCGCTCAAGCAGGTCGCCGCGGTCATCGAGAACGACCAGGCGATCGCCACCAAGGTGCTCCGCACGGTGAACAGCTCGTTCTACGGGCTCTCCCGCCGGTGCGGCTCGATCCAGCAAGCCTTGGCCCTCCTCGGTCTCCAGACCGTGAAGGGTCTCGTGCTCGGATTCTCCCTCGCCAAGTCGGTCGACGGCGGCGGCGACAAGGAGATCAGCTTCGACTTCATGACCTACTGGCGGCGGAGCATGTACACCGCCGCGGCGGCGCGTCACATCGCCAACCTGACCAAGCGCTGCGACCCCGACGAGGCCTTCGTCACGGCCCTCATCCAGGACATCGGCGAAGTCGCCCTCTGGCGATCCTTCGGCGACACCTACCTCCAGACCATGGATCTCGCCGGCAAGGACCACAACAAGCTGGCGGCCGTGGAGCGGAAGACGTTCGACCTCGACCACACGTCGGTGGCGAGCGAGATGACCCGCCGCTGGCGCTTCCCCGAGCAGATCGTCAACGCCGTCCGTTGGCACCACGCCAGCGAGAGCGCCCCGCAGGACGCCCTGCAGCTCACCCGGACCGTGGTGTTGGCCGGCATGGTGGCGGCAGTGATCTGTAGCGACAAGTCGGGCAACAGCGACGCGATCCACCGCCTGCGGGTGGCCGCCGCGGAATGGTTCGATCTCAAGGGCAACCAGCCGCTGACCATGCTCCAGACGATCGCCGACCTGGCCCAGCAGATGGCCCGCGTCTTCAACCTGAACGTCGGCGAGCAGCCGGACATCGATGCCCTCCTCGCCCAGGCCAACGCGATCCGCGAGGAGCAGGTCCTCCCCCACATCAACCTCGACGAGGTGCTTGAGTCGGAGGCCCGCGACCTCACCGATCCGGTGAGCGGCCTGCCCGACCGCACCGTCTTCCTTCGCGATCTCGATGCTGCCATGGCGGTCCTCAGCCAGGGCGGCATGGGTCTCGGCGTGGGCGTGGTGATCGTCGGCATGGACGACGCGAAGTGGCTGAACGACCGCTTCGGCCCGCTCGGGGCGGACGCCATGCTGCGAAACGTCGGCTCCACGCTCATCGAGGCGGCGGGGCGATTCGGTCGGCCCTACCGCTTCGTCGGGGCGGGCTTCATCGTCCTCCTTCCCAAGGTCGACGCCGAGCAGCTCTGCCGCGTCGCCGAGAACATGCGCCGCAAGGTGCACGAGACGACCTACACCGTCGAAGGGCTCAAGGGCAGCGAGCAGGTCCGGACCACGGTCACCTGCGGGGTGGCGATGATCGAAGGCGATCCGAGCATCCGGGCCAACGAAGGCATCCAGAATCGCGACCAGCTCCTCCGGGCGGCGATGATCGCCTTGGCCAGCGGACAGCAAGGCGGCCAGAACCGAGTCGTCGTCTACCGCAAGGAGACTCCGCCGCAGCAGAAGGCGGCGTGAATCGACCTCAGCTCGCCGGCAAGAGCCGCGTGACCAGGCGCGGCGCGAGCGGCCAAGTCTCGACGTAGCGTCGGAGGTCGGCGATGGTCAAGGCCTCGATCCGGGCCAGCTCGTCCTCGAGCGGGCAGTACTCGCCGCGATAGGTGAGGATCGTCCCGAGCCGGTTCATCCGGCCCGAAGGTCGTTCGCCGCCCAAGGTCACGCCGGTCGCGATCTTGCTTCGGGCCCGCAGCAGGTCGTCGTCCGTCAACCCGTCGAGCAGTCCAGCCAGCTCGCGGCGGATGGTCGCCTCGACCTCGCTGGCATTGGCCGGATCGCAGACCGCCGAGACGAGGAGTTCGCCCGTCCCGTCGCGGCCGTCGTATTGGGCGGCGGCTTCTTCGGCCAGGCCGGTCTCGATCAGCGACCAGTAGAGCCGCGAGCCGTCGGCGTCGCCGAGGACATGGGCGAGAAGCGCGGCCGGATAGCGCAGCGGATCGTTGATGTGCGGCGCCGGCATGGCCAGCAGCATGTAGTTCCGCGTCGCCGTCTTGTGGTGGATGGTGTCCTCGTGGTCGACGACGTCCCAGCGCGGGAACTGCCGCTCGGGCCTGGTGGACTCCCAGCCCCCGCACAACTCGCCCACGTGCCGCACCAGGGCGTCGAAGTCGAGCTTCCCGGCGGCGGCGACGATGGTGTTGTCCGCCGAGTAGCGAGCCCGGAAGTAGCTCGCCATCTCGTCGCGGGCCAGCTTCCCGACGGTGTCCTTCGTGCCCAGCACCCGATGGGCGAGGGGATGCTTGCCGTAGAGGAGCTCCATGGCGTGCTCGTAGAGGACCCACATCGGCTGGTCCTCGTACATGGCGATTTCCTCGAGGATCACGCCGCGTTCCTCCTCGAAGTCCTCGTTCCGCAGGGCCGGCCGCAGGATGTCGGAGAGGATCTCGGTCGCTGTCCGCAGGTGCTCGGGCAGGACGTAGGCGTAGTAGGCGGTCATCTCCGCCGAGGTGTAGGCGTTGTGGGTGGCCCCGATCGCGTCGAAGTCGTTGTTGACCTGCTCGGCGGTCCGCTTGGCCGTGCCCTTGAACATCATGTGCTCGAGGAAGTGGCTCACGCCCATCAGGCGCGGATCCTCGTCGCGGGCACCGGTGCGGAAGAAGAACCCGACCGACGCGGTGTAGGCGGTCGGGTCGGTCTCGGCCACGATCTGCATGCCGTTGGGGAGGACGGCCCGCTGGAAGGTCACTGGCATGGCCGGATGGTACGGGCTGCCCGCTCCGATCGCCGTCTCAATCGCCGAGGACGACGACGTCCTCGGGGTCGATGGCGAAGTGGGCCGTCGTGCCGGGCGAGCGCGGACCGCGCGGGTTGAGCTCGAGGACCTTGAGCTCGATCCCCTCCGCCACGCTGACCCGGTGCTGGGCCGCCTTCCCGAGGTAGAGGCTGGTCGAGAAGCGTGCCCCGAACGTATTCGCGGCAGCCCCGTCGGCGGCGCGGAGGGCTTCCGGCCGGATCGAGAGGGTGACCTCGCCGGAGCGCTTCGATCGCTCGGAGAGGCCCGCCGCCTGCAGCCGACCGAAGGCGGTCTCGACCTCGAGGCCGGCCCCGGCCGGTCCGACCACGCGGGCTGTGACGAAGTTCGACTCGCCGAGGAAGTCGGCCACGAAGCGGGACTCCGGCCTTCGGTACAGGGCTTCGGGGGCACCATGCTGCATGACCCGGCCGTCCTTGAGGACGACCATGGTGTCGGCGACCGAGAGGGCCTCTTCCTGGTCGTGGGTCACGTAGACAGCGGTGATGCCGGTCTCGGTGACGATGCGGCGGATCTCGGTGCGCATCTCGAGCCGCAGCTTGGCGTCGAGGTTCGAAAGCGGCTCGTCGAGAAGGAGAACGCTGGGCCGGAAGACGAGGGCCCGGGCCAAGGCCACGCGCTGCTGCTGGCCGCCCGAGAGTTCGGTCGGCTTGCGGGCGCCGAGCTGGCCCATCTTCACCATCTCGAGGGCCTCGCCGACCAGCTTCCGCACCTCGGCCGCGGGCCGCTTGCGGACCTCGAGTCCGAAGGCCACGTTCTCGGCGACCGTCATGTGGGGCCAGAGGGCGTAGGACTGGAAGACCATGCCGGTGTTCCGCTGGTTGGCGGGCACGCGGCTGACGTCCTTCTGGTCGAAGAGGATCCGCCCCGCGGTCGGCTCGAGGAAGCCGGCGATCATGCGGAGAAGCGTGGTCTTGCCGCACCCGGACGGCCCGAGCAGGAAGGTGAGCTTCCCGTCGCCGAGCTCGAGGTCGATGTCGTCGACCGCTACGGTCGTCCCGTAGGCCTTTCGCACGCGCTCGAGGCGGATGGCGGTCATGGGAGACGGAGGATAGCGGGAGGACAAACGGTGTGAAGGAGTCGCCGCGCGGCGCGGTAGATTGGACCCATGGACGACGCGGCGCGACGCGACCAGGCGGCAATGGAGCGTTATCGGCAGATGCTCCGATGGCGCCCCGGTCGTCCGCGGACCGACAGCGAGAGCACGGTCAGCCCGCTGCTTCAGGCCTTCGTGCGCGAGCAGACGCGGGCCGCGAAGACCTTGGCCGCCATCACCGAGGCCTTCGAGGCCAACGTGCCGCCGAACATCGCCCGCGAATGCACGCTGCTCGGGCTGAAGGCCGGGGTGGTCACCGTCGAGACCTCGTCGCCAGCGGTCCAGTTCGCCCTCGACCGAACGCTGCGGGGCGGAGCCGAAGCGGCGATCCGGAACCGCCTCGAGGTCCAGGGGGTCAAGGTCACCAAGCTCCGGGTGCGGTACGCCCAAGGGGCGGAGTGAGGCGCATCAGGTCCGCAACTGGTCGAGCTCCGACCAGCGCGAAAAGGCAGCTTCGATCTCGTGGCCGATGGCCTCGAGCCGATTGGCGAGCTTGGCGATCTCGGTCGGCGGGGACTGGTAGAAGCCCGGCCCCGCCATCGTCGCCTCGATCGAGCGCTGCTCCTTCTCGAGCGATTCGATCTTGGCCGGGAGCGCGGCGAGTTCCACCGTCTCCTTGTTGGTGAGCTTCCTGGCCTTTGCCGCCGCGGAAGGCGCCTTCTCGACGGTCGGCTTCGGCGCCGGCGCCGGCTTCTCCCGCCCGGCCTCGATCGGCGGCGGGGCAGCCCGCCCGCTCACCCGCACGTAGTCGTCGTAGCCGCCGGCATACTCCTTCACCGTGCCGTTCCCCTCGAAGACGAGGAGGCTGGTGACGGTCCGGTTCAGGAACTCGCGGTCGTGGCTCACCACGAGGACGGTGCCGGTGAAGTCGGCGACGAGTTCCTCGAGGAGGTCGAGCGTCTCCGCGTCGAGGTCGTTGGTCGGCTCGTCGAGGACGAGCATGTTGGTCGGGCGCGAGAAGAGCTTGGCGAGGAGCAGCCGGTTGCGCTCGCCGCCAGAGAGGAGCGAGACCGGCGAGCGGGCCCGGTCGGGCGTGAAGAGGAAGTCCTGCAGGTAGCCGATCACGTGCCGGGCGCGGCCGCCGATGACCAGCGTGTCGGTGCCGGTGAGGTTCTGCTGCACCGATTCCTTCTCGTCGAGGCCGGCGTGGAGCTGGTCGAAGTAGCCGATCTCGAGCTTGGTGCCGAGGTGGATGGTGCCGCGCTCCGGCGTCAGTTCGCCGAGGAGAAGCCGAATCAGCGTCGTCTTGCCCGCTCCGTTCGCTCCCACGATGCCGATCCGGTCGCCGCGCAGCACGGTGGCGCTGAAGTCGCGGACAGTCGGCGGGCGTCCGGGGTAGGCGAAGGTCACGCCTTCGGCCTCGACCACGAGTTGGCCGCTCCGCTCCGCGTCCTGGGCCACCATGTGCACGCTGCCGAGCCGCTCGCGGCGCTGCGAGCGGTCCTCGCGCAAGCCCTTCAGGGCCCGCACGCGACCTTCGTTCCGCGTGCGGCGGGCCTGGATGCCGGTCCGGATCCAGACTTCTTCCGCGGCAAGCCTCTTGTCGAAGAGGGCGTTGGCCTTGGCCTCCATCTCGAGTTCGACCGCCCGGCGGGCGAGGAAGGTCGGGTAGTCGCACTCCCAACCGCGCAGCGTGCCGCGATCGACCTCGATGATGCGGGTGGCGAGGTTCGAGAGGAAGCGGCGATCGTGGGTGACGAAGAGGAGGGCCCCCGACCATTTGCGGAGGAACTCCTCGAGCCAGGCGATGCTGGCGATGTCGAGGTGGTTGGTGGGCTCGTCGAGGAGAAGGACGTCGGGCTCGCAGACCAGGGCCCGGCCCAGCATCGAACGGCGCTTGAGGCCGGCCGAGAGCGAGTCGATCGCCGCGTCGGGATCGAGCTCGAGCCGATGGATGGTGGCTTCGACCGCCGGGAGGAGCGACCAGCCGCCGGTGTGGTCGAGGGTCTCTTGGGCCCGGTGCAGGGCGTCGTGGTCGTTCGCCGCTTGGGCCCGGTGGAAGTCGGCGAGGGCGTCGCCCGCCGGCCCGAGTCCGCTGGCCACGATGTCGAAGACGAGGCCGCCCAGCCCGGCCGGCACCTGTTGGAGGAGCGTCGCCACCCGCAAGCCCGGCTCGCGGATCACTTCGCCCGCATCGGGGACATGCTCGCCGGCGAGGACCTTGAGGAGCGTGCTCTTGCCGGCGCCGTTGCGGCCCACGATGGCGATGCGATCGCCGCGCTCGATGGTGAGGTCGACATGCGAGAGGAGCGGCGGCCCGCCGTGGCCGGCGACGAGATCGGCGATGCGGAGGAGTGCCATCAGACCTGGCCCGCCCTGTCCTGCGGCCCGACCTGGGCCCCGCATGCCCCGACCCGGAGCGACTCCGGCAGCGGCCGGGCCTTGCCCTCGCGATCGAGGCAGGCGAGCGTCGTCTCGGCGGTGGCTAGGACGTCCTGGCCGCGGCGCAACTCGTAGGAGTGCTCGATCTTGACATGGCCGACGTCGTCGAGCGTGGTGACCAGGGTCAGCACATCGTCGTAGCGGGCCGGCTTCTTGTACTTGACGAGGAGGGAGACCACGGCGAGGAAGATCCCCGCCTCCTCGTAGTCGCGGTAGTTCTGGCCGCTCTCGCGGAGGAGCTCGGTGCGGCCCATCTCGAACCAGACCGGGTAGGTGCTGTGGTGGGCAAAACCCATCGGGTCGCATTCGCAGTAGCGGACTCGAAGCTCAAGCGCGGAGCGGGCGACGGGCTGGGGCATGCCCGCACTATATCGGTGGCGAGGAGTCGGCTTCACGCTCCACGCACGTCGTGCCCGCACTCCGGACAACGCTCGCCGGGCTCTCGCGGGTAGCCGCACTCGGGGCAATGGGTGAGGCGATCGAGGGTCAGGCGGGCTTCCGACTGGAGCCGGACCGACAGATAGGCGAGGGCCATGAGCGGCAGGGCGACGAGGAGCGAGACCACGCCGGCCGAGCGCTCGATGCAGACTCGCGGCGTGACGCCGGGGAAGAAGTTGGGGGCGAAGGGGAGGAGGATCGAAGCCGCCATCACCGCGTACGAGAGGTATCGGATGCGCCGGGCCATGCCGGTCAGGCGCCGGTCGTCGATCGCGAGCAGGCGGTAGAGGCTCGCCACGGGTCGCGGCACCGTCGCGAGGCCGACCACGAGGAGGAGGATCGAACCCAACGCGAGCGCCGAATGGACGACCCGGCTGGTGATGCCGGTCGCTCCGAAGACCTCGAGCATGCCGGTGACGGAGAAGAGGACGAAGCCGAGGATGATCGCGGCGAACGAGCCGCCTCGATCGACCTCGATGGCGAAGCGGGCGAGAAGTCCGGCGCCGAGCAGGAGCCCGCAGATCGAGAGGACGTAGAAGAAGAGGGCGACGGCGGGGAGCACTTGGCCCGGCCCGAGCGCCGAGTAGCTCGGCGAGAGGAGGAGCGTTCCGCAGACCACGAAGGCCAGCGCGGCGTGGACGGCGCCCGCGGTCAGGAAGAAGAGACCTCGGCGGATGCGGCCATGCCAGCCGCGGGGCAGATCGGAGCGGAGGACCGTCACGGGGCGGGTCGGCTCGGCTGGCGCCGAGGCCATTCCTGGGGCGGCTCGAACGGTCGGCCGGCGAGCATCGTCAGGCTGGCGGCGAGATCGAGGGGGCGAAAGTTCCAACAGTCGACTCCGACGTCCATCGAGCGGCCTTCCTCGGGAAGCCCGCCGTGGACATGACCGTAGACATGCACGGCCCCGTTGGGCCAGCCTTGCCACTGGCGTAGCGGGTAATGGCAGGCCACGACGCGGAGCGGACGCTCGGGGTCCGGGCGGCCTTCCGGCGTCGGCCAACCCTTCCAGGTGAGGAGCTCGTGGATGTCGTCGAACATGCCATCGAACCAAGGCTCTCCGACCGGATCGAGGTTGCCGCGGACGAGGATGATGCGTCGGCAGGCGATGCGCTGGCGAAGGCCGGCCAGGTAGCCGCGCTCGGCCTTGGTCCACTCGAGGTCGCCGCCGAAGTCGCCAAGGTGGACGAGCCAATCGCGCTCCCCGACCCGCTCGTTGATGGCGGCGACCATCGCCTCGTCCATGGCCTCGACGCTCGGGAAGGGACGGGCGAACTTGCGCAGGGCGACCTCGTCGCCGAAATGCGTGTCGGCGGTGACGTAGGCCCGGCGCCCGTCCTTCCAGAGGTTCACCGCCCCATTCTGACAAAGCCGACGCGACCGTGGTTATTCGACCGGTCGCCGGAGGTAGGCGCGGATCCGCGGCTTGGGGGGCGTCTCGCCGTCCTCGGAGAGCTCGAAGCCGCTCGGGCACTCGAGGTCGTGGGCCCGGGCCAATTCCCGCAGCTCATCGACGGTCAGGGCCCACGGCGGACCGTCGTCGCCGCGCTGCGGGCGGTCGGCTCCGCGGCAGACGACGAGCAGCCGTCCATGCGGGTGGAGCAGCGAAGCGACGGCAGCCATCGTCGTCGGGCGCGTCTCGGGGGGCATCGACTGGATGGTGTAGATCTCGACCACGAGGTCGAAGCGATGCCGCCAACGCGAGGGGAGGGCGAGGAGGTCGGCGACGCAGAAGATGCTCGCCCACTCCGGATCGATCGACTTGGCCCACTCGATCGCCGTCGGGCTGAGGTCGAAGGCGGTCACGTCGTAGCCGCGCCGGGCCAGTTCGCGGGCGTCGTACCCGAGCCCGCAGCCGACCACCGCGACCCGAGAGCCGGGCCGCAACTCATCGCTCGCCGAGCGGTCGAGCCACGAGACCAAGAGCGGGTTCGGCCGACCGTCGTCCCAGCGGATCTGGGTCCGGTCGCCGCCCGCCTGGCGGTAGATCTGCTCGAAGTCCGGAGCGAGGCCCCCGGTTCGCAGCGGTGTGTCGATCGCATTGGACGTGGCCATCAGGGCGATCCTCGAGGACCAATCTAACCACGCCGACCCGGCGATGGGGTCGGAAAGTCGAAGGTTGACTCCAGATGCCGGCGACGAGGTCCGTTCGACCCGTCACGAACCGCCCATCGGCACCACCGGCTGGGCGGCTTGGTCGCTGCACAGGACGACGAGGAGATTACCGACGACTTGGGCCTTCTGCTCGCTCGTAAGCCGAGCGATGTTTCGCTCTTCCAGTCGGTGCAGGGCCATCTCCACCATGCCCACGGCCCCTTCCACGATCTTCTGCCGAGCCGCGATGATGGCGCTCGCCTGCTGACGGCGGAGCATGGCCGCAGCGATTTCGGGGGCATAGGCCAGATACGAGATTCGGGCTTCGAGGACCTCGACGCCCGCCTTGCGGAGGCGCTCGTGAAGCTCCTGCCGCAGGTGCTCGCCGACCTGGGCCGTGTTGCCGCGGAGCGAGACCGGGGCTTCCGCTCCGGGCTCGACCGGAGCCTCGGGGTTGGCGTCGTAGTGGTACTGGCTGGCCAGGTTGCGCAGCGCCGCCTCGCTCTGCACGCGGACGAACTCGACGTAGTCGTCGACTTCGAAGAGGGCGTCGGCGGTGTTGGTGACTTGCCAGACGACGACCGCGGCGATCTCGATCGGGTTGCCGTCGCGGTCGTTCACCTTGGCCGGCTGCCGGGTGCGCGGGCCGCTCGAGAGGGTGTGGCCTTGGGCGTCCTTCACCTCGACCGGCGTCGACTCCCCGGTCTCGAAGGTGCGGGCCCGGAGCGAGATCCGCTTCTTCGAGTAGAAGGGATTGACCCAGTAGAAGCCCTCGCGGCGCACCGAGCCGTGGTAGTCGCCGAAGAGGACGAGGGCCCGGGCCTGGTTCGGGTTCACCACCATCAGGCCGCCGGCCACGATGAGGGCAGCGATCTCGACCAGGACCCCGAGGAAGACGAGGAGCCCGACGGCGCCGGGCTGGGCCCCCGCCACCGCGGGCACGATGAAGAAGATCGGACCGATCACGAGCGCCGCCACGAGGACGACGGTCAGCATCGGCCAACCGCTCATCGGACGCAGTTCCTTCTCGATCATGTCCGTCTCCTGACGGGCCGCGGCCCGTCGTTCCGTCACTGGTGGATCATGCGGCCTTCCGTGCCGAGGGCCGCTTCGTGGATCGACTCGGCCATGGTCGGGTGGGCGTGCATGGTCGAGATGATGTCCTCGGCCGTCGCCTCGAGGCGCTTGGCGAGGCCCATCTCGGCGATGAGTTCGCTGGCGTCCTCGCCGATGATGTGGGCCCCGAGGATCTCGCCGTACTTCTTGCTGGCGATGATCTTCACGATGCCCTCGGTGGCCCCCACGGCGATGGCCTTGCCGTGGCTCTTGAGCTGGTAGGTGCCGACCTTGTACTCGAGGTTCTTGGCCTTGCAATCGCGCTCGGTGAGGCCGATCGAGGCGATCTGCGGGTTGGTGTAGGTGCAGCCGGGGATCGCCGCGTAGTCGACGCCGAGGGTGTGGTGGCCCTTCATGCGCTCGACGCAGGTGATGGCTTCCTCGCTCGCCACGTGGGCCAGCCACGGCGGGCCGATCACGTCGCCGATCGCGTAGATCCCTGGGACGCTCGTCTGGTACGTCGGCTCGGGCTTCTCCTTGTAGTCGGTCCAGATGTGGTCCTTCTCGATGCGCGGCTTCACCGCGTCGCCGAAGAGCCCGTCGAAGCGGCCCTTCACGCCGACCGCGACGAGGACCACGTCGGTCTCGATCTTCTGCGTGGCCTTGTCGTCGGTCATGGAGACGATGGTGACGGTGGCCCCGCCATCCTTCTTCTTGTCGATGGCCTTGACCGTGTGGCCGACGTGGAACTTGATGCCCTGCTTCTCGAAGGCCCGCTTGGCGAGCTTGGAGATGTCGTCGTCCTCGACGGGGAGGATGCGGTCGACCATCTCGACCACCGTCACGTCGGTGCCGAAGGCGTTGTAGAAGTAGGCGAACTCCATGCCGATCGCCCCGCTGCCGACGATGACCATCTTCTCCGGCCGCTTGGGGAGGACCAGGGCCTCGTAGCTCGAGATGATCGTCTTGCCGTCCGAGGGGGCGAAAGGAAGCTGCCGCGGGGCGGCTCCGGTCGCGATCATGATCTTGTCGGCGGTCAGCGTGCCGAGGGCCTTCGAGCCGGTGCCCTTGTAGTAGTCGGCGTCGGCTTCGAGGAGCTCGACCTTGCAGGGACCGGCGGCGGTCTTCCCGCTGGTGATCCGGGCGTGGCCCTCGTAGTGGTCGATCTTGTTCTTCTTGAAGAGAAACCCGACGCCGTTGTTGAGCGTCTTGGTGACGTCGCGGCTGCGGCCGATCACCTTCTCCCAGTTGACCTTCACCGCGGCGGGATCGACCTCGATGCCCCACTCCTTGCCGTGCCGGATGGCGTGGGCGTAGAGCTCGGCGTTGTGGAGGAGGGCCTTGGTCGGGATGCAGCCCCAGTTGAGGCAGACGCCGCCGAGCTTGCCGCGCTCGATGCAGGCCGTCTTCATGCCCATCTGGGCGGCGCGGATCGCGCCGACATAGCCGCCAGGACCGCTGCCGATGACGATGAGGTCGTAGTGCTTGGTTTCCATGGTCGCCAGGAGTGTTGCCGAGGTGGCCTCTGGATGCGGACGCGATCTCGCTGCCGTTTCCGCGGCGGAAGGGGCGGGATTCTATCCAATCGCTCCCCGCCCAGCGAAGCGGAGAAGCCGAGCACGAAGCGCCCAGAGCAAGACCCCCCCGCCAGCCTGGTGGCGGCGGAGGGGCCGGGAGGGGGGCCTGGAAGCGGTGCGGAGATTACGGGCTCTTGGCCTCGGCTCCGCGCACCCGCACGATCACCCAGTCGTCGTTCTCGACGCTGGCGCCGCCGTCGTGCGGCGTGGCGGGGATGGTCAGAGCCACGGCTTGGCCGAGCTTGCTGCGGGTCTGCGAGGCGACGGTGCGCATGCGCTGAAGGGTCCGGTCGAGCGAGTTGGCGTCCTTGGCCTGGTCGATGCCGATCTCCGGCTTCCAGGCCATCTCGACGTCGAGGGCTACGTCGCCAGAGGTGGGATTGATCTGCGGAAGGGCGATTATTTCGAGTCCGCTGTGGACCTGGCCCAAGGTCGGCTGGTCGGCGGCGACGTGGTCCCCGACCACCGGAGTCAGCGCCGCCAGCACGTCGGTCTGGACGATGTCGGAGATCCACGCCGCCTCGCCGTTGCGGCCGCCGATCGTCGAGCGGAAGAGGACGCCCTCCGTGTTGGCGCCGAAGGCAAGCTGTTGGGCGAGGTCTCCGGGGATGACCGGGAAGGACGCACCGGCCTTGGAGCGCAGCTCCGCAGAACGCGACGGGCTGAGGCGCACGATGGCCACGTCGACGTTCAGGGGCTCGGGCTGCGTGGAGCGGACGAGGTCGAGCACCTCGCGGATCCGCTGTTGGCTCTGGAGCGTCTGGCGGATGTAGAGGACGCCGTCGCGCGGGCGGATCATGCCGACCTCGCCGCCGTTGTCCATCCAGCTCTCGGGGGCGACCACCTCCATGATGAGGTTGACGATCTCCTCGACCTTCTCCATCCGCGTGGTGGTGGCTGGCGAGTCGCCAGCGTCGCCGAAGATCGCCCCGCCGCCTCCGCCTCCCATGCCGCCGGCCGCTTCCTTCTTCTGTTCGCCGCCGACCCATTCGCGGCCGGTCGTTTCGAGGGTGAGGGCCGGGGTGACGGCAAAGCGGCGGATGGCGTAGCCGCTCTCGATCAGGTCCCGGATGTCATAGGCCCGGAGGATGGCCTGCTTGCCAAGGGCCGACTGCCGCGTGATGACGACGACACCGCGCTCCACCCCCCAGCCGAGGGCGAGTCCGCCCGTCGGGTCGATCTCGCGGACGATGTTGTCGAGGAGGACCGTGAGCGGCACGTCCTTCAGTTGGATCTCGAGCCGCTTGTCCTTGCGGACGCCGCCAGTGTCGAGGATGTTCCAGGCGACCTGGAGGTTGATGCCGTGCTGCGTGCGGAGGCTATCGATGACCTTGACCAGGTCCTCGGGGGCGTAGTCGACGCTGACCTTGGTGCTCTCGAGCTTCTCGATGAGGGCGTCGTCGGGGCTGGTCTCGGCGGCCCCGGCCGGGACGGAAAGCCACAAGGCGAGCGAGGCCACAGCGACAGCGAGCGGACGCGGAATCCGATGCATGCACTTCTCCTGACGTGGGGGACGTCGGTGCGGGCAGCCCATTGCTGCGGGCGCGAATCGGATGTCCATTCGATCCGGGACGGAGCGCGGGGGCAAGAAACCCCACGAATGGGGGTTGGTGAGCGATCGCTGGCGGGCGAGCAGGAAGGGTCGCCGGGGCCGTCCGGATCGGCGTTCCTCCCGGAGCTTTCCCCGAAACGCCGCTTCTTTTGACGCCCCCCGCCCGCCCCAATAGCATCCGTCCTTCCGTACCCCGAGCAGCCGTGCGCACCGCCATCGTCAGCGATATCCACGCCAACCTGTCCGCCTTCGAGGCGGTCTTGGCCCACATCGCCGCCCAGCGCGTCGATCGGATCATCTGCCTTGGCGACATCGTGGGCTACGGTCCGGACCCTGTCGAATGCGTCGACATGGTGGCCCAGCGCTGCGAGTGGTCCCTGATGGGAAACCATGACTGCGCGGTCCTTTACGAGCCGACCAACTTCAACGAAGCGGCTCGCCGGGCGGCCTACTGGACGCGAGACCAGATCTCGAACCACCACCTCCGGCTCTCCAACGAGCTCGAGTCCCTGAAGGCGGCCGGCGAGATCGGCCCCGACACCTTCGAACGGCGCATGAAGGAGATCGAGGCCGACCGGCAGCGGCGGCTCGAGTTCATCATGACCCTGGCGGTGCGGAAGTCCTTCGACTCGTTCATCGCCGTCCACGGCACGCCGCGGAAGTGCATCAACGAGTACCTCTTCCCCGACGACACGCTGTCGAGTCCGCAGAAGGTCGGCCAGATCTTCGCCCACGTCCCCCGCTACTGCCTGGTCGGCCACACCCACGTGCCGGGCGTCTTCACCGACGAGCCTGACTTCTACCCGCCCGAGGACTTCGACGGCGTCTACGTCCTGCGGCCGGAGGAGAAGGCGATCATCAATCCTGGTTCGGTGGGCCAGCCTCGCGACGGCGACCCGCGAGCCAGCTACGCCATCCTCGAGACCGTCGGCGAGAACGGCAGCACGATGCACCGCATCGAGTTCCACCGCGTCGAGTACGACATCCAGCGGACGGTCGACCGGATCCATGCCATCCCGGAGCTGAGCAACTGGCTCGGCGACCGGTTGCTCGAAGGGCGCTGACCGACGCCCGCGACCTCCCGCGTTTTTCCCCCAACCACGCCAATAAAGGATGCGGGGTGTTCCGAAGGACGACCGTTCGGAACCGGCTTCGGCCCACCACCCGCACCCGCCTTCGCTTCATCCCATGAGCCCAGCCGCCCGCAAGTTCCTCGTGACCCTGGCCACAGCGGCCTTGGCGACAGGGGTTTTCCTCGTCGTCCTCAACTCGAAGCGCGGCCAGGCCCATCCCGAGGTGAACCCGGCCAACGCGACGACCCCGGCCAACGGCGAGACCCCGCCCGCCAGCGCTGGCCAGACCCCAGCGCCCCCCGCGGCGAGCGGCGCTCCAGAAGCCAAGCCGGCCGACGCCAATGCCGGGGCTGCCCAGGCGACGCCGACCGTCCCGCCCACCGGCCTCGTGGCCCGGGCCCCGACCGGCGGGTTTGCGGCGGGCACCACCCCCACGCCGATCGGCTCCCTCGACCCGAAGGTCCATCCCTTCCGGATCACCTTCACCAACAACGCGGCCGGCATCCAGTCGATCGTCTTCAGCCAGTTCTGGAAGACGGTCGCCGACTCGCGGCAGGCCCGGCTCCACGCCGCCGGCGGAACCAACGCCCCACCGCTTCCGGGAGACGACGCCCGCTACGTCCTCGCCCATAGCCAGACCGTGCTCCAGGGCACGGCGGATGGGACGCGGTCCTTCGAGGTGCCGGTGTGCGCCGTGCACTCGGTGGTCATCGATGGCGCGGCGGTGCCCCTCTTCGCCAACGTCTGGAGCGAGACCGCTCCCGGCTCCTTCGCCACCGAGATCGTCGATGCCGACGGCACGGTCCGCTTCCGGATCGAGCGCCGCTTCGTCACCACGGAAGGGTCCTACGACCTCCTCCTCGAGCAGTCGATCAAGAACCTGGGCTCCGATCCCGCGTCGGTCCAGTGGATCCAGTACGGCCCAGGCGACCTGGTCGGCGATCCCGCCCTCTACATCGACGTTCGTCGCTTCCACTTCGGCTACCTGCTCCCGCCGGCCCGCGATCCGGGCCAGGCGACGGTCCTCGCCACCGGGCAGATGTACGAGCACGCCGCGGTGGCCAAGCAGATCCAGGCCCAGCAGTTCACGCTCTGGCCGAACGAGGCGAGCCGGAAGGGGAGCTTCGGGCTCTCCTGGTTCGGGACGACCAGCCGCTACTTCGCCTTTGCGGTGCACCCGCCGATGCGGGCCGCCGACAGCTCGAAGCTGATCGGGTCGGCCTTGGAAGAGGTCCGCACCCTCGCCAACGGCGAGGTCGCTCCGAACGACGGCATCCTCACCGAACTCCACAGCGGCAAGGTGACGGTCGCTGGCGGCGGCGAGGCCCGCTTCGACATGGGCCTCTACGCCGGCCCGCTCGACCCCGACATCCTGGGCGGCATCGAGCCGTACCAGAGCCTCGGCATGCAGCAGCTCATCGTCTACCTGCTGTCGGGCTGCTGCTCCTTCTGCACCTTCGCCTGGCTCGCCAACCTGTTGGTGGCGTTCCTCTCCTTCCTCCACGACTACCTCGTCTTCGACTGGGGCTTGGCGATCATCGTCCTCGTCATCGTGGTGCGCCTGATCCTGCACCCCCTGATGAAGCGCTCCCAGATCCAGATGCAGCGCTTCAGCCGCGGCATGGCCGAGCTCAAGCCCGAGCTCGACGCCCTCCAGAAGCGGTACAAGGAGGATCCGCAAAAGCTCCAGGCCGAGCAGCTTCGCCTTTACCGCGAGAAGAACGTGAACCCGGTCGGCTGCGTGGGCGGCCTGGCCCCGACCTTCCTCCAGATGCCGATCTGGATGGCCCTCTACGCCGTCCTCTTCTTCAGTTGGGACCTGCGGCAGTCGCCCGCCTTCTTCGGCCTCTTCCAACTCTTCGGAGGCTGGGGCTTCCTCGCCGACCTCTCGCGGCCCGACAACTTCGTGACGCTGCCGGCGACGAAGGTCCTCTTCTTCGTCCTCGACGGCATCAACCTGCTGCCCATCCTGATGGGCGTCGTCTTCTTCCTGCAGCAGAAGTACGCCGCTCCGCCGACCCCCAACATGTCGCCGGAGCAGGAGTCGCAGCAGAAGATGATGAAGTGGATGATGGTCCTGATGTTCCCGCTCATGATGTACAAGGCACCGAGCGGGCTGACCCTCTACATCATGACCTCGACCCTCATCGGGATCTGGGAGAGTCGGATGGTGAAGGCCCACATCGAGAACTTCGGCCTCGCCGACCCGAAGAAGGCCAAGGCAGCGGCGGCGACGGCGCCGAAGAAGAAGCAGGACCTCATGGGCCGCATGTACGAAGAGGCCCTTGAGCGGGCCCGCCAGCGGCAGGCCGACAAGAACAAGAAGACCTTCAAGGAACGCGACTGAGTCCCGAAAGTCGGGCGGGTCGGGTGCCGGCCCTCGCTAGGATGGCGGCGTGGACCTTGCGAGCGTCATCGTGGCGTGCGCCAGCCCGCCAGGGCGCGGGCAGCGGGCCATCGTGCGCGTCAGCGGGAAGCCGGCCGCGACGCTCTTCCGGCGGGCGTGCCTCGGCGAGCCCGACTTCGCCCGCGGCGTGCGCCCGGTGCGGCTGCGCTGCGGGACGCCGGCCTTGGCGGTGGTGACGCCGGGGCCCGGGTCTTTCACCGGCGAGGACGCCTTCGAACTCTTCGTGGCCGGCAACCCCGACCTCGTGGCCAGCGTGGAGAGCGATCTCTTACGGAGCGGGCGCGACGCTGGTGTCGACTGCCGCCGGGCCGCACCGGGCGAGTTCGCGCTGCGGGCGTTCCTGCACGGGAAGCTCGACTTGGCCCAGGCCGAAGGCGTGGCGGCAACGATCGCGGCGACGACCGATGCCCAGCTCAAGGCGGCCCGGGCGTTAGTCGACGGGGCCCTCGGCCGCTTCGTGCGGGAGGCGGCGGACCAGCTCGCCGACGACCTCGCCCTCGTCGAAGCGGGCATCGACTTCACCGACCAGGAGGACGTCGTGGCCATCCTGCCAGCGACACTCCTTGGGCACATCGATGCGGCGATCGCTGCGATCGGGCGGCGGCTCGACGGAGCGCTCGCGGCGGAGCGGCTCGAGGCGGTGCCGCGCGTCGTACTGGCCGGGCCGCCGAACGCGGGCAAGAGTTCGCTCTTCAACGCCCTGCTCGGGCGGCGCCGGGCGGTCGAGTCGCCGACGCCGGGGACGACCCGCGATGCGATCGTCGAACCTCTGCGCGTGCCGACACCGGGCGGCGAGGCGGAGGTCCTCCTCGTCGATGTCGCCGGTCTTGAGGAAGCGGAGGATGGCGTGGCCGCGGCGATGCAGGACGTGGCCCGGGCGTCGATTGGCTCGGCCGATCTCGTCGTCCGCTGCGTGCCGCCGGGCGGCGCCGGAAGCGGGCGGACCGACGAGCTCGTCGTGCACACGAAGTGCGATCTGGCCCGAGGCTCCGGCCTCGCGGTGAGCGCGAGGACCGGCGAAGGACTCGAAGGGCTCCGCCGCGCGATCGGCGAGCGACTCGCCGACCGGCTGGTGGCGGCGGAAGGCGAGCGTCCAGTGCTGGCGGCGCGTCACGCGGAGGCGTTGGGCGAAGCCCGAGCCCGCTTCGCCGAGGCCCGGGCCACGGTCACCGCCCGCGGGCTCGCCGACGCCGAGCTGGTGGCGGCCTCGCTTCGCCTCGCCCTCGACGCCCTCGGTTCGATCACCGGCGCGATCGCCCCCGACGAGGTGCTCGGTCGGATCTTCGGACGGTTTTGCGTGGGGAAGTGAGGGGGCGCCGCGAGCGAGTGTCTATCGGGATGCTGGCGCTCTCGGGCTTTCATCGTCTGGGCCCCGTGCTCGGGCGCCAATTCGCCGCTGCGAGTGGGTGTAGCGCCAATCGCTCAGGTCTCGGAGATGCGAGCAACTCTTCCGGACCGTAACCAGGCGATGCACTCCTCAAGGGATGAGGTCCAGCAGTCGCTGCCAGCCAGCGCTACCGGCTGGTAAGTGGCAAGCAGGGCCGGGTCGTCGTTGTGAGGCAGCAGGAACCGTTGTGGTGAGTAGCGGAAGCAGGTCCAAGAGTCGGTGCACGGCTGCATGCAAACGGCGATCACGTCAAACTCCCCGAAGCGGTATGGCCGAGTCTTGCCGCCGGTCGGGCTCGTTCCACCTCGCGTTCGCTGGGTTTCCACGACGTAGAGATTGGGGTTGCCACGCCACGGCTTTGGAACCTGCCTCTCACGGCGTTGCAGCTTGACCTGGATCCGAACCTCGCCTGCGGAATCGGCGATCGCGAAGTCGAAGGGCTCTCTCGCGTCAACTGGCCGTTGGCGCCACGTTGGCGGTAGCGACCGAATGACGTCCAGCTCGAAGGCCGCCTCCGCGATCAGCCCCTTCACCCCTCGCTGGGAGATGTCCCCGGATCGGGAGATGGCCTCCAGGATGAGTTCAGCCGGGGCGTTCCAGTCAGCCTCGATCTTGTGGACTGGATGGCGAGTCCTTAGCCAAGCCAGCACTTCACGCTGGCCCAGCTCGCCTAGCTCGTCAAGAACCTGCTTGGCACGCCCAATCTCGTCGCGACTCACGCTCACACCTCCATCCCGTTCGAGGATACCGGCTCACCGCCCTTCACATCCGAGGGATTTCCCGGAGAATGGCACGGATGCCTCAGCAGGGAATCCCGTCGTTCGCCCCGCCGCCCGCTCCGCACGTTGCCGACATCGTCGAGCGGCAGCCGCACTACCTGACGCCGTATGGCGGAGCGTTCTGTGCGGACTCGCTCGAGGTTCTTCGCTCACTTCCGAGCGATTCGATCAATTTGGTCATGACGTCGCCGCCATACGCGCTTCACTTCAAGAAGGAGTATGGCAACGCCAACCAAGCAGAGTACGTCGACTGGCTTGTTCCATTCGCGAGGGAGATTCGTCGCGTGCTCGCACCCGACGGGAGCTTTGTGCTAAACGTTGGAGGCAGCTGGAAGCCGGGAGTACCGACGCGGTCGATCTACACGTACAAGCTCCTCGTCGAGCTCGTCGAGACCGTCGGGTTTCACCTTGCGCAAGAGTTCTTCTGGTACAACCCGGCGAAGATGCCGGTTCCGGCCGAGTGGGTGACGGTGCGGCGGATACGGGTGAAGGACTCGGTCGAATTCGTTTGGTGGCTCTCGAAGACAGAGTGGCCAAAGGCCTCGAACCGGGAAGTGTTGCGGCCATACAGCCCGGACATGATGCGGCTGGCGGCGCGTGGATTGCGGAACACGAGGCGACCCGCGGGCCACGTCGTGAAGGATTCGTTCGCAAAGATCGACAGCGGCGGCTCGATTCCCCCGAACGTGCTTGACGACGAAGTTCCGAGCGACCTCTTGAAGTTTGGGAACAACGCTGCGAATGACCTCTACACGCTTCGGTGCAAGGAAGCAGGCGTGAAGATCCACCCCGCGCGATTCCCGGCGGTGATGCCGGAGTTCTTCATCAAGCTCCTTACTGCTCCGGGGGACGTCGTCCTGGATCCCTTCGCGGGCTCGAACACCACGGGAATGGTCGCAGAGGCACTCGAGCGGCGGTGGATCGCAGTCGACCTAGAGCGTGAGTACCTTGACGGAAGCAAGTTCCGATTTGAGTCGATTCGGGCATCATCGACGCGAACTGCGTCGAGCACGTCGGGAGCGGAAGTGGTTCGGAAGCGCATCGGCGCGAAGGCCGCGTCCACGCCCAAGCCGAAGGTGCCGCGGCCGTCGAAGCGAACGGTGCAATAGCCCCCCTGTCCAGCGAGTGGGCGCAAGCGGCCTCGCTTCGCCTCGCCCTCGACGCCCTCGGTTCGATCACCGGCGCCATCGCCCCCGACGAGGTGCTCGGCCGGATCTTCGGACGGTTTTGCGTGGGGAAGTGAGGGGGGCGGAGCTTGCCTTGGGCTGGCCCTGGGGTCAGGATCGCGGCTTCGGGGTCACGGTCAGCGTATTCCGCTGCCCGGCTCGCTCGATCTCGAGCGTGACGGGCTTGCCGTCGGCGAGGACCTTGGCCAGGACTCGCCCCGGCTCCTCTCCCAGCGGCACGCCGTTGGCGGTGAGGAGTCGGTCGCCGCGTTCGATTCCGGCAGCCGCGGCGGCTCCGCCGGGTGCCACGTCGTCGACCAGCGTGGCCCCGTCTTCGACGGCCAGCATGACGCCCAGCGTGTACGCGGGCGGCGACGCGCTGCGGCCGAGGACGAGCCCGGCGATGGACTCGCCGAAGCGATCGAATGCCATGCGCCGCTCACGCGACGAGACGGCGTTGGTCACGACGAGCATCAGCGAGGTGGGCTCCGAGGCCGACTCGGCCATCAGGATCTCGAACCCGTACATGTCGCCGCCCGCCAACAGTTGGCCGCGCGGCAGGAACCGGGTGGCAAGCGTCTGATCGAGGAAGTCGGGGCGACGGATGGCTGCGAACCAGCGTCGCAGGTCGGGAAGCGTGGAGGTCATCCCGCCGCTTCCCATCACCAGCCAGGAGGTGGTGCCCCAGTAGGGCGGCGCGTTGGTGGTGCCGTCGCTCCGCACGCCGTAGCCGATCGCGAGCCGCGCCTCCGGGATCGGCTGGCCGAAGAAGCCCGTGTCGACCATGCCGGCAGGTTGGAAGATTTGGCGGGTGACGAACTCGGCGTAGCTCGTGCCGGAGGCGACCTCGATGACGGCGGCCAGCACGCCGAACGCGGCGTGGGAGTGCTCGCGGCTCGAACCGGGGGCGAAGCGGAGCGGAGCCGCGAAGACGCGATGCAGGAACTCCGGGCGGTCGATCCACGCGTGGTCGGGATCCCGATCGCTCGGCCCGTCGACGAAGTCGGGCAGTCCCGAGCGGCCGGTGAGGAGCTGCTCGATCGTGATCGGCTTCTTGTCCTCCGGCACGCCCGGGAGGTACGTCGCGAGCGGGGCGTCCAGCTTCACCTTGCCCGACTGGACGAGCCGGAGGATGCCGGCCTTGGTGAAGTCGATGGGCGTCGAACCGATCGCGAAGATGGTGTCGAGGCTGATCGGGATCTTCTGTTCGCGGTTGGCGAGCCCGTGGGCCGCTCGCACGACCTCATGGCCGTCGCGCTCGACGATGAGCGCTCCCTCGAAGCCGTTGGCGATCTCGGCGTCGACCCGGGCGGCCAGCGAATCCCAGGTCAGGGGCGCGGCGGCCTGCGCGGCGGCCTGCGGGGCGGGCGGCGAGGCGGTGGGTCCAGCCGGCGGCGGAAGGGATCCAGCGATGCTCCAGGCGAGGGACGGAACGGCCAGGACGGCGAGGGCGCGGGTGAGGATCGGCATCAGCGGCTCCGGTGCGGGGTGGACGGGCTCCCTCAGGATGCCGGCAGCCACCGGCCCCGGCCGTCATTTCTCAAAATACACACCGGAACTTAGAATTCAACCATGGCCGACGCCCCTGCCGCGTTCGAGGTCCGCACCGCCGCCCAGTTGCGGGTCCTCAACGCCCCGAAGCGGATGGAGCTGATCACCATCCTCCGCGAGGCCGGCCCCTCGACGGCCGTCGACCTCGCCCAGCGGATGGGACTCCGCCCCGAGGCCTTGCACTACCACCTGCGCGAGCTCGAGCGGATCGGCGTCGTCCGGGAGGCCGGGCGGAAGGCCACGGGCCGTCGCCCGCAGACCGTGTTCGAGCTGCTCGCCGAGCGGGTGCGCCTTCCATCAGGGATCGGGACCCCGAGCATCGAGCGCGAGAAGGCCCGCGGCTGCCGCCTGCTTCTTCGCCGCACCGAGCGCGAGGTCAGCAAGGCCTTCGCGGCGCGAAGCAGCGGCACAGCCGGCACGCTGCGGGTGACGCGCGACGTGGTCCGGCTCTCCGACCGCGATCGGGCGACGCTGCAATCGAAGCTCGCCGAGATCGACCGCTTCCTGCGCGAACGGGACCGGGCCGGGCAGCCTCATCGGCTCAGCGTCACCATGGTGGTGGCGCCGGCGATGTAGCGGCGCTCAGCACGGGTTGCTCTGCGGGACCCGCCGGTCGAACGGGTGTGTCCAGCGTGCGCCCCAGGCGCTCTCGACCTCTTCGGCTGCCGGACGCGGCGGCGTGCAGACGGTCGCACGCGCGGCCGGATGTGCATTCGAAAGGGT
>JBGAKK010000156.1:0-2186 GCA_044224425.1 Phycisphaerales bacterium
GCCACCCCATGCAGTACTACGTGGTCCGCCCGGAGGGCTGGACCCGCGACCGAACCTGGCCGATCGTCATCGCGCTGGAGGCGGCGGAGAAACAGTTCAAGGCGAACGCGGAGCGCTTCGCCCGGGCCAGGGGCAGGCAGCCGTTCGTCATCGTCACCCCCATCACCGTCACCAATGGCAACCAGGGGCAGCGCGACCCCGCGATCTACCCGTACTCGAACGCGACCTGGGACCGGATAGACAAGGAAGGAGCCTGCGCCTTCGACGAGGACGGGCTCGCACGGGTCATCAGGGAGGTTCGCGAGGCCACCCATGGCGAGGACCTGATCTATCTCACCGGCTTCGAAGCCGGCGCCCACCTGGTGTGGGCGACCATATTCCACCACCCGGAGTGGCTCGCGGCGGCGGCGCCGGTCGCGGGCAATTATCGTGGACGGTGCGTGGACGGCGACCCCTTTTCCGAGGCCCCGTCGCGCGCGAGCCTGCCCATCCGGGGCATCGCCTCGGCCGGCGACACGACCTTCGGCCCCGGCAGCGCCCTCTTCTTGCAGTGGAAAGACGCCCAGAAGGTGGCCCAGGCTCATGGATATGCGAATGTGACCGAAGCGATCATCGCGGGCAAGGACCACGTTGCCCTGCCCGAGGAAGTGCTCGCCTACTTCATGTCGCTCCGCAAGGCAGCCTCGCGCTGACCGCGCGGAATCCGTGGCTGGTCGGGGCCGCCTTCGCCCGGCTCATCCGGGCGACGGGGCGCACCGGCGGCGCGCTTCGTCGGGATCGGCTCGCAGCTTTCGCGCCGCGTACTGAAAGCGGGGATTGATCGGTCCGAAAGGAGTGAAGAGGGTCCAGTCGCTCAGCTGCTCGGCGGAGTGGCGGCCCCGCTGTCCCTTCTCGAGGGACGCGACATTGTAGGGAGCATTGAGGCACGTGGCGTCGAGGCTGTCCTTATCGCAGTCATGGATCTCGAACCAGATGTGCTCGCGCCCCTCGGGATCCCCGTCGACCGGACAGGCGAGCTTGGCCAGCGCGGGCAGGTCGTACTCCTTGAACTCCTCGCGCAGGCCGCGGAAATAGCCCCAGGTCTGGCGAGCGCGATCGGCCATCACATCGCTGGCCGCCCGGGAGAACTGAATGAGGGGCTGATCGGGAAGCTCCGCCTGGAAGAACGTGGACGGTCTCGCGTGAGCGCGCCCCAGCCCGAAGAAGCGGCGCTCGAGCTTCGCGTCGCAGACCACCGCATGCCCGTCGAGGTGGAAATCGTCGAGCGATTCACGCCACGCGACGAGTCCCGCTCCGGCGTGGCTCAGGATCTCCCGCGCGGGGACGAGCCTCACCTCTCCCCCGGGCCACACGATGGGGAACGGCTCTCCCCCGGGGGCGAGCGCCCCCTCCACGACGGCAAAGGCGAGGGCTCGCAGGGCATCGAAACCACGTTCGTGGCACGAAGGCGAAGGATCCAGGATGTCGAAATCCGAGAAGCCCGCTTCCTGGAGGCCATGGGTATGAAGCCAGAAAGGCGGCGATTCGTCTTTACCTTTTCCCGTGCCCCCCACCAGGTGCATGGTGAAGAGGGCGCTGATGTCGACCGGGGCGTCGTGGGCCAGCTCCTCGGCCAGCGCCTGGGGCGACCACCAGCACAGGGCGAGTTCGTCGAGCACCGCGACCCGCGCGTCGCCCCCGACCGCGGAGAGAAACCGCAACAGGCGCTTTCGCTCGCGCAGCAGATCGCGCTCGAGTGGCTCGAGCTTCAACTCGACCTGCGAACCCGCCGAGAGCACGGCTTCCTTCTCCGCGGTGGTGAGGCGCGGGTCGAACTGAACGAGGACCTCGCCCGGCATCTCCTGCTCGCGGGGGCACACGACCTCGGCGGCGCCATGGCGGGAGTGCTGCAGCCGGACGCGCCAGTGCAGCTCGGGCAAGGCGGGCAGAGCCTCCACCGTGTACTCGGGCCCGGCGTGCTTCGCGAGCTCCCCGACCTGCAGGGGAATCCCGCCCCGGAACAGGACTCTCCCCCGCAGGGCCAGGTCACGCTCCACCCATCGCAATCCCATGCGCGGGATTCTGCCCGGTCCTCCGCCGATTCGAAAGCCGGTCCGGGCGAGCGGGGGGGCTTTGGTGTTACTTCTTCCGGGGCTCGAGGGCCCCGCGCAGCTTGTCGGCGAGCGACCCGAAACTGGAGGCCTGGG
>JBGAKK010000157.1:0-2142 GCA_044224425.1 Phycisphaerales bacterium
CTCGCCTCCGAGGACCCCGACGACGACGGGACGCTCGGAGCCATAGCCGAGCTCGTCGGGCTCGAGGGCCGCTTCCGGGCGGCCGCGACCAAGGCCCTCGTCGTCGCCTTCTCGACCGAGGCCGATGCCATGGAGTTCTCGAAGCGGTGGAGGAAGGCTGCGAAGCAGGCCCCCGTGAAGGCCCCCAGCACCGAGGAGATCCCCGTCTGACGGGAGCGACGCCATGAACCCCACAACGACCCAGCCCGCCATGCAGCACGAAACCGACGCCCTTGACCGCGAAAGCACCATCCGCGCCATCCGCACCGCCCTCAAGGAACGCTCCGGGAAGGACTGGAGCGTGAGGGGAGGCCGCGGGACCGCCTATGGCTGGATCACGATCTCCGCCCCTCCGCGACGCCTCGTCGACGGGGACCTCTCGCCCGAGGACGCGGCGGAGCTCGGATCGCTGCTCGAAATCGGGAAGGCTGCGCACTGCCAAGGCGTGGACGTTCCCGCCTCGCTCGACTACCGCCGCGAGTACGTCCAGCGTGCCCGCGGACTCAAGCCCAACAAGCTCGCCGAGCCCTATTGGGACTGACCCGGAGCATCGATCGCATGACACCCCGAACCAGAACACCGCCTGACCCGACGCGCCAGGGGGGCCCGGCCACGAAGGAGCTTGCGTGATGGCTATCCCCCTCCACGGGTACTGCATCGGAGCCAACGGCAAGCGGCGATTCGTCTACTTCGGCGTGGGCGATCAGGTCCGCTGGCGCCCGTCGCGGAGCAAGGACACCAAGCTCGGCTTCGTGAGGGGCTACACCAGCGAGCGGCTGGTCGTGTACTGCCCCGACGAGGACCGCGAGGTTCTGGTCCCCACGCGGGTCGAACGAGTCTGGAGGCCGAACGGCTCGCCGCGATGAGGGATGGGCGGACGCGCCACGCCGACGCGGTTCTTCGCGGTTCTGCCGTCGGCCTCCTTGCATCGAGCAATCAGCATGCTAATACTCGGGCGAGAAGCGGGGAGGACCGCTCCGCTTCGACGCGGTCGACGCCGCGACACGAAAGGAGGCCCATGAAGCTCGGAACGCAGACCAACTCGTTCACCAACCACGTCTATGCCCGCTCGACCAGGGGCCAGCCCGACCCCGAGGTGGGCATGGGGGCCACGATCCTCTGCTGGACCGACCGGCACGCCGCCACGATCGTCGCGGTCGGCCAGTGGCGAGGATCGACCCTCCTCGATGTCCAGCGGGACTACGCCACGCGGATCGACAAGAACGGCATGAGCGAGTGCCAGACCTACGAGTACCACCGCAACACCTTCGCCAGCATCCAGCGGTTCTGGTGGGACAAGAAACGGATGGTCTGGCGCGAGGTCAACGAGGCCGACGGCCACAAGCACAAGGTGAAGAAGGTCCTCTCGAAGCCCGGGCAGGGCCGAGGCCTGATGATCGGCGTCCGCCGCGAGTACCACGATTTCAGCTTCTGACCCATCTCCGCGCCCGGCCCGGAGACGGGCAGGGGGCGATTCGCCGGGACGGCCCGGCAGCAAGCGAGGAACCACCCATGAACCTGACCTCCGCCAAGTTCGACATCTGCCTCTATGGGGCCGCGCACGGCGCCCACGCCTACATCGCCGCGAAGGAAGGGAAGCCGGTCGCCAGCCGGGAAGGGCTCGCGTCGATCGACGCCTGCATCGCCTTCGCGTTCGGCACGCTCCTGACCGACCATGGGCTCGAGGGTCGCGAGAAGGTCGCGATCTTCTTCCCGGGCGGGGAGGAGGTCGCCATGTACTCCGTCGCCGACTACCTCGAGCGCAAGCCCTACGAGCTGGCCCCCGCGCCCAAGCTCGAAATCCGGATCGCCTGAGCGGGCCGATCCCGCCTCGCCCGGGATCCTGAACGAGACACCTTTCGTGGCGCCCTCGCCCCTCCACAGCGGGCGGGGGCGCTTCTTTTTCGGGTTGTGGCGGATTGGCGATGCGGCACGCTTGAGTGCGTCAATTGACATGCTAATATTCCGGCATCTAACAAGGAGCAACCGATGCCAGCGACCATCCGCCTGACCGACACCTTCCTGACCGACATCGCCCTCGAGGCCGAGCAGGTCGTCGCCGGCTGCTCGGAGGCGGGCGAGATGTTCCAGCACGTCCCCGGC
>JBGAKK010000086.1:0-19434 GCA_044224425.1 Phycisphaerales bacterium
CCCCCCCCCAACGGCCCGCGATTGAGGACGTGGGTGTAGATCTGCGTCGTCTTCACGTCCTTGTGCCCGAGGAGCTCCTGGACCGTTCGGATGTCCGCCCCATCCTCGAGGAGATGCGTGGCGAAGGAATGTCGGAAGGTGTGGCAGGTCGCGGGTTTGACGAGCCGGAGCCGGAGCACGGCTGCCCGCACTGCCTTCTGGACGACCGTCTCGTGGAGGTGGTGTCGACGCTGCTCGCCGCTCCGCGGGTCGACGTAGAAGCCGCTTGCCGGGAAGACCCACTGCCAACCGAATTCGCGATTCGCCCGCGGGTAGCGAAGGTGCAGGGCGTGGGGCAGCTCGACCGCGCCGCGGCCACGCCGGAGATCCTGCTCGTGCAGCGTCCTCACCCGTTCGAGGTGCTGGCGGAGCAGCCCGTGGGCGCTGTCCGGCAGGATGGCGACTCGGTCGAGGTTGCCTTTCCCCTCGCGGATGGTCAACTGGCGCATCGCGAAGTCGACGTCCTTGACCCGCATGGCGATCGCCTCACCGAGCCGGAGGCCGCCGCCGTAGAGGAGGAGAGCCACGAGCTTCGGCACCCCGTCGAGCTCGGCGAGTATCGCCGCCACCTCCTCGCGGGTCAGGACGACCGGGCGGCGTCGCGGGCGCTGGGCCCGGATGATCCCGCTGAGCTCGTCGAGCGGCTCGTCCAACACCTTGTCGTACAGGAAAAGGAGCGCTGCGAGGGCCTGGTTCTGGGTCGACGCCGCGACGTTCTGCTTGACGGCCAGCTCGCTCAGGAACGCATTCACCTCGGCCTCGCGCAGCTCTCGAGGATGCCGTCCGTGGAACTGCCGCAGGTAGCGCTTGATCCACTCGAGGTAGGCCGACTCGGTCCGGCGGCTGTAGTGGTTGGCCCGAAACACCTCGACGATGCGGTCGTAGAGCCTCGGCGTGGGCTTCCCCGGGAACAGGCCTAACGGCTGTCGCGTCGCGGCGGGACGCTCCGCTGGGCCTGAGCCCGGAGCCCTCCCCCTTGCCGTCGCGTCAGTGCCGCGAGCCTCCTCCGCCGGTGACGGCATGGCGACCTCCTCCATCGGCTCGACCCTCCCTGATCGTGCGTCGTCGATCGCGGCGAGGCGCAAGGGCCCGTGCACCGTGCTCGCCCGCGCCGCCGCGCTCGCCGCGCTCGCCGCGAGCGTATCGCGCTCCGGCGTCGCTTCGGCGAAGTCGCCCTCAATTTCTGGTCAGTCCGCCCGACGGGACGACGTTCGCTGGCCATCGACCCGGACCGGCTCCGGCCGCAGGTCGCCGAGCCGTCTCGTGAGCGACTCTGCACTGATCACGCTCAGGAGGAGGAACGCGGCGACGACGAGGTGGTGGGCGTTCGCGAATCGGCCGGGCAGGATCGTCCGCTCGTCGAGGACGACAGGAAGGAGGATCGCCGCAGCGGTGAGAAGCGTCGAGGCGAGGAATCCGCCGAGGGCCAGGGCGAGTTCGGCGCCGTCGGCGCTCGTCGTCGCGGGGACCGAGTCGCCTCGGGTCGGGTCCGGGGCTTCCGGCCGGTGAGGGACCCGCTCGCTGCACGGCTCGTCGAGGAGGGCCAGGCGCGGAGCGCGTACCTCCGAACGCGAACTCGCCCGGTCGGGCTCGAGCGGCGCCGTGAGCGCGACTCGCTCGGCGTTCGGCGCGGGCTGTCCGATCCCTGCGTGGGGCGACTCGGCCGGGGCCTCCGGCGGCGCTTCGATCGCCACGACATCCGGGGCCCGGATGCTGGCGACGGGGCCGGGAGCTGGAGTCGGCACTGGCATCGCCGCCGCGGGCACCTCGTGCCGCCAGGCCCTGCGGCGCTCGTCGAGCGCTTCGCGGACGGTGACGATCCCTGCGTCGGCCCGGGCGTCGTCGGCTGCCTCGGCGAGCGGGGCGGCCACGCGTCGGGCGAGGTCCTGGTCGCGGGTCAGGATGGCGATCGCGGCGAGGGTGGCGAGCGTCGCGGGATGGGCGGCCGGGGCCCGGGCCGCCTCGCCGTCGACGAAGCACTCGAGTTCGCCGCGGGCCCGGTCGGCGGCGGCTCGCGCTCCGGCCGCATCGCGGCGGACGGCGGCTTCGAGGAGGTCGGCGCGGGCTCGGGTGACAGCCGCTGCTTCGCCGTCCGGGCAATCGCCGAGCGGCGTGGTGAGCGCCGCTTGCATCACGTCCCGCAGGTTGGTCGCCCGTCGCTGCACCGCTGCCTCGATCTCCGAGCCTCCGTCCTAGCCCACGCTTCCGTGGCGGGGCATCGTACTGGGCGGGGGGGAGGCCTCGCGAGCTTCGCCTTTGATCTTGGGCCTATCGCCGCCGGAAGTGGAGCAGGGCGTCCGCTGCCCGTCGCCGCACAGCGAGGAGCCGCCAGCGCTGGCCGTCGGCGATCGCGAGCGGGGTCAGGCCCCGCACCGCGGACACCGCGTCTTCGTCGCCCAAGAGGAGCGGGGCCACGAACACCCACGCCTCGTCGAGGAGCTCGGCCGCGGCGAGTTCGCCCAGCAGTCCGCCGCCCCCTTCGACGAGGAGGGTGGTGACGCCGTGGTCCGTGGCGAGAGCCTTCAGGACGCTTCGCCATCCGCCGCCGGCTGGCCAGGCGAGGGGCTCGAGGCCGCGGGCCCGGGCCGTATCGGCGTGCTCGCTCCGGGTGATGACGATGGTCGACTTCCCATCCGCTCCGCGTTCCAACAGTTGGCGGTCCGCCGGCAGCTCGAGATCGAGGTCGACGACCACGCGGCGGGCGATCCGCCTCCGCCGCACGCCGCGGGCGGTGAGCTGCGGGTCGTCGCGGAGGGCGGTGCCGAAGCCGACCAGGATGGCGTCGACGCGGCCTCGTTCGCGGTGCACCATGCGGCGAGCCCGCTCGCCCGAGATCCACTTGCTGTCGCCGGTCCGGGTGGCGATCTTCCCGTCGATCGATTGGGCCCACTTGGCCATTACCCACGGCAGGCCGCTCCGGACCCGCTTGAGGAAAGGCTCGTTGAGGAGGTCGGCCTCGCGACAGGCGAGACGCTCGACGGCGATCCCATGCCCGGCGAGAGCCGCCGCGCCGCCGGCGGCGATGGGGTTCGGGTCGCTCGTCGCGTATACCACGCGGACCACGCCGGCAGCGCGCAGGGCCTCCGAGCAAGGCGGCGTGCGGCCGTGGTGGTTGCACGGTTCGAGGGTCACGTAGGCCGTCGCTCCGCGAGCCTGGGTTCCAGCCCGTCGCAAGGCCATGGCTTCGGCGTGGGCTTCGCCGCAACGGCGGTGGTGGCCCTCGCCGACTACGCGGCCGCTCTTATCGACGAGGACGCAGCCGACCATCGGATTCGGTTCGGCGCCGCCATGGCCGCGGACCGCGAGCCGCACGGCGCGGCGGAGGAAGTCGAGGTCGGCGCGGCGCTCGGGATCGCTCATAGGGTGACCACGGCCTCCGCGCTCGTTTCGTCGGTCGCTGCGGCGATGGCCGTGGCCTGGAGCTGGGCCGGCTTCCGCAGGTAGTGCACGCTGGCCACGAGGATGTCGTCGTCGATCGCCCCGCGGCTGAAGCCTTCGACGAGCTGGATCAGGAAGTCCGACCACTTGGGCGGCGGCGGCTGGCGGCGCAGCGCTTCGCGCAGCCGGGCCAAGCCCATCTTCTGGCCCTTCGGGTTGCGGGCCTCGAAGGCTCCGTCGGTGTAGGCGACCACAGCGTCGCCCGGCTCGAGGGCCATCACCGTCTCCTCCACGCCGAAATCCTGCGGCTGAAGGGCCCCGAGCATGGGATGGGTGCTCTCGAACTCCTGCACCTGTCCGTTGCGACGACGAAGGAAGACCGGCGGATGGCCGGCGTTCGCGTACATCGCCGTGCCCTCGCGGGGTTCGATCCGGAGCAAGGCGGCGGTGGCGAAAATCTTGTGCGGGGCGAGGGTCAGGAGGACGTAACGGTTGAGGAGGGAGAGCAGGCTGCCCGGCCGCAGGTAGGGGTGCTCGTAGCGGAGACGCTCGAGCTCGCCGTAGAGGCGGTTGACGGTCATGGCGCTGGCCAGGCCGTGGCCGGTCACGTCGATGATCGCGATGTGCAGGGCCCCGCTGTGGTCCGTCCACATGTGCACGAAGTCGCCGCCGATCTCCTGGGCCGGCCGGTAGCGATACTCGAAGCGGAAGACGCCGTCTTCCCAGGGCTGCGGGAAGAGGCTCTCGTGGATGCGGCGGGCCTGCATCAGCTCGCGGCGCATGGAGACGAAGAAGCGGCGCGAGGCCTCGCGGCGGAACTGCCGGCGGTGGCGGGCCAGCCGCCACCATGCGATGAGAAGTCCCGGGGCGAAGACGAGCGGGGCGGCGGCCAACTCGACAATGGTCGAGACCCACTCCCGGAGCAGGAATCCACGGGTGCAGTGCCAGACCGCCCAAGCCACGAAGAGGGGGAGGATCGGGCGCAGCGACTCCCGCATCGTCCACGGCAGGAAGAGCGTCGCCACACCGTGCCAAAAGGCGATCGAGGTCAGCGGCGAAATGAACGAGCCGGGGGCTGCCAGCAGGATGGCGAGCTCGAAGGCGAGGTTCGAGGCGCCAAGGGCGAGGACCATCCGCGAGGCCGCCCCGACCGCTGCTTCGCGGGTCTCGATGCCGGGTCGGACCCGGAACCAGAAGTGGACGAGGATCCCGAGCAGGATCACGAACCGCACGCTGGCCAAGACGCTGGCCAGGAGTCCGCCGGTCGGATTGTCCAGTTCGGAGAAGAAGCTGATCGCGCTGATCGCCGCAATGGCCGCGCTGCCGGCGAGCATGAGGAAGCAGAGCCAGCCGAAGCGGCGGCGGAACCACCGCTCGAGCTCGAGCTCGTAGTCGCCGCGGTAGCGGTCGACCTCGGGGAAGTCGGGGGACTCGGACATGGGGAAGGGACCGCCGTCGGGCGTCATGCTACGGGAAGGCGATTCAGGCGAGGCAGGGGCGGCACGGGCGGCGGCATGGCCGGCCGGAGGTCGTGGCGGGAAAACAGCGCGGCCCGCCGAGGATCTCGGCGGGCCGCGGTGGTTGGCGTGTGGATGCGGTCAGCCCTTCTTGAGGACCTCGTCCTTGAGGCGGTCCGGCATGAGCCGGTACTCGGCCGGCTCCATGGTGGAGGTGGCCCGGCCCTGGGTCATCGAGCGGAGGCTCGTGGTGTAGCCGAAGAGCTCGGCCAGCGGCACCTCGGCGGTGATCAGTCGGACCACTCCGCGCAGCTCGCTGTCCACGATGTGTCCGCGGCGGCTGGCGATGTCGCCCGAGACGTTGCCGAAGAACTCGTCGGGGGTGGTGACCACGAGCTTCATGATCGGCTCGAGGAGTCCGACGCCGGCCGCGGAGCAGGCTTCCTTGAAGGCCAGGATGCCGGCCTGCTCGAAGGCCACCTGGCTCGAGTCGACGTCGTGGTAGGAGCCGAAGATGAGCTCGACCTTGCAGTTGATGACCGGATAGCCGCCGATGACGCCGGTCGACGCCGCCTGGCGGATGCCGTACTCGACGCTCGGGATGAACTCGCGGGGGATGACGCCGCCCGAGACCTTGTCGACGAAGACCACGCCGTCGATCATCTCGAGGCCCTGGGCCTCGGCCTCTTCCTTGGTGATCGGGCCGATGTTGACCACCGCGTCGCCGTACTGGCCGCGGCCGCCGGTCTGCTTCTTGAAGAGCCCGCGGACCTTGTTGGCGGTGCCCACGATCGTCTCGCGATAGCTGACCCGCGGACGGCCGACGTTCACGCCGATCTTCATGTCGCGGACGAGCTTGGTCTTGATGATGTCCAGGTGCAGCTCGCCCATGCCGGCGATGATCGTCTCGCCCGTCTCGTCGTTGTAGGTCGAGCGGAACGAGGGGTCCTCGCGGCGGATGGTGACCAGGGCCTCGCCCAGCTTCTTGCGGTCGTCGGCCGTGATCGGCTCGATCGACATCGAGATCACCGGCTCCGGGAAGACCATGCGCTCGAGGACGATGGGGTTGTCCTGGTCGCAGAGGGTGTCGCCGGTGTAGGAATTCTTGAGGCCGACCACGGCCACGATGTTGCCGGCGCCGACCGAGTCGAGGGCCTCGCGCTCCCGGGCGTGCATCTCGTAGATGCGGCTGACGTTCTCGCGCTTGCCGTTGTTGGGGTTGACGACGCGGGAGCCCTTCTCGAGCTTGCCCGAGTAGATGCGGATGTAGGTGAGGTCGCCGTGGGTGTCGTTGACGACCTTGAAGACGAGGGCCGAGAAGGGGGCGTCCTCGCTGTGCGGACGGCTGAGGTGGACGCCCTTGTCCTTGGGGTCGGTGCCCTGCACGTCGGGGCGCTCGGTGGGGTTCGGCAGGTAGTCGATGACGCCGTCGAGGACGCGCTGCACGCCGACGTACTTGAGGGCCGAGCCGCAGAAGACCGGGAAGCACTTGAGGGCGATGGTGCCCTTGCGGATGGCGCTCCGGATCTCGTCGGGGGTGATCGACTTCTCGTCGATGATGAACTTCTCGGTGAGGGCGTCGTCGAGCTCGGCGGCCTTCTCGACCAGCTCGTGCCGCCAGATCTGGGCCATTTCCTTGAGGTCGTCGGGGATGTCCCGCTCCTCGATCTTGGCTCCCAGCTCGCTCTGGTCGAAGTAGTAGGCCCGCATCTCGAGGAGGTCGATCAGGCCCTTGAACTTGTCGGCCTTGCCGAGCGGGATCTGCACCGCGATGGCATTGGCGCCGAGCCGCTGGCGGATCGAGTTGAAGCTGAACTCGAAGTCGGCCCCCATCTTGTCCATCTTGTTGATGAGGCAGAGGCGCGGCACGCCGTAGCGGTCGGCCTGGCGCCACACCGTCTCCGACTGGGCCTCGACGCCTTCCTTGCCGTCGAAGACGGCGACCGCGCCGTCGAGCACGCGCAGGGATCGCTCGACCTCGATGGTGAAGTCGACGTGGCCCGGGGTGTCGATCAGGTTGATCTTGTATTCCATGCCGTTCCGCGTCCACGGGCAGGTGGTGGCGGCCGACTGGATGGTGATGCCGCGCTCCTGCTCGTCCTGCAGGAAGTCCATGGTGGCGGTGCCTTCGTGCACCTCGCCCATCTTGTAGGTCTTCCCCGTGTAGTAGAGGACGCGCTCGGTGACGGTCGTCTTGCCCGCGTCGATGTGGGCGCAGATGCCGATGTTGCGGACCATGGTCAAGTCGGTGGGCATGGGGTCGTTCCTGCGGTCGGGCCGTCCGTGCGGCCGTGGAATTCGGTGGTCGTTCGTGTCGGAGAGGACGGAAGGGGGGATTTCGCTGGCCACGCGGGGAGCCACCGGTCGGTGGGTCGCGAGGGCGTCGATTGGTCGAGTGGCTTGTCGGGGTGGCGCGACGGTCGGTCGCACGCGGGCCCGAAGGCGAGTCCCCGGCGGGGGCTCAAGGGCTCAAGCGTGCGTCCGGCGGTTTGTGGTCGTCGTCGTCGTCGGGCATAGGCCTCCGCCGGGCGAGCGGCCTCCGATCGAGGGACCGGCGGGACGCTCCGGGGAGAACCGAAGATGGTAAGAACCCCTCCCCGGCGTTGCAAGCGGTCGGCCGCCTGGCGGAGGGCAGTCGCCCCCAGCGGACCGAGCGGCACGCGGCCCCGGGAGGCCCTAGCGGCTCCGGACCAGTTGCTCTTCCCGGACCCCCAACTGCCGGAGGGCCGGGCGGATGTCGCGGAGGTACCGCCGGCCGTCTTCCACGTACCCGGCGGTCGGCTTGAGCTCGGGCAAGAGGCCGGTGAAGAAGCGGTTCATGCGGAGCATGTGCAGCTCCCGGGCGTACTTCGCGGCCATCGACGCCAAGGCGGTCGGGAGGTGCTTGGTCTCGCTCTCGGCCTCGAAGGAGAGGGTGATAGGCCCCCGGCGGTCCTCGAGGCGGTAGCGGCTGGTCGACTCGGTCTCCCCGAGGATCTGAATCGTCGCCTCGGGGAAGCTCGTCTGGAGGACCTCGCGGTAGTAGGCCCGGCCGCCCTGGCGGTCGATCACGATCCGCGGGTGGGTGCCGTCGAAGGCACGCCAAACCTGGTCGGCGTGGCGGAGGGCGAGGGCCAGGTTCATGTCGCTCTTCTGGCTCGACGCGGCAAGGCGGTTGAAGCCGAGGCCATCGAGGGCGGTGCAGGCGAGGTGGGCGAAGCGGACGCTGGCTTCGCGCCCGGCAAGGGCCAAGCGGTTGGCGGCGATCGCCAGATGGTCGCGATCGTGGGCCAAGGGCAGGGCGGTCGGCTCGGCATACCAGGGGCTCTCGTCGCGTCCGGCCACGGCGATCCCGAGCTGGGTGAAGAGTTCGTCGTCGGTCGCCGGGAGGGCCCGCCCCGCGGCGACCGAGGCAGCGAGGACGCCGCGCTCGAGGTGACGGAGGGGATGGGCCTTGCTCTCCTTCGAGCCCTTCAGCTTCTTGCTGTCGGCGATGGCGATCTTGGTCCGCTCGCTGGGCGAGGCGCTCACCGCGTGGCGGAGCCGCTGCCAGAGGTCCGGGGCCTTCACGCCGTCGAGGGCGAGGCCATCGAGGTCGTCGATGGCGACCACCGCGACCGCCACGCAGAGCGGTCCAAGCAGCGGGCCGTAGCCGGCCTCATCGATCCCCGCGTAGATCAGCACGGCTCGGAGCGTACGATGGGCCGTGCCGAAGCGAAAGGGCGGCGGCGGAGGCCGTCCGGCCGCCGTGCGCCGGCCCTTGGCCACCGCCCCTCCCCATGCCGTCCCCTCGCCCCAAGGTCCTCCTCGCCATGTCGGGCGGCGTCGATTCCTCGGTCGCCGCGGCGATCCTCTTGGGCCAGGGCTACGAGGTGGTGGGCTGCTTCATGCGGCTCGGTTCGCCGGGGGAGTCGCTCGAGGGGCTCGTGCCCGATGGGGCGGCCTGTCCGACGCCGGCCCGCCCGGGCGCGATCGGTCTGCCGGTCGTTCCGGCGGCCGGGGCGGGGACCAAGATCGGCCACCAAGGCTGTTGCTCGATCAACGACGCGGCCGACGCCCGGCTCGTCGCCGCCAAGCTCGGGATCCCCTTCTACGTCTGCAACTTCAAGAGGGACTTCGGGCGGATCATCGACTACTTCGTGGGCGAGTACCACGCCGGCCGCACCCCCAACCCCTGCGTGCGCTGCAACGACTGGCTCAAGTTCGGGAAGCTCCACGAGTACGCCCGCTCGATCGACGCCGCCTTCATCGCCAGCGGGCACTACGCCCGGATCGGCCGCGACGCGAGCGGGCGGGCGACGCTCCTCCGCGGGCTCGACCTCGACAAGGACCAGAGCTACGTCCTGTTCGGCTCCCCTCGCGATCGGTTAGGGGAAATGCTCCTCCCGATCGGCGAGATGCGCAAGCCCGAGGTCCGGGCCCTGGCCCGCGAGCGGGGCTTGCCCGTCTTCGACAAGCCCGATTCGCAGGAGATCTGCTTCGTCCCCGACAACGACTACGCCGGGCTGATCGCCCGCCGCGACCCCTCGGGCCTGCAGCGAGGGGCGATCGTCGACCGCGCCGGCCGCGTGTTAGGCGAGCATCCCGGGCACCAGCACTTCACGATCGGACAACGGCGGGGGCTGGGCGTGGCCGCGGCCCAGCCGCTCTACGTGATCGGGAAGGACGCGGCGACCAACACGGTCGTGGTCGGCGAGCGGCACGAACTGCTCCGCCCCGGCTGCACGGCGAGCGAGGCGAACTGGCTGGCCGAGCCGAGCCCCGACACGGAGGGCTGGACCCGCTGCACGGCCGCCATCCGTTACAACGCCGAGCCGGTGCCGGCCCGGGTCCGCGGCGCGGAGGGCGGGCGGCTCGAGATCCGCTTCGACGAGCCGCAGCCGGCGGTCGCTCCGGGCCAGGCCGCGGTGTGCTACGCGGGGGACGTCGTCCTCTGCGGCGGTTGGATCGACGCGGCGCTGTAAGCGTTGCCCATCACCGAGCACTCGGCTTTGTTTCGCTCCTCGCATGCAGGCGGATCAGCGGGCCTATCGTGCGCACTCTCCGCATGCGAGAGGTGTGCGAAAAGGGAAACCCATGAAGCATCGAAACGCCTTGGCGCTGGGCCTTGCCTGCGCCGTCTCCTCGTTGGCCCACGCCTCCTTCGACCCCTCGAACTGGACGCTCTTGAACCGCGCCGACAGCCTGGCCAGCCCCACCGCCGCGGTGGGCACGGTCATCGGCATCGGCGGAAACGCAGCGGTGTTCGGAACTGGCTCGATCACCGCCGCGAGCATGGCCCTCCACAGCGGCAACGCCGGGCAGAAAGGCCTCACGCTCTATAGCGCGACCGCCCTCACCGGCGGCACGGTCACCTGCAGCTGGACCTACCAGAGCTTCGACATGCCCCTCTACGACAACGGGGGCTACTTCATCAACGACAGTTTCACCGTGATCAGCGCCAACGGCTCCGGTCCCTTCGGCGGCACGCTCACCTTCAGCGTCAACGCCGGCGACGTCTTCGGGCTTGGCGTGCGGACCGGCGACGGCTTGGAGGGGACGGGCAATCTCACCGTCACCGATTTCGCCTTCACCGGCACGTTCGTTCCGGCGCCGGGCGGGCTCGGGCTGGTGGCCTTGGCGGCGGCGGGAAGCCGGCGTCGACGCGGTTGACCACGCATCCTGTGGGCGGAATCCCTTGAGCGCGTTGCTTCCGCGCCCGCGGTCGGCTATACCCGGGCCTATCCAGCGGAACCGAGGTGCCCCATGGCGGAGCGGACGCTCGTCGAACGTGCCCATCAGCTCATCAAGCCGTTCAAGGTGAAGGACGGCGAGAAGTTCCGTCTGAAGGACTTCGATCCCGGCGACACGCTCGAGTTCAACAGCGACCAGAAGCCCGAGTCGAAGGAGTGGCTGGCCAAGGGCATCGAACAGCTGGCCGAATTCCAAGACATGCTCTACGCCCAGGACCGCTGGTCGGTCCTCCTCGTCTTCCAGGCCATGGACGCGGCGGGGAAGGACGGGGCGATCAAGCACGTGATGTCGGGCGTCAACCCGCAGGGCTGCCAAGTCACGAGCTTCAAGTCGCCGACCTCCGAGGACCTCGACCACGACTATCTCTGGCGGTGCATGAAGCACCTCCCCGAGCGGGGCCGCATCGGCATCTTCAACCGCTCCTACTACGAGGAGGTCCTCGTGGTCCGTGTGCACGAGGGGATCCTGGCCAAGCAGAAGCTGCCGCCGGAGCTCGTCTCCAAGTCGATCTGGAAGGACCGCTACAAGGACATCCGCAACTTCGAGCGCTACCTGGCCCGGAACGGGACGATCATCCGGAAGTTCTTCCTGAACGTCTCGAAGGGGGAGCAGAAGAAGCGGTTCATGGAGCGGCTCGACAACCCGGAGAAGAACTGGAAGTTCTCCGCCGCCGACGTCCGCGAGCGCGGCCACTGGGACGCCTATCAGGAGGCGTACCAGGACATGATCGCGGAGACGGCCACGCCGGAGGCCCCGTGGTTCGTGGTGCCGGCCGACAACAAGTGGTTCACGCGGCTCGTCGTGGCCGCCGCGGTGGTCGATGCCTTGGCCTCGCTCGACCTTCACTACCCGAAGGTCGATGACGCCGCCCGGAAGGCGCTGGCCGAGGCCCGGGCTTCGCTGATGGCCGAGAAGTGAACGGGGGATGCCGATGACGGGGAGCTGTCCGATCCGTGCGACCGGGACGCAACGCTGGACCATCGTGCCGCGGCTCTTGGCCATGCTGCCCCTGGCTGGCTTCGGGGCGTTCCATATGACGGGCATGACGCCGTTGATGGAGATCCTGACGCGGGCCTCGATCCCCCTGCCGGGGATCAACTACTACGTGGCGCCGCTTGTGATGGTGGTGGCCGGCCTCTCGCTTGGCCTTGGCTTCTTCGCCCGGATCGGGGCGGTGCTCGGGATGGGGGCGATGGCGGTCGCGACCTACAGCAAGATGGTGATCACCGAGTGGCCCGGATCGATCGAGCCGCCAATCGCCCTTCCCGTCGTCGTCTTCGTGGCCTGCGGTCTCGTCCTCTGGAAGGGGGCCGGTGCCTGGAGCGTGGACCGACGGATGATCGAGCGGCAGGCGACGCGCTGAGCGGCCCCGTTCACCGCTCGCGGGGGGGACGCCCGAGCCGTATCATCGACGGCCTCGGAGACGCACCATGCCCGCCACCGCCACCCCGTCATCGGCCTCGAACCTCGAGCAACTCCTCGGCAGCGATGCCGCCAGCCTCCTGACCCACGTCGCCAAGGTCGACAGGAAGCACCTGCACCTGCCCGGCCCCGACTTCGTCGACCGCGTCTTCGCTTCGACCGACCGGAGCCCGCAGGTCCTCAAGAACCTGCAGTGGATCTTCTCGAGCGGCCGCCTCGGCGGCTCGGGCTACATCTCGATCCTGCCCGTCGACCAGGGCATCGAGCACTCGGCCGGGGCGAGCTTCGCGAAGAACCCCGCCTACTTCGACGGCGAGAACATCGTGAAGCTGGCCATCGAGGGCGGCTGCAACGCGGTGGCCACCACCTTCGGCGTGCTCGGTTCGGTGAGCCGGAAGTACGCCCACAAGATCCCGTTCCTGGTCAAGATCAACCACAACGAGCTCTTGACCTACCCGAACCAGGCCAAGCAGATCATGTTCGGCTCGGTCCGCGAGGCGTGGAACCTCGGGGCGGCCGCGGTCGGAGCCACCATCTACTTCGGCTCCGACGACGCCGGCCGCGAGATCGTCGAGGTGGCCCAGGCCTTCCACGAGGCCCACGAGCTGGGCATGGCCACCGTCCTCTGGTGCTACCTGCGGAACAGCGCGTTCAAGAAGGACGGCAAGGACTACCACGTCGCCGCCGACCTCACCGGCCAGGCCAACCACCTGGGCGTGACGATCGAAGCCGACATCATCAAGCAGAAGCTCCCCGAGAATAACGGCGGCTACACCGCCCTCAACACCGGCAACTCGAGCTACGGCAAGCTCGACAAGCGGATGTACTCCGACCTCGCCACCGACCACCCCATCGACCTCTGCCGCTACCAGGTCCTCAACTGCTACTGCGGCCGGGCCGGCCTGATCAACTCTGGCGGGGCCAGCGGCGAGAACGACTTCGCCGAGGCGGTGAAGACCGCGGTCATCAACAAGCGAGCCGGCGGCATGGGCCTGATCTCGGGCCGCAAGGCGTTCCAGCGGCCGATGGCCGAGGGTGTGAAGCTCCTGAACGCGATCCAGGATGTCTACCTGAACCCTGCAGTGACCGTCGCCTAACCGCCAGGCGACTCCAGAGAACCGGGCCAAGCACTCCACGCGACGCCGCGGCCTCCCGCCGCGGCGTCGCTGCTGTCCGGGTGTGACGGTCGGGCAACCTAGCCCTCACTTCTCGGGCCCGGTCGACCGCGAGATTCGCTCAAGTTGGGGGTTGCCACCGGACTCGCCACAGGCAGGTCGTATGTTCCCGCTCGAGGGAGTCGTAGGCCACGGAGAGGCCGTGGCCCGACTCGACCGCGCCCGGACCGCTCCGGCACGAATCCGGGATGTGGGTTCAGGGGACGGGGCGTGCCCGTCGTGGTGGCGATCCAGTGCTCCGGCAACTCCAACATCTGGCGGCGGCCATTGCCTCGGGTGTGACGTCCCTCTTGGGCGTCCGGACCGAGGGCGACCTGGCCCGCGAGCCGGCCCGCGAGGTCCGGATCGTGGTCCGTGCCGATGCCTGCCGGCTCGCTGCGGCGGACACCAAGGGGCTCTTCCTCGAGCCGGACGTGTCGCCCGAGAAGCAGGCGACCATCGCCGAGCTGGCCTTGCCCGTCGCTGCCGACGCGGCCAGCTTGATGGCCTCGCTCGGAAGTCTGCCCGCGGCTCCCGCCGGGACCGGCCCCGCCGCCTCGCGCGGCCCGACCGACTAGTCGCATCGTAGCTCCGTGAGCGGGCAGGGGACCCGTGGCGATCCTTCGCGCCGCGGGGCGGTTGTCGTTTTGGCGCGATCGGGCAAGCAGGGGGCGAGGGTGCCGGTTGCGCCGGTACGGCGGATAGTCTCCCGCCCGGCGCCCCGCACAGGACTCCTGTTAGGCATAGGCCTCACGGTCCACGCCGGTCGCGGCCCGTTTCGGATCGTCGGCCCGGCATCGCCCCGGCCCTGGGCTATGTTCGATGGACTTCGACCGCGTCACGCCGCGGCCGAGCGGGAGACCCCGATCGGGCGATCGAGTGGAAGGGCCTCGGCCCGGACACCGACCTCGGAATCGGGACGACTCCCACCACAAGGGAACAAGGAACGAGAGCCGTGAACCACACTGTGCAGAGCATTGTCGCCGCCGCCACCGTCAGCCTCGTCAGCGCCGTCGCCGGCGCCGAGACGATGACCATGACCTTCAACAACGTCGGCCCGTCGCGCACGATCCAGCTCAGCTACAACGCGGGACGTTCCTTCAACCAGGCCGGCAGCGGCTACGTGAACGACCTCGCCGGCCGCATGAACTGGACCCTGGCCGGCGGCGGGAGCGTCACCACCTTCTGCACCCAGCTTTCGGAGTACATCAACTACGGGCAGACCGTGACCTACACGGTCACCAGCGTGGAGAACGTGCCCGACGCCCCGCCCGCCCCGATGGGCGCCCTTCGGGCCAGCCTGATCCGCGGCCTCTACGCCCGGAACTGGTCGACGGTCCAGAACACCTCGAACGCCGACCTCTGCGCCGCCTTCCAGCTCGCGGTCTGGGAAATCACCCACGAGAACATCACCGCCAACGACGCCAGCGCCATCGCCCAGATGAACGTCTTCGTCGGGGCCATCGCCGCCAACAACGCCAACGGCACCACGCTGACCGTCGGCAACCTCGCCAACTCGCTCATCGCCTCGCTCGCCGACGAGTTCAACGGCGATGCCCCGGGCCTCGTGGGCCTCACCCACGGCAGCGCCCAGGACCAGCTCCTCGTGGTGCCGGTGCCCATGACCGCCGGCCTCGCCGCGGTGGGTCTTCTCGGCGCCTTCGCCGCCCGCCGCCGCATGAAGTGACGCGACAGACTGAATCACAGGCTCCCGCGACGACCCGGCGCGTGCCCGGGTCGTCGTGATTTTGGAACGAGCCCTTTCAGGACACCGGGCGCCGCCGGCGGGCCTCGAGCAACCCGAGGAAGGTCCGCCAACGGGCCTCCCAGGAGTGGTCGGCCCGCACCCGAAGGCGGGCTGCGCTGCCCACCGCGGCTCGGCGAGTCGGATCGCGGTGCAGGTCGCGAACGACGGCCGCTAGCTCTTCCGATGAGCGATAGGCAAACGCCTCGCGCCCCATGGCGAAGGCGTCGGCCAGTCCCGGGCGGTGGGTCGAGACGAGGACGCCGCCCACCGCCGCCACGTCGAGGGCCCGCATGTTGAGGGCGTCGACGGCGTTTCGGCTGATGGTGTTGACGACGAGTGCGGCGCGTCGGAAGGCACGGGCGGCGGCCTCGCGCCCGACCAGCGGGCCCTGCCACGTGCCTTCGGCGGCGGTCCCCATGAGCGCTTCGGCCCACCGCTGGTCGCCGTGGACAACGAGCGGTACACCGAGCGTGGCGACGGTCACGGCCGCCGCGATCCGGTCGAGCCGCGTGGCGGCGAACTCGACGGCTCGGCGGAGGGAGCCGTTGGCGTCGTCGTCCGCGAGGAGGCGGGCCGAGGCAGCGATCGCCTCGAGCGGCGTATCGCCGGGAGCGGCGCACCACTCCTTCGCGAGCTGCCGCACCTCGGCCGCCTTGCCGGCAAGGGAACCCGGCAAGACGTCGAGCGCATCCGGCAGGTTGCCGACGACGAGGACCGGGCCGTCGTCCTCGGCGCCGCTCGCCTCGAGGTCGAACGCGCCGAGCCCGGTGGCGAGCGGCACGTGGTGGGCCTCGATGCCGCGACTCGTGAAGGACCGCATCCAGCGACGGTCGCTCACGCAGACCAGGTCGTCGCCGCTGAACCCTTGGGCCTCGAGGCGATAGCGCTCTGGATCGCTCGACCAGTAGCTGATGGTGGGGGTGCCGGCGGCGAGCGCTCCCCACTCGCGGGCACGGCTGGCGACGAAGGCCACGAGGAGGTCGGGCGAGGCTTCGAGGAACGCCTCGAGCCGCCGCAGCGGGCGGAAGGGATCGTGATGGAGGTCCATCTCGTGGTAGGTCGCTCCCATCCCGAGCTGGCGAGCGGCGGCCACGAGTTCGGCGCCGAGGTGCTTGAGGGCGGTGGTGGAGGCGTCCGCCGCGGCGAAGACCGAGCGGAACGGAGGGCTCCGGTCGGACGCGGCGCGTCGGGCCTGGTATCGCTTCGTCGCCTCCTCGATCGTCCGCATCTCGCTCGCGTAACGCTCGCGGAGACAGGCGGCGAGCCGGGCGATCGACGGTCGCGAGGCGTCGCCCGCGCCGGGCACGATGGTCGCCCCGTGAAGGCGGGCCGGGGCGTGCGGAGCGACGAGATGGTCGAGCCCCTGAAGGTCGTCGCCGACCAAGACGCGGACCCGGGCCCGATCGAATCGATCCCAATCGCCGCGGGCCACGCTGGCTGCGTGGAACTCCGCCTCCTCAGAAGGGAGGAGGACGATGATCGGATGGCGGGAGGAGCGGAGCGGCCCGGCGAGCAGAGCCTCGACCCGTTCGCCGCGTGGACCGCCGACGACGAAGACCGGCGACCCCATGCCGCCTGGCCAGGTCTCAGGGCGCACCTCGCCCACCGCCGCGAGACTCGACGCGGGCGGCTCCCGCTCGGGAAGCGTCTCCGGGAGGGGCGGTTGTCCGGTCGTGGTCACCGCAGCCGATATCGGCTCGCGGCGCGGGCCACCCCGCAGTTCCGATCCGAGGTCCCGAGTGGCCGGGGGGGCGTCCTCAGGAGGCGGTCACCGTCGCGCTCGCTTGGCTCGATCGCACCGGCTTCACGGCCCGGCTCGCCTCGGCCTCGCGCCGGGCGTGCTCGGCGTCGGCGAAGTCCTCGCCGAAACGGACGAGACGCAGGCTGTTGGCGATGACGAAGATGTAGGCGGCGGCCTGATAGAAGGGGGTGATCCAGAGCTGGATCTGCCCGGTCGCGGCGAGGGCGAGGCCGAGCACGGCGAGCAGGAGGCTGGCCACGATGTTCTGGGCCACCACGCCGCGGGCCTTTCCGGCGAGCTCGACCAGGAACGGCACGTGGCGCAGGTCGTCGTTCATGAGGGCGACGCCGGCCGAGTTGGTCGCGATGTCCGAGCCGGAGAGGCCCATGGCCACGCCCACGTCGGCGCTGGCGAGGATCGGACCGTCGTTGATGCCGTCGCCGACCACGAGGGTGCGGTGGCCCTTCCGGATCAGGTACTGGAGCTCGGCGTGCTTCTCCTCGGGCAGGCACTCGGCTTCGATCGCGTCCACTCCGACCGCTTCCGCCACTCGCTTGGCCACGGCAAAGCGGTCGCCGGTGAAGATCGAGACCCGCCGCACGCCCAGTTCGCGGAGCTTGCTGACCACTTCGACCGCGTTCTTGCGGAGCTTGTCCTCGAGTCCGACGGCGCCGAGGTAGCGGTCGCCGAGCATGACGTGCACGCCCGACATGCCTTCGATCTTCTCTTCGACCGCTTGGAGCTGGCCGGCGATCGAGGGATTCACCTCGGCGAGCCACGCCCCGCGGCCCGCCCACAGCGTCCCTTGGTCGCACTCCGCCTTCACGCCGCGGCCGTGGATCTCTTGGTAGCCCCGGATCGTCCGCGGCTTGATGCGGGCCCGGTCGGCGGTCTCGAGGATCGACTTGGCGAGCGGGTGGTTCGAGCTCTGCTCCGCGTCGGCAGCGGCCTGAAGGAGCGACGCGCCGTCGACGCCGTCGGCCGGGGCCAGGCGGCTGACCGCGAACTTGCCGGTGGTGAGCGTGCCGGTCTTGTCCATCACGACCGTGTCGATCGTGGCCGCTGCCTCGAGCGTGCGGGTCTGCTTGATCATGATGCCGAGGCGGGCGGCCGCGGCGAACGCGGCGACCATGGCCGTCGGATAGGCGATGAGGAGGGCACCCGGGGCGGTGACCACGAGGACCGTGATGGCCCGCGAGGCGGCCTGATCGCGGGTCGCTGGGTCGGCGCTTCGGGTGGTGAAGAACCAGACAAGGGCGGCCACCATGAGGACGACCGGCACGTAGTACTGGGCCAGCCGCTCGACGAGCTCTTGCCGCTCGCCCTTGGCAGTCTCCGCCTCGCGGATGAGCTTCTCGACCTTGCCGATCGTGGTCTCGCCGGCCACGGCGGTCACGAGCACATCGATCTGCCCGGTGAGGTTGGTGGTGCCGGCGTAGACCTCGGTGCCGCTCTGGGCTTCGATCGGAACGGCCTCGCCGGTCAGCGAGGCCTGGTTGATGTTCGAGGTGCCGGCCACGATGCGGCCGTCGACCGGCAGGTTTTCGCCGGGCCGGACGCGGACGACTTGGCCGCGGGCCACTTGGCGGAGGGAGACCTCCGTCTCGCTGCCGTCGGGATGGACGATGCGGGCGATGTCGGGGGTGAGCTCGACCAGGTCGCGGATGGCCCGTTGGGCCCCCCAGGCGGTGCGGGAGAGGACGAGTTCGGCGAGCCACAGGAAGAAGGCGAGGAAGCCCGCCGCCAGGAACATGTTGTTGGCCATCGCCGCGAAGACGGCGAGGGTGGCCAGGGAGTCGGAGGAGGCCTGTCCCTGCTTCAACTCCTCGACCGCGCCGCGGGCGAGGGGGGCGACCAGGATCACCGACCCAAGCAGGGCGGGGATCGCGGCGATCAAGGCATCGAGCCCGAAGACGTATTGGGCGAGCCAGGCGGTGAGCAGGAAGACGCCGCCGATCAGGGCGACGAAGAGGTGGCGTTCAAGCCGCTGCTCGGCCTTCGAGGAGAGGTCCTCGGTGCTGGCGGCGGGTCGGTCGGCGGTCGCGAGCGATAGGTCGGACATCGGATGGTCGTGGGTTCGGGACGAGCTGGCCGCGTGGCCCGTGGAGGATCCGGATGGCTCACCTCCTCCCCTCGACGTGGTCGGTTGCCCGGAGAGATGGCCCGCAGGAAGGCCTGACGGGCAGCGGGCATCGGGGGAGTAGGAGCGTTCAAGCGTAGCAGGTCCGAGGCCGACCGCCACCCGAGCGACCTGCATGAAACATGCCGACGGGAGTCGGGTTGGGGGGCGAACCCGACCCCCGTCGGCTCGGCCCGTACGGCAGGGTCGCTGGGCCCGTTCGCTATAGTTGAAGGCGATGGCCTCCATCCGATCGAGTTCGAGCGGGGCTCCGCCCGTCGCGCCTTCGGGCGGCGACGGCAGCCGGTCCGATCGCATCACGATCCTGGGCGACGGTCAGATGGCCCTCGCCTTGGCCGACCTCTTGGCCTACCACGGCGTGCCGACCACCATCTGGAGCCCCTTCCCGCCCGAGGCCGACGCCCTGCGACGCTCGCGCCACTCGCCGCGCATGCCGGGCTACCGGCTGCCCGACCAGGTCGAGGTGGGGAGCGAGGCGGGCGCCGCGTGCGAGGGGGCGACGCTCCTCGTCAACGCCATCCCGACCCAGTACATCCGTCCGACCTGGACGCGGATCCGCGGGGCCCTGCCGCCAGGGGTGCCCGTGGTGAGCGTGGCCAAGGGAATCGAGACCGAGACCTTCCGCCGTCCGAGCGAGATCCTCG
>JBGAKK010000087.1:0-18398 GCA_044224425.1 Phycisphaerales bacterium
GGGTTGCGGGGGAGGTGGGGGGCCTCGGGTGGAGGCCCGGGACGCTGGTCGAGGCCGTCCCTTCGCGATTTTCGCCACCGGGCCCGGTCCGCCACCTCGCCTCCGGTCATAGGGGGGCTCCCTGAGCCGGCCCGGACCGCTGCGGCCGAGGCCAGACCCGTTGGATCCGACCCTCGCCGCCGTTACGCTCCTCCCCGCATGAAGTCGCGTCGCTCCGGTCGGACCACACTCCAGCCCCTCGGTCATCGCCTGCGGGGCGGCGCTTGCAGCCTCCTGGCGGCGATCGTCCCGCTCGGGTCCGCCTGGGGCGACCCACCTGTTGGAACAGCTGTTGGACCGCCCCCGGCCGGCGCCAAGGCGGTCGGGATCGACGACGCCGTCGGGCAACTCCCGCCAGCGATCAAGCCTCCGGCCCGCTGGGCCCTCGTGATCGGTGTCGGCGACTACGCCGACACCCGGATCCCCGACCTGCCGGCCTGCGAGAAGGACGCCCGCGATCTCGCCGCCACGCTGCTCGACCCCGAGGCGGGGCTCTTCCCCAAGGACCACGTCACGCTCCTCGTCAGCGGTGAGGTGAACCGGACGAGCGTCGTCGCCGCCCTCGACCAACTCGCCCGCAAGGCGGGTCCCGACGACCTCGTCGTCGTCTTCTTCTCGGGGCATGGTGCGACCGACGAAAAAGGCCGTGCCTACTGGGTGATGAGCGACACCAAGGCCGACCAGCTCCGGGCCACGGCCCTGCCGGAACTCGAGATCACCGAGCTCCTCGGCGAGATCAAGACGCGACGCCTGGTGACCATCATCGACGCCTGCTATTCGGCGGCCACGGCGAACCTGGCCGCGACCAAGGCCCTCATCGACCTCGGCAAGATCTACCCCGAGTTCCAAGGCGACGGCCGCGTCGGCATCACCGCCAGCAAGGGCGACCAGCTCAGCATGGTGATCACCGACGAGAAGGACCCTGGCTTCGGTCACAGCGCCTTCGCCTACCACGTGATCGACGGGCTGCGCGGCAAGGCCGACACCTCCGGCAACAACGACGGCATCGTCGAGCTCGACGAGCTGTGGGGCTACGTGAAGGACCGCACCATCGCGACGGCCCGGCGGCAAGGCGGCAACCAGGAGCCGCAGCTCAAGGGCCAGGTCGGCAGCCGCTTCCTGTTGGCGGTCGACGCGGAGCGCCTCACCTCGCTGGCCGAATCGCGGCGCGGCGAGGTGGCCAAGGCGAAGACGCAGCTCGAGACCCTCAAGAAGCTGTTTGCCGAGGATGCCATCACCGCGGCCCAGCTCGAGGAGGCCAAACAGTTGCTTGGCAGGCCGGATGACGGTCTCGGCGCCGCGGAGCGGGCTCGCCGCGACGCCTACGCGGACGTGGCGGAGGGCCGCCTCCCGCCCCGGCATCTAGCCAGCGTGCTCGGTGCCGCCGGCGGGGCGACCCCGGCGCCGGCCGCTGCCCCGGCCCCAGCCCTTTCGCCGATGGCTAGCGCAGCCTGGCCCGAACAACTGGCGGGACTTGCCTCGCGGTTCGAGGAGGAGGGGGCCCCGGTCCTCTTTCTCGTCGACCCCAAGGTCGCGGCGAGCCCCGCCCTCGGCCGCTTTGTGCAGGGTGCGTTGTCATGGCCGGCCGCGAGCCCCGCGACGAAGGGCACGACCACCGGCAGCGACGCCGCCAACCCGAACGCCGTGGCCCTGGTCCTCGATCCCTATCCGGCCCGGGCCGACACCACGCTCCTCATCCGGGGCGGCCTGCGGCGGTATCCGTCGGACGCGGCGCCGCGCCTGGTCGCTGCCCCGCCGAGCGGGTCCAAGGTGGTCGGCGACCCCGGCCGCGAGCGGTTGGTGGGCGGCGGGGCGACGACCGCGTTCGTCGGGCCGCGCTGCTCGCTCACCCTGCTCGGCGACGCCCAACAGGTCGACGCCCTCCTCGATCGTTCGGCGGGCGAGCGGCTGGCGTGGAGCAAGGCCATCGAGAACGTCGCGGCGGCCAAGAGCGCCTTCGGGCTGGTGGCCGACGCCGCCTGGTTCCGGACCGTCCTCGCCCGGCTCGAAACCAGCCATCCCGGCCAGATGTTCGAGGCCCGCGTGTTCGTCGAGCTGCGGTTAGGCACGCAGTCCGACTTCGACGAGTGGGACCGGCTGTGGCGGCTCTCGACCGATGGCATCATGGCGGCGAGTGCCACCGCCGAGCTCCGCACCGAAGGCTCGACCGAGTGGCTTCGCTGCTCCTTCCGCCTCGAGTTCGCCGGCACCGGTGCGGCCGCCGGGGCCATCGAGACCTGGTCCGACTTCCAGCGCCGCCTGCCGGAACGGTTCGGGGCCGACAACCTCCGGCTCCTCGACATCCAGCGCGGGGACGCCACCATCGTCCTCCGCTTCGACCTCAAGGCCTCGGCCCTCGCCGACTGGCTCGACGCCCATCTCGCCTTCCCGGGCAGCCACGCCCTCCAGCCGTGACGCCCTCGCCACACGAACGCCACACCATGCCTCGCCCCACGCACTCGATCGTCTCGGCCCTTCCGCGGGCCGGCCTGCTCGCCTCCCCGCTGGCCTGCTCGCTGGCCTGCTCGCTCGCCTGGTCCGGACTTGCCGCGGCCCAAACCACGCCGCCCGCCAAGCCCGCGACGCCGACCCAGCCCGCGAAGGCCCAGCCCGCGAAGGGCAAGCCCAAGGCTCGCCAGCATCGGGCCCAGGGCGGGGCGAAGGACGTCCACACCGAGCTCGAGATCATCGACCTCGAGAACCCCGACGCTCCCTTCGAGGTCCGCATCGCAGCCGATGGCGGCAAGCTCGGATACGTGGAGGGCGAGCGCTTCACCATCTCGATCGACGCGGACGTCGACTGCTATGTCACGGTCCTCGCGGTCGATCCCGCCGGCGAGGTCAGCGTCATCGTGCCGGGCATCGCGGCCAAGCCGGACGACGGCACGAAGGCGATCCAGGTGAAGAAGGGCAGCACGCTCACGCTGCCGGCGGGGGGAGCGAAGTTCCGGGCCCAGCCGCCGCACGGCGAGTCGCGCTTCAAGGTGATCGCCACCCTCGAGCCGCTCACGGTCGAGGAGTCGAAGCCGGGCGAGAAGTATCGCAAGCTGTTGGAAGGCCTGAAGGGGATCGGCGTCGACGACGACGGCAACGGGCCGGACCCGCTCCGCGGCTCGAAGTGGTCGACGGCCGAGCTCTGGATCACGACCGGCTCCGATGCCGCCGACCTCGCCAAGCGGCAGGCCGCCGAGGAGGACGGGGAGAGCACCGACCTGAACGACCCCTTGCTGCCCGTGCCCGCGGAGCCCAAGGCCCCGACGCCGCGGCCGAACCGGGCCAACCCCAAGGCCCCGCTCGCCCCGCGCGACGAGCCCGACGCCAACGAGGCCTATCGCACCAAGTGGGAAGAGGTGGTGAAGGGAGCCCAAGGCAGCAAGGCAATCGGGACGCGCTTCGTGCGTCCCCGCTCGGTCTTCGAGCGCCGCACCACGATCGCCCCGGCGGGCGAACTGCTCGTGGTGCGCGAGGCGCCCGCCGGCTCGAAGGCCATCGGCGGCGGACGCTACCGCACCGAGAAGGTGCCGCTCCTCCTGCCCGGCTCGAAGGCCATCGGCGACGAGGCCCTGCGGGAGCGCGTGGCGGCGATCAAGGCCGGTGATCCGACGGTGAGGGCCGTCGTCCCGAACGGCACCTGGCAGGTGTTGGGCGGCGAGCAGGACTTCAAGAAGAACCCCTTCTCCGGGCTGCAGTGGCACCTCTACAACACCGAGCTGTCCGGCGGCGACATCGGTTGGATGTACCGGGCGGTCGACCTCATCGAGTGCACGCCGGTTCCGATCGGGATCGTCGACCAAGGCGTCCACATCAACGAGCCGCGGCTCCAGCCTTTCCTCTGGAAGAACCCCAAGGAGATCGACGGAAACGGCGTCGACGACGACGGCAACGGCCTGGTCGACGACTACCACGGCTGGAACTTCGCGAGCAACTCGCCCGCCCTCTCGACCAGCGACAGCGCGGAGAACCACGGCACCTACTGCACCTCGATCATGGTCGGCGGGGCCCCGTCCCAGCCGGGCAACTTCTTCGGCGTCACCTACAACGCGACGGTGATCCCCGCCGCTTGCATGGCCTACGACGAGTCGAAGCACACCGCGACCGGCTCGATCGGCACCACCCTCGAGGCCATCGCCTACGCCGCGGATCAGGGGGCCAAGGTCATCAACCTGAGCCTGGGCGGCCCGACCACCGACCTCGATCTCCTCCTCCTGAACGGCCACCCCCTGTGGGACGAGTTGGAGAAGAAGGGCGTGCTCCTCGTGATCGCCGCGGGCAACGAGAACACCGACATCGACGCCCATCCCGTCTCGCCGGCCTGCCTGCCCCGCGACAACACGATCGTGGTCATGGCGGTCGATCCCGCCGGGCGCCCCGGTCGGGCCTTCGACGGCAGCAGTTGGACCCAGTACTCGAACTGGGGACGCAACACGGTGCACATCGCTGCCCCCGGCACGATGGTGCTCGGGATCCCGAGCGTGGACCTGACCTCCTACGGGGACGGGACCTCCTACGCGGCGCCCATCGTCACCGGCGTCGCCGCGATCCTCTGGTCCAAGCACCCCGACTGGGACTACAAGACGGTGAAGCGGGCCATCCTCGAGACGGCCCGCCAGGTCGACGGCCTCGACGACAAGTGCATCACCGGCGGCATGGTCGACCTGAACGCGGCGCTCGAGTGGAAGCCGTGAGCAGGCGGGCGATCGTCACGGCGCCCAGTTGGCGAGAAGGACCGCGAGATCCGCGGAGTCGACCTGCCCATCAGCTGTGAGGTCGATCGGATCGGCGGCGTCGATCGGCCCCCACGCCCCGAGCAGGATCGCGATGTCCGATGCCCCGACGCGCCCGTCCTGGTCGAGGTCGCTCCGCTCGCCCGAGGCGATGGTGAGGATCTGGTCCGGGTGCACGTCGCGGAAGAACGACGCCGCCCCATCCGGCCAGAGGATCCGCACATCGGCGGAGGTCGCAGCACCGAGCCCGAAGTGGGCGCTGAGCTCGTCCTGGGACTGGAAGTTGGTGCCCGCCTCGATCACCCGTTGCTGCGTTCCGGCCCCGGTGGTGACGAGGATCTTGGCCCCGATCCCGTTCGGGGCGAGGCGGATGGCGTCGCGGGTGTCGAGCCGGATGGTGAGGGCGTGCGTGTCCGGCGTCCGCGGCAAGTCGTTCCGGTAGAGCTTGGGCTTCTCGCGACTGGCGAAGATCAGGACGTCGCGATCGCCGTCGTTGTCGAAGTCGGCGGTGAGCAGGCCGCGACCGAGGAGCGTGTGCCAGAGGCCGTTGCTGGCAGCCTTGTCCACGAACGTGCCGTCGTGCTGGTTGATCCAGACCCGGCTCGGGGAGTTGACGAACTCGGGGTAGGCCGACCAGCCGTTCGTCTCGAGGAGGTCGAGCCAGCCGTCGTGGTCGAGGTCGACCGCCGCCGTACCCCAACCCCAGTTGCCGTTGTTCACGCCGGCCGCGATCGAGCCCTCCGTGAACAGGTGCGTCCCCGTCCCGCGATAGAGCATGTTGCCGGTGCCGGGGACCTCCGGGTTGCCGGTCGAGTAGACGCTGGTCACGTACCAGTCGAGCGTGCCGTCGTTGTCGAAGTCGCCGACGGTCTGGCCCATGCCGTTGTCGTCGATGCCCGCCCCGCAGGTGGCGGTGAGGTTGCTGAAGGTGCCGTCGCCGTTGTTGCGGTAATAGCGCGAGGTGTGGAAGTCGGCGGCGAGCAGGAGCTCGGGATAGCGATCGCCGTCCATGTCGATGAAACGCGGCGAGAAGCCGTAGACGCCGGCGAAGGACATCCCGGCCACCGTGGTGACGTCGGTGAAGGTGCCATTCCCGTTGTTGCGGAAGAGGCGGTTGCCGCCGGCGTTGGGGAGCCAGCCGGCGACGAAGAGGTCGAGGTCGCCATCGAGGTCGTAGTCGCCCCACGCGGCGCCCATGCCATCGCACTTGATGGGGCTCGCCGTGTTCACGCCGGCCGCGACCGCGGCCTCCGCGAAATGCCCGCGGCCGGTGTTGCGGTAGAGACGGTGCTTGCCGGGAGCGGGCTGGGAGCCGGCGAGGCCGCAACTCGTCACGAAGATGTCGAGCCAGCCGTCGTTGTCGTAGTCGCCGACCGCTGCGGCGAGGCCCATGTGCTTCACCGCCACGCCCCACGCCGCCGCCTGGTCCGTGAAATGACCGGTGCCGTCGTTGATGTAGAGGGCGTCAGGCGTCCCTCCGCCGACCACGATGAAGATGTCCTGGTCGCCGTCGTTGTCGAAGTCGCCGACCACGCCGCCCGAGGTCATGTTGACGAGGATGGCGGAGAAGACCTCCAGCCCCGGAGCCGGGGCATGGGTGGTCACGATGCCGACCGATTGGGCCACCTCGACGAAGGTCGCGTCTTCGCCGCGCAGCGGAACGCAGCAGGCGATGGCTGCCATCGCCGCGGCGTAGGCGGTCCACGAGCCTCCGGGACGGCGCGTGCGAGTTCCGGCGTGCATGCTTCCCCCAACGTGAGCGATCGGACGGTCTGACCGCGCCCGCCGCTTCCGAGCGGGTGGGCGCGATCGCCATCCTAACCCCATGCCGGGGAAGGGCGAAGCGTCAAATCACGCCGGGGTTCGTGAACTCTTTCGCGAAGTCCGCCTCCCCGGTCAGCCCTTCGACTCCTTGGCGCCGGTGCCTTCGGCCTTTTTCGCTTGGGCCTCGTGCCACGCCTTGAGCACCTCGGTCTCGCGGTCGCGGGAAAGCCCGGCCCGATACTTCTTCTGTTGCTCGGGGGTCAGGGCGTCGTACCAGGTGTAGATGCCGCGGATGGTGGCGTCGAGGGGACGGAATGAGAGTCCGGCGGCGACCGCCTTCCCCACGTTCCAGCGATGGAAGCCGGCGTACTCGCCTTCGGGCGGGATCCAGATCGGGAGGTCGCCGCCCGGCGAGACCTGGTTCGCCATCAGGAACTCGGTGGGCACCCAGGTCACCGTGGTGTCGACCGTCTTCCCGGCCGGAGCGGTGGCCTTCGCCGTGGCGATGCTGGCGTCGATGATCTCGCCGATCGTGCCCGGCTTCTTGGGGCCCGTCGCGATGAAGACGCCGTTCGTGTTCTGCTCCGCGAGATGGACGAGGAACTCGGCCAGGTCGCGGACGTCGATCCACTGCACGGGGTCGGAAGCCGAGCCCGGCCCTAACATCTCGCCACCCTCGCGGGCCCGCAGCGGCCAATAGCTGAAGCGTCCGGTCACGTCGCCGGGACCGACGATGAAGCCGGGCCGCACGTTGGCCACGCGGCCCGGCATGGCCGCCTCGGCCGCCTGCTCGCAGAGGGCCTTGAGCCCGCCGTAGTTCTGGAACTGGGCGCCCATGTTCTCCACCGTCGGGTCCTCGAGCGTGGCCACGGGGGCGCTCTCGTCAGACTCCGGCGGAGCCCCTTCCTTGAAGGCGCTGATGCTCGAGACGAAGATGTACTGCTTGATCTTGGGGGCGAGGAGCTCCGCGGAGGCCTTGACCATCCGCGGGTAGTAGCCGCAGTCGTCGATGCAGACGTCCCACTCGCGGCCCTCGAGGGTCTTGAGGCCGTCGCCCTTCTTGGGGTCGCGATCGCCGCGCAGCTTCTCGAGCTCGGGGAAGAGCTCGGCCCGTGTCTTGCCGCGGTTGAAGAGGGTGACGGTGTGCCCGCGAGCCAAGGCGGCCTGCACCACTTCCGGCCCGAGGAACTGCGTCCCGCCGAGGACGAGGATGCGGAGCGGCTTGGCGGCCTTGCCGGCGGCGGGGGCCCCGGCGCCCTTGGTCGACGGGCTCTGCTGCGACGCGAAGAGCCGGCTGGCCATGCCGATCGAGGCGGCGCTGGCTGCGGCGAGGGTGACGAACCGGCGACGGGGAAGCTCGCTCATGGGTGGTCTCGGGGGGAAGCCGCTGGGCGGCGGAGGAGTGCGGCCCTTGATAGTGCGAATCGCACGATGCGGTTGCAGGCTCTCTTCAAGCCGGTCGCAGTCGGCCCATTATCCCGCGATGGGCGGCAATTGCCTGGCCAGGAGGCGCTCCACCAGCGGTTTGGCCACCCGAGCCGCGTCGTCGCGGTCGTGGGCATGGCGGAGGATGAGGGTCCCCTCGAGGAGGAGCGTGTATTCGTCGGCGAACGCCTCGGGGTCGGAGGCCCCGGCCTCCGCCGCCAGGTCGCGGAAGCGGTCGCGGGCCCGCCGCTTGTAGGCCGAGGCGGCGCGGTGGATGGGGTCGCGGCGGTCGGTGAACTCGGCGGCGATGTTGATGAAGATGCAACCCCTGAAGTCGGGGTCGTTGAACCAGCGGTCGAGGACGTCGAAGACGGCGAGCAGTTGGGCCCGCGGGTCGTCGCCCCCCAAGGACCGCACCGCCCGCTCCCACGAGGACGACTCCCATTCGTCGCGGGTGGCGACACAGGCCAGGACGAAGTCGTCCTTCCCCTCGAAGTGCTTGTAGAAGGTCGTCTTGGTCACCCCGGCATGGGCCATGACCTGGTCGAGTCCGGTGGCCTGGAAGCCCTGCCGGGCGAAGAGGTCGATGCCCGCGGCGACGAGGCGGTCGCGGCCGGTGCTCGCCGCGGGCGGATTGCCAAACAGCTCGCGCACGGACTTGGTGTTGGAGTTGGGGCCCACGTTCGCTCCTCGGTTGCCGCGGTCGCTGCACAGCATCGCAGGGCCGAAGGGGGGGTGCACCTCAAGTGCACCGGGGGTGCACCTCGAGTGCTCTGGTCGCCGTGCCGGGGGACGCCATCATCCTCGCGTCCAGGCCAGGGGTCGCGACGTCGCGGCCGCCCTGCGGCCCGGATCAAGGACACGTTGAAAGGACACCACGCATGACCGCAGTCTGCAAGACGATGCCTGCCTCCGGAATCGAGGCGAGCTGCATCCGCAACGGAATCGATGTGGCCGCCGTCGAAGCCCTCGCCGCCGGCGTCCAGGCCGACCCCGCCCAAGGGCGGACCAGTTGGCGCATCCGCAGCCAGTGGAAGGGCGGCACCCGCTCCGATCACCTCGTCGAGGGATGCACCTTGGGCGGGACGTATGTCCCGAGGCCGTTCACCATCAGCGTCGACGAGCCGGTCGAGCTCGGCGGCGCCAACCAGTTCGCCAATCCGCAGGAGTATCTCCTCGCCGCCCTCAACGCCTGCATGATGGTCGGCTTGGCGGCGAACGCCGCCCTGATGGGGATCGAGCTCACCAAGCTCGAGGTGGAGACCTCCGGGGACATCGACCTCCGCGGCTTCCTCGGCCTCGACGCCAACGTGCCGGCGGGCTACGACCGGCTCCGCCAGGTGGTGACCATGGCGGGCAAGGGGAGCGACCAACAGTTCGCCGCTCTCCACGAGCGGGTCCGGGCCACCAGCCCGAACTTCTTCAACCTCACCCGGGCCATCCCGGTCGAGTCGCGCCTCGCCATCCAGCGGTGAGAGCGGAGGAAGGGCCCGCCCGGCCGGATCTCCGGCCGGGCGGGTGGGCCCCGGACCTTGAACCGCGCTCCTCCCTCGCCGACCATGCCAGCCCGGAGGTTGGCCGATGTGGGCGTTCTTCTTCATCGCCGCCGGCGGCGCGCTGGGCGTGGTCTGGCTGCGCGGGCAGCGGATAGGCGACGAGCCGCGCTGCGGTCGGTGCGGCTTCGACCGCCGGGGCTTGGCCAAGGCCGAGGATCCCTGCTCGGAATGCGGCTGCCCCGTGAGCGAGCCGCAGGCCGTCGTCTTCGGCCGCCGGGCCCGGCCGACGTGGGCGGGACGGGTCGCCATCCTCATGTTAGCGATCGGCGGCAGCTACCTCCTCGCCTCGCGGAACACGAGCCACTTGGGCTGGATGCCGAGCTGGTTCCTCACGGGCATCGAATATCGCCTGGCCTCCCCCAGCCATCGCGAGGCGATCGCGGGGGAGCTCGAACGGCGCCTGGCCAACGGGCAGGAGTCCTACGCCGCCCTCGATGGCTTGCTGGACCGGATCGTGGCGGAGGTCGACTCGTCCGACCAGCCCCACCTCGACGCCGCTGGCTGGCGGCTCCTGCAGGGAGCGGTGGTGGCGCGGGCCCGGCCACCAAGCGACCTCGGACGGTACGCCGTGCGCGCTGTCACCTGCGTGCCGACCGGCGATGTGGCGCGGCAGGCGGGCATGGCCCGGGTCCGCGTCGTCTACGACGGGGCTCCTTTCTGCCAGGGCGAACGAGTCCTGCTCTCACAACTCGCCGACGTCACCGCCACGGTGATCGCCGTCGACATGGACGGGCAGCGGATCCCGGTCGCCGCTTCGACGCGGGTCATGGCCCTGCAGCCGGCCCGCTGGGTCCAGCAACTCGACCTCCCGCTTGGCCTGCCTGCCGGGCGGCACCGCGGCGAAGCCGAGATCCTGCTCGCCTCGAACGGCGTCGAGCGTCTGGTGCGGGCGCCGCTTGAGGTCGCCATTCCGGCCGCCGATCGCGTGGTGGACGAGGCCCGCGTGCGGACTGCCCTGGCCTCCCGACTTGCCGCGAAGATCACGGTGACCGAGCCCGTGCCCAACGGGACCGGGCCAACTGTTTGGGTTTCCCTGAGCCGGAAGGGTCCGTGGGACGGACTCGGCTTCCGGCCCATCGACATCGAGATCGTGCCGCCGGCACCCTGGAAGAACGGTCCCCCGGGGCTGGCCCAGACCCTCGCCTCCCTCGAGCACGGCGGCCGCTACGTCTACGACATCTCCGGCTGGAGCTGGAGCTTCGACGAGGAGCGGGAGGCCTTTCGCCAGGCCACGGAGCTCCGCATCCGCGTGCGCAGCGTCGATCTCGCCGACCCCGCCATCGCCGGCGACACCGGTCTCCTCGAGGGGCTCGGCATCGAGCTCGAGGTCCCGGTCGAGCGTTAGTTGCCGAGCTTCAGGTAGCGGGCCTCGAGCGTGCGGCGGAGGGACTCGATCCTCCACTCGTACTCGGCGGTCGACTGCGGCGGATTCGCCGCCAGGGCCGCGTCGTAGAGGTCGAGCAACTCGCCGAGCCGGTCCACGTCGTGGTCGCCGACCGTGCCATCCTGGTTGTGCATGTTGTGGTAGAGCGGGTCGCCCTTGCAGAAGTCAAACAGCTTGCGGCAGTGGCTGAGGGTGAACTCCCAGAGCCGGGCCCCGGCGAAGCGGCCATCGGCGATCTGCTTGTGCCCGCCGAGGAGCTCGATCCGCCGGGCCGCCCGCATGGGCCGGGCGGCGAGGAAGAAGCCCATGAGGACGACGACGATCCCGAGGACGACCAGGATCTCGACGATGCTGAAGCCTCGGTGTCGCGGGAAGTGGGGGGGCGGCCGCTCCATGGCCGGGATTGTCGACGGCGCTCGGGCGGGGAGCCACCGAAAAGAGGCGAGATCGGCGAAAGATCGGCGGCCGTCGTTAGCATGCCGGCCCGAGGTGCTGCATGGAACTCCGCGGAATCACCCCGATCCTGAACGTCTCCGACGTCGGAGCCAGCCTCGACTGGTTCGAGCGGCTGGGATGGAAGCGCTGCTGGACCTACAACGACTCGGGCATGATCCCGGGGGCCCTTGGCTCCAACGCCTCGGGGCCGGCCAACTTCGCCGCGGTCGGCTCGGGCTGCTGTGAGATCTTCCTCTGCCGAAACGCCCAGGGGTCTCGCGGTCCGCTGCCCCGCGCGCTCGGCGACGAGGCGTGCGGCGGCGTCTGGCTGAGCTGGTGGGTCGAGTCGCCGGCCGAGGTCGACCGCGTGCACGCCCGGGCCGTCGAGCTCGGGGTCCTCGTCAACTGGCCGCCCACCGACGAACCGTGGGGCGTGCGGGAGTGCCAGATCGTCCACCCCGACGGGCATGTGTTCCGGGTCAGTGCGGGGATCCCGAGACAATGACCGAGGATGCCCCGTCGCCTGCCGCCCCGGGCGGTGTCGCCGGCAGCGGCCCGCCACCCGGCGCCGGAACTCCCCCGATGCCGTGTCCGCGATGCGGGTACGACCTCACCGGCGCCGTCGCGGCTTGGCGCGAGTCGTGCCCGCTCGAATCACTCTGCCCGGAGTGCGGCATCCGGACAGAGTCCCGGCGGCTGATGGTCCGCCGACGATTCCATCGGACCTGGCTGCCGGAGCACTGCTCCCCGCTTCGGCTCCCCTTCGCGATCCTCTGGACCTTGGGGATCGCGTGGTGGGGACCGCGGCTGTGGCGTTGGGTGCGACTGGAGGAGGCCGGGCCGAGGTGGAGGCTGGTCGCGATGGCGACGCTCGGGGTGTTCGGGACGTACCTTGTGTTTGCCGCGCCCGTCGTCGTCCAAGTCGTCGATCAGGCTCGCGGCACGATCACATGGGGATCGTTTGCAAGCGGACTTATGATCAGCGACATCGCCCTCGAAGCGATCACATCGCCGAGCTCCAATCGAGCCGAGATCGCATGGCGATGGCAGGAGATTCTCGCCTCGCGCGGCTGCCAGCTCACGATGCTCTTCGCCATCGACGGAGCGGTGGCGGCCGCCGTCTTTCTCCTGCTCCGCGCCTCACGCCGAGTTGCACGAGTCAGCTTCTCCAACGTGATGCGCGTCGTCGCCTACGGTTGCTGTGCATTCCCGGCTGCGGCGGTCTTCTCCATGCTGCTTGACTGGATGACCGGGCCGCACCGCAATCCGCTCCGACGCGTCGAGGACATCATCTTCTGGATCCCCGCCGTGCCGGCCTTGGCGATCGGACTCGGATGGTGGTGGCGAGCGGCGATCCGCGATCATCTGCGGATGCCAGGCGCGGGTGTCATCGCCGCGGTGGTCACCGCCATCGGCGTCCTCCTCGGATTCACCGCGTATTTCGCCTATGCAGCGATCCGAGGCGTGGCATAGGGCCGATCACCTCCGCCAGGTCTGGCTGGGGTCCGCTCACTCCTTCGCCTCCCGCAGCGCCTCGCACCCCAGCAGCCGATCGATCGCGTCGCCTTCCCGCACCATGCGCCGCTCGTCGGGATGGAGGAGGCCCAACAGCTCGGAGCGGACACGGTCCTCGAGCGAGTTCGCCTCCGCCGCGAGGCGGGCGGCCTCGTCGGATCGGTCGCGGACCGGGCGGACGCCGGACAGGACCTCGGCCCGGGCGAGGAGAAGCCGGTCGCGTTCCGCCTTGCCGCTTGTGAGCCGTGCCGCGATCTCCGCACGGCGATCGTCCTCGAGCCCGAGGCCTGCGATGCGCGCCGCGAGCCCTTGCGTGGCGGGGCTCCACTCGCCGCGCGGCGGGGCGGCCAAGCGGGCGTAGGCCTCGGCAAAGGCGTCGCGCTCCTCGCCGGCCGACTCGAGCAGGGCGTCGAGCAAGGAGCGGAAGGACCGCTCGGTCTGGCGGTCGGCCTCGAAGCGGGCCCGGTGCAGAGCCTCCTCCTCCGGTCGCATCACCGCGATCTCCCAGCGGGCGAAGCGGACATCGCGCGGGGCGGTGGCCGCGAACGCCGCTGCCCGTGAGCGCCGCAGGTCGGGAAGGAGCCAACGGGCGGAGGAATCGAGCGTGGCTTCGAGGGCTTCGCGGCGGGCCGGCGAGAGGGCGGAGTCGCGGGCCGCGGTCCATGGATTGGCCGTCTCGAGGAGGAGGAGCGAGACGCAGGCCAGCTCGCGGTCGACAGTCCGTTCCGTCTCGGCGCGGGCGATGGCGGTGCGTCGGGCGCCGCCGGCCTCGCCGCTGGTCGGACCGATGGCCAGCAGGCCGGCAAACAGCTCGCGGTCGAGCTCCTCGGCCTCGAAGAAGAGCCGGTCGCGGCGAGCGATGAGGCCCTGGATGGTGGCATCGTCGCGGCGACTGGCGTCCTCGACGACGGCCTGGTGGTGCTCGGCGGTCTCGGCGAGGATCGCCGCCAACGGCTGGTCGACGCGCTCGGCGTAGGCGGCGGAGTAGCGGGCGATCGCCGCATCCTGGACTGGGCGCCCGGCGCCTGGCGGGGGGATCCGTGCGGCGAGCCATGCTCCGTCCATCGCGGCGGCCACTCCGACCCGGCCGTGTCCGAAGAGCGACGGCCCTCGCTCGCGGCCGGCGCCGGGGCCGCCGGCCGGCTCCAGGGAGCGGCTCAGCGCCTGCTGCCACGCCCGCGACGAGACGACCGGCACCTCGCGCAGCACGCCGTCCTTGCCGCCCACCTTCTCGGTGCGGAGGACGAGGCCTGCCGCCTCGAGTTCGCTCGCGTAGGGGGCGAGGACCGCACCGAGCTCGCGCTTGGCGTTGGTGGCGAGCGGCGCGAAGCGGGAGGAAACCGCGTAGACCTCGTCGCTGCCGTCGAGGAAGGCCTCGCCCAGCCCGGACGGTTCGAGGATCCGCCGATCGCGGGCCTTGTCGCGGGCGGACTGGTCGTCGGCGAGGAGCGGGCCGAGCGCCGACCACCAATGCTCATAGGCTTGGTCGATCCCCGGCCGCGCCGGATGCTCGGGTCCGAAGGCGCACCGGGCGGCCCGGAACGCCGACTCCGCGCCGATCTCGAGGATGCCGTAGGCGGATCGCTGCTGGTCGAGGAGCCGCAGGGCAAGCTCGTGGGCCTCGAGGGGCGGCAGAACGCCGCGCAGGGCGACGATGGTCCGATCGTCGAGGGCCCGCACGCGAGCCCGGGCCAGGCGGCACTGCTCGGCCTCGGCACGGCAGCGGTCGACGATCGAGGCCCGGAGGCGCTTGGCCTCCTCCTCGCTGGTGGCGGCGCCGACCATGGGCAGGATCCCGCCGGTGGTGTCGTCGAAGCTCTTGGCGGCCACCACGAGGAGGTCGCGCCACGAGGTCCAAACAGTTTGCACCAGGCCGGGCAGCGTCGCGTCGCGCACCGCGAGGATGTCGTCGACGGCGCTCCGCGTCTCCGCGGCGAGGTCGAGGTGGCTGGCCATGTCGTAGAGGTCGCCTCGAGTCCCGACCGAGGTGCCGAGCGGCATGGTCATGGCCCAGCGGTCGACGCTCCGCAGGCCGCGCACGCGGGCGATGGCCTCCTCGTGGCCGATGGCCGCCTGCAGGTCGTCGAAGAACGCGGCGTCGAGTCCCGCGGCCCGTTCGCAAAGGGCCCGATGCTCGGCGAGGAGGTGCCGCACCGCCTTCTCCCCGGGCGGCGTGCGGAGGGCGAAGAGGTCGTCGAGCTCCTCCGACCATCGCTCCATGCGGGCATCGCGGATCGCGGCGTAGGACGCGACATAGCGGGTGTAGAGGTCGGCGAGGACGCGGCGCTCCTCGATCGGGAGGTCGCTCGCGCCCGAGCGGGCCAACAGCTCGTCGAGCCGGCTCGCGTTGATCGGCGTGGGAAGGAGGGATTCGTCGGCGGCGGCCGGGGCTGCGGCAAGCCCCCACGCGACGAGCGTGCCGAGGACGATCCGAAGAAGGCGAGCGGCGAGGCGCTGCGGCAGCATGGATGCTGGTTGTACCCGCGGCGAGGAGGGGCGGCATCCCGGAGGGCGCCGCGCCCCCGAGAACGCGCTCGGGGTGCATCGCCCGCCTGACGGTGTTGGCCGCCTCGATCCCCGGTGTCCACGACGCCCCGCTCGGGCCCACGCACACGATCGACTCTCCAGGTTAGGGGGGCGGGGGCCCCGACCCAGGGGTGCCGCTCCTCCTGGCCTGCTCGGCGGTTCGAGGGTCCCGGAGGCGGTCAGTCGCGAGGTACCATGCCGGACTCCGCCGGCGCCACGCTGGCTGACCTCACGAGAGGACTCCCGATGGACCGCGCACGACCCGTTCAGTGGACCGCCAGGAACCGTCTGACGTGCCAGCTGTTGGTGGGCGTGCCGACCGCGGCGAGGATGGTCTTCCTCCTGCTTGCCGTCGTCCTGGCCGGCTGCGACACCTATCAGCTCACTCCGAGCCCGAATCTCTATTCGCGGGCCAAGTACCAGGCCTTCGGCGAGCTGCCCGCATCGCTCGAGTCGCCGACGGTCCAGATCCTGTACGGCACGGACCGTGGCCGGGTGGTCGCCCCCGACGGCGCGGTGAGCTACAACGCGGATCGCAACTCGTCGCTCTCGATCGGGGTGTGCGATGTGACCATCGGCGGCAGCAAGACGACGTGGAAGGACCTCGTCGCCGACATGGACGTCCCGCACCGGGCGAGCGCGTTGTCGATCGGACTCGGCTCGATCGACGAGTGGATGCAGTTGCCGACGACGCCCTACAAGCACGTCGACGGGCCGCACGGAATCGAAATGGACCCCGAGGAGCGGGCCACGCTCGAAGGGCAGCTCGAGCGGTTCAAGGTCGATCTGGCCCGCCGGCTCGCGGCATCGCCGCGCAAGGAGGCCGTCCTCTTCATCCACGGCTTCAACAACAGCTTCGAGGATGCCGCCATCCGCACCGCGGAGATCTCGAACATCCTGGGCCGGGAGTTCGTGCCGATCCTCTATTCATGGCCGGCCGGCTCGGGCGGGGGTTTGCTTCGGAGCTACCAGCACGACATCGAGTCGGCCGAGTTCACCATTTACCACTTCAAGACCTTCATGCGGGCCATCGCCGACACGCCCGGCCTCGAGCGGTTGCACATCATCGCCCACAGCCGCGGCAACGTGATGTTCACGAGCGCCATGCGCGAGCTGTTCATCGAAGAGGGCGGCATCCCGAAAGCAGCCGAGTTCCTGAAGCGATACAAGATCCACAACGCGATCCTGGCCGCGGCCGACCTCGATCTGCAGGTGGCCGAGCAGCGGGTCACGGCGGAGGGGGTCGGTCTCGGGGTCGATCGAGTCACGATCTACATCTGCGCAGCCGATCGAGCGATCGACCTGGCGGACTGGCTCTTCGAGAGCCTGGCTCGCCTCGGCCAGTTGCCGGAGGCGGACCTCGAACGGCTTCGAGGACTCATCCCGAACGTGAGGGGCTTGGCCGTCGTCGATGCCCGCGTGCACGACGGGTTCCTCACCCATTCGTACTTCCTCGACAATCCGGCCGCGAGCTCGGACCTTGCCCTCACCATCCGGTATGACCGCGATCCGGGAGTCGAGAACGGGCGTCCGCTCAAGAGCGTGGCGCCTAACTACTGGGTGATCGAGCCAGACTACCCGGTCTTCCCACCCCCGCCGGCGGAGAATGCGGCTCCGGCGGCAACCCAAACTCCGGCCCAGACCGGGGCGGCGCCCGCTGACGGGACGCAGCCCAAGTCCGGGACCTGAGGAGCGGTGGACTGCTCGGTGCTCATGGACATGGCGTGAGCACTTGGAATTCGAGGCCGATCGGGCCGACCGGCGAGCCGGGGTAGTGGCTCAGCCGCACGTAGTACTTCGTGTTCGGCGTGCAGTCCTCGAGGACGATTGACTCGAGGTGCGGCTGGCCCTTCATCGAGCAGTTGTCATCGAGGCAGGCGACCTCGAACAGGTTGCCGCAACTGTCGCCGACGTAGACCGAGAGGACGGTGTCGGTGAAAGTGAACCCGGTGCAGGTCGAGATACGGAGGTCGAAGGTCGCGGAGCACGCGCTTTCGAAGGTGTGCCACTCGTCCTGCACCCCGTCGAGGTTGATGCAGCTCGAGGGGTAGTTGCTCGGGTAGGCGAGTTCGAGCGAGCCGATCTCGACCGAGCCGCCGCCTCCTCCGGTCCAGGTCTCGAGCGGCTCGCAGGGGGACCAGCCCGGGTTCACCCGCTCGACGACGAGCGTGCCGTAGCCGACCGCTCCCGACGGCGATCCGACGCGGACGAGTAGGTGCTGGCCGGCGACGAGGTCGAACTCGACGTAGCGGCCTTGGCCGGTCGGGTCCATCGAGGCAGGGATGACGTGGCTGGTGCAGCCGAGGACAGTGCCGCCGCCCTGGGCCGCGCTGCACACGCTCTGGAGCGTCGGCGCGTTGTACACGAGGGCTCGGGCATCGAAGGTGGCGTCGAAGACCTTGGCCCGGTAGTGTCCGGTCTCGACGGCGGTGAAGGCGAAGAAGATGTCGTGCTGGAGATTCCCGGGCAGGTCGCAGCCGCTCGACTGAAGGAGCGAGGTTGCGGCCTGGAGGGTGCAGAACGGAATCTCGATCCCGAAGCCGGCGACGGTGATTGGCGTCAGACAGGCGTCGTTGACCGGGACGAGCGGGCACTGGCCCCATGCCCCGAGGAGGATGGCGAGGTCCGCGGCGTTCACCACGGCGTTGAAGTCGAGGTCTCCGAGCGGACCCGACTCGCCCCACTCGCCGAGCAGGATGGCGAGGTCGGCGGCATCGACCTGGCCGTCGCCGTTCAGATCGCCGAGGCATGGGCAGAAGTCGACGGCGGCCGGCGCGGCGGGGGCGAGTGCCACGAGGCCGGCGAGGGTGGCGACGAGGGCGGACGAGGCGACGGCGAGACAACGGCTGGACGGCATGGGATTCCTCGGCGATCAGGCGCCGCCGGGTCCCCGCGACGACAGGGGGACGCATGGTGTCCGGCGGCTGGGGGAACGCGAGGTACCGGGAAGGGGTGCGCCAGCGAAGGTGCGATTTGGGGCGAGGAATGTCGGGGGTTGCGTGGTCCCAGATCAGCCGGGTCGGCAGCCGG
>JBGAKK010000088.1:0-18243 GCA_044224425.1 Phycisphaerales bacterium
GAGGCGTCCTCGCCTCCTGGTCGCCGAGAAAGCGGGCGAAGGGATTTGAACCCTCGACATTCAGCTTGGAAGGCTGACGCTCTACCCCTGAGCTACGCCCGCGGCGGGTCTCATCCTATCAGACCCTGGCTCGACTTGAGACCGTGCTTCACGGGGCCTTGGCCACCGCGTCGCGGATGGCGGCGAAGTCGACCTGCTGCCGAGGATCGTCGCTTACCGACGCGTAGGCGACCTTGCCGTCGCGACCAATCACGAACGCCGAACGCTTGGAGACGCCCCGGAGGCCGAGGAGTTCCTCATGGAGCGCCCCGTAGGAGGCGGACACCGTTTTGTTGAAGTCGCTGAGGACCGGGAACGGGATGTTCTCGCTGGTCCGGAAGCGGTCGGTCACGAACGGACTGTCGACCGACAGCGCGAACACCTTGGCTCCCAGCCCGGACCACTGGCTCCAGTTGTCACGGAAGTGGCACATCTCGGCGGTGCAGACGGAGCTGAACGCCAGGGGGATGAAAAGCAGAACGACCTTCTCCTTTCCGAGAAGGGCGCCGACATCGATCTCCTCGCCGGGTTTGGCAGGGAGCTTGAAGGCGGGGGCGCGGTCGCCGATTCGGATCGTCATGGCTGTCCTCGCTGCGGATGGGGCTGCCGGCCCCCATCGCGCCGCCGCAGAATCTCGGGCGATAACAGAGCGCGCGGACCGGTAGCCAGCTGGACATCATCGCACAATCCGCTCCGCCGTCGGCGCCACCGGCGCGATGGGGATATCTGGCGTGGAGAACACGCCTTCCGGGCGGATCCCATTTGGGGATTCCCCTAGGACAAAGTAGAGTTCCTATTGCGGCCCGGCCGGCCCCCTGTGTCAGGGGGTGCAGGGCTTTGATCCGGGGCGTCGCTTCCATTGCGACTGAGCGAGGAGAAACACAAGTGATGCGCGTGAGTCCATGGACCTTCGTGGGCACCGTGGCTGCTGCCCTGACGTTGACGGCGTCGACGTCGATGGCGCAGACCTTCTGCGGTGATCCGGCCTCCGGCGACTGCTGCCTTGGTGGCAGCGGTACGCCCTTCTGCAACGACGCGGACTGTTGCAACACGGTCTGCGGCATCGATCCCTTCTGCTGCAGCGTCGAGTGGGACTCGATCTGCGCCACCGAAGCGGCCAGCTTCTGCGTCCTCTGCGGCGCAGTCCCCTGCGATGTCGACTGCTCCGGCGCGACCGCGGAGGAAGGCGAGCTTTGCGGCGAGGACATCAACGGCGGCTGCAACAGCCCGTCGCCGATCACCTCGCCCATCGACGTGGGCGACATCGTCTGCGGCCAGTACTGGGCGGATGGCAGCATCCGCGACACCGACTGGTACGAGTTCACCATCACCGACAACATGATCCTCACGTTCTCGGTGCAGGGTGAGATCCAGAGCAACATCTTCCTGCTCACCGCCGGATGCCCGGCCACCGTGATCCAGTCCGCGGCCGGCGCCGCCGGATCCTGCGATCCCGTGACCATGTCCGACGTGTGCGTGCCGGCTGGCACGTACTGGGTCGTCGTGGTGCCCGCCTTCTTCTCGGGCTTCCCCTGCGACCAGGACAAGCACTACCTGCTCTCGATCGCCGACACCGGCCTCGTCTGCACGCCGCCCGCTGGCGACTCGTGCGCCGACGCGATTGAGACCACCGAGGGCGACACCGCCTTCGACACGAACGGCGCCTTCACCAACGGCGATCCGCTCCCGCCGGAGTGCGCGTCGTTCGGCAGCGTCACCATCTTCAATGACCTCTGGTACAAGTTCACCGCCTCGACGGACGGCCTGTACAAGGTCTCGACCTGCAACCAGGCCGACTTCGACACGCGTCTTGCGATCTACTCGGGCGACTGCCTCGCCCCGACCATCGTGGGCTGCAACGACGACGGCGCTGGCTGCTCCGGCTTCACCTCGGAGATGATCGTCTCCCTGAGCGCCGGGACCGAGTACCTCGTCCGCGTCGGCGGCTACGGCGCCGGCGGCGGCACGGGCGTCCTCTCGATCAACCCCTTCCAGGGTTGCGACGTGGCCTGCCCCGAGGGCTCGCACATCGAGGCCGAGCTCTGCGGCGAGGACACCAACGGCGGCTGCAACGCCGGCGGCATCTTCGAGGATGTCACCGCTCCGGGCACCGTCTGCGGCACCTTCTGGGCCGACGGCAGCTTCCGCGACACCGACTGGTTCCGCTTCAACCTGGCTGAGCCGACCGAGGTCACCCTCACGGTCAACAGCACGCTGAACGTCACCATCGGCCTTCTCAGCGCGAACTGCTCGCCGCTCGTCATCTACGCCATCGATGCGACGCAGAGCTGCGGCGCGACCATCACCGCCTGCCTCCCGGCCGGCGAGAACGTCGCGTTCGTGGCCCTTGCCAGCTTCTCCGGCACCCCCTGCGGCGCCGGCGACCTCAACAGCTACACCGCGACCATCAGCCTCGGCGGCGCCTGCGTGCCGCTGGCCTGCGGCAGCTCGCCCAACGATTGCTGCACCGCCAGCCTCGACGGCTCGCCGTTCTGCTCGGACGAGACCTGCTGCAACCAGGTCTGCACGTTCGATCCGTTCTGCTGCTCGGTGGCTTGGGACTCGATCTGCGCCGGCGAGGCCAACTCGACCTGCGCGGTCTGCGGCGTCGTTGCTCCGCCGAACGACGAGTGCGCGGCGGCCGAGCCGATCACTGACGGCGACACCGCCTTCAGCACCATCGGCGCGTCCACCAGCGAGCCGCCGCTCGACCCGAGCTGCGACGAGGGCTTCGGCCTCAACTTCGTCAACGACATCTGGTTCTCGTACGTGGCCACCTGCTCGGGCGACACCACCTTCTCGCTCTGCAACCTGGTCGACTACGACAGCCGCCTCGCTCTCTACAGCGGCGACTGCTCCAACCTCCAGATCGTCGCCTGCAATGACGACGGCACCGGCTGCGGCCTGACCTCGTCGATGACGGCGAGCCTGACCGAAGGCCAGACCTACTACCTCCGCGTCGGCGGCTATAGCGGCTCCGGCTCGGGCACCATCCACATCGAGTGCGGTGGCGGCGGTGGTGGTCCGGAGAACGACGACTGCAGCGGGGCCATCCCGGTCGTGGTCGGCGCCAACGCCTACTCGAACATCGGGGCCACCGGCGTGACCCAGATGGATCCGGGTGCGTGCACCTTCTTCGGCTCCAGCCTCATCTACAACGACGTGTGGTTCACCTACACGGCGACCGGTGACGGCGACGTCGAGATCTCGACCTGCTCGGCGGTCAGCTTCGACACCCGCATCGCGGTGTTCAGCGATTGCTCGCTCGCCCAGACGATCGCGTGCAACGACGACACCACGGGGTGCGCGAACTTCACCACCAAGGTGAACTTCACCGGCCAGTGCGGCGTCACCTACTACATCAGCATCGGCGCCTACAGCGCGACGGGCTTCGGCACCGGCACCGTGACCGTGACCCAGTCCGGCACCTGCGCCTCGCCCTGCCCGGCTGACCTCAACGACGACGGCGTCGTTGGCCCGGCCGACCTCGCCCTCCTCCTGGGGGCGTGGGGCACCGCCGGTCCTGGCGATCTCGACAACAGCGGTTCGGTCGGCGCCCCCGACCTGGCCCTCCTGCTCGGCGCTTGGGGCCCCTGCCCGTAAGCCCGATCGAGTCGCTCGCTCGATAGGCCAAGGCGGGACCAGAGCCCCTGACCTGCCCGCCCCAGCCTGACAGTCAGCCCAAGCCCCCCGGTCTCCGGACCGGGGGGCTTTCCTTTTATAGGGCTGGCCGGCCCGCCCCTGGCTCGGCGCGCCCCGGGGCGACCGTCCTCGACGGCAGTCGGGATCACCGGTGGCGGACGCGTTCCTCCAATTGCACCCACCCTGCATCTTCCCGACGAAAAGTCGCCAACTCCGCTTGGATCCCGCTGGGGCGGGGTTATTCTGCCTTTGGGTTCGACCACGCCGTGGTTCGGCGCGGTCGCCATCCGGACGAACCCACCCCCGGCGAACCGGCGCCGGACAAGGAGATCTGAAGATGCGTTCGAGACCATGGTTGTGTATCAGCACCATGGCGTCTGCCTCGATGCTTGCGGCGGTGTCCGCTAGCTTCGGTCAGGACGCCTGTAACAGCTCGGCCAACGATTGCTGCTCCGCTTCGCCGGACGGCTCGGCCGGCTGCAACGACTTCACTTGCTGCAGCACCGTGTGCGCTGCCGACCCCTTCTGCTGCTCCACCGCGTGGGACGGCATCTGCGCCGGCGAAGCGTTCAGCTTCTGCAGCGACCTCTGCAACTTCAACGCCGTCTGCGGTCCGGACAATCCCCAGGATTGCTGCGTCGCCAACAGCGCCCCCGGCTGCAGCGACAGCGATTGCTGCAACAACGTCTGCGGCGCTGATCCGTTCTGCTGCACGACCGCGTGGGACTCGGTCTGCGCGACCGAAGCTGCCAGCATGTGCCTCACGCTCTGCGGCGTGCCCTGCGACACGACCTGCCCGAGCGGCGCTCATGTCGAGGCCGAGGCCTGCGGTTCGGACACCAACGGTGGTTGCAACGGCGGCGTGGGCTACGAGGCCCTCACGGCCGACACCATCTGCGGCACCTTCTGGGCCGACGGCAGCTTCCGCGACACCGACTGGTTCAGCTTCACCCTCGCTGAGCCGACCGAAGTCACCCTCACCATCAACACCTCCGCTCCGGCGGCGATCGGCCTGCTCGACAACACCTGCGGCCCGATCGTTTGGGCGTTCAATGGCGCGGCTGGCTGCGGTGGCACCGTCACTGCCTGCCTCCCGGCCGGCGAGAACGTCGCCTTCGTCGCTCCTGGCTTCTTCAACGGCCTGCCCTGCGGCACCGGCGAGTTCAACAACTACGTTGCCACGCTGACCTTCGGCGCGACCTGCGAGCCCCTCGGCTGCGGCAGCTCCACCGCTGGCGACTGCTGCTCGGCCAACCCGAGCGGCCTGCCGTTCTGCAACGACGAAACGTGCTGCAGCACCGTCTGCGGCGCCGATCCGTTCTGCTGCTCGGTGGCCTGGGACGGCATCTGCGCCCAGGAAGCCTTCGCGTTCTGCCCGGACCTCTGCAACTTCAACGCTGTCTGCGGTCCGGACAACCCGCAGGATTGCTGCGTCGCCAACGGCGCCCCCGGCTGCAGCGACACCGATTGCTGCAACACCGTGTGCAACGCTGACCCGTTCTGCTGCACCACGGCGTGGGACTCGGTCTGCGCGACCGAGGCTGCCAGCATGTGCCTCACGCTCTGCGGCGTCCCCTGCGACACGACCTGCCCGAACGGCGCTCATGTCGAGGCCGAGCTCTGCGGCGAAGACACCAACGGCGGCTGCAACGGCGGCATCGGCTACGAAGCCATCACCGCTCCGGGCACCGTCTGCGGCACCTTCTGGGCCGACGGCAGCTTCCGCGACACCGACTGGTTCAGCTTCAACCTGCCCAGCGCTGCTGAAGTCACCATCACCATCAACGCGTCCGCCCCGTCCGCCATCGGCCTCCTTGACAACACCTGCGGCCCGGTCGTCTACGCCTTCAATGGCGCGGCCAGCTGCGGCAGCACCGTCACGGCGTGCCTCCCGGCCGGCGAGAACGTCGCGTTCGTGGCTCCTGGCTTCTTCAACGGCCTGCCCTGCGGCACCGGTGAGTTCAACAACTACACCATCACCATCACCGTCGGTGGTGAGTGCACGCCGCTCGGCTGCGGCAGCTCGCCCAACGACTGCTGCGCTGCCAACAGCACGCCGTTCTGCTCGGACGCCGATTGCTGCAACACCGTGTGCGGCTTCGATCCGTTCTGCTGCTCCGTCGCTTGGGACACGATCTGCGCGAGCGAAGCCGCGTCGGCGTGCTCCATCTGCGGTGGCGGCGGCGGCGCTTGCGGCCCGGACAACCCGAACGACTGCTGCGCTGCCAACGGCACGCCGGGTTGCTCGGACACCGATTGCTGCAACACCGTCTGCGCGGCTGATCCGTTCTGCTGCAACACCGCTTGGGACACCATCTGCGCCGGCGAAGCGGCCACGATGTGCTCCATCTGCGGCGTCGACAACGACGAGTGCACCGGGGCCCTCCCGATCACCGTCGGCGCGACTCCGTTCGACACCACTGGTGCCACCACCAGCCCCCCGGCTCTCGACCCGGCTTGCGAGGAAGGCTTCGGTCTCAACCTCGTCAACGACATCTGGTACGCCTACACGGCTACCGGTACGGGTAGCGTGACCGTGTCGCTCTGCACCGGCACCTCGTACGACTCGCGCATCGCTGCCTACGAGGGCAGCTGCGAGGATCTCGCGATCGTGGCCTGCAACGACGACTTCTGCGGCCTCGTGTCGCAGATGACGTTCGACACCGAGTGCGGCGAGGTGTACTACCTCCGCATCGGTGGCTTCAGCGGCTCCGGCGCCGGCACCATCACCATCACGCAGACCGGCAACTGCCCGTCTCCGTGCCCGGCTGACCTCAACGATGACGGCATCGTTGGCGCGGCCGACCTCGCGCTCCTCCTCGGCGCGTGGGGCACCGCTGGTCCTGGCGACCTCGACGGTAGCGGCTCCGTTGGCGCTCCCGACCTCGCGCTCCTCCTTGGCGCTTGGGGTCCGTGCCCGTAATTGGTGCATGACTCCTGCTGACTCCGCCCTCCTCGACGGGTGACCGTCGGGAGGGAGCACGGAAGCAGCCCGGTTCACAAAGGCCCCCCGGCTTCGGCCGGGGGGCCTTCTTTTTGCCTTCGGATTGGCCGATCGCTCACCGCGTTTCCGGACGGCTCGAAGCACCCCTCAGGCCGGTCGCGAATTCCGCCTCGCTTCGCCACTGCCTCGCGGCCTGCAGGCGGTCTTGGGCGTACATTCCACCGTGCACTCGAGACCACGCATGCTGATCCGATCGATCGCCATTCTCGTCCCCCTCGTTTGGGTTACGACCTCGTTCGGCCAGGACTGCCCCTCCTCCGGCTCTTGCCTCGCCATCCACTCGACTCCCGGCTGCGACGACGAGCAGTGCTGCAACACCGTCTGCGGCGCGGACCCCGTGTGCTGCGTGATCAGCTGGGACTCGACGTGCGTCCTGACCGCCGAGTCGGTCTGTGCCGGCCTGTGCGGAGCGAACGCCAGCCAGAGCTGCTTCATCCCGCACACCACCCCGGCCTGCGACGACGCGGCGTGCTGCAACCTCGTCTGCGCCCTCGACAGCTTCTGCTGCGACGTCCGCTGGGATGAGGCATGTGCGGTCTTCGCCCAGCTCAACTGTGACGCCGGCGGGGGCGGCGAGTGCGGTGATCCCGGCGCCGGCAGCTGCTTCGAGCCGCACGAGACGCCAGCCTGCAGCGACCTGAGCTGCTGCGAGGGGGTCTGCCAGCTCGATCCCACCTGCTGCTCGATCAACTGGGACTCGCTCTGCGCTTCGATCGCGCTGCAGTTGTGCGCGAGTTCCTGCCAGCCCATCTGCCCCAGCGGATCGATCCTCGAGCTCGAGACCTGTGGCACCTCGCTCAACGACCCCTGCTACTTCCCGTCGGCCAAGCCCCAGATCCAGACCCTCCCCTGCGGGGTGTCCGGATGCGGCACGCTGAAAGTGGGTCCGGGCAACCCCCCCGACATCGACGTCTGGCAGGTCAACCTCGTCGACGGCGACGGCGACGGAGTGGTGGCGGTGCAGATCGTCCTGAGCGCCGCCCCGCAGGCCTTCGCCTGCCTCGTGTCCGCCAGCGGATGCCCCCCGCTCGATTCCGCTGTCACCTCGGTGGACACCCAGATCTGCATCGAGGCCCTGAGCCCGATCGCCTGCGTCACCCCCGGCACCTATCGGCTGGTGATCGCCCCCGGAGCCTGGCCGACCGTCTCGAACACATCGATCCCCTGCGGCGACAACAACGGCTACGTGGTGAAGCTCCTGTGCGCCGACGTCGGCTGCGAGCCCCCCTGCGGTCCCGATTCAGGCCCCTGCTACTACGCCCACAAGACCGTCGGCTGCAACGACGTCGACTGCTGCCAGACGGTGTGCGTGGTCGACCCGAGCTGCTGCGATACGCAATGGGACAGCGCCTGCGCCGCGGAGGCGATCGACCTCTGCGCCACGCCGCCGAGCAACGACAACTGCGTCGGGGCCACCGTGATCGCGACCGGCTCGACGCCCTTTGAGACCTTCGGAGCGACCGACGGCGCCCTCGGCACCGCCTGCCTCGCCAAGGTCGCCCTGCGCGATGTCTGGTTCGCCTACCAACCTGCGAAGTCCGGCCAGACCACCGCGGCGACCTGCGGTAGCGCCATCACCTTCGACTCGGCGATCGCGGTCTACGGCGGAACCTGCGGCGCCCTGCAGCTCATCGCCTGCAACGACGACGGCTCCGGGGCCTGCCTCCCGTCCACCGCATCGAAGGTGACCTGGACGGCCCAGTGCGGCACGACCTACTTCATCCGCGTCGGGGGCGGCGACGGCGACGCGGTCCTCTCGCTCTCGGTGGCGGGTGGCACCGACTGCCCGCAGCCCTGCCCCGAGGACCTGAGCGGGAACGGAACCGTCGGTCCTGAGGACCTGGCCACCTTGCTCGGGGCTTGGGGCGGAACCGGCGCCGCCGACCTGAGCGGCAACGGCTCGGTCGGGCCGGAGGACCTAGCGCTCCTGCTCGGGGCTTGGGGCCCCTGCTGACGCAGGGCCGGCGAGGCCGGGCGTAGCCGGCGAGAGTTGGCGGCGCACGATCTTCCCGGTGGCGTTGCGAGGCAGGGCCGCCAGGCAGCGGATCTCGCGCGGCACCTTGAACTGGGCCAGCCCGTCGCGGCAATGGGCCCGGAGGGCAGTCTCGTCGAACGAGGCCCCTTCGTTCAGTTCGACAAACGCCAACGCCACTTCGCCGCGGCTGCCGTCGGTCATCCCGATCACCGCCGAGTCCTTCACGCTCGCATGGCGATTGAGGACTTCCTCGATCTCCCGGGGGAAGACATTCTCCCCGCCGATGATGAGCATCTCCTTGATGCGGCCGGTGATGTAGAGGAACCCCTCGTCGTCGAAGCGGCCCATGTCGCCGGTGCGGAAGTACCCCTCAGCGTCGAAGACGGCGGCTGTCTCTTGGGGGAGCTTGTGGTACCCCCGCATCACGTTCGGGCCCTTGATCCGGATCTCGCCGTCCTGGTTCGGCCCGAGCAGCGTGCCGTCCGGGCCGACGATCCGCTCGTCTATCCCCGGCAGCGGCTTGCCGACCGTGCGAGGGCGATACTCGGCCGGCCGGCACCAGTTGGCGACCGGAGCCGTCTCGGTGAGACCGTATCCCTCGGCGAGCGTCACGCCAAACTTCGAGCGGAACCCGTCGGACACCGCCTTCGGGAGGGGCTCGCCGCCACTCACCACGAAGCGCAGGCTGGCAAAGTCCTCCGGCTTCCCGTCCTTCACGCCCAGAAGCGCGTTGTACATGGAGGGGATGGCGATGAAGGCCGTGGGACGCTCCTTGCGGACGAGATCGACGATTCGCCGCGGCAGGAACTTCGCCGAGTAGATCGCCCGCCCGCCGATCGCGAGCGGCAAGAGCGTAAGGACCGTCAGGCCGAAGGAGTGGAACTGGGGCAGCACTCCGAGCAGGCGATCCTTGGCCCCGAAGTCGACCCAGTCTCGGATCTGCACCACGTTGGCGAAGAGGTTTCCCCCGGTGAGCATGACCCCCTTGGGCCGCCCCGAAGTGCCCGAGGTGTACAGCAGGACGGCGAGGTCGTCCTCGCCGAGCGGATTGCCGAGGCGAGGGCGAGGGAGGCCCTTGAACGAGACATCCTCGAGGCGGAGCGGGCGATAGTCCTCCGGCAAGCCCTCGGTGAAGTCGAGCATGGGCTGGACCGTCACCACCGTGTCGCAGCCCGCGTCGCCGAGCACGTACGCCAGATCGCTCTTCGCCAGGAGATAGTTGAGCGGGACCAGCGTGCGCCCGAGGCTCCACGCCGCCAAGGCCGCGACAGGGAAGAGACCGGAGGTCGGCAGCATGACGGCCACCGCCTTCGAGGTGGTCGCTCGCTCGATGGCGGCTGCCAGATGCCAACTAGCGACGAGGAGCTCATACCCCTTCCACTCCCGCTGGTCGTCCCGGACGAAGCGATGGAACGGCCGGAAGGCCAACTGGCGTCGGATCGCAGACAGTAGTCGCATGGCGCGGCGGTAGCATACGGCCTCGCCCTCTCCCTGCCAGACGATGACCCGAACCCACCACCTCTTCGTCTCCGTGGCCGTCCTCGCCCTGCTCGCCGGATGCGCCGGATGCGCCGGATCCGGCGGCCAAGCGACGCTCGACGACTCTATCGCCGCGTACGACCGGGGCGACTACTCCCAGTCCCTCGAACTCGCCTCGAAGACCGCGACCGGCGCCGCGAGTTCGCGCGACCAGGAGGAGGCGGCATACCTTGCAGGCATGAGCGCCTATCGGCTCGGCAAGTGGTCGGAAGCCGAGCGCTGGCTGACCCAAGCCACGCAGAGCGGCGACGCATGGGTGGCGGGACAGGCCGGGGTCACGCTCGGCAGCGCCCAGCTCAAGATGGGGAATGCCGCGGCCGCGGCCCGGAGCTTCAGCCGCGCCGCCGACAAGCTCTCCGGCGACGACGCCAAGAAGGCCCGGATCGCATCGGCCAACGCGTATCGCGAAGCAGGCGACTCGCGCATGGCCGACACCGAGTTCAAGCGGGCCAACGTCCCGACCACGACGGTTTCGGCACCGGCCCCGGAAGGCGCTCCTCCCCAGGCCCGGCCCTCCTCGAAGTCGGCGCCGAGCGCCGCCAGCGCCCAGTCCGGCCCCTACGTGCTGCAAGCCGGCGCGTTCCGCGACGAGTCGAAGGCAAGGCAGCGGGCCTCGGATCTCCGCGGCAAGGCCGTGCAGTCGGGCTTCGGCGAGCCGCGGGTCCTGACCAAGCGCGGCAACGACGGGGCGACGCTTTTCATCGTGCAGATCGGGAGCTTCAACGATCGCCGAGCCGCCGACGCGGCCGTCTCGCGGCTCGGGGCCAGCGGCGTGGTGGTGGGCAAGCCCGCCTCGGCGAGCTGATCGGGAGGCGGAGCTGCCGACGCGGACGCCCTATTCTGCGTTGATCATGAAGGTGGCGGTGTTGGCGAAGTAGCGGAGCATCTCCGAGCGCTCGGGCTCCGGGATGCCGGCCTCATCGAGCGCCGCCACCATGTGCTCCACCCAGCGGTGCCGCGCTGCCACGTCGATGCGGAAGGGAGCGTGCCGCATGCGCAGGCGCGGATGCCCCTTCCGGGCCGAGTAGTCGCCAGGGCCACCGAAGTACTGGATGAGGAACTCGGCTTGGTTCCGCACGGCCTCGCCGAGGTCCGCCGGGAAGATGGCCCGAAAAGGGGTCGGGTCGCGCTCCACACGCCCGTAGAAGGCCCGGGCGATCCGCCAGAACGGCTCAGGCCCGCCGAGCCGGGTGTAGATGCTGGGTGGGGGCGTCGAAGGCTCATGCATTGTTGGCGAATCCAGGAGGAAGTCGTTGCACCGCCGGCCGAAAGCCGATCGTATATGCGGTAGCCGTGGGGTTGGGACCTTTGGGAGAGTCCACGATGCTGTTCGCCGCCACCGTCGCCTCCGCCCTGCTCGCCTCGATCGCCACCCCGCCGGCGCCGCCCGCCGGCCCCGCGTCGGCCCCCGCCACCCAGCCCGCGTCCCCCGCGAAGCCGGCCTCGCCCAAGAAAAGCACCGCGTCGCGGCCAGTCGCCGACCTCCCGGCGATCCCGAACGAAGGGCCGGTCCCGCCGACCGCCCACCAGGACACCTCCTACACCGAGGACACCCTCGCTCCCCGCTCCAAGGCAAGGGACGACGCCGGGGCCATCCGCCGCATCAAGCGTGAGCACTTCGGGGCGGTCCGCGACAAGGCGAAGCGCGAGGACGGGATCGCCAAGCTGCGTTCCTTCCGCGACCCGGCTGCGATGGTCCCCATGTACAAGGAACTCCGCAGCGAGGCCGACGACGTCGTCTTGGCCACCCTCGACCACTTTGCCTCGCTCGGCGAGCCCGGCCAGGCCGCCTTGGCATGGATCGCCATCAACGACGAGGACGCCCGGCTCCGCAACGAGGCCACCGATCGCCTGCATCGCCCGGCGTCGCCGGCCGTCCTCGGGGTCCTCGACCACTCGCTCCGCTCGAATGTCCACATGGTCGCCAACCGCGCCGGCTCGCTGGCCGGCTCGCTCAGCGCGATCGAGACGATCCCGCTCCTCATCTTCGCCCAAGCCACCCAGGACCGCGTCGAACAGAAGGGCGACCTGGCGTGGATCGCGATCGGCACGCAGATCGCCTACACCGCGAACGTGGTGCCGGTCGTGGGCAACAACTCCGGCGCCTTCCAGCCGATCGTCGGTGTGATCGGCGAAGGCGTCGTGCTGCGGGTCACCGATGCCGTCGTGGTCAGCTACCGCACCGACATCCACACCTCGCTCGTCAACATGACGACCACCGACTGGGGCCAGTCGACCAACCAGTTCGGCTACGACATGCGAGCCTGGTGGGCGTGGTACAACGACACCTACCTGCCCTTCAAGCGGCAGCAGGCGGAGGAGGCGGAGCGGCTGGCGAAGGCCAAGGATCTGGAGCGGAAGGCGACCAACGACGACGAGTGATCGTCGCGTTCAGTTGGTCGAGAAGGTGACGAAGGTCACGCGGGCATCTTCGATCGAACTGACCCGCCCGTCCGGCGAGATGCGGACCAGACGAGCATTGACCAGTCGCCCAAGGGCGAAGGTCGCTTCCGCCCCTCGCTTGAGCGGGATCCGTCCGTCGAGCACATCGCCGACCCGCTCCTCGAGCTCCGGAGCGTTGGTGTAGACGAGCACCTTGCCGGGCCCGACCGAGCCCACCGACTTGGGATGCTCGACCCCGCTCATGTGGAGCACTTGGTGCTTCAGGATCAGCCCGGAGTCGCGCTCGTCGCGCCGGATGCCGACCTCGGCGCTCCGGGCCACCCAATCGGGCGGCACGACGTCCTTGATCGCGGTTCCGATCGTGATCGCGTCGAGGTCGCCGCCGCGTCGATCAAACCACCACGCACCCACCCCCGCCAGAAGGGCCAACGCCGTCAGGAACCCGCCCGTCCGAACAGGGTGGAGCATGGGCTGCCTATCGGCTGGACACGATGGGGGCGTGAGGCGCCCTCCGCCGATGGCCCATCGCGGATGCCGGCCTTCCGGCTTGGCGAGCTGAACCGGCCGCGTTCGCGGCCTAGAGCTGCTCGCGAAGCTTGGCGATGAGGTCGGCGAGCCGTTCGTACTGCTCCGGCCGGTTATACGCCTGGCAGGAGGCCCGGGCATGCCATCGGCCACCCCAGTCGACGATCGGGATCTCGATCCGGTGCTCGCCGAAGAGGATTGCCTGGAGGTCCTCTGCCTTCCCGTACCGTTCGGCGAAGCCGTCGGGCAACGGAACGGCCGCCATCGACCCGATCATCGAGCCGTCGAGGGGCGTGCACGGCTGGACTCCCCACCGCTCGCACCAGAGTCGCTGCACCCACGCCGCCATCGCATGGTTGTGCTCGCGGAGGGTCTTCCAGCCGAGCGGCTCCCAGAGTCCGATCGCGTCCTCGATGGCGAGCCAGGCGGAGATGTCGCGGGTGCCTTGCCAGTCGAACTCGACGTCGAAGCCTTGGTCGAGGAAGTGGCTCACGGTAGCTGGATGGACCTCGCCGCGGATCGCCTGCGCTGCCCAGAGGAACGCACAGCCCTTCGGGGCGCAGACCCACTTGTGGAAGTTGCCCGTGTAGGCGGTCGCGCCGATCTCCTCGACCCGCAGATCGAGCATTCCCGGGGCGTGGGCCCCGTCGACGAGGCAGGCGATGCCGCGTTCACGACAGGCTCGAGCGATGTCGGCGACGGGGAAGACGACGGCGGTCGGCGACGTGATGTGATCGACAATCACGAGCCGGGTTCGACCGTCCATCGCACCGATCAAGGCCGAGGTCACTTGGGCGGGAGACCGGAGCGGCAGCGGAACATCGACCGTGCGCACCTCGGCACCTGCCTTGCGGGCGATCGCGGTCATGGCCTGTTTCACCGCGTTGTACACGTGGTTCGTGGTGAGGAGGACGTCGCCTGGTCGGAAGGCGAACGACCGCAGGACGCTGTTCACCCCCTCGGTCGCGTTGGTGACAAAGCCGAGCCCGTTCGGGTCGGCACCGACGAAGCGAGCCGCCCGCTCCCGGGCTCGGGTCAAGAGGGATCGGCACTGTCGCCCGAGCACCTCGATCGGCCGGGCCTCGACAAGATCGCGGTACCGAAGCTGGGCCGCCTGGACCGGCCGAGGGACGCTTCCGAACGAACCGTGGTTCAGGAAGTCATAGCTCGGGTCGAGGGGCCAGAAGGAACTCCAGGTCGCCTCGAGGGCGGCCGGCGGAGCCGAAGTCGTGTCGGCGGAGAGCATTGGGGCGGAGGCTACCGCACACGGCTGGCCACCCGTCGCACTGACGATGGTTGGGGGCCCGAAATTCTCAATCGAAAATGGGGACAGGCACTTGAAGGCGGTCTCTGTTCGGTTAACATCTGCCGAACAAAATGTCGAGGGCGACCCGGACAAACACCGATCACCTCCGCACCTCGCCAGAGGGCCCGACCGCTCGGCCGGTCCCCATGGCGAGGCAGGAGTCGCCCATGCCCCGCTTCGCCCCCACCGGCATCCGCACCTCGACCGCTCTCCCCGCCGGCGAGCGGCTCGCCAACCCCGTGGCGATCGGCGACCTCCCCTCGCTGGCCACCCTGCCCCTCGCCATCCTCGGACCGGGCGGCGACTTTCTCGACACGATTGAAGCAGGACTCGCCGACCGCCACCATTCGTTTCCATCGCTCACGGAACGAGTGGCGGCCGAGGCGAGCGCGAGAGTCGAGGCCGTTCGGGCCCGCACGATCGCCCTGCTCCTCTCGGTGGCCGCCCTGCTCGGCGAGCTCACCCGGCCGCTTCGGGGAGGCGTGCTCGGGGAGATCGCCAGGCGGACCCGGATCCGGCTCCGCGCTGCCGTCGCCGCCTTCCGGTGCGACTCGCTCGAGTCCGTCGGCAGCCCGAGCCCCGCCTGCCACCTCCGGCCCGTGCGTCCCCGCCTGGTCGGCTCTCCTGAGTCACTCGACCGCGACCTGGCGAGCGCCTCCCGACTGCTTTGGCGCCAAGCGTCCCTCATACGCCGGGAGCGAACTCGTTGGCACCGGACCGTCGCGGCCGTTGCCGCACCGCCAGTCGCTGCCGTCCGATCCACACCTCCTTCGTCCAGTTGTCGCCCCGTTTCCTCTGCCTGCGACCCACCAGCCCATGAACCTCACACCGAAGCAACTTCGCATCCTGCAGTTCATTCGCGATTGGCGCCACCAGCATGGCTATTCGCCGACCATGCAGGAGATCGCGGATCGGCTCGGCGTCAGCAAGGTCACGGTGTTCGAGCACGTCGAGACGCTGATCGGGAAGGGCGCCTTGGTTCGGAATCCGAACAAGGCTCGCTCTTTGTCCATCCCGCATGAGGTCGATGTGCCCGGCGAGGTCGGCGCGTCGGCAGCTCTGCCCGTCGCGCCGCCCCCCTCGGCCGATCCGCACGTCCTCCGGGAGCTGACCTTTCCGCTCGTTGGGCGGATCGCGGCAGGCTATCCAATCGAGAAGTTCGCCCAGGACGAGCAGCTCTCGCTCGAAGAGGTCTTCGGACCTCGCCGCGGTCAGCGCGGCAATCTGTTCGCCCTGCAGGTCGACGGGCACTCGATGCGGGACGAGGGAATCTTCGATGGTGACTACGTCATCGTCGAACGCCGTGACACAGCGAGGAATGGCGAGCGGGTCGTGGCACTCCTCCCGAACGGGGAGACCACGCTCAAGACGCTCTTCCGAGAGAAGGATGGGACGATTCGGCTCCAGCCAGCCAACCCGGAGTTTGCTCCGATCATCGTCCGGGAGTGCTCGATTCAGGGTGTCGTGATCGGCGTGCTCCGACGGTACTGACAACGGCCATCGGCTGCAGGATGAGCGTGTCATGCGTGCGTGCCGCCGGTCGCGCGTACGCCTGAGAGGCCTTGCGGCGCCGCCCCCGTGACATCCCCCCGTGACACCCCCGTGGCACCGCGTCGGGCACCGGCGGCACAGGCATCGGAGGGTCGATCGGCGCTCGGCTCGCCGTGCCCGCCTGCGTCAGGTGGTCACGCCTCGGGCGGCCGCGACAAGACTCCGGACGAACGATTCGACGGCGCTCGCAGGATCGCGTCCCGCAGCGACCTCCTCTTGGATGCGACGGACAATGGCGCTCCCGACGATCGCCCCGTCGGCCTCGGAGACGGCCGCTCGCACTTGGTCAGGGGTGGCTATCCCGAAGCCGGCGGCGATGGGGAGATGCGGGGCGATGGCTCGGATGGCAGCAGCTTGGACGCGGAGGTCGGGAAGTTCGGACGTCTCGCCGGTGATTCCAGCTCGAGCCAAGAGATAAACGAAGCCTCTCGACCTCGCCACGAGTTGGTGGATGCGCTCCGGTCGCGAGGTCGGCGCGATCAAGAATGCACAGCCAAGGCCCGCCTCGTCGCATGCGGCGAGGAGGGCGTCCGTCGCGGCGAGGTCTGCATCGGGGACGATCAACCCGGCGAGCCCCGCTCCGGCCGCCTGACGAACGAAGGCTTCCGCTCCCACGCGGTGGACAATCGAGACGCTCGCCATGGCAACGATCGCGAGCGTGCTGCCCGGCTTCCCCGCCGACCGCATGGATCGCACCATGGCGAACACGGCCTCCGGGGTGACTCCGCGGCCGAGGGCACGATGCATCGCCTCCGCAATCACCGGCCCGTCGGCGATTGGATCGGAGAACGGAATACCGAGTTCGACGATCTCTGCCCCACCGGACTCGACCGCACCGAGCAGCCGTTCGGTCGTGGCCAGATCCGGATCGCCTGCCGTGAGATACGGCAGTACGAGCCGACGGCCCTCGCGCCGTGCGCGTTCGAAGATCGAGTCGAGGCGAGTCGTGGTGGGCTGTGCCATGTCGTGCGTGGGGTCGTGCGTGGGGCCGTCCGTGGGGTCGTCCGTGGGGTCGTCAGCGGAATCGTCCGTGGGATCGTCGGCGGGGATGCGAGGAACACGCGAGCGACCGGCGAGCGGCGGTCTCCATCCAATGTCCGCGAGCCGCACGATACGCCGAGGGCGAGCTACTCCGCCAGCCGCTGCCGCTCCGAGTCAGCTCGGCGCTCGGCCTGGACGGCGTCCTCGCTCGAAACGTCGCGCCCGCAGACCTATCGCTTCGCCATGGGCCGACGCCAGCGACCGCTCGGCAACCCAGACAGCCGCCCGCCGAGGCAATCGACGAAACTCTGGATGGCGGTCTCGTCGGCGGCCGGCCGGCGCCCCGACTCCACCTCGCGATACCAGTCGGCGACCCGCCACGCGGCCGTCTCGGGATGCTCGGCGAGCCTCGGAATCAGATGCACATGCGTGTGTTGCGACCCTTCGCCAAAGGCGATGGCATAGACGCGGAGTGCCCCACGTAGGCCTTCGATCGCCGCCGACACCTCGCGGAGGGCCAAGCCGAACTCTGCCGCCTCCCCCTCGTCGAAGCGCGCCGGCCCCTGCACATGCCGCCTTGCGATGAGGAGGCACCAGCCGACCAAGGGGGCTGGCGATGCGTGGTGGCGAACCAGCCAGCGATCGGACTCGGCCACCACCAGGTGCGGCCAGCGCCGCTCGGGCGACTCCAGTTGGCAGATGCTGCAATCAGCAGGCTCGAAGCCCCCGCCGAGCGAGGCTCCGCTCGGGCCTGCGGACCGGCCGGCCGGGAGCTCCGCCGTCACTTCGTGCCCTTCGGGCCGCCAGCCTCGAGGTACTTCCTGGCGATCGCCTCTTCGAGATCGATGTCGCAGACGTTGGCGATCGTGGTCAGCCAGGCGATCACGTCGGCGAACTCCTCCTCGAGGTTCGCCCGATCCTCCTTGCCCTTCTCGCGCTGGCCGAGAGCATGCGCCAGCTCGCCGATCTCCTCGCTCAACCAGAGGAACGTCTTCGCTACCCCGCGAGCCTGGTCGGTCTCGTAGTAGCGCTCCCGGATCATGGCTTGGAACTCGTGGATGTGCATCGGTACCTCGCCCCTCGGGGGCAAAACACCCCCGCCTGGGCGCGGCGAAGGCTGAAAAAGACGACGGCCCCGAATCATCGGGGCCGTCAACGTCCATGGCGGGACTCGAACCTGCAACCTTTGCCTTCGGAGGGCAACGCTCTATCCAATTGAGCTACATGGACTGCGCTGGTCGGATCGGCCCGATCCGCCGGGGGGTGGCGTTTCGGACG
>JBGAKK010000158.1:0-3203 GCA_044224425.1 Phycisphaerales bacterium
GGATTTGCCCACGGCTTCTACGTGGTGAGCGAGTCGGCCGACTTCCAGTACAAGTGCACCGATCTTTACGCCCCGGAATGGGAGCGGACCATCGCCTGGGACGACGCGGCGGTCGGCGTTCGCTGGCCGCTCGAGCGGGGCGGGGCGCCGATCCTCTCCGAGAAGGATCGCACGCGGGCCGTGCCGATCGGGAAGGCCGAGGTGTTCCCGTGAGTGGGCGTCGCATCCGTTGCGTCGGAAGGCGGTCCTCGTGCGCGTCCTAGTCTTCGGGGCCGGGGGCCAGCTCGCCAGCGCACTGCTCGCCACGGTGCCGCCCGGCATCGAGGCGAGCGCCGTGACCGAGGCCGAACTCGACATCCGTGACCGTGCCGCGGTCGAGGCGACGGTGCGGGCAACACGGCCGGGAGCCATCGTCAACGCCGCCGCCTACACCGCCGTCGACCAGGCCGAGAGCGACGCCGACCGTTGCTTCGCCGTCAACCGCGACGGGGCAGGGAACATCGCCGCCGCAGCGGCCGAGTTCGGGGCCTTCCTCGTCCACATCTCGACCGACTTCGTCTTCGACGGCCGCTCGGGAACGCCCTACCGTACGGGCGACGCCCCGAACCCGCTCTCGGTGTACGGCCGGAGCAAGCTCGAAGGCGAGCTGCTCGTCCGGACCCATTGCCGCGACTCGGCCATCATCCGCACCGCCTGGCTCTACGCGGCGACGGGCAAGAACTTCGTCCGGACGATGCTGCACCTGATGGCCACCAAGCCATCGCTCCGGGTCGTCGCCGACCAAGTCGGCTCGCCGACGCACGCCCGCGGCTTGGCTCGGGCCTGCTGGGCGGCGATCGAGCGGCGAGCGGTCGGCTATTGGCATTGGACCGATGCTGGCGTCGCCAGTTGGTATGACTTTGCGGTGGCGATCGCCGACCTCGGGGAAGGCTCGGCGTGCTTGCTGCAGCATCCCGATCGAGCGATCCGGGCACCGAGGGACTATCTCGACGCCGGCCCGGCGGCCGGCCTACAGCGTGCTCGACAAGACGACGACCTGGGCGGCCCTCGGGCTGGCCGGTGGTGCTACTGGGCGCGGGCGCGGCTCCAAGCGCGACGATCGAGGAGATTGCCCATGGCAGCAGGATCTGACGGACTCGCGATGCTCGTCACCGGCGGCGCCGGCTTCATCGGCGTCAACTTCGTCCGGCACCGGTTGGCCCGCAGCCCGAAGGACCGGATCGTCGTCCTCGACGCCCTGACCTATGCCGGCAACCGGGCCAGCCTGGCCGATGTCGCCGGCCGGATCGAGTTCGTCCATGGCGACATCCGCGACACGCCCTTGGTCGAGCGGTTGCTCCGGGAGCACGGGCTCTCGACCATCGTCCACTTCGCCGCCGAGAGCCACGTCGACCGCTCGATCGCCGGTCCCGATGCCTTCATCGACGCCAACGTGAACGGGACGCACAGCCTGCTCAAGGCGGCCCGCGCGGTCTGGCTCGGCGGCTCGGGGACGCCGCATCGCTTCCACCCACGTCTCGACCGACGAGGTTTACGGCTCGCTCGGCACCGGCGACCCCGCCTCAGCGAGACCAACCAGTACCAGCCGAACTCGCCCTACTCGGCGAGCAAGGCGGCCAGCGACCACCTGGTGCGGGCCTATCACCACACCTTCGCTGGCGGTCACCACCAGCAACTGCTCGAACAACTACGGCCCGTATCAGTTCCCGGAGAAGCTCATCCCCCTCATGCTCGTCAACATCCTGCACGGGAAGCCGCTGCCGGTGTACGGCGACGGGATGAACGTCCGCGACTGGCTCTATGTCGAAGACCACTGCGCCGGCATCTCCCTGATCCTCGAGAAGGGCCGGGTCGGCGAGGTCTACAACATCGGCGGCAACAACGAGCGGCCCAACATCGAGATCGTGAAGCGGCTCTGCGCCATGGTCGACGAACGCTTCGCCCGCGACGCGTCGCTTGCCAAGCCGCTTCCCGGGTCACCTGGGCGGCGAGCGGCAAGCCGAGCGAGTCGCTCATCACCTACGTGAAGGACCGGCCGGGCCACGACCGCCGCTACGCGATCGACGCCTCGAAGGCCGAGCGGGAACTCGGCTACCGGCCGGGCGAGACCTTCGCCACGGGCTTCGCCAAGACGATCGACTGGTACCTCGCCCACGAATCGTGGTGGCGGGCGGTGATGGACGGGTCATACCGGAACTGGATCGAGACGAACTACGCCGGACGCGGCACCGTCGCGGCGTCCTGACGAAAAAAGCACCGCCCCGAAAGGCGGTGCTTGCTGTGGACGTCGCTGGCTCCCCTCTCGGAGCCCGGGCCCGTCAGGCTGTGGTCCGACTCAACCCTTGGCGACGGCGTGGATCATCTCGTCGGCCCCGACCCGGATGCGGGCGTAGGCGAGGACCTTGACGCCGGCGGGGAGGAGGTCCTTGACCTTCTTGGCGGTGTCGACGACGTAGTTCTGCTGGAGAAGGGTGTTCTCCTCGAAGAACTTCCGCATCTTGCCCTCGGCCATCTTCTCGGCGATCTGGGCCGGCTTGCCGGACTCCTGGGCTTCCTTCACCGCAGCGGCCTTGGCCTTGGCCACGACCTCGGCGGGCATGTCGGCGGCGTCGACCGACTGCGGGACGGGGACGTGGGCCACGATGTGCTGGCAGATGCCCTTGCCCACCTCAGCCGGGACCGGGCCGCTGAACTGGACGAGCGAGCCGGTCTTGCCGTCGAAGTGGACGTACGAGGCGAAGCTGCCGCCGGAGAACGCGGCGCCGCGGGCGAAGGAGATGTTCTCGCCGGTCTTGATGCGGACCACGTCGACGAGCTTGGTGATCTCGGGCGTCACGGCGACCGCGCCCGCTGCCCCGTGGGCGGCGCAGGTGGCGACGGCGTCGGCCATGGCCTTGAACTCGTCGTTTCGGCTGGTGAAGTCGGTCTCGGCCCGGATCTCGACGATCGAGGCCCGGCTCCCGTCGATGCACGCCGCTACGCGACCCTCGCCGGCGGCGCGGTCGGTGCGGGTGTCCATCTTGCCCTTGAGCTTCTCGCTGAGGATCTCCTCAGCCTTCTTCATGTCGCCGTTCGCTTCGGCGAGGGCTTGCTTGCAATCCATGATGCCGAGGCCCGTACGGTTGCGGAGGGCCATCGCGTCCTTGGCGCTGACTTGGGCGAGTTCCATGGTGGTCTCTCGGAAAGGTCGCCCGACCGAAGGA
>JBGAKK010000089.1:0-18158 GCA_044224425.1 Phycisphaerales bacterium
TTGGCCGCCTCCATCAGCTCCTTGTAGCCCTCGGTGTCGACCGAGAGGCCGGCCTCGCTGGCCATGACCTGGGTGAGGTCGATGGGGAAGCCCCATGTGTCGTGCAGGCGGAATGCGGTCTTGGCGTCGATCCGCTTCGACTTCAGCTACGGCCGGGCCATGACGCCGGAAGAGATCGCCAAGGTCGAGACCCTGGTCAACGACCGCATCGCCGCCGACCTCAAGGTCCACGCCACCGAGATCCCGACTGCCGAGGCCCGCACCATCCACGGACTGCGGGCGGTGTTCGGCGAGCGCTACCCGGATCCCGTTCGGGTCGTCGCGATCGGCGTCGCGGTGCGCGACCTCCAGACCCATCCCACGAGCGACCTCGGTCGGCGCCACTCGGTCGAGCTCTGCGGCGGCACCCACCTCAGCTCGACCAGCGAGGCGAAGCGCTTCGCGTTCATCGCCGAGGGCGGCCTCGCCGCGGGCGTGCGACGCATGACCGGCATCACGGGCGGAGCGGCCCTCGCCGCCGACGCCGCTGCCGCCGATCTCGAGCGACGGGCCAACGCGGCCCGCGCCATGGGCGATGACGCCTACCAAGCGGAGTGGGCCGAGCTTTCCAAGCTCGGCGAGGCGATGCAGGTGAGCGCGACGGCCAAGCGCCGCCTTGAGCAGGCCTTCGAGCCGCTGCGCGAGCGGTCGAAGAACCTCCGCAAGCAGAGCGAAGGCGCGAGCCGCGATGCGGTCGTGGCCCAAGCCCGGAGCGTGGTCGACGGACACGCCGGCGGTCCCCTCGTGGCCACCCTCGAGCACGCCGACAACGCCGCCCTCCTCGCCGCCCTCGACATGGCCCGGGCCAAGCGCCCGGACATCGCGTTCCTCTTCCTCTCGCCCGACGAGGCTGGCGGCAAGGTCTCGATCGCCGCGACCTGCCCCAAGCCCTCGATCGACAAGGGACTCAAGGCCGGCGACTGGGTGAAGGTCGCGGCCCAAGCCTGCGGCGGCTCCGGCGGCGGCCGGCCCGACACGGCGCAGGCCGGCGGCAAGGATCCGGCCAAGCTCAACGACGCGGTGCGAGCGGCGCGGGAGTTCGCGGCGTCGCGGTCCTGAGGAGCGCCGCCCGTGGGCGAGGATCGTGAAGCGCTGGCCGCGTCGGGCCGATGAGGTCGGGTGGCGGAGTCGGCGCGCCCCGACTCTGGCCCCCGCCCCGGCCCTCCGCTACCCTCCCCGCCATGATCGACATCCAGTCGTTGTTAAACGAGTCGCGCGTCTTCGATCCGCCGGCGAACCTGTCGAAGGGACTGGGTGGGGCCTACGTCAAGAACCTCCGCGAGTACCGCAAGCGGTTCCAGCAGTCGATCGAGAAGCCGGAGCTATTCTGGGGCGAGCTGGCCAAGGGCTTCGATTGGTTCCGCCCGTGGAGCAAGGTCCTCGAGTGGAACGTGCCCGATGCCCAGTGGTTCGTGGGCGGCAAGACCAACGTCTGCCACAACTGCGTCGACCGCCAGGTCAAGGCCGGCTACGGCGACGAGGTGGCCCTCCTCTGGGAAGGCGAGCCGGTCGTCGAAGCCCATGAGCCTGGCCTGGCCCGGCACGAGTTGCGGCGGATCACCTACCGCGAGCTGCAGGTCGAGACCTCGAAGCTCGCCAATAGCCTGAAGGCAATGGGCGTCCGCAAGGGGGACGTGGTCACCATCTACATGGGCATGGTGCCGGAGCTTGCCATCGCCATGCTGGCCTGCGCCCGGATCGGCGCCGCCCACTCCGTCATCTTCGGCGGCTTCGCCGCGGCGGCCATCGTCGATCGCGTGCAGGACGCGGGCTCGAAGGTCATCATCACCTGCGACGGGGCGTGGCGCCGCGGCCAGGTGGTCCCCCTCAAGGACAACGTCGATACGGCCTGCGACCAGCTCGCGGCCCAAGGCTCGCCGGTGGCCCACGTGGTCGTCCTCCGCCGGGCCAACAACGCGATCAAGTGGACGGCCCGCGACCACTGGTGGCACGACCTCACCCTGGTGGCGAGCCCCGACTGCCCGCCGGAATGGTGCGACAGCGAGGACCTCCTCTTCCTCCTCTACACCTCGGGATCGACCGGGAAGCCCAAGGGCATCCGCCACACCACCGGCGGCTACATGGTCTACACCGCGGTCACCGCCCGCGAGGTGTTCAACCTGGTGCCGGGCAAACAGCAGGTCTACTGGTGCACCGCCGACTGCGGCTGGGTCACCGGCCACAGCTACATCGTCTACGGACTGCTCCCGAACCGCGTGCCGACCCTCATGTACGAGGGAGCCCCGAATTCGCCGGCCGAGGACCGCTTCTGGGACATCGTCGAGCGCCATCGCGTCACCCACTTCTACACCGCCCCCACCGCCATCCGGGCCTTCATGAAGTGGGGCGACGAGCATCCCAAGAAGCACGACCTCTCGAGCCTCAAGGTGCTCGGGTCGGTCGGCGAGCCCATCAATCCCGAGGCTTGGATCTGGTACCACGAGGTCATCGGCGGCGGGCGCTGCCCGATCGTCGACACCTGGTGGCAGACCGAGACGGGCGGTCACATGATCACGCCCTTCCCCTGCGCCACGCCGCTCGTCCCCGGCTCCTGCACCCTGCCCTTCTTCGGCGTCGACGCCGCCATCGTCAACGAGCGAGGCGAGGAGCTGCCGCCCAACCACGGCGGGCTCCTCGTCATCCGCAAGCCCTGGCCGGCCATGCTCCGCGGCATCCACGGCGATCGCCAGCGCTACGTCGACACCTATTGGTCGCGGGTCCCCGGCATGTACCTCGCGGGGGACGGGGCTCGCCGCGACGAGCGCGGCTACTTCTGGATCATGGGCCGGATCGACGACGTGATCAACGTCTCCGGGCACCGGTTAGGCACCATGGAGGTGGAGTCGGCCCTGGTCTCCCACGACGCGGTGGTGGAGGCCGCGGTGGTCGGCATGCCGCACGAGATCAAGGGCACGGGCGTGGCCGCCTTCGTGACCCTCGGCCCCGGGCACTCGGCGTCGGAGCAGCTTCGGCGAGCGCTGATGGACCACGTGACCAAGGAGATCGGGGCCATCGCCCGACCCGACATGATCCGCTTCACGCAGGCCCTCCCCAAGACCCGCTCGGGAAAGATCATGCGCCGCCTCCTCCGCGACATCGCGGCGGGGCGGGACTCGCGGCAGGACACCACCACGCTCGAGGACTACTCGGTCCTCGCCAAGCTCCGCGAAAGCGACGAGTGACGCCGCCGCACCCCGCCGAGGGCGAGGAGGCCGAGCAGGATCCCGCCCGGGGCCGGCACGGCGGCCGGGAAGTCGTTCGAGCCGAAGACCCAGCCGTCCCATGAGCCGTCCGTCACCACGCGGTCGGCGAATCCCGAGCTCGCGTAGTCCCAGGCCTCGGCGGACGAGGCCCGGTTGTAGTAGTGCCAGTAGTCGAGGTACTTGGGCGGCGTGCCGAAGCCGGCGTCGGAGTCGCTGCCGATCGAGACGCTGAAGAGGGCCTCGCCGAAGGGGAACTGGGCGGTGGCGAAGTCGAAGAAGCCCGGCTGGGCCGCCTGCACCCGGTCGAAGAGGTCGCGACCGGTGGTCGTCCCCTCCCAGTGCACGAGGTAGAGCCAGCTGTCGCCGTTCGCGAAGTCGAACTGGAGTTGGCTGGCGAAGGACCCGCTCCCGACCTCGAAGCTGCCGACGAGATCGGCGGAGGCGGGCGCTGCAGCCGGCAAAGCGACGAAGAGCGAGGCGAGGACGAGCGGACGGAAGGTCATGGCGAGCCTTTCGGATGGGCCGGATCGCGCCGGCCTCCTGCTGAAGGTCGCCTTCGCGTCGTGTTCGGATGCCGCCAACCGGGAGGCCCGCCGCCCATGGCGGCACGACGACCCGCTCGACGGTCCCTCGCCTCGAACCATCGCCTGCGAAGCGACGGTCCGGGCACGCGGAGGCAACCGGTCCGGCAGCGGCGGGACGTCGACCCGACTGGTCACGCTGCGTCGGCCTTGGCCATGGGGCTCGGGCCTCGGCAGCGTGGATTCACGGTGACGCGTTCGTGGCGGACTGGGCGTTGGCACGCCTTCACCGCCTTCCTCGTCACCGCCGCTGGCTCGCCGACGGGCGAGCGAGGGCGAGTGTAGCAGAGGCGAGCGGCGGCCTACGGTCAGGCTGCGTTCGCGGGAGCGGAGCCCGGCCTGCCCATCCAGCGTTCGCAGGCCGCGAGCAGCTTCAGGCGGTCAATGGGCTTGCTGAGGTAGTCGTCGCAGCCGGCCTGCAGGCAGCGATCCCGGTCGCCGCTCATGGCGTGGGCGGTGAGGGCCACGATCGAGCCGCCGTAGCCGGCCTGCCGCAGCCGCTTGGTCGCGGTGTAGCCGTCCATTTCCGGCATCTGCATGTCCATGAGGACGAGGTCGTAGTGCGGTTGGGCCGCCAAGGCCCGCTCCAGGGCCTGTCGGCCGTCGCTGACGATCTCGACGAGGGCACCGGCTCGCTTCAGGTGGAAGGCGATCAGCCGCTGGTTGTCGAGGCCGTCCTCCGCGAGAAGCACGCGCCCGTCGAGTCGGATGTCCGCCTGGTCCGACACCGGCTCGCTCGGCAGGCCGGCCGAGGGATCGACCAGGTTCGCCCCTTGCAGCGGGCCGCAGGCGATGATCACCGTGAAGGTGCTGCCCTTGCCCGGATCGCTGGTCACCGTCACGTCGCCGCCCAGCATGCGGGCCAGGCGACGCGAGATGGAGAGCCCGAGGCCCGTCCCGCCGTAGCGCCGCGACATGCTCGCATCGGCCTGCGTGAAGGGGCGGAAGAGGCGTCCCAGTTCCTCGTTGCTCATCCCGATGCCGGAGTCGATGACTTCGACCTTGAGCATCCCGTCCCGGGCATCGGGCGCGGAGGCGAGCGAGACGCGCAACGTCACCGCACCGCGCTCGGTGAACTTGATGGCGTTCGAGGCGAGGTTGGTGAGGATCTGCCGGAAGCGGGTCGGATCGGTCGAGATGCGCTGCGGCAGGAGGCCGCTGAACTCGACCCGGAAGTCGAGGCCCTTTTCCTCGGCCCGCAGGCGCATCAGGGAGCCCACCTCGCCGACCAGCCGCATCGCCGAGCACGGCACGCGCTCCACGCTGAGCCGGCCGGCCTCGATCTTGGCCAGGTCGAGGATGTCGTTGATGATGGAGAGGAGGTGCTCGCCGCTGCGGCGGATGATGAGGGCCGTGCCGCGGCGCTCTTCCTCGGAGTGGCCCGCCTCGGCCAGGATGTCCACGTAGCCGAGGATCGAGGTCATCGGCGTGCGGATCTCGTGGCTCATGTGGGCCAGGAAGTCGGTCTTCGACGCGCTCGCCGACTCGGCCAGCACGCGCAGTCGCTCGGCCTCGCCGCGGGCCCGGACCAGGTCGTCGATCGTGGTCCGCAGCCGGGCGTCCATCCGCCGGCGCTCGATGGCGATGGCCGCGAGCCGGGCGGTCTGGGCGATGAGCGAGAGCTCCTCGGCGGTCGGCGTGCGCGGCTCGCGGTGGTACATGGCGAAGACGCCCAACACCTCGCCGGCCGAACTGATCACGGGTTCCGACCAGCTGGAGCGGATGTGGTGGGTCTTGGCCAGTTCGCGGTAGTCGTCCCAGCGCGAGTCGGTCAGGACGTCCTCGATGATCACCCGCCGCCCGTGGTAGGCAGCCGAGCCGCACGAGCCGCAGTCGGCGCGGATGGGCAGGCGGTCAACGGCCTTGCGGAAGGAATCGTCGAGGCTCGGGGTGGCCCCGATGCGGAGGACGCTGCCCTCGACCAGGAGGATCGAGCAGCGCACGCCGGGGAACTGCGACTCCACCAGGCGAACCGTCTCCTCCATCAGTTCGGGCAAGGCGGTCACGCCAGCGATCAGCTCGAGGACGTGGGTCTGGCCGTCACGCAGCTCGTCGAGCCGTCGCGAGCGGTGCTCGATGGCGTCGGCCTGCCGCCGTTCGCCATGGACTGCGGCCGGAGCGCCGGCCGACAGCATCGCGGCCGCTCCAGCTGCGATCGCGAGTGCCGCGAGCGAGATCGCCCACTCGAGCCACCTCGGCGACGACGCGAGCTGGGCCAGCGCGAGGCAGACGAGCGGCGCCAAGGCGACGATCGTCGGGAGGGCGATGCGTGTGGCAGGTCGCATGCGTCGGAACGGCCCGGCGGGCCGGGCCCCTTCGTCAACTGCATCGACCTCCGATCGCAAGGAATTGAGCGAGACACCCCAACCGGCAGGCTTCGCCCGAGTCCTCGCGGGGCGCGGCCGACAACGCCTCGGGTGAACACCGGACTTCGGCGTCACCCGTCCGACGGTGCGGGCCAGGAGTGGCGGCCTACTGGATGGCGGTGAGCTTCCAGTTGGGATCGTTGGCCTGGTCGGCCCAGAACCGCATGTCCCGCAGCTCGTCGACGGTCTTGGCCTCGACGTGGCCGGCGACGAAGGCGCAGACGGTCCGATCACCATTCCGGCTGGCCACTTGCCCGCAACTGGCGGCGTCCGCCGGGTCGTACTGCGCAGCCCACTGGGTCTCGGTGAAGTTCGGGCTCTTCACGCGGAAATAGCCGCCGATGATGTCGGAGGAGGCGTTGGGCTGCGGGTCGATGCCCCGCGCCGACGCGAAGACGATCAGACGCTCGGTGTGCCGGAACTGCGAGAGGCGCGACCGATAGAACTTGCCGAAGGTGGCCTCGTACGCGGCATTGAAGCCGCCTTGGTTCTCGTCGCCTCCGACCCAGGTCGTGTTGAGCCCGAGGCTCGGGAAACAACTGACCTGATAGAGGTAATTCCAGTAGTCGACGTTCTCGAGCTCCTCGAGGTAGCGGACATCGGAGTCGAGATAGAGGCCGCGGAAGTTGAAGGCGAGATAGGGGGCCAGGCGCCACGGATAGCGAGCGGCGGCCACCCCGATGGTCGCCTGGGCGATGGGCTGGCCCTTCTCGTCGAACGCCGGAAGGCCGTTCTTGTAGCCCGGAAGCAACTGGCTGTTGTTGTCGTGGGAGTACTCGTTCCACGCCGTCATCAGGTTGCGGGCGGCCGCCATTTCTCGGGCCTGCGCCGCGCGGTGCCGCATGCTCACGATGGCCGGGAACGAGAAGCCGATCACCAGAGCCACGATGGCGATGACCACGAGCATCTCGACAAGGGTGAAACCCCGATAGGACTGGCGAGAATTACGCATTGCTTGGAGGAAGGCGCAACGACGTGCCTTTGGTTGGATTCGATTCATGGTTGATTCACACTTCTCGGAGTTCCGCCCCTGCACGACATCGGCAACTTCGCATTGCTTCCTGCGTGCCGGAGGGGGATGATGTAAGCATCCATTCGCATCGGAGCCCGGACGCTCGGCGGGTGCCGTTTCCCGGCCTTCTTCTCGCGGCCACGTAGCCACGATCGCACGCGTCCCGGCTCCTTCAGATTCGCACTGCCATGAGAGCTGTCTTCATTCTTTCCGGTTTCCTCTGCACCGCCACAACTTTCGCCGACACCACGGTGACCGTGAACTACGGCCAGCCGTTCGCGGACCGTTGGAACTACCCGTTCAACCCGACGCCGGGCGTTCGCCCCACCGCGTCGGTGTTCGGCAACGACGCGGGGGCCAATCTCTTCGACAACCGCGACGGGCAGATGATCATCGAGTACAGCACCGCCGCCGACATCGAGCCCGGCCTCGACCCGGCCAGCTACGACGTCCAGTCGATCGTCATCACGCTGCAGTTCGCCACCGACCTGGCCCTGCAGTACGACGACACCGTCGACGGCTGGCAGGCCTTCCTGCCCGAGTCGGACCCTAACTACGTCGCCGACTCCGATCCCGGCCAGCCCATCGAGCTGTTCGGCACCGGCTACCGCAACGGTTGGAGCCTGGCCACCTGGCAGGAGAACTCGGCCTTCGCCCCGCCCGGCGCCAACCTTCTCGGCTACGGCCTGCGCAACGCCTTCGGCTTCGGAACCAACCCGAAGGGCCAGTGGGTCGACATTTCCAACAACGTGCGCGACGGCTTCACCCCGGTGCCCTTCGCGATCGGCGTGGTGCCGGGCGTCGAGCTCGGCGAGTTCATCCCGCTCAACGCCGAGTGCGTCCTGGTGCTCGACGTCGGCAACCCGAACGTCAAGGCCTACGTGCAGCAGAGCCTGGCCGCCGGGAAGCTCAGCTTCTCGGTGACCAGCCTGGCCCGCGTCGTGCAGCAGGGCTCGGTCTTCCCGAGCTTCTACTGCAAGGAGAGCCCGCTGGTGCAGGCCGGAGGCGCCCACGCTGCCAAGCTCGACATGACCGTCGCCATCGCGACCTGCGGGACCGGCGACCTCAACTGCGACGGCTCGGTCGGCCCCGCCGACCTGGCCATCCTGCTCGGCGCCTGGGGCACCAAGGACCCCGCCGCCGACCTCGACGGCGACGGCGCCGTGGGCCCGGCCGACCTGGCCATGCTGCTCGGCCTCTGGGGTTGAGCGGACAGCGTCGATCACGGGAACAACCTCGTGGACGTCCACGGACCCGCCTCCGAGCCCTGCGAAAGGGCCTCCGAGGCGGGTCCGATCGTTCGGTTCCAGACGGCGCGGTCGTGCAAGCGGCCATCGCCGCCGATCCAAAGCTCGACCCGCGCCGCGTGGAGGGCGAACCCGCCCCAGTACGGCGGGCGCGGGATCGGCCGGTCGCTCGAGGATTCGAGCAGTTCGGCGATGCCGACGCCGAAGCGCTTGGCCGCCTCGCGCACCGCATCGAGCAGGACACGGCGGTTGGCGATCGGCTCGCTCTGGTGGCTGGCCCACGCTCCCAACCGGGCTAACACACTGCGCCGGGCGAAGTAGGCGTCGCTGGCCTCGTCGGAGAGGAGAGAGACCGCGCCTTCGACCCGAGCCTGTCGCCCCTGGTGGTCGAAGTGGAAGACGGCGGCGGCGTGCGGGTTGGCCTCGAGCTCGCGGCCCTTGCGGCCAGTGCGGTGGGAGTAGAAGACGATCGCCCCTCTCCGCACGTCGATCGACTTGCAGAGGACGATGCGGGCCGACGGTCGGCCGTCGGGCGTCGACGTCGCCAGGGTGAAGGCATCGGGGTTCGGCGTCGCCTTGGCCGCCACTGCCTCGTCGAACCAGGAGGCCAGGATCGGCATGGGGTCGATCGGCAGCTCGGAGGGGAGACCGAACCGGCCCAACAGTGAATCGAGGGCGTTGCCGAGGTTGGGGAGTCCGAAAGCCATGTCAGCGCCGCCTCCCCTCGCCCTTGCCGTTGGCAGCGGGCTTGGCTGGCCGCTTCGGGGAGGCTGCGGTCGATCGGCGCTGGGCGCTCACCGTGGCCTCGACCGGGCGGGGCACCGGGGGGAAGAGGCAACGCGAGCCGCCCTCCTCGGGTTCGATCAGTTGCTCGATGGTGGTGGATCCGAAGGCGTCCTCTACGGTCCGGATCGCATCATCGAGCCGCTGGTGGAGCGGGCAGAGCTTGGCCCCGTGCTGCGGGATGCCCAAGGGGCAAATCCGGATCCGACGGATGGGATCGACCGCGTTGATGACCTCGAGCACCGTGATGAGGGCTCGGTTGCGGGCCAAGGTGAACCCGCCGTTCGGCCCCCGCTGCGAAGTGACCAAGCCGGCTCGACCGAGGTCCTGGAGCACCTTCGAGACGTAGCCGCTCGGGATGTGGCCGACCACCGCGATCTGCTGGGCGGTGCAGGCGGACTCCGGGTGGGTGGCCAATTCAACGATGGCGCGAAGGGCGTACTCGGCGGTACTCGAAATCATCGGGGGTCGCGGCTCCGCACGGGAGGAGGTCGGGAATTCCGGATATGCGGCTCCGGAAAGAAGGTATCGAGCCCGAGCCTACTTGGTCAAGCAGAATCCGGGGACCGCGAATGCCCCATTCTTGGCCGCAAGAGGTGAATCTGGTTGCGGTTGCGTCATCGCGCCACCGCGTGGCGGCGAGCCTTTGCCCGCCACGCCACAGCGGCTATTCCCGCCCGTTCGTCGGTGATTTCCTCAGGCCGTGGCGAAGCCGGCGATGTCCCGCACGCGCCGGGAGGCGTGATCAAGCACCCGCTCGATCTCCGTGCTGCCAGCGTCGAGGACGGCGGCGATCTCCAGCACGCTGAGTCCGTCGGCGTACCGGAGGCACACCACCAGCCTCTCCCGGAGGCTCAGTTCGTGGAGGAGCCGCTCGAGCACCGACCCGATCGGAGCTTGGGGGGCGGAAGCGGCGTTCTTGGATCGCTTGGAGCGTGACGGCAGAGACTCGGCACCGGACATCCCGTTCTCCTCGGGGACTCGCCAGCCGCAGCCAGCGTTGGAGCCTCGCGCCGGCGCCGATCCGCAAGGGAGTCGCCGGGGAAGATCCGCTCGTGCACCGATGGCGATGGGCGAGAGCCCACCTGCCTGCCCGCGACCGTCCATGGCCGACGGCAGGCCTGCCATCCAGCCGCATGGTACCGAGCCCGGCGCGGACGGCAAGGGCGGGCCACCATTCGGCTCGACCGACACCGTACACCCAAGGCATCCCCACGCAGGGCTCGCCCGCCTCGCTTGCGGGTGGTTAGGCTTTACGGCGTGGCCGCGGAACGCTCCACGGCCCACAGGGATGAAACACCCATGCGCCCCCGGATCTTTCGCCTGATCGCGCCCCTCGCCTGCTGCGCCGTCCTGGCCGCCTGCCAAGCGCCGCAGACCACGACTCCGCCCCCCGCCGCCGCTGCGCCCTCCCCCCCGCCGCCCCTGGCCACCCCCGTGAAGGACGGCACGCTCAAGGACAACTTCAACAACATCTTCTGTAGCGGCGAGACCTACCTCGCCGGCTATCCCACCGCCGCCGGCCTACGGGCGATGCAGGTCAAGGGCGTGACCCGGGTCATCGCGCTCAAGACCAACGATCAGGTGCTCGACGCCCGTGGCTACGACGAGGCGGCGGTGGCTGCCCGGCTGGGGCTCGACCTGGTGGTCATTCCCATGAGCGTCGACACCATGTCGCCGGCCGACGTGGCCCGCTTCGCCCAGGCCTACGACTCCGCCAAGGGGCCGGTTCTCGTCCACTGCGGTTCGGCTAACACCGTCGGGGCCCTGTGGGCCGCCTACCTCCACGAGCGCTACGGACTCCCGGAGGAGGAGGCGATCGCCGCGGGCGACGCGGCCGGCATGAAGGCCCCCGACGCCATCAAGGCAGCGAAGCGCCTCATCGAGGCGACGCCGGCTTCGACCAGCAAGTGACCGCTCCGCTCGACCACCGAAAGGGACACCCCATGCTGCTCGCCACGCGACCCTTCGCTCTCGGCCTCCTCGCCGCCGCCCTCGGCATCGCCGCCCCGTCCTTGGCCGGCGATCCGCCCGCCAAGACCGGGCCCGCCGTGGCGGTCTACGACGAGAAGGCCGACGCCCACCTCGACATCGCCCGAGCCCTCGAGCGGGCCAAGCGGAACAACACCCGGGTCCTCGTCCAATGGGGCGCCAACTGGTGCGGCTGGTGCAAGCTGCTGCACAAGCTGGCGACCGACGATCCCGCGGTCCGCAAGGAGCTCCTGTACGAGTACGAGGTGGTGCACGTCGACGTCGGCCGCTTCGACAAGCATCTCGACCTCGCCGAGAAGTACGGCGCCGACCTCAAGAAGTCGGGGCTCCCCTTCCTCACCATCCTCGCCGCCGACGGCAGCGTGGTGGCGAACCAGGAGACCGGGTCGCTCGAGAATGCCGCCAAGGGCGACAACCCCGGCCACGATCCGGCCAAGGTCATGGCCTTCCTGAGCAAGCACCAGGCGACGGCACCCAAGGCCGCCGACGTGGTGGCCGCGGCGATGGAGCAGGCCAAGAAGGAGGACAAGCGGGTCCTCGACCAGCACGCCAAGGGCAAGTCGGGCGGCATCCCGTGGTTCGAGTTCCTGGCTCCGGACGGCACGGTCCTCGCCACCTCGACCGCGGAAGGCGGCAACATCGGCTTCCCCGCCAAGCCCGAGGAGATCGCCTGGTTCGTCGGCATGCTGAAGGCCTCGCCGCGCCATCTCACCGCGGACGACATCGCGGCCCTCGAGAAGTCGCTGCAGCCGGCCCCCGCCCGCTAGTTCCGGCTGGCCAGGACCTTGCCTAACCGCACGTAGAGGACGCTGGTGCCGACCAGGGCCAGCCCGGTCACCAGGAGGGCCACCACGCGCCAGATGGTGGCCACGGCGGACATGTCGACCACCAGCACCTTCACCGCCACGATGCCGAGGCCGGCCAGGCCGACGTAGCGCATCGGCGGGCGACGACGGGCAAACCCGAGGGCCAAGAGCCCGATCGAGTACATCCCCCACCAGACGCTGATCGCGGCCAGCTTCATGGTGGCGTCCGCCGCGCTGCCGCTCCGCCCGACATCGAGCAGGCCGTCGAGGACCACCGTCCCGAAGACGACGGGGATGGCCCAGCGGACGAGGGAGAGCATGAGGTCGAGCCCCTCGAAGGTCGTGGGCTCGGTATCGAACGTGGCCCAGCGCCGCACCACGGCGATGGCCACCCAGGTGCTTGCAAACAGGAGGCAACCGAGGGCCCCTTGCAGGAGGAGCGGCGTCCCGAAGGTCGGCCCGTACTCGATGCGTTGGTTGAGGAGGACCGGACCGATCCAGCCGATCGCAGCGATGAACACGCAGCCCGCCCCGGCGACCACGGTCGAGCGCCAGCCCTGGCGGGTGCCGATCGCTGCCATGGCCGCACCGCCCAAGGCGATCGGCGTCAGCAGCCCGATGGCCCGGACGACGGCGTCGCCGACCGCCGCTGCCTCGCGGAAGATGTCGCCAAAGAGGAGAGCCAGGGCGACGAGGAGCGAGACCAGCGATCCGCTCCGCACCCCGTCGCCGATCCGAGGCGTGGGGACCAGTCCGGCGAGGACGAGGCCCGCGGCGGCCAGGGCGATCGGCGGCAGTTCCATCAGGGGGATGGCCAGACGCCGCTCCCCGGCGACGAGGTCGGCGGTGACCCAGACGAGCCAGCCAAGCGCCAGCACCACCGTCCCCGCAACAAGCGGCCACAGGCCGTGGCGGCGCAGGAAGGCGAAGGCGAGCCAGAGCGCCGGCACCACCGTCGCCGTCGCCGCCAAGGCCCAGCCGGCGGAGCGGCCGGAGCCGAGGAGCCAGATGGCGACCGCACCGCAGGCCACGAGCGGCACCAGCAGGCTGGCGAACTCGGTGCGCGGCCTGACCCGCGGCACGCCGTCGCCTCGTTCGGGCTCGCCCGCCGCTGCGAAGGCGTGGGCGAGCACCACGTAGGCCGCCAGCAAGGCGACCAGCGAACCCCAAGACGAGACCGGATCGAAGGCCCAGCCGAAGGCTTCCTCCGCCCCGGGTCCCCCGGTCCCCAAGGCGAGGAGCACGGTCGTGAGCATCGTGGCCAGCGACAGGACGATGACGCCGAGGGCCCGGATCGTCGCGCTGGGCAGCCGCGTGCCGAGGACGATGGACAAGACGGCGAAGGCGCTCCAGGTCGCGGCCAGCCCGCCCTCACGAAGGAAGACCGCGACGCCGGCCACGAAGAGCCCGCCCGATTGGAGGACGAGGGCCGTCCCCGCGTGGCGCGTGGCCTCGACGATGGATCGTTCCTCGTCGCTGGTGGCATCCTCCGCGCCGCCCTCGGGGCGATCGCGAAGCGGGGCCAGGCCGCCGGTGAATTGGAAGGCGATGAGAAGCGACGCGGCGGCCAAGGCGAGGGCGAGATACGAGTTGGGATCGGACCAGCGGGTCGGGGCGGCCGCCCCGACCACCGATGCCATGGCAGCCAAGGCGCTCACCGCCACCATGGCCACCGCGTTGCCGCGCGGCGACTGGCCGCGGAGCGTCGCCACCAAGGCCTCCCCGGTCGCCATCACCCACCAGCCGCCGGCGAAGACGAGGAGGACAGGCCCCGCCGCGGCGCCGATCGTGGAATACCAGAGGAGGGCGACGGCGGCGTGCAGCCCGATGGCCACGTAGCGAAGCGGCCGCATCACCGGGGCATCGAGGAAGGAGAGACCGAGCCCGATGGCGAGGACGACCGTGAGATGCGTGGGAACCAAGAGCCCCGGCACCTCGACCAGGCCGAGGATCAGCGGAGCGAGATAGCCGCCGGCGAGGCTCACCGCGCCGGCGGTGAGCATGCGCACCCGGAGGACAAGCAGCATGCTGAGGATGGCGACGATGGTCGCCACCAGCAGCGAGGTGTTGGCCGAGAAGACCCGGAGCGGCCAGAACGCGGCTAACGTCGCGACATAGAAGGTGCCCACGCCGGCCGCGACCAGGCCCACCGCTGCGGCCCGCCCGAAGCGGCGAGCGGTCCACTCCGCGGCGGCGATGAGGCCAGCCCCGAAGGCATAGGCGAGAACCAGCCGTCCCGCGGGCGGGAAGCGCTGCAGCCAGCCTTGCGACCACGCATACTGCAGGAAGAAGCCGACCCCGACCAAGACCACGATGGCCCCGATCCAGGCCGCGACGCGGGCCCCGAGGAAGCGCTCGAGCTCGAAGCCGGAGGCCTCGTACCGACCTTCCTCGGGATCGGCCGGCAGCGGACGCACCAGGGAGACGATCGGCGCCGGGGCGGCCGGCGGCGAGGTGGGTGGCGCGGCGATGAGCGGACACTCCGGCGCCTCGGGCGGCGGCGGTGGCGGCGCGACCAGATGTGCCGACAGCTCGTGCAGGAGCTCCGACTTCCGGTCGATCGGGACCGGCGACCCTTGGGGCGATGCCTGCCCGGCATCCTGCAGCCGGACCAGCTCGGCCGGGCTGCGCAGCGGCATTGCCGTGGCCTTGCGCCAGCGCTCGCGGGCCTCGCGCTCCAGCTCGAGGCTGAGCGACTCGATGGCCGCCTCGAGGCGGACCAGCCGCTCCTCGAGGGCCCGGAGCCTCTCCGCATCGGCCCGCCCGTCCGGATCCATGCCCGCAGTCTACCCGCCACCGAGGGGACCGCGCCCGGCCTGTCTCCTGTTTGGCGGAATCACGCCGCCTGGCGGGCCTCGAGCTCGTCGCCGGTCGGCGGGCTGGAGAGGCTCTCGTGCTCGGTCCGCAGGCGTTCGTACTCGCGGAAATCGAGGGACACGAAGGCCGGCACGAGCTCGGGGTCGAACTGCGACCCGGCGCAGCGGCGGATCTCCTCCAACACCTGGGCGATGGGCCGCTTGGAGCGATAGGTGCGGTTCGAGCTCATGGCGTCGAAGCTGTCGGCGAGGGCGATGATCCGGGCGATCAGCGGGATCTCCTGGCCCTTCAGGCCGCGTGGGTATCCGCGGCCGTCCCACCGCTCGTGGTGGGAGAGGACGCCGTCGAGCATGCCCTGGAACTGCGGGATGTCCTTGAGGATGCGCCAGCCGATCTCGGGATGCATCCGGATCTGGGCGAACTCTGCCTCGTCCAGCTTGCCGGGCTTGCGGAGGACCGCTTCCGGCACGCCGATCTTGCCCACGTCGTGGACCAGGCCGGCGATGTGGATCTGCTTCACGGTCGGCTCGGGGATCTGGATGGCCCGGGCCAGTTCGCGGGAGAGGGCCGCCACGCGCTGCGAGTGGCCGCGCGTGTAGGGGTCCTTGGCGTCGATCGCCGCCACCATCGCCTCGAGGGTCCCGAGGAACATCGCATCGAGGTCGCGGAAGAGGCTGGTGTTCTCGAGGTAGATCCCGAGGTGCCCCGCTGTCGCGTCGGCCAGCTTCAGCTCGGCGCTGGTGATCTCCCCGCCCCGGTCGTGGCGCTCGCCGGAGACGAGGACGCCGATCGATCGGCCATCGCGGCGGATCGGGCAGACCGCGATGGGGTCGTCGATCCCGAGGTCGCAGGTCGCGGCGTGGCCGCGCCCGAAGACGCGCGGGGCCTCACCGCCCGAGGTGAGGAGCATCCGCGTGGCCAGCTCCCGCACGCCGTCGCGGGAGAGCGGGGCGTTGCCGGCGAGGACCAGTCCGTCGTGAGGCACCATGCGGTCGAGCGGCGGGCGAAGCCGCACCGCGACCCAGGTGAAGCCGAGACGCCGCACCAACTCCTCGCAGGCCAAGGTGAGGAAGGAGAGCGGTTCGCCGGTCACCGCCATGCCGGAGACGAGCGTGTAGAGGAGGTTGATCTCCTCGTAGCTCTCGGCAAGCTGTTGGCCGACGGCGTCGCTCGCCACTTCCTCCGACTGCCGTTCGGCGTCGGCCAGGTGGGCGAAGCGGACGAGGGTGGCCAGCCGGGCGACCTCGCGGCCATCCGGCGGGTCGCCCGCCAGGATCATCTCGCGGAGGAGGACGGCGTCGAGGCCGGCCCCTTGGGCCATCCGCAGCAGGTCGTCGCCATAGGCGAAGGCGGCGGTGGGGACGATGGCGATCCCCATGCTCCGCTCGCGCCGTCCGGGCAGCCGGCTCGGCACCACATACAGCCCGGGCAGCGGTTCGGCGATGCTGCCGGTGCGGTCGGCCATCAGCCCCGGCACCAGCGTTCGCAGCAGTTGGTGGAAGGTCCGTGTGCGGTGGAAGAGGAGGGCCACGAAGTCGGCAGGGCCGGCCAAGGGCGGCTGGAGGATCCCGCCGCGCTCGTCGCACACCAGCCACACGATCCCCATCGAGCGAAGCTCGTTGGCCAGCGTCCGCACCTCGGAACCGGATTGGAGCCGGAGCGGCACCATGGTCAGGCGGCCTCCGCCCGGCCGAACGAGCCGGAATCGGGCCCGAGCAGGCGTTGCACTTCGGCGACCAGGGCCCGCGGGCTGAACGGCTTGGTCATCACGCCGCGCACGTTGGGGGTGAACTCATGCCACTCGCTCCCCGATCGTGCGGTGAGAAGGAGGATCGGCGTGGACCGCGTCCGCTCCTCGGACCACAGGCGCCGAGCCAGGCCGAGCCCATCCAGGTTCGGCATCTGCACGTCGCTGATCACGAGGTCGATCGTCTCCTCGCCAGCGACCTCGAGGGCTTCCTCGCCGTCGGACGCGGCGAAGACCCGATAGCCGGCCTGCCGCAGGACGACCGACAGGACCTGCACGATGTGCGGCTCGTCGTCTGCGAGCAGGATCGTTCTTCCGTGCGTCACCAGTCGCCTCCCTGCGGACTCCCCGGAGAAGACTCGACAGTCCGGGACGGCGGGTTCAGCCCCATCCCGCATCCATCACTGGCCGTTGTCGTCTGGGACGCCTGCGCGTTGCGACTCCTCGATCTGGGTCGCTTGGCGCGACTCGTGCAGGCCGAGAAGCATGCCCGGCACGTCGGCCGACGCTCCGGCCAAGGCCTTGGCCTTCTCGTAGAGCTGACGGGCGGACGCGTCGTGACCCTTCGACTCCTCGACCAGGCCGAGGAAGACGAAGCCTTCGTAGCGGTTGGGGGCCAGGCGGAGGAGGCGCTGGGCAGCGCTCTGGACCCGGCTCGTCTCGCCAAGGTCCCACGACACCGCGGCCAGCTCGATCCACGCCTCGATGTTCTCGGGTTCGGCCCGGGTCACTTCGCTGAAGAGGTTCCGGGCGTCGCTGCTGCGGCCGAGCATGGTCAGGCAGCGGGCTTCCATGATGAGGCGGTCCGGGGTGCGGCCGCCCTCGGTCTCCCGCTCCAGGCGCCGCACGTTGAGCAGGCAGTCGTTCCACTGCCCCGCCGCGAACTGGGCCTGCACCACGTTGTCGAGGATCATGGGCAGCTTGGGGTCGATGAGGAGGGCCCGGTTGAAGTGGGCCGCGGCCTCCTTGGGGTCGGACTGCAGCATGGCCACCTTGCCCAACAGCTGGTGCATGGGGGCGTTGTTCTCGAAGTAGCTGAGCTTGGGCTCGAGGAGGGCCTTGGCCTCGTCGTATTGCCGCTCGGCCACCATCATCTCGGCCGCCGCCAGCGGATAGGCGACCTTGGTGGTGTCGGTGGTGGTCGCCTTGAGGTAGGCGGCGATGGCCTCCTCGTTCTTGTTCCATCGCTCATGGACGATGCCCTGGCAGTACATGGCCTCGGCGCAGTCGGGCTTGACCTCCTCGGCCTTGCGGAAGTCGCTGAGGGCCTCCTCGAGCCGGGCCCGCTCGAGCTGCACGCGTCCCCGGAGCACCCAGTAGCGGGCCTCCTTGGGCATGCGGACGATGGCTTCGTTGCAGCCCACCAGGGCCTTTTCGAAGTCGCCGGCCTCGTAGGCCTGGTAGGCCTGGTCGTAGACGATCAGGCTGGAAGTCTTGTCGGCCCGCTGGCGGGCAGCGGTGCGGGCTTCCTTGCCGGCCTTGGTCGGGCCGTTGCAGGCCGCGAGGAGGAGGGCCAGCGAGACCAAGGCGATCGTGCGCAGCATGTGCATGGGTGTTCCTGCTCT
>JBGAKK010000090.1:0-17587 GCA_044224425.1 Phycisphaerales bacterium
GTTGTCGGTCGGTGCGGTCGCCGTGGGCGACACGGCCACCATCACGGGCTATCCGCCTTCAAGCACCGAGCAGCTCGGTCAGTTCGGGGCCACGCTCCAGTACACGCTGGATGGATCCGGCAACGGCATCCTGACCATCGAACTGCTGAACGCCTCGCCTGCGGACAACGGCGGGTTCATCACCGGCTTCGTCTTCAACGTCGAGTCGGCCGACCCGAACGCCATAATCATCCTGCAGCCGGGGGCCGACTACCCGTTCGTGCCCTGCGCCGGCAAGGCCCCGCCCTTCGGCAACAACTTCGATGCGGGCCTGGCTCTCGGCGGCTCGTGGACCGGCGGAGGCGACCCCACCATGGGCATCCCAGCCGGCATGAGCGGGACCTTCGTCTTCACCGTGATCGCCTCGGACGCTGCGCTCCTGAAGGCTTCGAGCTTCGGTGCCGGGCCGTACGCGGCCGACTTCGCGGTGCGCTTCCGAGCCTTCAACGACGGCGGCTCGGACAAGGTGCCTGGCTATCCGATCTGCCCTTGCGACCTGAACTACGACGGCGTCATCAGCTATGGCGACGTCCAGATCGTCCTGAACGAGTGGGGCTGGAACCCAGGCAGCATCGCCGACTGGGACCATGACGGCGATGTCGACGCCTACGACCTGGCTCTCGTCCTGAAGTGCTGGGAGATCTGCCAGATCTGGGGCGGGAGCGGCGGCAGCGGTTGATCTGGACGGACTGCCGTGGCGCAACGGAATCTCCTTGAGCCGTGCCGCCTCGCGCGTGGTGTGCGGGAGGCGGCGCGGCATTCGATGCGTTGCTGACTGCCGCCCGTTGGCCCACGCTGCCGCTGGGCGCGTCCTCTGCGGGACCGTCCGACGCACCGTGGCTGACGGGCCCTCGTTCTGGCACTATCCGCGATCGACACGAACGGCGATCCCCGAGCCGGGGCGACTCGGGGCAATTCGAATGGTCGGTGCGGCCGAAGCGCGTGGTCAGTCCCCCTCGACCTCCGGCAGCTCGTCGTCGTCTTCGATGCCGAGTTCCTCCAGTGCCTCCATCGCATCCTCTGGCGATTCGCCGGCGTCCGACCTCGGGTCGACGATCGGTGGCGGCGGGGACGACTCCCAGGCAGCAGCAGGCTCTCGATGCGGACTTCTGCCGGCGGCCGCCTCCAGTTCGGCCTGAGTGAGGCGGAATTCCTTGGCTTCGGGACGACGGGCGAACCGGACGGGGAGGCCCTTCTCCCTGACCCATGCCTCAACCGCCTCGAGCTCCACGCGGAAGAACTCCTTCCGGTCATTGGCGAGGTTGAGCCGACGGTCCCAGAAGGTGTTGTGGAGCTCTGCCTCGAGCCCCGGCGCGTCCTCGGAGTAGATCAAGGCGTGGACGTCGAAGGGGAACGGCACGGAGGCGTCGCCCAGCTCCTCGATCCGCTCCTGCGGTTCGAGGCGGCGAGTCATGCCGATCTTCACCACGCCCTCGCCGAAGGACCCAAGGTTCGAGATGACGTAGACGTGGCCGGATCGGGTGAGCTGGGCCTGGGCGATGGCCCGCTCCTTCCGCTCGTGGGCTTCGGCGAGGCGGGCCTCCATCTCCGCGAGCCGTAGTTCCAGGGCCCGCTTCTCGGCGCCATCCGCCTCCGCCTTCGCGGCCGCCGCCCGTGCCTGCTCCACCTCGGCAGCGAGGGATTCCTCCTCGCGTTCGGCGTCCTCCCTGGCCTTCTCGAGTTCCCGCTGGGCCTTCTGCTCTTCCCGCATCTGGGCCCGGAGCCGTCGTTGCTCCTCCCGTTCCGATTCGACTCGCTCTGCTTCCTCGAACGTGAGGCGGAGTTCCTCCAGTCGGAGGTCGCGGAACTCCTTGGTGATCGCAAGCCGGTAGGACTCCGACAGTCGATTGATCGACTCCCATGCCTTCTCGACGCGGGCCCGCATCGTTCGGTAGTTGCGCCAACTGACGGCGGCGATCGCCGCCTCGACTTCGCCGTTGAAGGCGCGGAGAGCGAGCTTCTCGACTCGCTTCATGAGCTGGCGGCCCTTGGACTTGCTCCCTTCGACCGTCCACTCGCGCTGCCAGGCGGTGGCCTTGCTGTCGCGGAGGCACTGCTTCACGCGGACATGCGCCGCGTCGAGCGCCTCGCGATAGGCGGCCGAGGAATCAAGCGAGAGCTGCGGCTTGAACAGGCCGACGTCGATCTCGTCCACCTCGGTCTGGAGCTGGCGAAGGAGCGACTCGCTGGCAGCGACCTGGGTGCGGAGCGAGGCTGATTCTTGCTCGAGCTCGTCTCGTCCCGCCTTGGCTCGAGCCATGCTCTGCTTGGCCTGGGCACGAGCCACTGTGACGGCCACAGTGGCTTCTTCCCTCGCCTGCGCGACCACCTGCTCGGCCTCGGCCGTGGCATGGGCTCGAATCTCGTCCGCCCCGCGCCGAGCCTCGGCGAGCAGCCGGGCCGCCTCCACCGTGGCCAGCTCCGCGTCTTGGCGGGCCCGGGCCTCCGCCTCGAGCGCGTCGCCGAGCGGTGCAAAGTGCCGCTCGATCCGGATTCGCCTCGACCGCTCCGTGTACCAGACGACGACCGAGGAGAGCATTGCCAACAACGCCACCGCAGTGATTGCTGGGCCGATCATGCCGCCAGTCTGGCGTCCCGGCCCGCCGCCTTCAACGTGTGCCACGCCCAGAGGACGGCGGCTCGCAGCCGCTGCGGCCGCAGTGCTGCAGCCGGCCCCACCTCAACGCAAAACCCCGCCCCCAATCCGGGAGCGGGGTCGTCGCGTTCGGTGCGTCACCCTGCGAGGGCGACCAGTGGGCCATACTGGACTTGAACCAGTGACCTCATGCGTGTCATGCATGCGCGCTAGCCAGCTGCGCCAATGGCCCGACGGGCGGGAGGATAGCCGATAGCGGCAGGTCGGGCAACCGATGGACCTCGGCTGGGGCCTCGATGGGCCGGGGTCGGCTCCTGACCCGTGAACTCGGACCTTCCCACTTGCCTCTCGGCCGCTCGACCGCCGGCGTGCGGCGGGATGGTGGGCGAACGGCGAGCTCGGCGCTCGGTCAGGCCCCCGCTCCAACCGCCGCGCCGAAGTGGGCCAGGCAGCGCTCGAGCCGGCGAAGGACGCTGGTCCGTCCGAGGATGGCGAGGGTGTCGAAGATCGGGGGACTCACCGTGCCGCCGGTGACCGCGACGCGGAGCGGCTGGGCGACCTTGCCGAGGTTTCCTTCGCAGTGCTGGTCGGCGTACGGCTTGAGGGCCGCCTCGATCGCGGTCGAGGTCCATTCGCCCGCCCCGCCGCCGACCCGCTCGATGAGCGGCTTCACCTCGCGGAGGCGGTCGACGCCTCGCGGGCTCCCCTCGAGCATGGCCTTCCGCACGTTCTTCGAGTCCTCGTAGGCAAGCCCCTCGTCGCCCACCACCACCCAGCGGTTGGTGCGGTAGAGGTCGTCGAGGGTCTTGCTCCGCTCGTGGCTGGCCCCGGCCAGCAGCGTGAACTGGGCCTCGCTCAGCCGCTCTAGGAATTCCGGATGGAACCGCTCGCCGTGGGCCCGGCAGAGCCGCACGAACTCCTCGCGCGGCATGGCGGTGATGGCGTCGCAATTGAAAGCCAGGAGCTTCACGCGGTCGAACTTGGCCGGCGTCTTCTGCACCCGGGCCAGGTCAAACCGCTGGGTCAGGAAGGCGAGGTCGAACTTCTCGATGTTCTCGCCCGGCGACCAGCCATTGAGGGCCAGGAAGTTGGTGATCACGCTCGGCAGGTAGCCCGAACGCCGGAAATCGTCGACGTTGATCTCGGGGAGGGCCACGTCGAGCACCTCGGCCAGGCGATTGGCGATCTCGAGGTCGAGCTGCTTGTTCTTGTCCCCGAGCCAGGCGTCGAACGCCGCCTGGTCGATCGTCCCTGGCGGCGGCGACTTCATCCCCTTGGCGTTGACCGCGGCGCGGAGCGTCTTGTCCTTGTCGCGCTTGCTCATCTTGCTGCCGTCGGGGTTGGTGATGATCGGCAGGTGCCCGTAGACCGGCCGCCGGAAGCCGAGGTGGTCCTGGAGGACCATGTGCTTGGCGGTGTTCGTGAAGTGCTCCTGGGCCCGGAGGACGTGGGTCACGCCCATCAATTCGTCGTCGACCACCACCGCGAAGTGGTAGGTCGGGAAGCCGTCGACCTTGCGGATCACGAAGTCGTCGACCTCGCCGTCGGGCAGCGTCGCCTCGCCGAGGATCTCGTCCTTGATGGTGATCGCCCCCGCCGGCACGCGGCAGCGGACCACCGCCGGCTTCCCCGCTCTGAGGTTGGCGGCGACCGCCTCCTTCGAAAGCTGGAGCGCCGCCCGGTCGTAGCGGTACGGCACCTTCGCCGCCAGCGCCGCCTTCCGCTTGGCGTCGAGCTCTTCCGGCGTGTCGAAGGCGTAGTAGGCCTTGCCCTCAGCGACGAGCTGCTCGATGTGGCGGTTGTAGATCGCCAGCCGCTCCGACTGGAAGTACGGGCCGTGCGGCCCCCCGCCGACGGTCGTCCCGTCCGGGGCCTCGAAGGTCGGCCCCTCGTTCCAGCGGATCCCGAGCCACTCCATGTCCTTCAGGAAGCCGAGGCTCGCCGAGTCGCTCGACCGCTTCTGGTCGGTGTCTTCGATCCGCAGGAGGAACGAGCCTCCCCGCCCGCGGGCGAAGGCCCAGCAGAAGAGCGCGGTTCGTGCGCCTCCCACGTGGAGGTGGCCCGAAGGGCTGGGGGCGAAGCGGGTGACGACGGCGTTGGACCCTGGCGACATGATTGCGTCCTGATCTGGCGGATTGCCCGTTGGGAACCGGATCGGGCAAGGTATCCTCGGTTCGACTTCCGTTGGGCGGTCGGTGTGTCCGGCCTTCGGGGTCGATCCTGATTGTCTGCCGGACCCTGCTTCGCGGGGGAGCTCGTGGGGCTCCCGCTGACCGGGGACCGTGGAGCATCGGGTCGCCCCGGCGGGCGGCGCCGGTGGGGAATCGTCGGGGCGCCAGCCCTGGACGGTGGTCCTGAACGGTGGTCCTGAACGGCGGTCAAGGACGGCTCGGCCATGGGCATCGTGTTGGGGATCCTCTCGGACAGCCATGGGCAGCGGCTGCGGGTGCGCCGCGCCATCACCCTGCTCCAGTCGCGGGGGGCGACGACCTTTGTCCACCTCGGGGACCTGGGTGACGGCGTGCTCGACGAGCTGGCCGGCCTCGATGTCCGGATCGTCTTTGGGAATTGCGACGACGAGCGCTCGCTCGCCAGCTACGCGATCGACCTCGGGATCGTGGTCCTCCATCCCGCCGGGGCCTTCGAGCTCGACGGGAAGCGGATCGGGATGACCCACGGCCACCTGGTCGAGCACCTCGAGTCGCTCTACCAGGCCGGGGTCGACTACCTCCTGCACGGCCACACCCACGAGCGATCCGACACCTGCTGCGGGCGGGTCCGACTGATCAACCCGGGGGCCCTCCATCGGGCCCGGCCGACCTCGGTGGCTCGGCTCGTCCCGGCGACGGGCGAGTTGGAGACGATCGTCGTTCCCTAAACGCCACCGCGATTCATGCGACGATGAAATCGACATGACGTCGCACCCCCCGGCCCCCATCCTTCGCGGCACCGCCGCCTCGCCTGGTGCCCCGGTCCTCGTCAAGGCCTACCTGTATGACGCGGCGGGGCTCGAGGAGCGCCACGGCGAACTCGAGTCGATCGCGACCCTCGTCGCGGAGGCCCGGGCCAAGGGCCAGCGCATCTGGATCGACGTCGAGTCCGCCGATCGGCAGCGCCTCGCGGAGGCGATCGGCCAGCAGCTCAAGCTCCATCCGCTCGCCACCGACGTCCTCCGCACCCACGACCATCGGACGAGCGTCGACGAGTTTCCTGGCTTCACCCACGTGATCATGGAACTGGTCCACGTCCGGCAGTCGCTCGGCTTCGAGAAGGTCGATCTCCTCCTGACTGGCGACGCCCTGGTCACCGTGCAGGATCGCCCCGGCGACTGCTTCGACGTCGCCCGCCGGCGGCTGCGCGAGGAGGCCGAGTTCCGGGCCCGCTCGATCCCCTTCCTGCTGCACGAACTCGGTAGCAGCATCTGCGACTCCTACCACCGGGTCTTGCTCCGCTTCGGCGAGCGCCTCGAGCAGCTCGAGAGCCGCCTCATCGCCCGCCCGGCGCCGGGGCTCATCCACCGCGTCCACGCCGCGAAGCGCGACCTGCGCGGGCTGCGCCGGGCTGTGGTCCCCCTCCGCGAGTCGATCGAGACGCTCTTCCCGGCCAACCGCCGCTGGTCCGGGCCGGTCCAGTCCGCGGCCACCATCGACAGCGACCTCTACCTCGCCCTGCGCGAGCTCCACGACGAGCTCGGCGGCATCCTCGACATCCTCGACGCCTATCGCGACGCCGCCCAGAACCTCACGGACCTCTACGTGACGAGCACGTCGAACCGGGTCAACGACATCCTCCGCGTCCTGACCATCATCTCGACGATCTTCATCCCGCTCTCCTTCGTGGCCGGCGTCTACGGCATGAACTTCGAGCACATGCCCGAGCTGCGCTGGAAGTACGGCTATGCCTGGGCCCTGGCCGTCATGGCGGCGATTGCCGGCGGCCTCCTCGTCTACTTCTGGCGGAAGGGCTGGCTCAAGAAGGGCGATATCCCACGCATCCCGTCGATCACCAAGACGACGTCCTTCTTCGACGAGGTCAAGCGGTCCTGACCGACCCGGCCGGCTCGATGTCCTCGAGCAGGTTGAGTCCGCGGGCGATGGCGATCTCGAGGTCGCCGCAGGCGTTTTCGGGGTGGAGCAGCGTGCCGGCGCTACTGCGCCGCAACTGTTCGTACTGGGCTCCGCTCACTCCGGCCAGGAGGAGATGGCGACGGTCCTGGTGGAACTTGACGAGGGCGGCATGGATTTCCGCAGCGGCCTCGTCGTCGAGCTGGGTGACCTCGTCGAGGTCGAGGATCACGACCCGCACCTGCTCCGGCAACCGCTCCGACCACGCCGCGAGGTTCGGGAGGCGATGGGCCCCCGACATGCGGCCGTTCCCGCCGTTCCGCCGCCGGGTGAGGTGGAAGACGGCGAGCGACGCCGGCAGGGACATCCCTTGCGACCCGACCAGGTCGGAGGGTTCGATCTCGGCGATCGGCTTCATCAGGTCTTGGATGATGACCCAGAGCAGGAACGCCACCGGAAAGCACATGGCGACCCGCGGGATGTGGTCGTAGGCCAAGGTGCCGAGGCCGGCCCCTAGGGCGAAAGAGCCGAGGATCGAGAGGAGAAGGGCTAGGCGACGCGGCGTCGGGTGCGAGCGGGCGCTATGGATGAAGGCCCGAGCCGAGCCGGGTGGGACGTTCCCGCGGCGATCCCGCATCCACTCGACGAACTGCACCGCCTCGAGCCCGAGGTCGGTGAGGACCCCCGTGACGTGGGTGGTGCGCACCACGCCGCTCGAGATCCTGGTGATGGTCGCGTTCTGGAGGCCCATCGCTCCCGAGGCAAGCCCGGTCAGGGTGTAGACGTCGGTGCCGGCGAGCTGGTACCAGACGGCGAAGGTGGCGAGGAGGACGGCCTCGATGCCGATCGGGAGGACGTAGATCGACTCCCAGCCGCGGCGACGGCCGACCTCGGTGGAGATGCCAGACAGCGTGGCCCCGAGGAAGAAGGTGGTCAGGAGGAAGAGGGCGAAGCCGGCGGTCGCCCAGGCGCCGTCGGTCCCGCGGAACCCCTCGACTGCCGCACGCCCCAGGTCGGAGGTGCTGCCCGAGACGTGCGAAGTCACGTGCCCGCAGAGGAGAAGGGTCAGGACATTGGTGTACCCCGCGACCCACGCCAGGGTGATGGCCAGACGCGCCTGCTGGGTGAAGGAATGGGCTTGGGCGTGGAGCATGCAGGCGGCGGTGGGCCGGAATCCGGAGAGAGGCCATTATCGGCGAAGTCCAAGCGCCTACATTCACCCCCATGAGCAACCTGCCCAAGACGCCCGCCGACCTGCCGACGACGCTCGACGGACTCCGGGCCAGCGGATGGCATTCCCGGAGCGTCAAGGAGGAACTGCGGGCCAACCTGATCGCCGCCCTCGAACGGGGCGAGCCGCTCTTCCCGGGCATCATCGGGTACGAGCACACCGTCGTCCCCGAGCTCCTCCACGCCATCCTGTCGGGGCATGACATCCTCTTCCTCGGCGAGAAGGGCCAGGGGAAGAGCCGGCTGATGCGCCTCCTGCCGCGATTCCTCGACGAGTGGACTCCCTACCTCGACCTGCCCGGCTGCCCGGTGCACGAGGATCCCGAACGGCCGATCACGAGCCCCGGGAAGCGAGCCGTGGCGACGACCGCGAGCGACGCCCTCCCCATCGCCTGGTGGCACCGCTCCGAGCGCTACGCCGAGCGGCTCGCCCCCGGCACCAAGTTCGCCGACGTGATCGGCGAGATCGACCCTGCCCGACTCGCCCACGGGACGAGCATGGGCGCCGAGGAGGCCCTCCACTTCGGCCTCATCCCCCGCCTGCACCGCGGCATCTTCGCCATGAACGAGTTGCCCGACCTCGACGAGCAGGTGCAGGTCGGCCTCTTCAACATCCTCGAGGAGCGCGACGTCCAGATCCGCGGCTACCCGATCCGCTTCGACCTCGACGTGACCGTCCTCTTCTCCGCCAACCCGAGCACCTACAACCGCTCCGGCAAGGTCATCCCCCAGCTCAAGGACCGGATCGGCTCGACCATCCACACCCACTACCCGCGGGATCGCGAGACGGGCATCGCCATCACGCGGCAGGAAGCGGCGGTCGACCTCGGCGGCTCGTGGCCGGTGGTCGTGCCGCCCTTCATGGAGGAGGTCATCGAGGAGATCGCCGCGGCGGCCCGCAAGTCGCCCTTCATCGACCATGCCTCGGGAGTCTCGGCCCGCTTCAGCGCCGCCAACTACCGCACCATGGTGAGTAGCGCCCGCCTGCGCGGGATCCGCCTCGGCGAACGTCCGGCGGTGCCGCGGATCTCTGACCTCGCCCACTTGCGGGCCAGCGCGGTCGGCAAGCTCGAGCTCGACCTGATGGGCACCCACCAGATGGGCGAGCAGCAGGTCCTCGATGCGTTGGTGGCCGATGCGGTGCGCACGGTCTTCGCCGAGTACGTCACCAAGCACGGCCTCGACGAGATCGCTGGCATCTTCGGGAAGGGCGTCAAGGTCGAGGTCGGCGACATGCTGCCCTCGGCCGCGTACGCGGCGCGGCTCGAGCGGGTGCCACCGGTGTGGGAGAAGGCGTTCGAGGTGAATGCCGCGGCGAACCCCGCGGTGCGGGCGAGCTGCGTCGAGTTCGTCCTCGCCGGCCTCTGGGCCAGCGACCGCATCTCGCGCACCGAGCGCCGCGGGCGGGTCGAGTTCGAGCTCTGAGTGCAAGGGCGCCATGGCGCGACGCCGGCCTTGCCGCGCCGCGCTCGACGCCGTAGCATCGCCGCCGATGTTCCACCGAGGAGGCTCGAGCACGCAGCGCGCCGTCGCGGCGATCCTCTGCGCCCTCGTCCTCGCCGCGTCGTGGAACATCCCCTTCGGCAAGCGGTCCGCCGAGCGATTCCCCTGCGAATCGTGCGCCTGCGGCTGCGCCGACGCCTTCGAGTGCTGGACCAACTGCTGCTGCCACACCGAGGCCGAGCGCGTGGCGTGGGCCAAGGCGAACGGCGTCGAGCCTCCCGCCTGGTTCCATCCGCACGCCGCGACCGCCGAAGCGAGCGCCGAGCCGACCGCCTTGCCGCCTTGCTGCGCGGGCCACGCCGCGGAGTCCGCCACGACGGCCAAGGCCCCTTCACCTCGCTCCCTCGATCCGGCGACCTGCAAGGCGAAGCCGAAGCTTGCCGCCACCGCGCTCGTCCTCTTCGTCGCCCTGCGCCCGCAGCGCTATCAGCTCGTCTTGGCGCGGTGCGACGCGGGGCCGCTGGCCCGCCCGACCGGCCGTGAGCGAGTCTTCCCGCTGGGGATCGAACCGCCGCCGCCGCGAGCGGGCTAACCCGCCCGCAGACCTGCCCTCGCGGCGCGTGTGCGCCGCGCGTTCGATTCCATGCACCGACGAAGCTCAAAGGAGCCTTCCGTGAAGATTGTCCATTGCGCCTCCATGGCCCTGGCCCTCGCCTGCGCGAGCGTGGCCAGCGCCCACCACCACCACATCACGATTCGCACCCCGACTGGAACCCCCGGCGAGCAGATCCAGCTCGTCGTCGGGTACTACGAGGAGGAGTCCGACCTTGCGATCGGCTCCGACGCCCGCATCTACGACGGCCGCGATCCGTTTGTCGTCCACCTCCCCGGCACCTTCGCCGAGGGTCCGCTCGCCGGCCAGTTCACCGGCACCGGGTTCTCGCTCACGAGCGACTTCTACGCCCCCGACGGGCTGCTCGAGGGCGGCGACTTCTACTACCGGATCGTCGCCATCGAGCCGGTCAAGGGCGACCCCTGCGTGATGACCTGGGCCCACACCGACGAGCAGAGCGGTGAGATCATCCCCGAGGCCCAAAGCGATGGCGGCGATCCGCTCTCGCAGAGCCTGCACGTCGGGATCGGCGGCCACCCGCACGGCCAGATCATGGCTGTCTCGCTCGAGGGTCTCTACGACGTCACCCTCGTGGCCTGGGACGTGAACGGCGTCTACCTCGACTCCGATCCCGTCACCTTCACCATCGACGCCCACCTGAACCCCTCGGACCTCGACGAGAACGGGATGGTGGATGCCGAGGATCTCGCTCTCCTGCTCGGCGCCTGGGGTACCCCGGACGCCGACATCGACGGCAACGGCACCACCGATGCCGGCGACCTCGCCCTCCTGCTCGGGGCGTGGGGCTGATCCGAGCCCGGTCCAGCGCGGACCGCTTACCCTGACCCGGCGGCGCGGCGCACGACCACCCGTGTCGGCGCGCCCGCCTATTCTCTGGCCATGCCGCTCACCCACACCTACCTCGGCTACGACCCGATCCGCTTCGGATCGCCCAACGAGCCGCCGAGCGACCTGGTGAGCGGGGCCATGGAGCATCTCCTCGCCTACGGCACGCCGCGCCGCTTCACGCCGGAGGAATTGGCCAAGGCGATCCGCATCGACCCCTCGCAGATCAAGGGCTTGGGCCCGAGCCTCGACGCCCTCATCGCCCTGCTCGAGGCCCGCAAGGCGAAGCTGCTCGCGACCTACGAGACGGCCCGGGTCCGGACCGAGGCCGCGAAGCGGGTTCGCCGTCACGCCACGCTCGCCCCGCCGGCCGCGCTCGGGACCAAGGCCAAGGCGGAGTTCGAGCGGGCCTTGGCCGAGGAGCACCTCCCGACCCTGGAGCGGATCTGGAGCCGGCTTCCGGAATCGGATCCCTTCGCCACAGCGCTCCTCGCCCTCCTCACCGCGGTCGGTCAGCGCTACGAGGTCGAGCAACTCCACGCTCGCTGGGCCTTCACCGGCCGCGAGGCGATGACAGTCGAGCGGGCCATCGAAGTCAAGGAAGAGCTGGAGACGATCGAACGTCTCCTCGCCCAACTGCGCGAGGCGAGGAAGAACGCCAAGCCGGCCATCGTCGACATGGACGCCTTGGCCCGCTTCGTCGAGGAGAACGATCTCCAACAGCTCCGCGGCTTGCAGCGGCAGGTGAACGAACTCCTCGAACGCCTGGCCGCGGAACAAGGCCTCGAGTCGACCCCCGAGGGCCTGCGCCTCACGCCCAAGGCGATGCGGCTCTATCAGTCGCGGCTCCTCGAGAAGATCTTCGGCGACCTGCAGGCCTCGCGCACGGGACGCCACGACGGTCGCGTGGTCGGCGACGGGGCGGTCGAACTGCCCAGCACGCGACCCTATGAGTTCGGCGACTCCCCGTCCAACCTCGATCTGCCGCAGACGATGACCAACGCCCTCCTGCGGAAGGCCCGCGAAGGAGGCGAGCTCGCCATCCGCTCCGACGACATGGTCGTTCACCGAACGCGGAACGCCCCGAAGTGCGCCACCGTCGTCATCCTCGACATGTCGGGCTCCATGCGCTACGGCGGCCAGTACGTGGCTTGCAAGCGGATGGCCCTCGCCTTGGACGGCCTGATCCGCCGCGAGTATCCCGGCGACCATCTCGACTTCATCGAGATGTACTCCCTCGCCCGCCGCTGCCCGCCGTCCGAACTCGCTTCGGTGATGCCGCGACCGGTGAGCATCCATCGCCCGGTGGTGCGCCTCAAGGCCCGGATGAGCGATCCCTCGATCACCGACATGGACCACCCCCTCCACTTCACCAACATCCAGCGGGCCCTCGAACTGGCCCGCCGGCTGCTCCCTTCGCGTGACACGCCGAATCGCCAGGTGATCCTTCTCACCGACGGCCTGCCCACCGCCCACTTCGAGGGGCCCGACCTTTTCCTTCTCTATCCGCCCGACCCGCGGACCGAGGAGATGACGATGCGCGAGGCCAAGCGCTGCCAGCGCGACGGGATCGTCCTCAACATCATGCTCCTCCCCAACTGGAACCAGACCGAGGAGGATGTCCGCTTCGCCCACCGGATGGCCGAGTCGACCGGGGGCCGCGTCCTCTTCACCGCCGGCAAGGAGCTCGACCGCTTCGTGGTCTGGGACTACGTGAGCCGGCGAAGGTCCATCCTCGGCTAGCCCGGGGCCGCCCCCGGCCGCCGGGCGCAAGTCCAGGCCGGACAAGCCCCCTCGAGCGGGCCGACGGGCCCCCTATGAAAGGATGCGAACCGCTTGCGGCAACCCGCTGGCAGGCCGATAATCGCCCGCTTTGGCCGGGACCCTCGACCGGCACCCGCATCGTCCCGAACATCTCGAACCCGACGCTCGCTGCCTCCGTTCACGAGCGTCCTTCGATCGCCCCGAACCCTCTTCCAACCACCCATGCCGCGCCCCACCTCCGCCGAGACACCCATGGACACCGCCGCCACCGCGTACCGCGCCTCCGACCGCTATGGCTCGCTCACCTTCTCCGGTGACGTGATGCTCAAGCGGTTGCCGCCGGACGTCTACATGAACCTCCAGCGGACCATCAAACAGGGCACGCCGCTCGATCCGGCCATCGCCAACACCGTGGCCATCGCCATGAAGGACTGGGCCATCGAGCACGGCGCGACCCACTACTGCCACTGGTTCCAACCGCTGACCGGCACCACCGCCGAGAAGCATGACGCCTTCCTCAGCGTGTCGGGCGACGGCAGCGCGATCGAGAAGTTCTCCGGCGACCAACTCATCCAGGGCGAGCCCGACGCCTCGAGCTTCCCCTCGGGCGGCATCCGCGACACCTACGAGGCCCGCGGCTACACGGCGTGGGACTGCACCAGCCCGGCCTTTCTGCTGCGGACCGGCGACCACTGCACGCTGTGCATCCCGACCGCCTTCGTGAGCTGGACCGGCGAGGCCCTCGACAAGAAGACGCCGCTCCTCCGCTCGATCGAAGCGGTGTCGAAGCAGGCCCTCCGCATCCTCAAGGTCTTCGGCACCGATGCCGGCGTCTCCCGCGTCATCACCACCCTCGGCTGCGAGCAGGAATACTTCCTCGTCGACCGCGAGCTCTGCCGCGAGCGGCTCGACATCTCGATCTGCGGCCGGACCCTCATCGGGGCCGCCGCCCCCAAGGGCCAGCAGCTCGAGGACCACTACTTCGGCTCGATCCCCGAGCACGTCCTCGCCTTCATGACCGAGGTCGAGGCCCGCCTCTTCGAGCTCGGCATCCCGGTCAAGACCCGCCACAACGAGGTGGCCCCCGGGCAGTACGAGATCGCTCCCACCTTCGAGAGCGCCAACGTGGCCAGCGACCACCAGATGCTGGCCATGCATGTGCTGCGGACGAGCGCCCAGAACTACGGGTTCGAGTGCCTCCTGCACGAGAAGCCCTTCGCCGGCGTGAACGGCAGCGGCAAGCACAACAACTGGTCGATGGCCACCGACACCGGCTCGAACCTCCTCGACCCCCGCGAGGAGACCCACACCAACATGCAGTTCCTGGTCTTCCTCTGCGCCGTCATCCGGGCGGTCGACCAGCACGCCGACCTCCTCCGGGCATCGATCGCGAGCGCCCACAACGACCACCGCCTGGGGGCCAACGAGGCTCCGCCGGCGATCATGTCGATCTACCTCGGCGAGATGCTCGACGACATCCTCGACCAGCTCGAGTCGGGCGAGACCAAGCGCACCAAGAACGGCTCGGCCCTCAACCTCGGGGCCAACACGCTGCCCCAGATCCCGCGACACACGAGCGACCGGAACCGCACCTCGCCCTTCGCCTTCACCGGCAACAAGTTCGAGTTCCGGGCCGTGGGCAGCTCGCAGGCCGTGGCTTGGCCCAACACGGTGCTCAACACGATCATCGCCGAGAGCCTCGACACCATGGCCACGCAGCTCGAGAAGAAGGCCGGCAAGAACGCCACCCCGGCCAAGCTCGAGGCGGCCGTGAAGTCGATCCTCCAGGAGATCGTGAAGAAGCACCGCCGGGTCTGCTTCGACGGCAACGGCTACTCCAAGGAGTGGCACGACGAGGCGGCCAAGCGCGGGCTCCCCAACCTGCCCTCGACCGCCGACGCCCTGCCGGTCCTGAAGAGCAAGAAGGCCGCCGACCTCTTCGCCAAGTACAGCGTCTTCACCACCCGCGAACTCAAGGCCCGCTACGAGATCCTCGTCGAGCAGTACGTGAAGATCATGCGGATCGAGGCCCGGACCCTCTCCACCATGGTCCGCACCCAGATCCTGCCCGCCGCGATCCGCTTCCAGGCCGAGCTCGCCGACGCCGTGGCCGGCTCCCAGGCCGCCGGGGTCGAGTGCCCGGATTCCGACGCCGCCCTCCGCGAGCAGGTGGACCGGATCGCCGCCCTGCGGAGCGCGATCGTGGCCGTCGAGAAGGCCGAGGCCAAGCACATCGACGACGCCGAGAAGCACATGCGGCAGATCCGGGACGAGCTCTTCCCGGCCATCCAGCACTGCCGGAGCATCTGCGACGACCTCGAGCGGAACATGCCCGACGACATCTGGCCCCTCCCGACCTACGCCGAGATGCTCCTCCTCCGCTAAGCCGCCCGCATCCTTATCAGAGCCCCAAAGGCCCCGGCCGCTGCCGGGGCCTTTTTCGGCGCTGGCCGGTCGGCCGGCGCGCCTTGGCGGACCTTCCGCTATACTCGCCCGCTTCCCTCCGAACGACCCGTTTTTCACCGATAGCGACGACGCCATGACCAGCACCGCCACCGAGGCCACCCCGAACACCGTCACCGTCGAGGAGACCTCCCCGACGACCCGCCGCATCACCATCGTGATCCCCGCCGAGACGGTGGACGAGCGCGTGGAGCTGAGCTTCGGCACCCTGCAGCACGAGTCGGCCCTGCCCGGCTTCCGCAAGGGCCGCGCCCCCCGCGCCCTCCTCGAGAAGCGATTCGGCCTGACCATCCTCAAGGAGGCCCGGAACCAGATCGTGGCCGACGCCTACAGCAAGGCGATCGAGGAGAAGCAGGTCCGCCCGGTCACCGAGCCGGAGCTGACCAAGGAATCGATGGAGGCCGAGCTCGTCCGCGGCAAGCCCTTCACCTTCACGGTGGAGGTCGAGGTGCTGCCGGAGTTCGAGATCCCGAACCTCGATGGTATCGAGGTCAAGAAGCCGGTCGTCGAAGTCACCGACGAGCATGTCGAGCAGGAGATCCTGCGGCAGCGCTACCGCTGGGGCACCCCGAACCGGATCGACGGGCCGTTTGAGAACCTCGACCGCATGGTCGGCCACGCCGAAGTCACCGTGGATGGCGTCGACGGCATCTTCTTCCAGACCGACGAGGCCCTGGTGGTCGTCCCGGCCAAGGAAGACGAAGGCCAGGGCCAGCTCCTCGGCCTCCTCATCGACGACCTCGAGAAGGCGGTCCTCGGCAAGACGGTCGGCGACACCTTCACCGTCAGCACCACCGGGCCCGAGCACCACGAGCGCGAGGAAGTCCGCGGCAAGAAGCTGACCATCACCTTCAACGTGCGGGCTGCCGAGCGGATCACCCCGGCCGAGATCCCCGCCCTCGTCGAGCGCTTCGGCCTCGGCAGCGAGGACATCCTCCGGGAGCAGATCCGCTTCGCCCTCGAGCAGCGCCGCGACGGCGAGCAGCAGGCCGCGATGCGGGAGCAGGTCTTCGAGTGGCTCCTCGAGAAGATCGACTTCCCCCTCCCCGCCAAGCTCTCCGAGCGGCAGATCGCCCGGACCATCGCCCGGCAGCGGGTTGAACTTCTCTATCGCGGCGTGGAGCCCGAGGCGGTCGAGACGCGGCTGGCCGAGATGCGCTCCTCGAGCGAGGCCCAGGTCCGCGAGCGGCTCCGCCTCTTCTTCATCCTGGCCCGGATCGGCGAGCAGTTCGGCGTCACGGTCACCGAGGCCGAACTCTCCGGCCGCATCCACCAGATCGCCCAGCAGCAGGGCCAGCGTCCGGACCAGGTCCGGAACGAGCTCTCGAAGTCGGGCGCCTTGCAGGACATCGCCATCCAGATCCGGGAGCACAAGACCGCCGATCGCATCCTCGAGAAGGCGTCGATCGCCGACGTCCCCGCCGAGGACTGGAACACCGAGGTGCAGAAGCGGGCCGAGGCCAAGAGCGCGGCCCAGAAGAAGCCCTCGAAGTCGAAGAAGTCCTGATCGACGTTGGCCAACGATGCTCGCCTTGACCACGAGCATTCCGACCATCGACCCCGCGGCGACCGCCGGCAGCAACCCGGCCGGCGCCGCGGGGTCGCTCTTTTCCCAGGTCGCCCCGTGGCTGGGCATGCTCGCCCTGGTGGTGATCGCCGGCTGGATCGTGATCCTCTTCGTCCGCCGCTCGATGCGAGCCGAGTCGGAGGCCCAGGTGGGGTTCACCCTCGAGGACCTGCGGCGCCTGCATCGGGCCGGGGAGATCAGCGGCGAGGAGTTCGAACGGGCCAAGTCGGCCATGTTCGCCCAGCGGCCGACGAGGGAGAGCGTGGCTGCCAAGGGGAAGAAGCCCGATCGCCAGCGAAGGAATGGCTGACCGGGCTATCGTGGCGGAGTCGTACACCGACCGGATCAGCGGCGGCCCGACCGGCGAAGGATTGGCGGGCGATCCGGCCGATTCACCCGATTCCGCTTGAACCCGCCTCGGTGGCTTCCCGATACACTCGACAATCGGTCCGAAAAGACACGGGACCGTGAGCGGCCAGCGGCCGCGCCGGCTCGGGCCCAGAGGAAGGCCCGGCGAGCGCATCCCCCGTCAGGCCCACTCTTTGGCGACCCCAGGTCGCAAGCAAGGCTTCGGCTCCATGACCCAACCATTGCCGACTCCCGACGAGCGTCCGAACCAGCATCCCACTCGGCCCGAGCGCCTCGGCGCGAACGGCGGCCCGGGCGGCCCGCCACGGGGCACCCGCGGTCGCGGCGAGGGGGACTACCTCGGAGGCGGCGGCGCCGGCGGTCCCCCCGGCGGCGGTCCCGGTGGCGGCTCGGGCTCGGGTTCGGGCGACGGCGGCTTCCGCGGCCGAAAGGTCACCACCTGCTCCTTCTGCGGCAAGACCTCGCGCGAGGTCGGCCCCATGGTGGAGGGTCCGAGCGACGTCTACATCTGCTCCAACTGCACCGACCTCTGCCAGAACATCTTCCGGCAGGAGAAGCGTCGCGTGCAGAGCGCCCGCCCGCTCTTCTCCTCG
>JBGAKK010000091.1:0-17730 GCA_044224425.1 Phycisphaerales bacterium
CCCCGCCGCCTCCCCCGACCCAGAAGCCGAAGCCGCTGCCGTTGATGCCCGCCGAGGGCGAGCCGCCGCCGAAGAGCTCGTTGGCCTGGAAGAACCGGCGGAAGCCGATCGAGGCCTCGAGGTAGTTGAAGCTCGAGGGGGTGTCGAAGGTCAGGGCGAGCGAGCCCTTGGCGACGAGGTCGACGAGGTTCCGCTCCTGCACACGGGCGGCGAGGGTGCGGGCGCCGCCGGTCCAGCCGTTGACGGTGACGAAGGCGCCGATCGGGTAGGACGTCTGGGCCGAGGGGGCGATCGAGAGCGTGAGGTTGCCGCTGTACCTCGCCCGCTTGAGCAGGGCGAAGAGCATGGTGGCGTACTTGCCGATCATGGCGGTGTCGTCGCGGAGGACGGTGCCGACGATGTTGACGTACTTGTAGAACCGCTGGTCCCAGAGGATGACCCGCTTATTGAAGCCGAGCGTGCCGTCGGAGCGGGTGACGACGAGCGGGTCCTTGGAGGTGTACCGCAGCCAGATGGCCGAGAAGCTCGAACTCCCATAGGCCCAGTAGGCGTCGGCCACGCGGCCGTGCGGGTCGGGGAGGTTCTTGTAGGCGTTCATGCCCGAGACGCCGGGGAGCAGCGTGGGGAAGGCGTAGCTGGTCTTGATGCAGGTCGGCTGGGCGGTCATGAAGTAGCTGCGCTCGCAGGACATCGGGGCGCCGAGGTTGATCTTGCGGAGCGGCTCGTACGGGTAGCTGGTGTTGATGCTCCGGTCGATATGGGCCTCGCCGAAGTCGTCGAAGATGCCCTTGGTGAAGGGGACGGCCTTGATGCCGTTGAGCAGCACGCCGCCGTAGAAGTTGCCCTTGTAGCTGAAGGTGAGCGGGCCGGTGTCCCAGGTGGTGTTGAGGGCGAGCACCCACATCGACTGATCGGCGCGGGTGTAGCGGGGCGGGATCGTGTCGGTCTTGACGAGGCGGAGGTCGACGATCTCGTGCTGCACCTTGTAGCGGCGGAAGGCGAAGCGGCCCTGGGTGAGCGGGGTGTCGGGGTACCAGGGACGGTTGGCCGCGGCGGTGAGCGTCTCCCACTTGTACGACCCCGAGAAGAGCGGGTCCTTGTCGTTGAACCAGACGGGGGCCGGGAGGTTGTGGGCGTAGTTGGTCGGGTCGGCGGGGTTGTAGATCGTGTCGCCCGGCGAGTAGTACTTGTCGTCCCGCACGAGGTAGACGTCGCCTCTGGTCGAGAAGAGCCCGGCCTTGGTCCAGTCCCACGCGCAGGTGGCGAGCTCGATCCGCTCGTTCATCACACCCCAGCCGTTGAAGGTGAGGGTGTCGACGCACTGGCTGATGTCCTCGGTGAGGCCGCACTTCTCGACGTTGACCGCGCCGGCGGAGGACCCCGAGAGCGGCTGCATGTAGACGTTGACCGGCGAGGCGGGCGTCTTGCTGATGTCGTAGAAGCGGAGCGTGCCGCCCTCGACCGAGTTGGAGGCGGTGGTCGAGGGGTCGTAGTACCACGAGACGACCGGGATCTCCTGGGCGATAGCCATGAGGATCGCGAGCCAGGTCTTGCCGCGGACCGAGAAGTTGGCGGGCACCAGGGCGAGGATGTCGGCGGGGATGTCGCTGAAGTCCAGGGCGCCGATCAGCCTGGTCGAGCCGACGATGGCGGCGAACTCGGTGGCGACGATCTGGGCCCAGGTCTGGTCGGCCGGGTACGGCGCGATGGTGTCGTCGCTGACGTCGCGGTTGTACCACCAGTTGACCTCGTTGCACGGGTTGTAGCTGAGGAACTCCATGACGTCGGCGGCGGCGTAGGTGACCTCGTCGTTGGTGCTGTCGATGTCGCGGGTGACCGGCAGCGTGCGGCCGGCGAAGACGGTGACGCCGTTGACGGTGTACTTGACCGGGGTGCGGGCGGCGAGCGGCGCGGCGTCGCCGAGGGAGGCCGAGGGCTTGAAGCGGCAGGTGGACGCCCGGCCCATCCGCTGGGTGAGCTCGGTGACGACGTAGTCCGTGCTGTTGAGCTCGGTGTACCCGGTGGTGCGGACGTAGGGCGGGGCGGTCAGCAGAAGCGTCAGCATGGCGGTCTAATTCTCGACGTAGTTGACGAAGCCGCCGACCTGGATCGACGAGTCGAGGTTGAGCTTGAAGGCCTCGCCGGCCCCGCACTCGCAGACGAAGCCCGGGTTGGGGTTGAGCATGAAGTTGTTGGAGTACGAACTCCTGAGCGGGACCTGTATCAGCACGGTCGAGCCGCTCTTGACCTGGAGCTCGACGTCCGAGTCGGGCACGAGGAAGAGCGTAAGGATGCGGTACTTGATCGAGCCCGACCCGGCGATGATTGTGTTGTCGCCGCTGGCGTTGATGTCGACCCTGGCCCACTTGATTTCCTTGGGACCACCGCCGATATGGGCGTAGTCGCGGCGCGGGTCGATCTCGGGGAGGCTGGACGGGTTGACGAGCAGGCCGTTGGCGGCGTCGCCGGGGATGCCGTCGGTCCCGCCCGCGGTGCCGTCCATGAGCTTGGTCATCTGGACCAGGCCGACGCCGCCGACGTTGTCGACGGCGATGTTGGCGCCCGAGCCGGTGTTGATGGGGGTGGTGGTGATGGACATGGCGGTCCTTTTGGCTGGGGTGGTTTACGGCGTAAACCGGCTAGGGGACGAGAACGTCGGCCGCGCGGCCGAAGGTGAGGATAACAGTCATGCCGCGGGCGAGCCCGTCGTCCTCGACGGCGACGTCGAAGAGCGTGCAGTTGGAGAGGATGACGGTGGGCGTGCCGTCGTCGTAGAAGAGCTCGCCGAAGTTGTCGTAGATGTTCGGCACCAGCACCTTGCCGCGGGCGAGCGGGCGGACCACGGGCACACGGAAGTTGAGGGCGGACTTGAGGGCGTCGGCGCGGAGCACCGCGGCACGGCGGGCGGCGTCGTACGAGAGCGAGGTGTTGGGGAAGTAGTGGGCGCGGACGGCGACCTTCTTGAGCAGCGGGTCGGCGACGGCGACGTAGTCGCACGGGAGGTCGCTGCCGCCGTCCTCGGTCGCGAGCGCGGTGACGGTTCCGATGGTGCCGGTGCCGCCGGCCCGCTGCCTGAACTTGATCGGGGTGAATGACACCTAGCCTCCCATTGCCGCGTTCTGCTGCTGCTGCCCGGTTGCCTCGATCGACTTGTAGCTCTTCTTCGCGGTCTCGGCGGTGTCGTCGAGCCGCTTGGCGATGGCGGTGAGGCTGGCGTCGGTTGCCCGGAACCCCTCGACGACGACGGCGGCGAACTTGTCGACCGACTGCTCGAGCCGCTTGCCGGTCTCGGCGAGGTCGCGGGCCTTGTCGCCGATGCGGTTGAGGTTGTCGCCGATCGGGCTGCCGGCGCCCGGGTCGTTGCCGGAGGTATCGCCCGACGGGCGGGCGGGCGACTTGCCGGGGGCGGGGCCCGGCTCGCTCTTCTGACCGGGCGACTGGTCGGAGGCGGGCGCGGGGTTCTCGAGGTCGTCGGCGGGGATGGTCCTGGTGGCGCCGTTCTCGGGGTTGGTGAAGACGACCATCTCGCGGGTGGTCCCATCGAACCACTTGACGTTGTAGCGGCCGCTCTCGATGTAGCCGGCGGGGCGGCGCTGCTTGAGCCCGCCGGTCTTCTTCGGAGCGGCGGCGGGCGGGCCGGGGCGGGCGTCTGGGCCGGGGTGGACGTCGGGGCGGCCGGAGAGCCCGGAGCGTCGGAGGCGGGCGGCAGGCCGCCCGGAGGGGCCTTGGGGCCGGGCGTGTAGACGGTGGGCCGGGAGGTGGTGAGGTTGGGGTCGTAGCCGGGGGCGCTCAGCTTCTGGGCGGGGGCGGCCGGCTGGGCGGACGGGGCGGAGGTGCTCTTGGTGAAGCTCTCGTTCTTGTCGCCGGGGCCGACCTGGTTGAGCCGCTCGCGGGCGGCGGCGGCACGCTCCTCGGTGGTGTCGACGGGCTTGTTGCTGCGGGCCTCGGCCTTGGCGCGCTCGGCCTCCTGGTTGAGGATGCGGAGCTTCTCTAGGACCTCCTTCTGCTTCTCGGCGATCTCGGCATTCTTGGCCGCGGCGTCGGCGTCGGTGCGGGCGATCTGCGAGCGGGCGATCGCGAGGGCCTGCTCCTCGCGCTTGAGCGCCTCGATGATGGCCTGGCGGCGGTCCTCGATCGAGCCCTCGGTGGCGTCCTGCCCGAACTTGGAGCGGACCCCGGCGCGGAAGCCGGCGGCGTCGGAGGACCCGGCGAGGTCCGACTGGGCGGAGCGGGCGGCGGAGGCGAAGTCACCCTTGAGGCCGCTGAGGCGGAAGCGGGTGTCGAGCTCGTCGCGGAGCAGGCCGATCCGGTCGCGGACGGCCAGCCGCGACTGCTGCTCCTTCTCGAGGTTGGCGCGCTGGACCTCGCCCGCCTCGCGGAGCTTGCCGATGAGCTGCTCGCGGAGACTGGCCTCCTCACGGAGGTCGCCGCGCTTCTGCGCCTCGAGCAGGGCGGAGCGGGTCTCCTCGGCCTCGCGGAGAGCGTCGACCCGCTGGCGGGCCTTGTCGACATCGGCGACAAGGCGGCGGCCCTCGTCGGTGGCCTCGAAGCGCTTGCGGCGGTTCCGCTCGATGTCCTCGAGCTCCGAGTCGTACAGGTCCTGCGCCGCCTGCTTCTCGCGCGGGTAGCGGGCGACGGCCTCGGCCTCGAGCTGGCGGGCGAGCTTGACGCGGTGCTCGTACTCGGCGGTGGCCTCGTTGAGGGCGGCCTTGCGGTCGCCGGGGTCGGCGATGGTCGAGGCCCGCTCCCTGTCGGCCTTGAGCTGCTCGGCGGCCTTGGCGAGGATCGCGTCGCGGCCGCGGAGGTCGGCGGCGAGGGCGGCCTCGGCCTTGGCGGAAGACTCGGCGAGGGCGAGGTCGGCCTTGCGCCGCTCGGCCTCGTCGATCTTGCCGCGGGCGGTGAGGGCGGCGATCTCCGCCTCGGCGACACGGTGGGCAGCGTTGGTCCGCTCGCGGACGATGGCCTCGTCGACCTGCCGCTCGTTCTCGCGGCGGGCGGTGGTGGCCTGGGTGAGCTGGGCGTTGATGTCGGCGAGAGCCTTCTCGCTGGCCGGGTCCGAGCCGCCCTTGTTGGCGATGGCGGCCTGAAGCTCCTTGCGCTTGATGGTGAGGTTGACGACAATGTCGGTGAGCTTGGCGTACTCGTCGGCGAGGTCGAAGACGGCGCGGCCCTCGTCGTTGAGGCCGCTCTTGACCTGGCCGTCGGTGACACTCTTGAGCGTGGCGCGGTAGGCGTTGACGACGGACTTGGAGGTCTCGACGGCCTGGTTGAGCTTGGCCTGGGCGGACTCGGCGCCGGTGGTCGCCTCGACCGCCTCGCGCTGGGCCTCGGTGAGACGGGCGAGCTCCTCCTGCTGCTCCTTGTACTTCTTGCTGAGCTTGTCGGCGTCGGCGGCGCTCTTGACGACCTGGTCGCCGTAGCCGGCGGCCTCCTCCTTGTTCTCGCCGAGCCGCTTGCCCAGAGAGCCGAGGACCTTCTCGTAGTCGCCGGTGATGCTGATGACGTTGCCGTACTTGTCGCGCTGGACGGTGATGGCGGCGGCGCCCTCGACCCCGAGCTTCTTGGCGGCCTCGATCGAGTCGGCGATGGCCCGCCCGTACTGGCCCACGCTGGTCTTGAGGGTCTCGAAGGGCTTGCCCGCGTTGAGGTCGTCGATCTCCTTGTGCAGGGCCTTCATCCGCTCGACGGCCTCGAGGTCGCCGGCCGCGGCCTTCTTGGCTTCCTCGGCCAGCTCCTTGTACTTGGCGACGAGGGCGTCGGCGTTGCTCTTGGCCTCGGCGTCGCGGGCGTCGCGGGCGGCGACGGTCCGCTGGCGGCCCTGCTCCGACTCGCTGGCCCGCTGGGAGAAGTTGGCCTCCTCCGCCTTGGAGGGGTCCGAGATCAGGGAGCGGACCTCACGGCCCAGCTTGTAGGCGCCGTAGGCGACGGCGGCGATGAGCAGGAGCTTGGCGAGCAGGACGCCCAGGACCCCGGTGACGAGCGTGGTGAGGCCGCTGACGAGCGAGCCGATGCCGGTGACCAGCCCGGCGAAGCCGCCCCTGAGCAGGGCGGTCACCCCGGCGACCGACGAGAGCGAGGTGACGAGCCGGCTGAGGAAGGCCGGCGCGGCAGAGATCGACCCGGCCATGGCGGCGAAGGTGGGGAAGAGCGACTTGAGCACGCCGCCGAAGGTGAACGAGGCGGCGGTCGCGGCGGTGGTGGCGGTGGCGCTGGCCGCGGTGGCGGCGGCCTGGGCGCCCTCGGCGACGACGACGGCCTCGGTGGCCGCGGCGTGGGCGGTCTTGGCGGCGGCGGCCTGGGCCTCGGCAACGGCCTCGGCCTCGGTCGCGGCGGCGAGCCTGGTGCGGAGAGCGGCCAGGGCGGTCTCCGCGTCGATCAGGGCGGCGTCGGCGGCCACGCTGGCGGCGGAGGCGGTCTCGGACACCCCGGCGGCCAGGGAGGCGGCGGCGGCCTCCTCACGCAGGGCGGCGACCTTGGCCTCGGCGGCGGCGATCTCGGCGACGCGGGCGGCGTTGGCGGTGGCGGAGACGGCGGCGAGCTCGGCCTCGGCGGCGGCGAGAGTCTGGGCGGTCTCGACGGCCCGGAGGTTGGCGGCGTCGAGGACGTTCTGGGCGGCGGCGGCCTGGGCGAGCCCGGCCTGCCAGGCGTCGAGCACGCCCTGGTCCCGGACGCGGAGGGGGACCAGCTCGGAGAGGGCGACGGCCTGGTCCTTGAGCGAGCGGACCAGGCCGCCCGAGTTGGCGGCGAAGTCGACGATGGCCGAGCGTCCCTCGCGGAAGAGCTCGAAGAGGTGCTTGGCCTCGTCGTAGGTTTCCTTGAGGGCGAAGGTGGCGAACTTGATGCCGAGCAGCCCGACCGAGGCGGCGGAGGCGGCCGAGCCGATGCCGACCAGAGAGATCAGCAGGCCGTGGTTCGACTCGGCGAAGCCGTGGACCGACTCGATGAGGCCGGCGACGACGTCGCGGTGCTTCTCGAAGACCTCGGTGGCGAGGATCTTGGGCAGCCGCTCGAGGTCGCCGATCATGTCCTCGAGGCCCTCGCTGGCGGTCTTGACCGCCTCGTCGAGGGAGCGGGCGCCCGAGTCCTTGAGGCGCACGAGGTCGGCGTTGAGGCTCTTGGCGTTGTCGCCGAAGAGCTTGAGCAGGGCGGCGGCCTCGCGCTGGTTGGGGAAGATCTGCTCGACCTTGAGCGGGTCCTTGGCGGCGATGTCGCTGAGGACCTTGAGGGCGCCGGCGAACCCCTGGGTGCGGATGATCGCGCCCACGGTGTTGTGGGTGTACTCGAGGAAGGTCTTGTTGAGGTCGTCCGAGGGGCGGACGATCGACGAGAGGACCGAGCGGAGCTGGGTGCTGACCTCGCCCAGGTTGCCCTGCTCGCGCGAGAGGCTGGTGAGCGTCGCGAGCAGCTCGTCGAGGCCGATGCCCGCCTTGGCGGCGAAGGGGGCGAGCGTGCCCAGCGACGACGAGAGCTCGCCGAGGTTGAAGGCGCCGCGCTCGGAGGCGGCGACGAGCTTGCCGGTGACGTCGGCGGAGTTGGAGGCGTTGAGCGAGTAGGTCTTGAGGACCTGGGTGAGCACGCCCGCGACGTCGGCCACGCTGGTCGTGGTGGCCTTGCTGCCCTTGAGGGCGGCGGTCAGGATCTCCTGCGAGGCGGCGGCGTCGTACCCGGCCTTGGCGATCTTGTTGTAGCCGTCGGCGGCGACGGTCGAGTCGATGTTGAACGAGTCGGAGAGCTGGAGGATCTTGGCCCTGGACTCGGCGAACTCCTCGGAGGTCTGCCGCAGGGTGGCGCGGATGCGGGTGATGGCCTGGTCGAAGCTGGCGTAGCTGTGCAGGGCGACGGCGCCGCCGATGGCGGTGCCGAGGTTCTCGAACAGGCCGATCGACTCGCTGATCTCGGCGAAGGTCTCGCGGGCCTTGGCGCCGACTTCCTTGAGCGACGCCCCGAACGTCTTGAACGACGAGAGGGCGTCGCGGAGGTCGGCGACGTAGGTTATTGAAACCGGCCCGATTTCAGCAGGCATTGAGTTTCCTTCCGATCCCGGTACGATGGCGTCGCCGTGGCGGTGCTTTTAACACGGCCACGACGACTGACCTCGAACGCCGAAAGGGGCGACCGATGGCTGCAACGATCCTACTCGAAGAATGGAAACCCATCAAAGAGTTTGCCGGGGTCTACGCGATCTCGAGCCTGGGCCGCGTTATGCGTGTTGCGCCGGGGAACTGCACGAGAACAGGGAGGATCAGGAAGACGAGCGGGTCGCTGACCACCGCTGGATACGAGCAGGTCATGCTGAGCTGCGGGAGCATCAGGAAGTCGTACATGATCCACCGGCTTGTGGCCGATGCTTTTCTTCCGCCCGACCCCGATCGAAGGTGTATCAACCACCGGGACGGGGACAAGACGAACAACCGGGCGAACAACCTGGAGCGATGCACCTATCTGGAAAACAGCCGCCACGCTGCGAAGGCGGGACTGCTTACCGGATGGAAGAACCCGGCGTCCTTTGAGCGATGGAGAGACAGAGAGCGGAGCGTCTCGACCGGGCGTTTTGCGTGACGGGTCCGACTTCGGCGGGCATGGTGAAAGCCTATCAGGTTGGTTTACGGCGTAAACCGACCGCGGCGTTGTAGACCTGGTCGTCGGGGTGCGGGGGCATCGGGTTCGCGGGGTTGAAGAACGTCGACTCGCTCCTGCTGCCGGGGGCGGACTCCATGCCCGCGACGTTGGCCTTGTACCACGCGGCGTCGCGGACCAGCCCCACGCTGGCCTCGGCGCCCTCGTCCCACACCTTGTAGCCGGGGCCCTGGCCGACGAGCTTGCGGCGGTGGCGGATCTCCTCGACGTCGATGTCGCCGGGGCGGGCGTGCTTCCTGGAGGCGCGGGCGGCCGCGGCGTTCTGCTGCTCGACGTCGTGGCGGAGCTCGTCGAGCAGCATGAAGACGTAGTTGACCGGCAGCCGCCAGAGCACCGAGGGAACGGCGAGGGCGGGGAAGTGCTTGACGATCAGGAAGATCAGGCGGCGCCAGTCGGAGCGGCCGGCGGTTCCGTCGCCGCTGTCTTCGCCCCCGCGGGGGCGGCCCGCAAAGGGCGGGTCATCTCCTCGACGACGCGGTTGACGAGCGCGATGCGGTCGGCGGAGAGGGCACGCCCGACCGCCTCCTCGCTGAGCTCGCTGCCGTCGGGCAGGTCCTGGTTGACGAGGATGGTGACGAGCTTGAGAAGGGAGGCCGAGCCCCTGCCCTTGTCCTTGACCGCCTCGTCGACGGCGTCGAGCGAGCCGAACTCCTGCTCGATCCGGGCGAGACCCTTGAGGTTGAGGGTCGAGACACGCAGCGGCGAGTCGGCCCGGGCGTTGGTGGGGAGCTTGACGGTGCGGGTGACGATCTGGGCGAGCGTCACCTCGACCGCGGGCGGGGCCGCGGGGTCGGCCGGCGCGGCCGGCCCGACGTCGGAGAGCGTGAGCGGGGTGGTCATGCGGTGAGCCTAGAACAAAGCGGGCGTCGGAACAAGTCCGGCGCCCGCCTGGGTTGAAGAACAGAAGGCTCGTACCCCTCAGGGCGGCTTAGGTCAGGATGCGGATGCGGCCGTACTGCACGCCCGAGGCGTACGCGCTGGCGGCCTCGGCGGCGAACTCGACGGTCGTGAGCATGTAGTCCTCCTCCTTGAAGGCGAGGTCGAACGACCCCGAGGGGAAGGACTGGTAGATGTCCATCTGCACGATGGCGTTGTCGGTGCGGAGGTGCTCGAAGCGGATGTAGTAGGTCGTGCGGGTGCGCTGACCGCCGAAGGTCAGGGTGTCGACGCCGGTGGTCGTGCCCTGGATGAAGCGGTTGAGGTTGGCGATCGAGAACTCGGCGAGGTCGGCCTTGAGGGTGAAGCGGTCGCGGATGACCGACCGCTTGATGAGGATGCCAGCGCTCTCGAAGTCCTTGATCTCGCGGGTGTAGTTGAACCCGGCGGACTTGATGTAGCCGACGTCGGTGAAAGAGATCGGCGAGGACACGGGGATCGCGGCCATGCCCAGCCGGCCGAGGCCGAGCAGGATGTTGTCCTTGTTCTTGGATTCGGTGATCGTGAAAGAGGCGCTCATGCGTGGGGCTCCGGGGGATCGGGTTGGGTCGGCGTGCCGACGATTCTGTCGACCGGCAGCATCCCACCCTTCGGCACTTTGTCAAGCGGCTAGGCCGAGGTCGAGCCCCAGACCGAGAGGTGCACCACCGCCTGGAAGAGATCGGGCGTCGAGGTGGTGAGCATCAGCGGGGCCTCCTCCTTGTCGACCTTGACGCGGGAGAGGCGGAGACCGTAGAGCGGGCCGCGGGGATCGACCGAGAAGCCGTGGGCGCGGTCGGGCCCCTGGTTGGAGAACTTGGCGGAGACGGCCTGGAAGAGCGCGAAGGCGGCGGCCTCGCCGGCGGCGATGCAGGTGATGTAGAGCGGGGCGTAGCCGAGGAACTTCTCGGGCTGGGTGCCGCTGGGGACGCCGACGTAGACGCCCGGGTTGACCGGGGTGTCGTCGGGGTTGCTGACCGAGCCGACCGAGAAGGCGGGCACCAGCGCGGCGACCGAGGCGTCGGCGGTGAGCTCGGCGACGAGCCACCGCTTGAGGGCGCTGAGGAAGTGGGTGGCGATGGCGTGGACTCCGGTGGGGCTAGACGCCCAGCGAGGCGCGGCGGGCGAGGACGGCGGCGACGAGGACGGACTGGAAGCGGGGGCGGGCGACGGCGTAGGCGGGCCGCATGAAGGGCGAGGGGGCGATGCCGTAGAGGGCGATCTTGCGGCCGACGAGGTAGGCGAGCGAGTCGACCGACGGGGTCTTCTGCCCGCTCTTCTTGAACTTGGCGAGGTTGCGGCTGACCCAGGCGGCGAGCACGGCGGGCGGCGGCCACGCGGCGGTGGCCGACTCGGCGGCCATGCCGGGCGGCGAGGCGACCCGGCCGCGGCGGCCGAACTCGACCCACTGGGCGTAGAAGGCGTCGGCGGAGACGGTGCCGCGGACCATGCGGGCGAGTCGCTCGACGGTGACGAAGATCGAGTTGCGGAGCGTGCCGCGGTCGACGCGGCCCAGGTCGCGGAGGGCGGTCTGGGCCTGGCTCTTGGTGAGCAGGCAGATCGTGGTGATGGCGTCGGCGGACCCGAGGTAGACCGCCTGCTCGAAGCGGCCCAGCTTCTTGAGCGGGTCGCCGCCGGGGGAGTTGACGACGAAGGCGGGCTTCTTCACGAGAGGCTCTTCTGCCCGAGGAAGGCCAGGGCGTACTCGACGTGCGAGGTGCGGGCGGCGAAGGGGAGCGTGTACGGGGCGGCGGCCACGACCTTCATGGCGACGCCGTTGACGGTGACGAGGTCGCCCTCCTTGCCGTCGAAGTAGGTCTCGCTGACGAGCGAGGCGTCGTACTCGACGAGGAAGCCCGGCGCCTGGGCGGGGAAGGTGAGGGCCCGCTTGTCCGGGTAGTAGACGCCCGAGACGGTCTTGGGGTAGCCGGCGACCGAGCCGAAGGTCTGCTTGCCGTAGGCGTCGACGCCGGTGGGCGTAGCGCTCTTCTTGTCCCAGGTGACGCTGGTGGGGGTGATGGGCACGGCCCGAGCGTACCACGGCGGTTTACGGCGTAAACCGATCAGGTCTTGGCGCGGAACTGCGAGACGAGCCGGCGGCCGTAGGAATGATCGAGGTCGCGGCGGCCGGCGAAGACCTGCTGGTCGCGGACGAACTCGGCGATCCAGACGCGGACGGCGTCGATGGTGGTCATCGGCGTATCGGCGAGCGGGCGGGGCCGCGGGTAGAAGCCGGGCCTGCCCTCGCCGTCGCAGGTGTCCTGCCGATCGATCGGGCAGTTGACGCGGGGGATGACCGGCTCGTTCTCGATGAACCGCCAGCCGCAGCACAGGCGGTTGCACACGGCGCCCACGGGGATCGCACGCACGAGGTGGCGGGGCTGACCATGCGGACGAAGAATGCCGCCCGAGTCGGGCGAGGCGGTCTCGAGGCATCGGCCCGTCGGTCATCATCATCTGGAGCTGCTCGATGCTCTCCGGCAGCGGGGCGGGCTGGTGTTAGCCAGCTGGCGGCGGTGCGGCGGCGGGTCGACGATTGCGACGGTGCCGGACCGGGGCGTTGTTGGTCGGATCGATCTTGAGGCCGGGCGGGCGGGTCGGGGTCTGACTCGGCTGTCGCGCTTGGAGCGGGGAGCGTGACGAGGTCGGGCGGGCGCGGCGGGCGGGGGCCGGAGCGCGGGCGGCGGGCGTGGGCGGTTGGGTGGGCTGGGGCCCATTGCGGGCGCTCGAGGGCGGCGTAGCGGACGGCCCGTTCGATGTCGATGACCGGGAAGTCCCTGACCGCGGACCACGGCGACAGGTTATAGACTCTTGACCCCAGATTCTTTGCGTGGCTGCCGAAGAGCGTGTAGCCGGGGAGCATAAGTCATCCCCCAGGGTACCTCTGCCGGAGCTCGTCGGGGGAGCGGACGCCCGAACCGTGGGTCTTGCCCGCGGCGACGGTGCAGTCGTGGCCGAGCAGGAAGATCGCGCGGGGGCCGGCGTGCAGGGCCATCTGGCAGGCGGCGATGCCGGAGGACTTCCCATTCCAGTAGCGGCCCTCGGAGTAGGCGGGCTGAGAGGTGATGTCCTCGAAGGGGTTGATCGCGAGCTCGAGGTAGCGGACCGCCTCGGAGGGCTGGAAGCACAGGCAGGGGATCGCTTGCGATTGGGCGACGAAGCCGCGGATCTCCTCCGGGTGGCGGTCCCAGAAGTCGCGGTCGAGGATGGTGAGGTAGTGGCAGCGCGGCACGGGCAGGCCGCCGCAGGCGTTGAAGGCGTTGTTGGTTGCCCAGCAGGTGCACAGCGAGGCGAGGGCGGCGACGCGGTCGTAGGGCCAGGCGACCATCGAGGGGCCGCTCGCCAGGCGACGAAGGCGAACTTGCCGACGAGCGAGTTGGCGAGGGCAGTGCGGAGCTGCTCGCGGTCATCGACGATGGTGTCGTCGATCTTGAAGCCGCGGCGGAGGTTCTCGTCGACGAGCTCATCGGGGACGTCGCCGACGCGGCGGTTGTAGTTGGGCGGGGCGAGCAGGCGACGGTAGCCGGCGGGCAGCGGGCGGGTCTTCTTCGGGCATATGCGGAGCGTGTACCGATTTACGGCGTAAACCACCACCAGGAAAACACCCCGGCCATGGGTAGCCGGGTGCCAGAAGAAGTTGCCGAGGACTATGAGTCCTCGATTGTGGAACCCGGGCGCGGAGCACGACGGCGAGAGCCGCTGAATGATGGTCTTGGACGCCGTAGATGTCGACCGTCACCTGGTCGAGAAGCAGGTTGGGTTGTAGTTATGATCACAGTGGAGCGAGACGAGGAAAGCAGGTCGCCGACCGGACATCCATTGGAGCGCGGGGGTCGAGCCGGTCGCGGGGGAGAGGACGCGGCTGACCAGGGCGAAGGCGTCCTGGTGGAAGAACAGGTTGTGCCGCACGCCCGGCGAGCCGACGTTGATGATGTTGCTCGACCGGCTCATGTTGAAGCCCTTGAGCCGCCCGACGATGCCCTCGCGGAGAGCCTGGCTCGACCCACCCTCGTTGACCTTGAGGATGTTGTCCAGGTTCGCCAGCGCGCCGTCGTCGTCATCGGCGACCACGCCGTAGCGCGGGTCGATGGGGGCGAGCTGCTTGTTGAGCCGCGTGCGGGCGGTGTTGATCTTGGCCTTCCAGTCGCCCGCCGAGGTGACGTCGATGATCGTCGGGATGTCGGTGTAGAGGGCGAGGCAGGACTTGTCGATGGCGTTGCCGATCGCCAGCGTGGCGGGGTGCATGAACTCGTCGACGAGGTTCTCGAACGAGCGCGACGCCTCGCGGTCGCTGATCTTGAAGGTGCTGTTCTTGTGCTGGTCGAGGGTGACCGCGACGTTGGTGGCCGAGACGTCCTGCACCGAGACGCCGAGCGTGGCGTCGACGTCGGTGGCCGTCATCTTCGCGGGCTTGCGGGTGTTGACCGTGTCGCCGGCCTGCGCCACCTGGGTCGAGAAGTCCCGCCGCACGAGCTTGGGGATGACGATGGTTTCGGCGAGGATGGCGATTCCCATCTGCGCCCAGATGATCGGGGTGTATGCACTGATGCTGTTTGCCATGTCGGCGGGTCCTTGGTTCGGGGCGGCTGGGTCGCCCACAGGTGCGGGGAGCAGACGGGAAGAGAACTGCTCGAAGGCCCGAACCTACCGCAAAGAGTTGGGCTGTCAAGCGGGGGAGGTCGGAATTCCGGGGGCGGCCTAGCGGGCGTTCGCCTGGGCGAAGATCGCGGCCCTGTTGGCCTTGAACTGCTCGGGGGTCATCTTGGCGATGTCCTCGGGGGTGAACTGCCCGGCGACGCCCGAGCCGGTCCCCGACTGGCTGGTGCCGCCCGAGCCGACCGAGGGCTTGACGTTGCGGCACCAGTCGCGGGCGTTGATCTCGCGGGCGACGAAGGCCTCCAGCTCCATCTTCCGCCCGGTGGTCGGATCGATCGGGTGCTCGCCCTTCTCGTCCTTGATCTCGTAGGACCCGTCGGGCTTGAAGGTGACCGACTTCGAGAAGACGGCGGTGATGACGTCACTGACCGGCTGGACGCCCGTGAACTTGGGGATGAGCGTGTTGAGGGTGTTGCTCTTGAGCGAGTCGGCGAGCCGCTGGTTGGCGGCGGCGGTCGCGGCCTGGGCGGCGTCGAGCGCGGCCTTGTGGGCGTCGGCCTGCTCCTTGATGAGCAGCTCGAACTGGCCCTCCTTCTTCTTCCGCTCGGCCTCGAGGGTGGCCTGCTCCTCGCGGAACTTCTTGAGGTCGGCGAGATCCTGGGGCGTCACCGCGGGGGCGTCGTTGATCTTGGCGGTGAGCGTCGCGATCTGGGCGGCGAGGTTGTCACGCTCGGCGCGGATGCGGTCGACCTCGGCCTGGTTGGCCGGCGTGGGCGCCGGGGCCGGCGTGGGGGTGGGGGTTGGCGTTGGCGCCGGCGTTGGGGCCGGCGTGGGCGTCGGGGTCGGAGCGGACGTAAGGACGAAGTGCAGCCCGCGGGGCAGGACCGTCCCGGCGGCGAGGGAGAGGGCGGACGGCGAAGAGAGCGGTTGCGGCGGTCTATGCCGCGGAGATGGCACCTGCCGGGGCAATTTCAAGCGCGGGGCAGGTAGACGTTGGACACCGAGCCGAGCACCAACCCGAAAGATTCCAGCACGCGGCGGCGTCGAGTCGGCGACGGCGGCGGTGCGGTTGAGGTTGGCGCGGTCGGTCGTAGGTCACGGACTTCTTGCCCACGGTGTAGGCGGCGACGCCCGCGTCGGCGGCGAGCCCGGCCTCGGAGCGGGCGGTGGCGAGGGCGGCCATCTCGGCGACCTGGGCGAACTTGAGGCCGTCGGGGACGGGGACGGCGCCGGGTTCCTCTGCAACAGGACGCGCGCGGCCACTCAGATGGCCTGAGAAGAGTCGGCCTTGAAGCCCGGAAAGTTGAGGCGGTCGAGGCTGCCCGCGGCGAGCACGGCGAGGTCGTTGAGCTGGTCATCGGTGGCGGCGTCGAAGCCGGTGAAGTCGAGGCCGAACCCGGCCATGGCGCCGAGGGCGTTGCGGATGGTCTTGGCCTCGGCGACCGAGACGAGGTAGGTGTTGGCGGTGGCGGAGCGGGGCGTCGAGACGAGGGTGAAGTATGCGGCCATGGCCGGGAGTCTACCCGGCCACGGCGGAGCGTCGAGTTGTTGGGGCGGTTTACGGCGTAAACCGGCTAGGCGAGCGAGCGGATGGCGGAGAGCGGCAGGGCGCCAGAGAGCAGGAAGTTGGCGAAGGCGACGGCGTGCTCTTCGAGGTCGAAGGTCTTGACGAGGACCTGATCGGGCTGCTCGTCGTAGACCGAGACCATGGTGCGGCGGGGGTCACCCATCGACGGCCCGGCCACGATGACGTGGAAAGAGTCGGCGCCGGCGTCGCGGTATCCGACCTCTGGCGGGCGGCCGTTCTCGAGGTTTTCGGCGCCGGGCCACAGGTCACGGTCATTGTCATCGAAGGGGAGCAGAGCGGGGACGGCCTTGACGGCGGCCACGGCGTCGACGATTTCTCCCCAGAGGATGGTTGACGGCGATAGTGGTAGGACGGGCCGGCGACGGTGGAGTCGGCGGCGATGACGGCGGCGAGCAGGCGCTGCTGTCCATGGCCTTGGTCCCTTGAGGCGGCGGGTTAGACGCAGGGGAACGCCGCCGGCGACGGGCGAGCCGGAGCGCGGGGCGGGCGGGAGGTCGAGTTGGCGGTGCAGGAAAGGGATGAGCATCTCTTTCCCGTCGCGGCCGAGGTGCTGGAAGATGTACTTGGAGCGGCGGGCCTTGAGGATGATTCCCTTGCCGCGGCGGTTGGGGGCGGCGGGGTCGGCGAAGGTGATGGGCGTACCGGCGGGAGCGAGTCCGGCGTGGAGAAACTCGTCGGTGAGCGCCTTGCCGAAGACGGCGGGAGCGGCGACGGGGGCGACGGTGTCGCGGAGGGTGATCTTGGCGGTGAATTCAACCGAGTCGAAGCGGCCACCGCCGTAGGTCAGCTTGAGGTGCTTGAGCTGCGGGTGGGCGGCGAAGGCCTTGCGGGCGGCGTCTTCGAGGGTCATACCGGCGAGGCGGGCGAGGTTCTTGTCCATTGATCGGTCTCCGTGAAGGTTGAGGGACTAACGGGCGGCAGCGACGGCGCTGACGATTTCCTCGAGGGTGGCGCCCTGACGGCGGGCCTCGTTGATGGCTTGGCCGCAGAGCTCGCACTGCAAGATGCGGCGTTGGTCTGAGATCGGAATTCCAGCGGCCTTGATCTTGGCGAGGTTGGTGTAGTGGTTGGTGACGACCTGAAGAACCGGCGGCCTTGCGGGCGGCGGGCGGTAGGCGGGGAGCGTTGAGGTGGACGTGGTGTTCATGAAAGTAAGATAGGCCGATTCTGTATCGAGGTACAGTTTGGAGGGTGCATTTTGTCAAAATATTTCCAGAGGGGCCACGGCGGGGCCGGGAGGGGCCTTCTTCGGGACGGAGTAGGGGGTGGTTTACGGCGTAAACCGGCGGGGTGGCGGGAGGCGGCTAGACGGCGGGGTGGCGGGAGGCGGCTAGACGGCGGGGGCGGGCGTGCGGAGGACCGGGCTGGTGGAGGGGACAAGGTTCACGGGTTCACTCGCCCAAGTCGAGCTCGGGGCCGCGGTACGGGCGGGAGGGGTCGCGGCGGTTGCGGGGGATGTAGATGGTCCGTTCGACGTCCTCCTGGCTGACATGGTCCGGCACCCACGGCGGGCGGACGGGCTGGTCATACTCGGGGGCGTCGGCGGAGACGATGAAGTCGAGCGCGGCCTCCTCGGGCGTCGGGTCTTTGGGGTCGCGGTCCTCGGGGTTGGTTGGGTTGGGCGGCATGGGGTCCTTCATTGAATAGAACGCGGGCTAGCGGCTTTTCCGTTCCAGCTTGGCCGGGTCGAAGTCGCTGACGTACCCGTCGGCGATGCCCTCCTCGACGACGTCGAGCAGCCAGATGTCATTTCCGCCGTGGCGGTCGATGCGGATGCTCTGACCGTCCGGGAAGTCGATCTGCCCGCCGTAGAGCCGCTTGGCGTTCGACGAGGTAGGCGAGCTGCCGACCTTCTCCTGGACGCGGGTGCGGCTGAGCACGCGGAAGCGTGAGCCCCGCTTGTGCAGGACCTCGTACTCACCGCGGTTGTAGATCTCGCTGTCGATCTCCGGGTTTTTCTTGACGATGACCGCCTCGTTGTAGAGCGGCACGCC
>JBGAKK010000092.1:0-16867 GCA_044224425.1 Phycisphaerales bacterium
TGCGGGCCGGGGTCAGCCCGCCGAAGGTGTAGCTGCGGGCGGTGCCGGCGGGGATCGAGCGCTGCTGGTTGAGGAAGTCGCGGTGGACCTCGACCGAAAGCTCGCGGCGGACCTCCTGTTCGCGGCGGAGGCCGTCCTTGATGTCGGCCTGCAGCATGGAGTCGGCCTGCAGCTTGCGATCGACGAGGTCGCGGGCCTCGTCGGCGGTCAGCGTCCGGAAGTCGGGCGTCGAGCCGCGGCGAGCGACGAGGACCTCGTCGCGCACGGCGAGGGCGTCGAGCTCGTCGGCCGCGGGACGGGTCCGGAGGTCCTCGATGTAGACGAAGATCGCCCCGGCCCCGACGCAGAGGAGGATGACGTTGAGGACGACGATGCCGAGCCACTTCCCGACCAGGTACTGGACCCGGGCCACCGGCTTGGTCATGAGCTGCCAGATCTGCTTGTCGCGGATCTCGAAACTCACCGTGGCGCAGGACAGGAAGACGGTCATGCAGGCGGCAAGGAAGAAGAGGAGGCCGGTGCCGCGCGAGAGGAACGTCTGCACCTGATAGCGGAGGACCGCCTTGTCGTCGATCCAGATGGGGAGCAAGGGGATCGCGATCAGGAGGACGCCCATGAAGAAGGTCGCCACCCGAAGTCGCATGGCTTCGCGAAGGACGTTCGAGGCCACGGCGAAGGTCGGCGAGGAGCGACCGAGGGCGATCGCCGCGGCGCGGACCAGGAGGGCGAAGACGTAGAGGAGGACGACCACGCCGGCCAAGGACATGGCCCACGACCAGCTCCCGAGGAGGAGGAGCGGCAGGACCACCACCACGCCGAGGGCGAGGGTGGCGAAGAACTCGACCGCGAGGCCGGTCCAGACGGTCAGGAGGAGAACGGCGGTCGAAGCCAAGGCGAGGAGGAGGAGCGTCTCCGGCTGCTCAAGCAGGAAGGCCGGGGCCCAGGCTGGTTCGCGCTCCTCGAGGAGGATGCGCGACGCCTGCACCGCGCTTCGCATCGAGCCGTCCTCGTCGTAGAGCGAGGCGGCCCGCTTGGCGAGGCCGGCATGGCCGAAGGTGCGGCCCTCGACCACCACGATGCCCTTCTTGGCGAAGTCGACCGCCACCTCGTCGCCCTTGGCGAGGTTCGCAGTGCTCAGGGCCTGGATGATCAGCCGGGCGTCGGAGCGGAGTTCGCTTCCCTTCCACCAGACCGCGCCGAACCATCCCCAAGCCCCGGCGAGGAGGACGATGGTGAGGGCGATACGGACAGCGAAGAGGCGCTGCAGGTCGTCGAGGCGCTGGCGGATGAGCTTGAGGAGACTCACGCCTTGCGACCTCCGTCGTCACGCTTGGGCTTCTCGTCGCCGAGCAGGCCTTCGATGAGACTGGTGTCGACATCGGCGGGCTTGTCGATCCTGACCGGCTTGGCCGGCGCCGCCTGCTGGGCCTTGGGCTTCTCCTCGAGGAGGTCCTGGAGGACGTCGGCCTTGGGGCCGGTCGGCTCCGCAGGCTTCGCGGCGTCGACCGCCACGGCCCGCGAGCCGCCGGTCGGCTGTTCCTGGACCAAGTGCTCGATGAGCTCGCCGCCCGCGCTCGCCTCGACCTTCTCGGGATGGTCGAGGAGGAAGCCGGCGGTCCGCCCGCCGTGCTGGGCACCGCTGGTCGCGACCTGCTCCTGGCGGGCCTTCTCGACGAGCTCCATGAAGAAGTCCTCGAGCCGCTCCCGCGGGGCGTCGACGCTGTCGAGGCCGACCCCCTCCGCCTCGTGGAGCATGCGGTCGATCCGCTCGATCGTCTCGGTGCGGAGCCGCGGGGTGGTGAGCACGGTGCGCGAGGTGTCGGTCAGGAGTTCGTCCGCCGTGCCCTGGGCCCGCACCTTGCCGCCGTAGAGGACGACCAGCCGGGTGCAGACGTCCTCGACCTCGTCGAGGAGGTGCGAGGAAAGGAGGATCGTCTTGCCGCGCCGCCCGAGATCGAGGAGGAGGTCCTTCACCTGCCGCGTGCCCACCGGGTCGAGGCCGCTGGTCGGTTCGTCGAGGATGAGGAACTCGGGATCGTTGATCAGGGCCTGGGCCAAGCCGAGGCGCCGCGTCATGCCCTTCGAGAACTCCCCCACCGCCCGGTGGCGGACCTGGGAGAGGCCGACCATGTCAAGGAGTTCGCCAGTTCGCCGCTGCCGCTCGGCGCGGCCGAGCCCGAAGAGCTTGCCGTAGTAGTCGAGCGTCTCCTGCGGGTTGAGGAAGCGGTACATGTACGACTCCTCGGGGAGGTAGCCGATCCGCTTCTTCACCGCCACGTCCGAGGGGTCGCGGCCGAAGACGAGGAGCGTGCCCTTCGTCTTGTGCAGCAGGCCGAGGATCATCTTGATCGTCGTGCTCTTGCCGCTGCCGTTAGGGCCGAGGAGCCCGAAGACCTCGCCGCGGCGGATCTCGAAGTCGATCCCGTCGACGGCCCGGGCCTTGGCCCGCAGCCAGAAGTCGTTGAAGACCTTGGTGAGGCCGACGGCCTCGACGACCTTCTCGGTGTCCAGGGATGTTCGCTTCGCCATGCGCTGCTCGGAGGGGTCGGGGCGGCACGGAGGCCGCCCGGAGGTGGGACGGCCAGGTCAGTTCGGACCGGCCGGCGGGTTGTCGCGGCCGGCGCCGCCGGTCGCCTCGCGGTTGAGGCGTCCGCCCGGACGGCCGACGTTGATGGCCTGGCTTCCGTATTCGAAGTACTGGTAGTCGAGGTTCTTCTCGTCTGCCTTGGCCTTGCGGCGAGCCATGTCGATCTCGCGACGTCGCTGCATGACCTGCTGCGAGGAGACGAACTTGAGGTCGAAGCCGCCGATCCCGAAGGGGGTGGCGATGATCTCGACCTCCGGGCCGCTGGTCACGGCCCGGACCGCCTCGAGCCACAGCTGCCGGGTGAGTTGCCGCGGGTTGTCGCGGAAGGCCGGGGCAAGCCCCTCGAGGCGGCGGAGGTCGCTGGACAGGGCCGACTCGCGGCTCGAGCGGGCGGCCTTGGCCTGTTGGATGATCCGGGCCACGTCACCCGAGATGTCGGGGGCCTCCATGCGGGCGCCGATCCGCTTCATCACCGCATCGGCCTCGGCGGTCGCGCCCTTCACCAGCAGGCCGTCGTACTCCTGGATCAGCCGGACCAACTGCTCGAAGGCGGTGCCCGGCCCGTAGGCGTCGAGCATCTCCTTGGGCGGCGTGCCGCCGCCGACCGTCGCGGTCAGCGTCGCGGTCACTTCCTGCTGGGCCCGCACCACCTCGGCTTCGGCATCGACTCGCTTGGCCTGCACCTCGCGGATCTTGGCCTCGACGAAGCGCGGGGCGGAGGTCTCGGTGAGCGTCACGCCGGTCAGGGCAACACCCGATTGGAGGCGGTCGAGGATCTGTTGGGCCTTCTCCTTCATCACCAAGGCCGAGGTCTCGCGCTGCTCGAGCAGCTCGCGGAGCGTCAGTTCGCTCGACCCGAGGACGACACCGCGCATCAAGGCCCGGCGCACCACAGCGTCCGCCTCGGTCGGGCCCAGGCGACCGAGGAACTCGACCGCGTCCTCGACCACGTAGTCCGCCGACAAGGCGAGGTGGGCGAGGTCGCCATCGGCGGTGATCACGAAGCCGTCGCGCTGGGCGACCAGGTCGCGGGCCGCGTCGGCCCCGGCGAGCTGGTCCTCCTTGGTGAGCTGGTTCGGGTTCTGCCGCGGCTGGAACTCCTTGTCGAGCCGGATGCTCTGCTTCTGCTGGAAGACGACGAGGTCGCCCACCGGGTAGGGCCAGAAGGGGTGGAGCCCGGGCGCGAGTTGCTCGCCACCAGGGCCGCCGACGATCCGACCGAAGAGCGTCTTCACCCCGGTCGCCCCTTCACGAACCGACTGGAAGCCGGAGAAGAGGAAGGTGACGATCAGGGCCAGGATGCCGACCTGGAGGACGCGATAGGAAAGGCGCAGGGCCTCGGCCAGGCTCTGGTTCGCCGGGTTGAGGGCCTGGCGGAGCTCGGCCTGCGAGGATTGGGCGCCTTGCACCACGAAGCGAGCGCTCGCCTCGCGACGGGGCTCCTCGGGAGCGTCGTCGGTCGACCCGGGCTGGTTGCCCTCGGGCGGACGGAGATTGGGATCCTCTTCGGCCATGTCAGTGGGCCTCGGGCTGCTTGGCGGGCTGCTTGGTTGGCTGGGCGGGCTGGTCGGCGTCCATCACCTTGCGCTCCGGCTGCGGGATGCCGCGGGCGTCGGTCGGGGCGTCGAGGTTCAGGATGTGGAAGGGCTCAAGATGCGTGGCTCCGACGAAGGTCGTGGCCCCCGACAGCCCGGACTTCAGGGTGTCGATCCAGCTGAGGAAGATCGCGAGGTCGCGGTACTTCGCCATCTGCTCGTAGTAGCGGGCCGCCTCGGCATCGCCGCGGGCGGTGATCTGCGAGGCCCACTGCTCGGCGAAGTTCTTGATGGTGTCGGCGATGGTCTTGGCGTTACTCTTGAGGGCCTCGGCCTCGGAGCGCCCGATGTTCTCCTCGAGGCGAGCCCGGGTGTTCTGCACCTCGGCCATGCGGGTGAGGACCGAGACGGTCGTCTTGGGCGGAAGGAGTACCTGCGAAATGCCCACGTAGACCGGCTTGATGCCGGTCGGCGCCCCGGCCTGGAGGTCCTTGAGGATCGCTTCCTCGGCGGCCGGGAGCTGGCTCTTCGAGCCGATGAGATCGGAGAACTTGAAGCCGCCCACGGCCCGCAAGGCACCCTGCAGGCGCTGCTCGAGCTCCTTGCCGGCCTGCTCGGTCGAGCCGTAGGCGGTGAAGAAGCGCATCGCTCCGTCCTCCGAGTCGTCGATCTTCCAGAGGAGGAAAGCCTGGATGACCACCTCCTGCTGGTCGACGGTCATCACCGTGTCGAGCGGGCTCTCGGTCGACTGCAGGCGGGTGTCGAGCTTGGTCACCCGGTCGATGAAGAAGGGCATCTTGAAGTGGAGCCCCGCCTCCCGCTCGATCCCCGCCGGCTTCCCGAACTGGGTGCGCACCGCCAGCTCGTGGAAACTCACCGTGTAGGTGGTGTTGAAGAGGATGAGGATCAGGACGAGGAGCGCGCCAATCGCGATAGGAAGCGTTCGGTTCATGGCTGGTGGTCGGCGGTCGTTGGGCGGGGCTCGTAGGGCGGGGACAGCGACGGGGTGGGTCGGATCACTTGCCCGGCTGGTCGTTCTTCTGCAAGTAGTCGTAGACGTTGAGGCCGGCGTCGGGTTCCTGCATGTCGGCGTTCACCCGGACCTTGGCCGGATCGAGACCGAGGATGTACTTCACGCGCACCGCGGGGAGCGAGGTGGCGAGCATCTCCATCAGCTTCCGCTGGCGGTAGAGCTCGGGATCGACGTTGAAGGAGGGCGCCTCGCCCAGCACCTCGGCGGCCTTCTGGGCGGCGTCCATGTGCTTCTGCCAGCGGATGGCGCGGGCGCTCGCGATGCGGGCCGCGGCCTGGGCCTGCGATTCGGAGAGGACGGCCTCGATCTGGAGCCGGAGTTCGATCGCCTCCTTGGAGTCGGCGCCGTTCTTGGCGCTGACCTCGTCGAGCTGGCGGACGAGGGCCACGGCCCGGTCGGCTCGCTCGCGGCTGCCGATCAGGACGGTCATCGCCTGGTCGACCTCGGCCTTGGCGTTCTCCCGCATCTTGCGGGCGTTCTGGTAGGCGATCGAAGGCTCGAGGAAGCGACCGGCCTCGGCCTCGCCGCCCGGCGGCCGGAGCCGCGGGATGGTGACGCTCACCACCTCGACGCCCGACTGCACGTTGTCGAAGGACTTCTGGATCCGGTCGCGGAGGTTGTTCTCGAGCGACGGACCGGTCGGCGAGAGGAGTTGGTCGAGAGGCTGCGTCGAGAGGTACTGGGTCACCTCGCGAAGGGCGAGGTTGCGCAGGGCCTGCTCCCGCATGTCGAGCTGGCTCCGCCGCTGCCGCGTGTCGTTGGCGAAGGTGAGGAACTCGTTCAGCTTCCCGTCGAAGACCCGCCAGCGGAGGATGATGTCGCTGTCGATCAGGGCGAACTGCTGGGCCAGGGTCGAGACCTTGGGGTCGTCCTGCGACGCGGAGCCGGCCTGCACCGAGACCTTCCGCATGGCTTCGGCCAATTCCGGCTGGGCCACGGGGGCTGCCACCAGGAAGAGGTTCCGCTGCGGATCGAGCTGCCCCTCGTCGCCCCACGCCTTGTAGACCGTCTTCGGGGCGGGTGGCTTGGCGAGCACCAGTTCGCGCACCCGGCCGACGTCGAGGACCTCCGCGGTCTCGATCGGCCATGGCAGCTTGACCATCAGCTCGCGCTCGTAGACCGATCCGACCGGGTTCCCGAAGCGGAGGCGGAGGGCCTGCTGCCCCGGCTCGATGACCGCAAACGAGGAGAGGATCAGGAGGACCACCACCGCGAAGCCGGCCAGGCGACCGACGTTCCGCAAGAGGAGCTGGTAGCCCCACGAACTCGTGATGTCGAAGCCGAACTGGTAGTTGACCGCCTCGTTGATCGACCGCACGATCGAGTCGGGGGCGGCGAAGAGGCTCAGGACGCGGCTGTCGAAGGCGGGACGCGGGGTCTCGCCCGGGCGGCGCGGCCGATAGAGGTTGAGGATGAAGTTGAGGATCGTCTCGGCAGCGACCGCAAACATGAAGATCGCGATGCCGTAGGCGACTCCCTCGAGGACCGCCGGCTTGTCGAAGAAGCGGAAGACGATGCCGATGCCGACGCCGAGGAGGACGAGGGCGTTGCCCACCATCGCCCCGGCACCGCCGCGGAGGTTGGCCCAGGCGTCGAGCCGCGACATGCCGGCCACGAAGCGGGAGAAGATGAAGGCCCCGAGGGCGAGGGCGATCGAGATGGCCAGTTGCCAGCCGAGCCCGTCACCCGCGCTGAACGGGGTCACGTCGCGGTTCGGATCGGCGAGGCTGCGGAAGTAGTCGAGGATCGCGTAGCCGAGCCCGATCTGGAGGGCGGCCACGAGGAGGCTGATGCCGGGCATCAGCCAGGTGTGCATGAAACGGAGCCGGCGAGCGGCGACGCGGGCCCCATCCTTCTCGAAGAGGGTGCCGGTGGTCTCGCCGCGGCTGGCCGCGAGCTCGTCGAGCTCAAGCGCCTCCAGCCGCTCCAGGCGGTGCTGCTGGAAGACGACGATCAGGCCGATCCACACGGGCAGCCCCGTGAAGATGTACATCGAGGCGAAGACAAACGCGGTGTCCCCGGCCAGGCGGCCATACACCAGAAGCGTGAGTCCCAACGCCAGTTGCGCGAGGAGGCCCAAGCCCGACACGCGCACGGCCTGCTGGTAGGCGATGTGATCGATTCGCATGGGTGCTTCGAAGCCCAGAACCTTCCGACTGTCCTCCGCCGGTCCCCTCCCCTCCCGGCGGGAGCGGCTGGCGGCACGGCGAGTCTTCCCCCCAGGCTAGACGCGAGGCCTCCTCAAGACGTGACCGCGCGACGCGGCGAGGGACCCCGTGACCCGCGACCGGGAGCCCAGGGTGGCCGAGGCCGCCGAGGGATTCCGAATCGCAAGCCGAACTCCGGCGAACCGGAGCGGAACTCGTCCGTTACGAGGTCCCGCGGCCTGGGTTCGTGAAGGGCCGTACTGTACGGCAACTCTCGTCCGTCCGTCGGCGGCTCCGAACGCTCCCCACCTCCGGCCCTCCCCACCCGGCTGTCCCCCGTCCGGTGCACCGAGGGCTCCCGCCGGTTGCCTCCGGATGCCGACCCCGGTTAGGGTTTGCCCCACCTCCCCGCCGCCCCTCCTTCCATCTCTGGCGGCTGGGCCCCGCTGCCCGCTCGACGCTCGACCGTCGACCTGGCGGTCTCGATCCGCGCTCCGGACCACGGCATGACGATCTTCGAGCAGCTTCAGGCCATCGCCCGCAACACCTTCTTCGAGAGCGTGCGGCAGCCCATCGTGCTGGTGGTCGCCACGGTCGCCACGATCCTGATCATCCTCTCCAACCCGCTGGCGGCGTACACACTGGAGGACGACCAGCGGATGTTCATCGACATCGGCCTGTCGACCATCTTCATCGCCTCGGCCGTCGTCGCCGCCTTCATCGCCACCAACGTCTTCAGCCGGGAGATCGAGAATCGCACCGTCCTCACGGTCGTCTCGAAGCCGGTGTCGCGCCCCGTCTTCGTGGTCGGGAAGTACGTCGGGGTCGCCTTCGCCCTCCTGACCGTCGTCCTCTTCCTCAGCTTCGTCTTCATGTTGGTCGAGATGCACGGCGTCCTGAAGACGGTGCGAACGCCCATCCACCAGCCGGTCCTCGCCTTCGGGGCCCTCGCCTTGCTCATCGGCGTGGGCGGTGCGACTTGGGCCAACTACTTCTACGGCAAGAGTTTCGCCAGCACCGCGCTGGCCCTCACCACCCCCGCTGCCGGGCTCGCCTACCTGCTCGCCCTCTTGGTCGGTCCGGACTGGACCCCGAACACTGCCCACCAGATCTTCCAGGGCGACCCGGGCATGGTGCAGCCGGTCCTCAAGCTCGATGTCTGGGTGGCGATCGGCATGATGTCGGTGGGCACCCTGATCCTCGCCGGCGTCGCCCTCGCAGCGTCGACCCGAATGGGCCAGATCCTCACCCTCTCGACGACCCTCGGTGTCCTCGTGGTGGGCCTTCTCTCGGACTGGCTGTTCCTCCGGAAGATCACCGAGCTCCAGGGCGAGATCGCCCGCGAAGCAGCCGCCGCCACGTTCGGGAAGTCGATGGGGCTCATGGCCCTCAAGGTGGCCTACGCCATCACCCCGAACTTCCAGGTCTTCTGGCTGGCCGACGCGATCAACCAAGACAAGGCGATCCCCGGCGCCTATGTGGCGCGGGCCCTCCCCTACGGCCTCCTCATGATCGGGGCCTGCCTCTTCATCGCGACCGCCCTCTTCCAGCGTCGCGAAGTCGGCTGAGCCGGCCAGCGGTCGTCAGCGACTGAGTTCGCCCCACGCCTCGATGTCGGCCTTCTTGCGGCGGTTGGTCAGCAGGATCCCGACGAAGAGCGGGAAGGCGACCAGGACCACGCTGAAGACGCCCATCATGATCCGGGCCTGCATCTCCTGCGACTTCGGGTCCGGAGTGGGGATTTTGTTGGGATCGCCGCCCCGGTCCCGGACCAGTTCCTTCTGGGCCTCGAAGATCCGGGTCTGGAACTCAAGCTGCGGCTTCAAGGTCAGGATGCCGAGGCCGATCCCGACCACCACCATCGCAATGCGGGCCCCCGCCCAGAACCGGAGGAGCGACGCACCGAGCGGGCGGCGCGCCAGGATCATCGCCGAGCCGACGATCAGGAAGCAACCGAGGACGAGGAGGATCGAGCTCTGGATGAGGGCGGTGATCACCATCAACCGCGGCGTCTCGATCTCGCCGAGCCCGGCCATCTTGAAGAACTGCTTCGAGAAGAAGCTCATCACGATCGAGCCGAGGTGGAGCAAGACGCCCGCAGCTCCGTAGACCAGGCCGAGGACACCGACCACGATGTGCCAGCGGGTCGGCGCGGAATCGGGCGCGACAGCGGACGGCTCGGGCGACATGGGCGGAATGACCGGCTGATCGGACGACATGGCTAGGCCTCGTTGGGGGCAGCCTACCACCGCTTGCTGCCCCCGATGAAAAAGGCCTCGGCGCGAGCCGAGGCCTTGGAACGATTCGGTCGGTCGATCAGTTGCCGGCGCCAGCCCCGCCGCGGGCCGAGTCGCGAGCCTTGCGGGCCGCGGCGAGCTGCTTCTGGAGGTCCTTGAGTTCGTCCTCGAGCACTTCCTTGGGCGGCACACCGACCCCCTTCACACCCACGTTCATCATGCAATCAGGGCAGCGGACCCACCAGGAGATGAGCTCCTTGAGGATGCCGATGCGGGCCCCGAGCACCACGACCGGGTCGCCCGAGCCGGTGCCCTTGAAGCCATAGCTGGCCACGAGCTTGGGGATGACCTCGTCGCCGCGCTTCAGGTCGTTCTGGATCTTGGCGTGGAGCTTGCGGCCGAAGTCGCTCGCTTCCTTCCACTCCGGCAGGTCGAGCAGCTTGGCGAGTTCTTCCTCGCTGTCCGCCGTGCCGTCGGAAACCCCGACCGCCAAGGCGTTCGAGGCGTTGAAGCAGAGCATCGTGTCCTTGGTGTCGACGACGATCTTGCCCTTGGCGTCGTTGCGCCAGACCGCGTCCTTCGGACCGCCGCCTTCGGGGATGTCGACCGAGCACTCGAGTTCCTTGCGGATCATGCAACGGGCCATGTTGCCGTCACGACCCGACTCCTCGGCGACGCGGCCGGCGAGGTCGAGCCAGCCCTGCAGGCTCTCGCCCTGCATGGACTGGAAGTTGCCGGAGTTGAAACCGGTCATCGAGCCCATCGAGCCGACCGACATGAAGTACATCTCGTCGCAGTGGAGGGCAGTGAAGGCGGCCGCCGAGATGGCTTCGCGGATCCAGGCCACGACGCGGTGGCGCTTGCGGATGTCGCGGAGCGTCTCGTCGATCTCCTTGGCCTCGGCGAGGCTACCGCCGCCCGAGTCGATGTAGAGGACGATGATCTGGCCGGGGCCGTACTTGTCGGCCTCCTCGCCCATCGCCTTGATGTCCTCGTTGCGGAAGGCCGGACCGACCATGCCCTCGAGGGGCAGGACGAAGACCCCCTTGTAGTTGGCCGGAAGGCCGTGGACACCCTGGGCCGCGCCCTCCGCCGTAGGCGACGCGGCGGCAGCCTTGTCGTCTGGCTTGGCGGCCGGTGCGGTCGCGGTGCCGCTCGCGGCAGCGGCGGGCGCGGTGGCGGGGGCAGCGGCAGCAGCGAGCGACTTCATCGCCCGGATGTCGCCCGTGAAGATCGTCTTCTTGCCGACCTTGCCCGCCACGGTGCCTTCCACCACCACCAGGTTCTTGTCGGCGCGGAGGAGCTTGCCCTCGATGGTCCGCTCGCCGCCGCCTTCGAGATAGACGACCTGCACCGTCTCGTTCAAGTCGCCCCGCCAGGTCTGCCCGCTCTTGAAGGTGAGCTCGATCGCTCCGAGGGCTGCCGTCGCGCAGGCAAGGGCAACGGCTGAGGCCAAGGTCAGGGAGCGGAGGGATCCGAGGCGCTTATGCATGCTGAGGTCCTGATGGTTCGGTCGAGGTGAGGTCGGAGAGGAGGGAAGAGCCGGTCGCTCGACTCAGCGTGGCGAGCCGAATCCGCCGCCCTTGCCGGAGCGGCCGCCGCCGGCGGTGCCGCCGCTGTTACGGTTCTGACGCGAGGATTCCTTGAGCTGGTCGATCTCGACCTCGAGCTCGAGCTTGGAGACGCCTTCGCTCGCCAGTCGCCGCTCCACAGCCGGGAAGGACTTCATGCGGCTGACCACCTTCTCGAGCAGGGCCTTGCGCTGGGACGGGCTGTCCGCGCTCTCGGCGTCGCGGAGGTACTCGATCGACTTCTCGTAGGCCTGCCGCCAGTCGTCCTTGTACTTCTTGAAGAGCTTCTCGCCGCTATCGACGTGCTGGTACTCGCGATAGCCAAGGAGGAACATGAGGTCATCGAGGTTCTCGGCAGTGCCGTCGGAGAGGAGCGTGTCCTCGGCCAGCTTGGCCGTGAACACCGTGGCGGCCTTCTCGCTCGAGTCGACCACCCACATGCCGTTGTTGTCGAGCTGCCAGTGGACGGAGCGGCCTTCGAAGCTCGCGCTCAAGGTCTTCTGCGGGAAGAGGAGGGCATCGCCAAGATCGAGCGGATAGCCGCCCAATTCCATGAATCCGAGGGCGATGGCCCGCTTGGCGGCCTGCATCTTGGCGGCCACGTGCTCGTCCTGGAACTGCGAGCTGTCGGTGAAGAAGTAGACGCCGACCAGCTTCGCCTCGGGGGTCATGTAGACGGTGGGCCACGACATGGCGAGGAGCGAGCCCCAGCCGGCCGCGTTGTTGACCCAAGCGACCTGCGGGTATTGCCGAAGGTCCTCGCGGAGAAGCATGGCGATGTCGCGGTACTCGCCGACCAAGGAGAGCCCTCGCTCCGGCTTCTCCCCGCGGCTCATCATCTGCTCCTCCCAGCCCTTCGCGAAGTCGCTCGTGTCGACGTGCATCACCAGGATGTCGGGCTTCTGCTTCTCGATGTCCTTGGCGATCTCGTCGTAGATCACCTTGGCGATGTCGGTGCCCATCTGCCCGTCCATCGGCACCACATAGACCTTGGGAACCGCCACGTTGGCCGGGAGCGGCGCCGAGTCCTTGGCGGACGCCACGGCGGCGACGAGCGCGGAGGCCAGGAGGGTCGTTCCGACGGAGAGCTTCATGCGCATCATGCTGGGATCCCTCATCCACGTCGGCCCGGCAAGGCGGACCGATCGCGAGGTGTGCGGACAGACGGCAGCGACGCAAGCGACACCGGGCTCGAACGACGCCTCGGAAGCCGATCTTGCCGCTTCTACGCATCTTAGACGTCGCTCGTTGCAGCGGATAGCGGTCCCCGGCTGATTCAGCCGACGGCGTCCCCCGACCCCTCCGCGGCCAGCCGCCGGACCAGCTCCAGCGCCTCGATCGGGGTCCGCACCGCCCCCTCAAGCTGAGCGTCGTAGGCCTTTTCGAGAAGTTCCCGGAAGCGGGGCCCCGGCGCCAGCCCCAAGCCGATCAGGTCATCGCCGGTCACGAGCGGGAGCGGGGCGATGGCGGCCGGATCGGTCCGGCTCCGCCACTCCTCGACCCCGGCCGCCCCCCTCGGGTCGTCGATCGCGTGGAGCCGGCAGGCGTCGGCGAAGCCGGGCCTCGCGGCCAGCCGCTTGCGGCGGCTTTCCCGCTCCCCCAAGAAGCCCGGGAGTCCGCGCCGGCAGCGGGCCATGTCGGCGATCAGGGCCTCCTCGCCGTTACTGAGGACGAGGGCGTTCCGCCAGCGGGCGAGTTGCCCCGGCGCCAGGTCGGCGGCCACCCCCGACCCCTGGCGATCGAGCCCCCAAGCCAGGAGGGCGAGTTCAAACCGGGCCTCGGGAGGAAGCTGTCCAAGCCGCCCGGCCGAGGCGTGCATGGGGCCTTCGCCGAGGACCACGCCGTCGAGGCGGTACTCCTCGAGGAGCCCGGCCGCCACCGCTCGGGTGCTGTGTTCGAGCATCCGACGCAACTCCAGCCCGATCCGCTCGCGGGCGATCAGGGCGAGCTTCGGTCCGCACTCCCGCATCGACTGGGCGGTGCGCGGGTCGATCGCCAGGTGGTAGCGAGCTGCGAACCGCACGGCCCGAAGGAGGCGGAGGTGGTCCTCGGCGAAGCGCAACGCAGGGTCGCCAATCGCCCGCAGGACGCGGCGATCGAGGTCGGCCTGTCCATCGACGAAGTCGACGATGGCCCCCGTCTCGGGATCCTCGAAGAGCCCGTTGATGGTGAAGTCGCGGCGCTCGGCGTCCTCGCGGGAGGTGGCGAAGCGGACCGAGCTCGGCCGTCGCCCGTCGACGTATTCGACGTCGGTGCGGAAGGTCGCCACCTCGAAGGTGTGGCGATCGCCGCGGACGAGCATCACGCCGAACGCCTCGCCCACGCCGCGAGCCTTGGGGAAGACGCGGAGGACCTCCTCCGGCCGGGCGCTGGTCGCGATGTCATAGTCGTCGGGCTCGAGCCCCAAGAGGCCGTCGCGGACGCAGCCCCCGGCGAAGTAGGCCTCGAATCCGGCCTCCCGGAGTCGCTTGGCCACCCGCCGCGCCGCCTCGCGAAGCGGCACGCTCGGGGCCTTGTCGCCGCCCGACGGTTCGGGCGTGAGGGTCACGACGAGGCCTCCGGCCCCTCGCCGAAGGAGGGGGCATCGGCGACGCCGGGAGCGGGCCATCGCCCGCCGGTCCGGGCCCGGATCGCAGCCCGGCCCTCGAGCCGCAACTGGTCGATCGCGAGTTCGCAGCGCCGTAGGGCCTCTTCCGGCGGCATGGCCACCAAGTCGCTGGAACGCATGGGCTCCCCGATCACCACGTCGATGCGGCCCGACCAGCGCGGCGCCTTCCGCGTGCGGGGCCAGGCATCGAACGCCCCCTCGATCCCGATCGGCACCACCGCCGCCTCGCTTCGCCGGAGGAGGAGGAGGAACCCGCGCTGGAAGCGGTTCAGCCTGCCGTCGGCGCTCCGCTTCCCCTCCGGATAGAGGAGGACGGTGCGGCCCGCGGCGATCTCGGCGATCGCCAGCCGCACCGCCGCCGCGTCGGTGTTGTCGCCGGCGATCGGCACGGCCCCGAAGCTCCGGATGAGCCAAGCGAACGGCTTGAAGCGGAAGAGCGTCTGCCGGGCGAGGGGCGTGAAAGCCCGCGGGGCGACCGCGCCCCGTTGATGATCGGGTCGAAGAACGACTGGTGGTTCGAGATGAAGACGACCGGCCCCTGCCGCGGCACACGCTCTTGGTGATGAACGCGCATCCGGTACAGAAGCCACATCAGGAGGAACGTCGCCTCGCGGCCGACCTTCCACCACGTGCTCCGCAGCCACGACCGCCCCGGCTCGCTCACGCCCGCTCTCCGGCTCCGATCGCGAGGGCATCCCGCAGGCGCGGCCTGGCCAAGGCCTCGAGCCGGGACACGACGCCGTCCACATCGAGCGGCCCGGTGTCGACGTGCACCGAGTCCGCGGGTCGCATCAGACGGCCTGTGGCACGGTTCTCGTCGAGCGAGTCGCGCTCGAGGATGCTGGCCAGGATCGCCGGCTCGTCGGCGACCTCGCCCTTGGCCCGGAGCTGTTCGGCCCGCCGGCGAGCCCGGATGGCTGCGGCGGCGTCGAGATAGAACTTCACGTCGGCATCGGGGAAGACGACGCTCCCCTGGTCCCGACCTTCGGTCACCAGCCGCTGATGGGCGTCGGCGATGGCCCGTTGCGAGGCGACCAAGGCCTCCCGCACGCCGGGGTGGGCGGCCACGATCGAGACGTGGGAGGTGACCAGGGCCGAACGGATCGCGTCGCCCAGTTCACGGCGATCGGCGTAGAGGGCGGGCGGATCGCGGTCGAAGTCGAAGCGGAGTTCGACGTTCCGGGCGAGGTCGGTGCAGGCCATTTCGTCGTGCGGATCGACCTCGGCTTCGAGGATGAGAAGGGTGATCGCCCGGTACATGGCACCGGTGTCGAGGAACTCGAGCCCCAGGCGCTTGGCCAAGCGATGGGCCACCGTCGACTTTCCCGTGCCTGCCGGCCCATCGATGGTCACGATCACGCGACGCCTCCCGGTCTGTGCGGACGAAGGCGGCGGCCCGGGATCCTTCCCGTCGGCCGACAGGCTCACTCCTCGCCCCCGTCCTCCGTCTGCACCGCCTGCTCAAGGATACCGCGGGCCTTGACCAGATCCGCCACGACATCGCCCTTCCCGAGATAGTCGAGGGCGAGGGTGTTGACGTAGCCAACGGCCTTCACCGCCTCGACGCACGCCACCAGGTCGTAGGGTTCGTGGCGATCGCCCTTGAAGCCGACCACGGTTGCGTCGATCGACTCGGCGTAGGGCGCCAGCTTCCGAAGCGTCTTCTCCGCATCGCCGCTCTGGTGGGCATGATGGAAGCTGGGCAGGGAGCCGATGCGGAAGCCGCCCACCTTCTTGATGAGGTCAGTCAGCCGGGAAGGGTCGGTGGTCAACCCTTGGTGCGGGACCAGGAGTAGGTTGAGGTCGTAGCGGTCGATCTCCTGGAGGACGACCTTGACCCCCCCTGCGGTCCGCTCGAATTCCTCGTCGGTCGCCTTGGCCTGGCAGCGGACGGCGATGTCGCGGCATCCGAGCCGATTAGCGGCCGCAGCGAGGCGGCGCATCCGCTCCTCGGTGGCGACCTTGGTGGTCGGCTCCCCGAAGACGAGGGCCTGGTCCTCGACCAGGACGAGGCATGGGCACCCCGCCTTGTCGGCTGCGTCCCGAAGCTTGTCGAGGTCCGCCACCGCCCGTCCGGCCAAGAGGCCCGTCGGGAGGTTCAGGCCCCGGAGTCCCAGCTCGCGGGTGGCGAACTCGGGGACGGCTTGGAGGGAGGGACAACGCGGATCACCCGCTTGGAGGAGCGGGCGAACCGAGGAAACCGAAAGGGTGAGGACGATTTGGGCTTGCAACGGCTGATGGGAGGGGGCTGGAGAGAGGCGGCGGACCGCCGAGCCGGGTGGCGGAGAATAACGGAGCGCGGCCCCCGGTGTCGGACGCGGGGCGAGCGGTGGTCAACACTCCTGACCGGCTTGAAAAAAGATGGTCGTCAATTTGGGCAATTTGGGCAACGCCATCTTGTCGAAGGCCTCGCCCGGCCGTAACCTGCCTCCGCCGCAGGCCACAAGCCTGTACTTCATTGTCTTTCTCCCCTCCGGAAACGCCGCCGAGCCATTCGTGCGGCGTTTTCTTTCGCCTCGCGCCAGGGGCGTGGCGCCGAACACGGACGATCGCTCGCTGATCCGCAGCCGATCGCGTCCCGGTCGCCCCCACAAAGGGATCGAACGTCTATCCTGCGCGACTCCCCCTTTTCGAGAGACGCCAACCATGGCTAGCCCTGCCAACTGCCGCTATTCCGAGAGCCACGAGTGGTTCCGTCCGGAAGGCAACACCGTCGTCGTCGGCATCACCAAGTTCGCGGCCGACGAGCTCACCGACATCACCTACGTCGAGATGAAGCCCGCCGGCACCGCCGTGCAGTTGGGCGGATCGCTGGGTGAGGTGGAGAGCGTGAAGACCACGAGCGACGTCTACAGCGCCGTCGGCGGCAAGGTCGTGGCGGTGAACCCCGACGTGGTGAAAGACCCGTCGCTGGTGAACTCCGATCCCTTCGGCAAGGGCTGGCTCATCAAGCTCGAGTGCGCCGACACGTCGCCGCTCGGCAAGCTGATGGACGCTGCCACCTACGACGGGAAGCATGCCGGGCACTGACCCCGGCCGCGACACCGGTACCGACGCGGGCGCCGAGCGGGTCACCTCCCCGCCGTTGGCTATCGACGTGCGCGGACTGGCCAAGTCCTACCGAAGCGGCGGCCGCGTGGTGGAAGCCC
>JBGAKK010000007.1:0-72878 GCA_044224425.1 Phycisphaerales bacterium
CCAAGCGCGACGAGGTGGGCTGTATCCTGGTGGCGGCGCCGCCCGACGCCCTCGACGAGTTCCGCATGCGCTACGGGGCCCAGCTTTCTTTTCACGGGGCCCGCATCGTGGCGGGGGGGAAGGCGGAGCGGTGGGAGACGGTGAAGCTGGCCCTCGCCGCGGTGCCCGAGGATTGCACGCACGTGGCGATCCATGATGCGGCTCGCCCCGCGGCGACGGACGACCTCCTGGCCCGCGTCTTCGCCGCGGCGGCCCTGCACGACGCGGTGATCCCGGCCGTCCCGGTGACCGCCACCCTCAAGCGGGTGGGGGCCGCGGCCGTCGCGGCCAGCGAGGAGGACGCCCTGGCGAGCGCCATCCTGGGCGACGTGGGTCGCGAGCGGACCACCGCCCACCGCGTGGTCGAGACCGTCCCCCGGGCCGGCCTCGTCGCGGTGCAGACCCCGCAGGTCTTCCGCACCGAGCTCATCCGGCGGGCCTACGCCAGCGCGGCCTTGGAGGGCGCCACCGACGATGCCCAGGTGGTGGAGCGGTTGGGCGAGCAGGTGATGGTGGTCGAGGGCGACAGCCGGAACGTCAAGGTGACCACCCCCGACGACCTCTTCCTCGTCCGAGCGTTGTTAGGCGTCCGCGAGGCCGAGGGCCGGGCGGCGCACAAGCGGTTCTGATTCGCCGGATTCGGGCTCGCCCGCGGCGAGGGCCGTGGTAGACTCGCCCCCGTCCAGTCTCGACAACTGTTTGGGGGACGTCCATGGCAACCGAAGGATCGGCCGGTGACCGTGTGGCAACAGCGAGCAAACCCTGCGTCTTGTGCGGGATCGACTGCGCCGGGAAGCCGCGGGTGAAGGACCCGCAGGGGCGCTATTACTGCAAGGCGTGCCACGACACGGCGAGCGCCGAGCGCGAAGCGGCCGGGCGTCGCGCCCCGCCACCTCCGCCGCCGGCCAGCGGCGGCTTCGGAGGCGACGATTTGGCGAGTCTGGCGGCCTTGGCAGCCGGGGCACCGGTCGCGCCGCCGACCGCGGTGGCCTGTCCGTCGTGCCGGCGGATCCTCGACCAGGGGGCCGTCGTCTGCGTGGGCTGCGGCTATGACCTGCGGAGCGGTCGGGCGGCGAAGACCAAGGTGACCAAGGCCTCGCCCGCCGGAGGGCGCCCAACGGGGCAAGGGATCGGCGGCCGCCTGTTCGCGTCCGTCGTCTCCGGCCCGCTCTCCGTCGGCGGCGGAGCCCTCGCCTTCGCCACCGCCTATGTCACCGTCGTGGCCAGCGTGCCGGACCAACTCGCCTGGCGCGACCCGGCCATGGTGGCCCGCATGTCGTGGGGCATGCTGTTTGGCATGACCGCGGTCGTCGGGATCCTCGCGTCGCTCCTCTACTTCTTGATCGCCCCCTGGTTCTTCCGCGTCCGCCTGCAGTGGGCGGGCGGCTCGATCGACCCCGAAACCTCGCGGCGGGTCTACTTCGTCACCGTCCTTCCCTACGCGGTGTGGTCGGCGTTCATGGCTCTCCTCACCGTCAACACGTTCGATACGCCGATCGCCGCCAAACTCTCGGAGTCGGTCTTCCACGGACTCGTGGCCCCCTTCGTCGGACTCGGGCTCCTCTGCCTCGGCACGTTGCCGCTCTTCCTCATGGCGAGCCAAGGCTGCGGCGGCCGGAAGGTCCCCTCGTTCCTTCTCTTGGTCGCCCTCCCGATCGGTTGGTACGTCGTGCAGGTGGTGCTGGTGGTGGCCGCCGCGGTGGCCCTGGCCGTCGCCTCGCCCAAGGCCTTCGCCAAGGTCACCGGCACCACCGCGATGGTGAGTGCCCCGCAGCACTTCGCCGCCCAGCCCGACGCTCCCTACGCCTTCGACTATCCAGGCAACTGGCAGGTCGAGGTCGACGACGTCGATCCCGAGATGGAGTTCCGCGGACTGCGGATCCAGGGAGTCGACGGGTCGACGCTGGGCATCCAACTTTCCGGCGGCTCTGGCCTGGCGACGCCGCAGGAGATCATCGACGGTGTCGCGTCAGGCCTTCGCGGCGAGGGGTTGGCCCTCGAGCCGCGCGGCGAACTGGCCCGCCTCGGTCCCTTCAACGGCACCGGGCGGACCTTCCTCGGCACGGCCGACGGCGATCGGGTCACGGTCCAGGTCCTCGTCCACCGCGCCGCTGGCGAGCGGGTCCTCCTGCTCGTCTCCCTGGTGCGTCTCCCCGACGACGCCGACGGCGCCGCCGGGATCGACCTCATCCTCCGGACGCTTCGCCTCACCAGCGGACGTTAGCTCCCGGGCTCGCCGCCGGGGTCGATGGTGCGGAAGGCCCGCGTCCCGTCGGGGTAGCGGACGACGACCTCGAACCGCTCGTTGCGGGCGAGGTGGAGCGAGACGTTCGTGGCGCCGGCTCCCACCTCGGCTCGGGCCACCAGTTCGCCGTTCCACAGGGCGTCGGCCATGGCCGGTCCGGGCCGGTCGAGCGGCACTTCGATGGTCGCGCTGTCGGTGTAGAAGCGGGTGATGTTGAGGCCCGCGACGTAGTCGATCTCCCACTCCCAGCAGAGCGGGAAGTGCTTGCCCGTCGGTCGCCACACGCTGGCCCACACCGCGTGCACCCAGTCGCCGGGATCGGTCTCGGCCCGGCATCGCTCGTTGACCCAGTTCTCGCCGCGCGGGTCGCTGCCCGTGTCGCCGACGTTGAACCAGCGTTCGCCGCCCTTGCCGTCCTCGCCAAACACCTCGACCCAGGTGTGGTTCCCTTGCACCACCTTCCATGCCGGGCAACCCACGCAGCGGGCGGGGATGCCGGCGGCGCGGCAGGCGTCGACGAGGAGGATGCTGAGTCCGGTGCACGAGGCGAAGCCAATGTCCATCGACTCCCGCGGGCTCTGGTCGGGCTTCTTCCGCTTGCTGGCGTGGTAGTGGACGTTGAGCTCGTCGTTGAGATGGTCGTTGAGGTAACGCACCGCCGCCATGCGGTCGCCACAGGCCCACGCCTTGGCCTGGAAGCGGCGCACGAAGTCGGCCCGCCACGGGTCGCGCCCCTCGTTCACGTTGGCGTAGGGGAGGATGTACTGGAAGAACATCGCCTCCGGGATGTCACTGCCCCAAGGGGCTCCGCGCCACGCCGCGTAGGCCAGGCGGACGTTCTCGAGGAGGTCGTCGGCGCTGAGCGTGGTGAGGTCGCGATCCGGCATCGAGGCCACCAGGAATGCCATGCCCGGTCGCATCTCGGGTTCGATCTCGATGGTCGCCCGCTTGAGCTGGGCGGCGTTCTCGCCGGCCTTGGCCAAGGCCGTGTCGACCGGGCCACGCAGGCTGTCGTCGACGAGCTCCATGGCCTGCTCGTAGGTGCGGCCGCTCGCCGCCGCGGGCGCTCCGGCCGCGTCGCTCGCCGCGAACCAGTCGCCGGCGCGGGCGCCGGGCACGAGCTGCCAGCCGGGCGACAAGGTCAGGGTCCAGCCTTCGCCAGCCAGCGGGGCCTCGCTGGCGTGTTGCGGCGCCGGCACGGTCACCCGCACGAAGCGGCCGTTCTCGCGGGTCATCATCCCGCTGCCCGAGACGACGAGGACACCCCACTCGGCGGTCACGCGGAGTGGCGAGTAGACGGCCCGGGCCTCATCGAGATGTTCGACGCCGTAGGGGTTGAAGGAGAACTGGACGTCGGGGTCGAGCGCGAGAGCGACGACCGGACCGTCGACGAAGCTGGCTCGATAGTTGGCCAGCCGCTCGAGGCGGCCCCGTTCGCGGGCTTCTTCCTCGGCGATGAGTTGGCCGCCGCCATAGCGGGACAGCCGCGCCGCGTCGCGGGCATCGCCGGGCGTGGCCACGCCAGCGCTCGCGTACAGAAGCTCCGCGAGGTCGCTCTCGGAGCCCAGGGACTCGCGCCATCCGGGCTTGAGATCGTCGAGGAGGAGGCCGTAGGCCGGGCCGGTCAGGTAGGCGAAGCTCCGCGAGAAGCTGCCGCCGCGATCGGCTTCCTCGAGCCGGGCCGCGACGCGCGACGGAAGCGCCGAGGCCGGCAGTCCGCACAATCGCCAACCGGTGTACTCGGCGAGCCCCTCGTTCCGCTCGAGGGCTCGCTCCTCGGCCGCGGCGGTTGGAGCAAGCGACTGGCGGTGGCGCCGGAACGCGGCGGCGTCGGCGATCGCCGTGGCCCGGGCCTGGTCGGCGTGGAGGAGGGCTTCGGACAAGGCGCGGAACTCGAGGGCAAGGTCGATCCGGGCCTCGAGCGAATCGAGGTGGGCGTTGGCGGGGCTCGCCGCCGGGAGATGCAGCTCGTCCTGGATGCGATGGAAGCTCTCATGGAGGAGGAGGCGGCCGCGCACGTAGCGGGACTCGGGCAGCGGCCACAGGATCATGGTCCAGCGCACGCCGGCCCAGTCGATGGCGGTGTTGGCCGCGGCGACTTCTTCGGGCAAGGTGCCGACGAAGACGCCGTCCTTGGCGACGAGCCGCCCCTCGGGATCCGCCTGGTTGGCGGCGATCTCACGCGTGGCCGGGTCGAAGAAGGCCATGGGGCCATCGAGCGAACGGTGCCAGAGCGCACCGCCATCGGCAGCGGCCAAGGCTTTCGCTTCCTCGAACGCGGCCCGGGCTTGGGCCCGATCGATGCCATCGGCGGCGGCCAGCGGCACCAGGGAGAGGACAGCGAGGACCGCGAGGACGAATCGGCCGAGCACGGGGTTCCCTCCGTCAGGAACGTCGCGGTTGGCGAGGAGCCTGTTCGCCGCGCTGGCGAGTCAGCACCCACACGATCCGCAGGACGATGGTGAGCGAGGCGGCGATGACGAGCAGTTGCCCGAGGCGCCACACGAAGTAGTCGATGCCCATCCGGCTCGAGCGGGCGATCTCCTCGAAGCGCCGCGTGGCGTCGTCGGAGGAGAGCAGGGCGTGGGCCTGCTCGATGGCGGCCCGCAGGTCGCCCGCGGCGGTGACCAGCCGCTCGCTGGCGGCGCTCGCTGCAGAGAGGTCGAGGGGCTTGCCGTCAGGGCCCTGGGTGAGGTTCCGTAGCGCCGTCGTCACCCGCTCGGCCCCTTCGATCGCGTCCTTCAGTTCGACGATCGTGGCCCGGGCCTCCGGCAAGGCCACCTTGGCGTCGGCGAGGGCGGTGCGCACCTCGGTGGCCAACTCCTTGGCCGGGGTGAGATCGCCGGGATCGATGCCGCGGATCGCGTCCTCGATCTCCTTGGTCCGCTGCCGGGCCTCGTTGAGGGCCTGGCTCAGCCGGTCGATCGACAGGCTCCCGCCTTCGAGCCGGCTCAGGAGCGTCTGGTAGTCGGGTTGGGCCAGGGTGGCGAAGACCACTTCCTCCGCCTGGATGCGGGCCAGGATCGGCAATCGCTGGACCAGGAAGATGATCCGCTCGCCGAGGAGCCGGGTCCGCTCCAGTTCCTTCTGGGCGTCGGTGACTGGCGTGAGGAGCGTGGGCTCGAGTTCGACGTCGTGCGACGGTCCGAAGGGGGTCGAGCGGAGGTTGGCGAACTCGTCGAAGCGGACGACTCCGACCATGGGGGCGTCGGGATGGGCCGTCTTCCAGTCCTCGATGAGCTGGTTGAGCTTGGCCAGTTGTTCGGCGTTCAGGAGCGACTGGACCAGGATGGTGACGTGGCTATCGATGGTGGCCATGGCCCGGCCGAGGGCCTGCTCGGGCGCGTCGGCCGGCCAGCCGGCGAGCCACTGGTCGGTCACCCAGCGGCGCAAGCGAACGAAGGCGTAGAGGTCGATGACGTCCGCCTCGGGCGCTCCGCTCGTGGCGATGGCCGTGGTGAGGGTGCTCACCGCGACGCGGGTGGCTTGCACGAAGGCTCGGGTCTTCGGCGGCGGGTTGGTGGCCAAGACCTCGCGGGCCGCGATCCCGATCTCCGACATGGCCAGGTCGGCCTCGGCGAGGAGACGGGCCTGCAGCGTCGGACGATCGATGGTGGTGCTCGAAACCGACGTGGTCGGTGCTGCAGCCGGCCGGTGCGGCGGGCCCATGCTGATGCAGCCGCTCGCCAGGGCGAAGGGAAGGAGGAGCCAGATGGCCTGGGGGCGGCGCATGCGTCGGGGCGGAACGCGGAGTCTATCGGGTCTCGGTTGCGACCGCGCCTCAGACCCGTTTGCCCTCGATGGTCAGCGCGGTCCGCTTGGGCCGATGGGCAGCGGCGCCGCTCGGGCAACCGGGGCACGCCTTGGTCGCGCCGCGACGGGGCAGGAACGGCCACAAGACGATCGCCAGCCCGCCGGCCGCGAGGGCCGAGGCCACCCAGAACTGCCAGTCGTGGAGCGGCAATCCGTTCATGCGCCTCCCAAGGCCGTCACCAGGCGATAGGTCAGGAATCCCGCACCCCAGGCCAGCGACGACATCCACGCGAACTGCAGGAACGCCCACTTCCAGGAGCCCGTCTCGCGGCGGGTCACGGCCAAGGTCGGCAGGCACTGCATGGCCAGAACGAAGAAGACGAGGAGGCTGGCGCTCGAGGCCGTGGTGAAGAGGGGGGTGCCGTCGGCGCGTGTCGCCTTGGACATCGCTTCGAGGACCCGCGGGTCGTCGAGCTCCTCGGTGGTGCCGACGAGGACCGCGGTCGTTCCCACGAACACCTCGCGGGCCAGGAAGGCGGTGAGCACGGAGACGGTGAGCTGGCGGTCGAAGCCGAGCGGGGCGAAGAGCGGCTCGACCGCGCCGCCGATGCGTCCGGCGAAGGAGTCCCGCTGCTGCTCGCGATGCTCGAGGCGAGTGGCCTCTTCGACGAGATCGTCGGCCCGGGCCTGGTCGGTGCTGGCCACTTGGGCCGCCTCGGCGCGGAGGGCCACGGCCTCGGCGGGCGGCTCGCTCCGGGGATACGCCGAGAGCCACCACATGACGACGCAGATCGCCATGATCACCGTGCCCGCCTTCCGCAGGAAGACGATGGCCCGCTCGAAGGTGGTGGCGAAGGCCACGCGAAGCGAGGGCCACTTGTAGGTGGGGAGTTCGAGCACCATCGGCCGCGAGCGACCGCGCAGGAAGGTCCGCCGGAAGATCGCTGCGGAGACGAGGGCGGCTGCCGCCCCCAACAGGTAGCACCCGGCGAAGGCGAGTCCGGCCAGGAACGGCCGGTCGTGGAAGAGGAGGGAGATGAGGAGCGTGTAGACCGGGAGCCGCGCCGTGCAACTCATGAAGGGAGCGACCAGGATCGTGGCCAGCCGTTCGTGCCGGTCGGGGATGAGTCGGGCACTCATGATCCCGGGCAGGGCGCAGGCATGGCTCGAGAGGAGCGGGACGAATGCCTGGCCCGGCAGTCCGAAGCGGCACATCACGCGGTCCATGACGAACGCGGCGCGGGCCAGGTAGCCGGTGTCCTCTAGGAGCGAGAGCAGGAAGAAGAGGAGGCAGATCTGCGGCAGGAAGACGACCGTCCCGGCGACGCCGCCGATCACGCCGTCGACCATGAGGTCGGACAGGGCCCCGGCGGGAAGCGTGGCCCGGGCCGTCCTGCCGAGGACGCCGAAGATCCACTCGATCCCCGCCATGGGCAGCTTGGCGAGGAGGAAGATGGTGGCGAAGAGTCCGCCCATCACGAGGGCGAAGATGATCGAGCCGAGGATCGGATGGGTGAAGGTCTCATCGAGGCGATCGACGAGCGAGTCGCGGTCATGGCCCGCGGCGTGGGCCCCGCCCACGCTCTCTTCGACCACCCGGCTCGCCCAGTCCGCGGTCGACTCGCCTTCGGCCCGCCGAGCCTGGAAGGGCCGGGCCTTGGCCAGGCTCGACACGAGCCGTTCGACGCCCGCGCCGGAGCGCCCGGAGACGACGACTGCCGGGCAACCGAGATGGGCGGCGAGCGTCGCTTCGTCGATCGAGAGACCCTTCCGCGCGGCGAGGTCGGCCATGGTGATGGCGGCGACGACCGGCGGTCCGTCGTGGGCCGCGCTGGCCAGGAACTGCAGGCTGCGCTGCAGGTTCGTCGCGTCGAGGACGATCACCGCCGCGTCCGGCCGGCACTCGGCGAGCCGGCCGCCGAGGCACTCGCGGCAGAGGCGCGACTCGGGCAGGTCGAGGTCGAGGGCGTAGACGCCGGGCAAGTCGACGAACTCGAGCGTCGTTCCGCCGCTGGTGCAGGTCCCGACCTTGGCGTCCACGGTCGAGCCGGGGAAGTTGGCGGTCTTCGCCCGCAGGCCGCACAGGCGGTTGAAGAGCGTGGTCTTGCCGACGTTCGGGTTGCCGATGAGGGCCACCCGCCGCGGCATCGCTCCACCGCCGAGGGTCGCGGGGGCGGTGTTGGGGGCGGGGGCGTCCATCATCCGAGGAGGCGCGCGGTGGCGCGGATCAAGCCTTCGTTCGTGGCCGGGGTGTTAGTGGTCGGGGTGTTAGTGGCCGGGGCGGTAGGTGGCCGGCGTGTCCTTCGCTGCTCGCTCCGCGTCGGCCTCGGGGTAGCAAGCGCAGGGCGTGGCCAGGATGCGGGCCGCCATGTCCGCCGAGATGCCCAGTCGCGTCGCCTCGACCTGCACGATGCACACGCCGCCCGACTTGCAGACCCGGACCTCGCACTTGTCGGCGAGGCCCATGGCGTTCAGGAGCCTCGATTCGTCCTGGGCGAGCCCGCCGAGTTCGACGATGGCTCGGTCGCCGCGGCTCAACTGGGTCAGCGGGATGCGAACCGGGGCCCGCCCTGCGGGTGCACCCGCCGTCCCGCGATCGCTGGCGCCGAGTTGCCCCGCGCGATCGTCGGGGTTGGGGGCGCTATTGGTGGGGGTGGCAGCGATGGCGGACATGGTGAGGGGTAAGCGACGAGCGTGCTACCTGTGGACTTTATTGCGACTCAGTCTCAGCGACAAGTCTGCCCGTGATTTCGGTGCAGATGTGCCAAACGCGACAGCCCGACCCAAGTCGCCCCCGGAGTCGTCCGATAGCCCCCTCCATGCGAGTTTGGACCAACGCCTCCTTCCGTGCCTTCGACCTTCTCTCCGGCCCCGCTCCCGCTGGCGAGGAGGCGGCCGACTTCAACGTCAACGAGATCCTCCACCGGGCGGCCCTCGAAGGGGCTCCGGTGGCGGTCAGCCGGCTCGATCCGAGCGCCCGAAGGCTGCCGATCGAGGCCGTCGCCGAGCACTACGACGGGGCCACGCTCCAAGTGGGACACCCCAGCTACCGGCCCGGCCAGAAGGGACTGATGGCCGGGGAGCGGATCGAACTTCGCATCAACTTGGCCGAGGGGAGCTACACCGGCGAGACGGTCGTCTTCGCCCGCTTCGCCCCCGACGACCGACCGGCCCGCAGCTCGAGCTTCGGGATCTCCCGGCCCAAGGTCCTGGTGCTCGACGACCGCCGCTGCCACGACCGGATCGGGATCGCCTCCGACCTGGCCCCGCGAGTCGAACTCCTGTGCACCCCGCGGCACAGCCTCCTGGCCCGCGGCTCGGTGGTCGACCTCTCGAGCGGCGGCCTCCGCGTCCGCGGCGTCGACGAGCTCCGGGTCCGGAACGGTGACCGGGTCGTGGTCCGCACCCGTCTCGACGAGGACACCGTGGTCCACGCCATGGGGATCGTGGTGCACGCGGCGCAGCAGTCCGACGGGACGAACGACATCGGGGTCCGCTTCCAGGCCGACCAGCCGGATGTGGATCGCTACATCCGCACCCTGGCCGCCTCCACCGCGACCCGCCGCCTCGGCTAACCGCTCACTCGTCCACCGGCCGCGGCGCCCGCTGGCCTGCGGTCCGCGCCGCGCGGTAGGCAGCCCGACGGGCGGCGTAGTCGGTGGGAGCGATCGGCAGGTCGGGGGTCTCGCCGCGCTGGGCTTCTTCCCACAGCCGGCGAAGGAACGGCACGCACCACTGGCAGCCGGTCCCTGCTCCCAGGCATTCGCTGAGCTGGCTGGCCACCTTGGGCTGTTCCCGCTCGAGGAAGTGTCGGAGCTTGCGCAGGCTCACGTGGAAGCAGAGGCAGACGTGGTCGTCTTGGTCCATGGACGGGGCGGCGACCGCCTCAGCGGCTGGCCGGCTCCTTTTCCTGCTTGGCGGCTGCGATGGGGGTAAGGCTCTCTGCGACGAGGGTGTAGCGGAACTCGACGCCCGGCCCGATGTAGGGCGGAGTGTCGAAGACGCCGGGGTCGAGCCGGGCCATGTTCACCGTGAGTTGCGGGGTGAAGACCGCGGCGAGATTCCAGTAGCCCGACTGGTTCGGCCGGCGACCGAAGGACTCGAGCCGCTTGGCCTGCCGTTCGTCGAGGGGAAGGGTGACCACGTCGCCGAAGGACTCGCCGGTCGTCCCGTCCACGACCTGGATGCGAGCCGAGGCCCCGTCGGGCCGGCGCTCGATCTCCCGCACCACCACGGTCCACTTGACCGGCTTCCGCCACTCGCGGTTCATCGTGCCGACCCACTTCTCGAGCGTCCGCTGGCCGCCGCCGCGGCCGGATTCGGAACGAAGGTCCGTTCCGACCAGAGGGGCGACGTCGCGAAGGTATGCCTCCCGGGAAAAACGGGTGAAGTGCTGGACGCTCAGGAGGGCCTGGTCCGGCGTCAACTCCGCGGCCGGCGCTGGCGGGGTCGGTGCCACGCCGCCAGCAGCCTTCAGTTGGGCGATCTCGGCCTTGAGCGTGGCGATGGTCGCGTGGGCCTCGGCCAGTTCCTTCTCCAACGCCTGGATCCGTTCCTGCGCCGCCTGCTGGGCGGCCTGCGACCCGGGGTCGACCGGGGGCGTCGCCGGAGGAGCGGAGGCCGGCGGTGTCTGGGCGGCCGCGGGGAAGCAGGCGAACGCGACGAGGAGCGGGACGACCGGGAGGAATCGAGGCACGCGAATCTCCTAAGGAGGGGAGCGGACGCCGACGGTCGGGACGGGACAGATGATAGTGACCGGTCATGCGGTCGCCGACGGCCGCCGGCGAACGGGAGCAAGGGGAGGGGCGAACGGCCGTTGGATCCCCGGTCTCTTTGACGCACCTTTTGGGCTTTCCTTCGGCCCCCTTCGCAGCCGCGAGTAGGATTTGGCCGAAGCCTTGCCTGTTGAAGCCTTCCGCTGGAGGTTTGCCTTGGACGACATCCGCTTCCTGTTGGAGACCGCTCGTCGCCGACTGGCCGGAAACCGCTTCCTGTTCGGCTTGCACCTCGGATTGGTTGCAACGGCGATCCTCGCCGTGCTCCTCGTCCTCCTCGCCAAGTCGTCCCCGGCGGTCGATCTGCCGTGGCGCTGGATCATTGGCGGGCTGGGCGTCGCCGCCCTCGCGGCCGGCTTCGCCACGCTCCGGCTCGGCCGCCTGTCGGCCATGTCGCTGGCCACGCTGGTCGACGAGCGACTGACGCTGAAGGAACGGATCTCGACCGCCCTCGCCGTCCGCGAGCGACGCGACGCCTTCGCCCAGGCAGCGGTGGCGGACGCGGTCACCACGGCGAAGGACCCGCGGACCCGCGAGGCCCTGCGCCGCCAGTTCGCGGTGCGGGCTCCGGACGCTTCCTGGCTCGGGCCGGCCATCGCCATCCTCGCCGGTGGCCTGTGGTGGCTGGTCCCTCAGGGCGACCTCTTCCGCTCGAAGAGAACCCTGACGGCACCGACGTCCAGAAGGTGAAGGCCGAGGCCGAGCAGGCGGTCCGCGAGGTCGAGAAGAAGATCGCCGAGAACAAGGCCCTCGAAGAGGCGATGAAGAAGCAGGACGGGCCGGTCGACCCCGAGGCGGCAGCTCCCAAGGAAGAGCTCAAGACGCCCGAGGAGATCAAGCGCGACGCGATCAAGAAGCTGAACGAGCTGCAGCGGAAGGCGGAGGAACTCCTCCGCAGCGAGGACGCCATGAAGATGGACGCCCTCAAGCAGGCCCTCGACAACCTCGACCCGAAGGACGGCCCGGCCAACGAGCTCGGCGAGGCCCTCAAGGAAGGCGACTTCAAGAAGGCCAAGGAAGAACTCGACAAGCTGAAGGAGAAGGCCGCCAACGCCTCGGAGGAAGAGAAGAAGAAGCTCGAAGCCCAGCTCAAGAACATGTCCGACCAGCTCGGCAAGCTCGCCGAGCGGCAGGACGCCCTCGAGAAGGCCCTGCAGAAGGCCGGTCTCGACTCGAAGCTGGCCACCAATCCCCAAGCTCTGCAGCAGGCCCTCCAGAACGCGAAGAACCTCTCGCAGGCCCAGCGCGAGCAGTTGGAGAAGGCGATGGCCTCGCAGCAGGCTGCCCAGCAGCAACTGCAGGGGATGAGCCAGGCCATGCAGAACGCCGCCAACCAAATGTGCAAGGGCGGCCAGCAAGGGCAGAAGAGCGGGCAGTCGGGGCAGTCCGGTCAGCAGGGCCAGCAGGGCGACAAGCAGTCGAGCGGCGGCAGCCAGGGGGCGGGCGGCGAGATGCAGTCGATGCTCTCGGACATGGAAGCCACCGAGCAGATGCTGCAGGCCGCCGAGGCCGCTGCGAGCGAGGCGTCGAAGCAGTGCCAAGGCCAAGGCAGCAACATGAGCCAGATGGCTGGCCAAGGGAACTGCAACGGCGAGAACAACGGGCAGAAGAACGGCTGGCAGGGCGGGCGTGGTCGGGCCAGCGGCACTGCCGCGGCATCGGCGCCGACGCCGTACGCCACCAAGCTCGAGAAGGAAAAGCTCCAGCGCGGCGACGGGCCGATCATCATGCGGCAACTCGTCGAGGGCCAGACCCCGAACGCCGGCGAGGCGACCATCCCCGCCGAGAAGGGGGCCCACGAGGTCGAGCGCAGCATGGAGCAGGGGGTGAACGAGGAGCAGATCCCGGCCCACCTCCGCGACGTCCACAAGCACTACTTCGGTGAAGTGAAGAAGGCGATCGAGGCGCGGCGGGCCGCGGAAAACGGCGCCAAGCCGGCCGACGCCAAACCTGCTGACACCAAGCCTGCTGACGCGAAGCCCGCTGACGCGAAGCCAGCTCCGAAGTGATCCGCACCGCCGCCCGACTGCTCTCGATCGCCGCGGTGGCCCTCGTCGCCGGCTGTGGCCGGCGCGAAGCGGTGGTGGTCTACGTCTCGGCGGACGAGGGCGTGGCGCGGCCGATCCTCGCCGCCTTCGAGAAGGAGACCGGCATCGCCGTCGAGCCGGTCTTCGACACCGAGGCCACCAAGACGACGGGCCTGGCCCAGCGGCTGCGGGCCGAACGTGATCGACCGCGGGCCGACCTCTTCTGGTCGAGCGAGATCGCCTTCACCATCACCCTGGCAGAGGAAGGTGTCCTGGCCAAGGCATCGGGCCCCGAACTCGACGCCTGGCCGGCGGCATGGCGCGATGCCGACCAGCGCTGGTTCGCCTTCGCCGGCCGGGCCCGCGTCATCGCCTACGCCCCGAGCCGGGTGCCCGCGGACCAGGTGCCAGCGACGTGGATGGACCTCGCCAAGGACCGCTTCCGCGGTCGTGTGGCCATGGCCGACCCACGCTTCGGCACGACGCGGACGCATATGGCCGCGGCGCGCTGGTGGTGGGAAGCCCATGATCGCCACGGCCACTTCGAGGCGTGGCTCGAAGGGCTCGCCGAGAACCACGTGCAGGTGGTGACGAGCGGCACCGCCGGCGTGGTCGAGGCGATCGTCAACGGGACCGCCGACCTCGGGATGACCGATTCCGACGACGTGCTCGCGGCCAAGGCGAACGGCGGCGATGTGGCCTGGGTCTTCGCCCGGCACGCGAGCGATCCGAACGAGCAGGGGGCCGGGACGCTCCTTATCCCGAACACCGCGGGGCTGGTCCAAGGCGGGCCGCACGCCGAGGCCGCGGCCAAGCTGCTTGCGTTCCTTCTCTCGCCGCGTTGCGAGGAGATGCTCCGCGACTCGGCGAGCGGCAACTACCCGCTTGGCCCCGGGGTGGCCCCGCGGCCCAGCATCGCGGAGCCGACCGATCCGCTGGTGGTCGCTTGGCCCAAGGCAGCGGCCGGAGCGGAGGCGGCGGCGGCGAAGGCGATCGAGATCGTGGGAGCGCCCGGGAGCCACGGGTCGTGAGGGTGCGACAAGTCGGCCTGGTCGCCATCGGCCTCGCCTCGCTCGCGACGGTGGGCTGGCCGTCGATCGCCCTCTTGCCCGCGTTCGCTCCCGCGAGCCCGAGCGGACGGGCCCAACCGCCGGTGGTCGGCGGGACCGAGGTCTTCCTCGGAACCTGGGGCTTGCTCGGCTCGAGCCTGGCTTGGGCCGGGGCGATCGCCGCCCTCTCGGTGCTCGCCGGCTGGATCGTGGGCGGTGCCCTCGCCGAACGTTGGCGCGCCGGGCGCGGGGCCATCCTGACCTTCCTCGTCTCGCTGCCGGTCGCCCTCCCCGCGTACCTCGTCTTCTGGTCGTTGTGGCAAGCGGCACGGCCCGGAAGCACGGTTGGCGATCTCGCCGCCCGGGCCGATCTCATCCCGCTTCTTCGCGAGGCGTGCCTCTCGCTCGGCCTCGCAGCATGGGCGACGCCGCTCGCGGCGTGGACCATCGCCTCTTGGCGCGTCGCGAGGCCCGACCGAACCAGCGACCTCTTGCAGGTCGACGGGGCGCGATGGCCGCGACGATGGCGGATGCGGGCGGGGCTCGATCGGCCCGCCCTCCTGCGGGCGTGGGCCGTCGCCACCCTCGCCCTGCTCGGCGAAAGCGTTTCCTTCGACCTCGCTCAAGTGCAGACCTACGGCTACGAACTACGCACCATGGATGCGACGGGAAGTCCGGCCAGCGCCGTCATGGCAGCGGGGTGGCCAGCCATGGCGGCGGCGGTCGTCCTGCTCGCCATTGCTGGGCGGAGCGGCCGTGACGGACGACGCGGCGTGACGGTGCGGCCGGGCCGGCCGCGGCGCTCGCTCGTCGCGTGGGCGGTGGTCCTCCTCGCCTGCGCCCCGATCGCGTCCCTCCTCTTCGATGCCCGACACACGAGCGACGCTGGCGGCTTCTTCGCCCTCTACGGTCGGGCCGCCGCCAACTCGCTCGGCTTGGCGGCGCTCGCCGGCGCGGCGCTCGCGGGTCTGGCCGCGGCCCTGGCGAACGCATGGCAATCGCCCGAACGCTGGGAACGCTGGGCAGCACGGGCGGCCGCCTTCCCGTGGCTGGTCGCGGCCACGGTCCCCGCCACCATCGTGGCCTTGGCCCTCGAGAGCGCCTGGAACCGGCCGCGGGTCGGGCCGGTGGTCTACGACGGGCCGCTCATCCTCCTCCTTGCCTTGGTGGCCCGACTTGGGGTCGTCGCCGTTCTCGCAGCGAGTCTCGCCGCTCGGGCCCGGCCGCGAACCCAAGGCGACCTCCTCGCCATCGATGCCCCGGTCTCGATCGGCGCGAGATGGCTCGTCGCCCGCCGCACGCTGCTGTCGGCGGCGCTCGTGGCCGGCTCGGTGGGGGCGGCCCTCGCCTTCAGCGAGATCGCCACCACCTGTCGGCTGGTGCCGCCCGGGATCCAGCTCCTCGCCACCAGCACGCTCAACGCGATCCACTACCAGCAGCCGGAGACCGTGGTCATGGCGTCCCTTGTCGCGATCGGGCTGGCCGCCGCCGCAGCGGTGGTCGTCGTGCTGGTGGTGGTGCGACGGTCAAGGCCCGCTCTCGCCCTCGCCGCGGCGGCCACGATGGTCGTGACCGGATGCGCCGACGACGGCCACGACTTCCCCTCGCTCCCGGTCGAGCGATCGATCGGCTCGAGCGGCTTCGGACCGGGCCAGTTCCACACCCCGCGGGCAATCGCCTTCGATCCCCGCGACGACCGGTTCTTCGTGGTCGACAAGGAAGCCCGCATCCAACGCTTCGCCCCGGACGGGACGATGGAGCGGGAGTGGCGCATGCCCGATTTCGCGAACGGGAAGCCGGTGGGCCTCTCGGTCCATCCCGACGGGCGGCTCTTCGTCGCCGATACGCACTACTACCGCGTCCTCGTCTACGACCGCGAGGGACACGAGCTGGCTCGCTTCGGGTCCTACGGGAAGGAACCGGGCCAGTTCATCTACACCACCGACGTCGCGTTCGGCCCCGACGGGCGGATCTACGTGGGCGAGTACGGGGGCAACGACCGGATCCAGGTCTTCTCGCCCGAGTTCGCCCTGCTCGGCTCGATCGGATCCTTCGGGGTCGAGCCGGGGCAGTTCAGCCGGCCCCAAAGCCTCGTCTTCGACCGGACGGAACTCCTCGTCGCCGACAGCAACAACCATCGGATCCAGGTGTTTGACGGCGACGGCCACCTGCTTCGCGTGGTGGGGCACGCCGGCCGCGGCCCCGGCGAACTCTCCTATCCCCGCGGGATCCTCCCGCTCGGCGACGGCACGGCCTTGGTCTGCGAGTTCGGGAACCACCGCGTCCAACGGCTCGACCTGCGGCCCGGTCCCGGGCTCGGCGCGTCGCTCGGGATCTGGGGCGGTCCGCCCAGCCATCGCGCGGGTGGTAGCGGCGAGTCGGCGGCCACCAACGGGACGGAAAACCCGATCCCTCCGGAGGACGAGGTCGGTCGGCTCCAGTATCCTTGGGACCTGGCGGGCCGACTGGGGCATGTCGCCATCCTGAATTCGGGAGTGGATCGGTTGGTGTTCACGCGCTTGCCGGGATGAACGAAGGAAGGACGGCGTACCCTTGTCGGCCTGACGAGAGGACGCTTGGCACGAGCAGAAGCGATGTTCGAGAACTTCCCGCTTCAATTCGAGCGTCCCGGCTGGCTCCTCCTCCTGCTCCTTTTGGTGCCGGTCTGGCTCCTCGCCCGGAGCACCTGGGCCAGCGCCGGTCGCACCAAGGCGTGGCTTAGCCTCCTCCTGCGGACGGTCGTCGTCCTCCTCCTCGCCGCATCGCTCAGCCAGCCCACCCTCGTGAAGCGCGGGCAGGGACTGACCCTCATGCTGGTCGCCGACCGGAGCGCGAGCGTGCCGCTCACCTTGCGGCAGCGAAGCGAGGAGTTCCTCCAGAAGCTGCCGGAGGCGAAGAAGCCCGACGACCGGGTGGGCACGATCGTGGTCGGTCGCGAGGCAGAGATCCTGGCCCGCCCCGAGACGAACGCGGTGGTCCCCAGTCTTTCGCACTCCGGCGATGTCACCGCCACCAACCTCGCTGCGGGGATCAAGCAGGCGATCGCAATCCTCCCGCGCGACACGGCCAGCCGAATCCTCGTGGTCAGCGACTTCAACGAGAACGTCGACGACATCCTCAAGGAAGCCGATGCGGCGAAGGCCAACGGCATCCCCATCGACGTCATCCCGCTCGAGTACGAACATCCCAACGAAGTCGTCTTCGAGGGGATCCGGGCCCCGGCCCGGGCCCGCGTCGGGCAGACCGGCGAACTGAAGCTCTTCCTGCGGAGCCAAGGCCCGGCCAAGGGACGGGTCTCGCTCAAGATGAACGGGACACCGCTCGACCTCGATCCGAGCGCGGCAGGGGACGGGATGGCGATCGAACTTCCGGCGGGGCCGACCGTGGTCTCGGTGCCGGTCAGCTACGACGAAGGAGGGGCCCAGCGCTTCGAGGCGACCTTCGAGCCCGACGATCCGGCCGCGGACGCGATCCAGGAAAACAACGTCGGCGTCGCGGTCACCTTCGTGGCGGGCGGCGGGCGGGTCCTCATCGTCGACGAGACGGGGGACGATTCCGCGACGTTGGCCCAAGCCCTCAAGCAGGGCGGGCTCTCGGTCGAGGTGCGGCAGCCGGCGGCGCTCGACGAGGGTGCGGCGTTCCTGAACGGCTTCGACGCCATCATCCTGGCCAACGTGCCGCGCTACGCGATCGACGCCAACACCGATCGGGCCATGCGGGCCTACGTGCACGACCTCGGCGGCGGGCTGGCCATGCTGGGCGGCCCCAACTCCTTCGGGGCTGGCGGTTGGATCGACAGCGAGACCTCGAAGGCCCTGCCCGTCAAGATGGATCCGCCGGCGTCGCGACAGATGGTGCGCGGGGCGCTCGCCCTCGTCATCCACGCCTGTGAGATGGCCCAAGGGAACTTCTGGAGCCAACAGGTGGCCATCGCGGCCATCGAGGCCCTCACCCGGCTCGACCTCGTCGGCATCATCGTCTTCGGGATGGGCGGATCGGCGTGGCACTTCCCGCTGCAGGAGGTGGGCGACAAGTCGGCCGCCTTCGCCGCGGTGCGGAGCATGATGGTCGGCGACATGCCCGATTGGGAGTCGTCGATCGGGCTCGCCTACCAAGGGCTCCTCAACGCGAATGCCGGTCAGAAGCACATCATCGCCGTCTCGGACGGCGACCCCGCTCCGCCCACGCCGGCCCTCCTGCAGAAGCTGAAGGCGGCCAAGATCACGATCACCACGGTCATGGTGAGCGGACACGGCACGCCGCAGGACTACCAGAACATGAAGGCCACCGCGGAGTTCACGGGTGGCCGCTTCTACGAAGTGAAGAACCCCAAGCAACTGCCCAAGATCTTCACCAAGGAAGCGACCATCGTGACCCGCTCCTTGATCAGCGAAGGGGACTTCACGCCGCAAGTGGTGAGCGGGCTCCCGGGCCCGGTGCGCGGCTTCACGGCCCTGCCCATGCTGCGCGGCTACGTGGTGACCGTCCCCCGCGAGGGGTTGGCCCAGATCCCGATCGTGGTGCCGACCAAGGAAGGGAACGATCCGCTCTACGCGTGGTGGAACTACGGCATCGGGCGATCCATCGCGTTCACCTCCGACGCCACCGGCCGATGGGCGACCCGCTGGCTCGGCTGGAGCGACTACCGGGCGTTCTGGGAGCAGTCGGTGCGCTGGCTGATGCGGCCGGCATCGCCGGCCAACGCGAGCCTCAAGACGCGGCTCGAGGGCGAGAAGGCGATCGTCGAACTCGAGGCGACCGGCGAGGAGGGAGCGGGCTTCGTCAACTTCCTGAAGGCCGACGCCACCGTGCTCGGCCCGGACGGGACGCCGAAGGCGCTCGAACTCCAGCAGGTCGGGCCGGGTCGCTACCGCGCCGAGTTCCCGGCGGGCGAGATGGGAAGCTACCTCGTCAACGTCACCATCCCCACCGAGCGCGACGGGCAGACCGTCTCGGCCAGCGTGCAGGCGGCGGTGAGCGTGCCGTATCCGAAGGAGTTCCGCACCGTCCGCGACAACGCTGCCCTGGCCCGCAAGGTCGCGGAGCGGACCGGTGGCCGGGTGCTGGCGATGGGCAGCGATCCGAGGCTCATCGAGCCTTTCGACCGGACCGGGCTCGAGGTGCCGGCGAGCGCGAAGCGGATCTGGGATCTCCTCCTGATCATCGCCGCGGCCCTTTTCGTGGTGGATGTCGCGGTGCGGCGGCTGGCCTTCGAGCCAGGCACCGCTCGCGATCTCGCCGAGAAGGCTCTCGGCCGGACCGAAGCGGTCGGCGAGGCGACGGTCGAGGCGTGGAAGAAGGCTCGTTCGAAGGCCGATGGCCGCGGACCGGCTCCCAAGTCGGGGAGCGGGACGGGCGACGCGGCGGAGCGGGCCAGTCGGACCGCGGCCCGCAGCGCTGCCGCCGGGGCCAAGTTCGAGGAGACCGACGGCCCGAGCATGGACGTCGCCGGCGAGTCGAAGGGCGAAGCCCAGGCCCGCCGGACGCCGGGCAAGGAGCAAGCCTCGGGCGACCAGGCCAAGCCGGCCGAGGAGGACGCCAACATGTCGCGACTCCTCAAGGCCAAGCGACGGGCCAAGGGGAGCGACGGCGGCGACGAGGGAACGACCGGCGGGGAGGGCGAGCAGCGTGGCTGAGACCAGCGATGGCGACGCCCGCCTCTCGGAGGGAGGAGCGATCCCGGCCCAGGCGCCGCGGGCCGAGGCCCTTGAGGGCGGCGTCGACGACATCGACGCCGTGAGGAAGCGCTGCGAGGCGTTCCGCGGGGTGTTCCTCACCCTGCGGAACGAAATCGGCCAGACCCTGGTCGGGCAGGGCGAGGTGGTCGACCTGACGCTGGCGGCGCTTTTCGCCGATGGCCACGTCCTTCTCGAAGGCGTCCCCGGGCTCGGCAAGACGCTGCTCGTCCGGACGCTCGGGGCGACGCTCGGGCTGAGCTTCTCCCGGATCCAGTTCACGCCCGACCTGATGCCCGCGGACATCACCGGCACGACCCTCTTCGTCGAGGACCCGGAGACGGGCCGGCGGAGCTTTCAATTTCGGCCGGGGCCGATCTTCGCCCAACTCGTCCTCGCCGACGAGGTCAACCGGGCGTCGCCCAAGAGCCAAGCGGCGCTCCTCGAGGCGATGCAGGAGAAGAGCGTCACGATCGGCGGGCAGACCAGGCAGCTCGAGCGGCCCTTCTTCGTGATGGCCACCCAGAACCCGATCGAGCAGGAGGGGACCTATCCGCTGCCCCAGGCCCAGCTCGACCGCTTCCTGCTTAAGATCCTGGTGCCGCCGGCGAAGCGCGAGGAACTGAACGAGATTCTGAAGCGGACCACGACCGGCGGCCAGCGCGAGCCGCGGCAAGTGCTCGATGCGGAGCGGATCCTTGCGGCGCAGCGATTGGCCAAGCACATCGTGGTGGCTCCGCACGTCCAGGACTACCTGATCCGCCTCGTCCTGGCCACCCATCCGGGCGGCGAGTTCTGCCCCAAGGAGCTCGAGCAGTACATCCGAATCGGCGTGAGCCCGCGCGGGGCCCAGGCCATCATGAGTACGGCCCGGATCGTGGCCCTCATGGACGGCCGCTACGCGGTGAGCTTCTCCGATGTGCGGACCGTCGCCGCACCCGCCCTGCGGCATCGCATCGAACGGACCTTCGAGGCCGAGGCCGACGGGGTGAGCACCGACGACATCGTGCGCGAGCTGATCGCGAGCCTGCCGACCGACGAGGCGCGCGACGGGAGCGTCGGGCCGAAGGGGGCCACGGTCGTCCGCAAGCGAGGCTCGCTCGGCGCCGGACGCGGGCCGCGCGGCCTGGCCGGTGCGTTCCTCGGCGGATCGCCCAAAGGCCAGGGGCCGGCGGATCCCGGTCGGCCCGCCGGCGGAGGTGGCCGATGAGTCGCCTCCTCCGGGGCTGGGGAGGCCCGACCACCTTCTCGGGCAAGCCGCCCATGCTGCGGCGGCCTGACAAGGTCGACGACCTCATCGACGGCCGCCTCATGGCCAGGCTCGATCAGCTCGACGTGGTGAGCCGGAAGATCTTCGCCGGGAAGGTGCAGGGCGAGCGGCGCAGCAAGCGGCGCGGCATCAGCGTCGAGTTCGCCGACTTCCGCCCCTACGTCCACGGGGACGATCTTCGCTTCGTCGACTGGAACATCTACGGGCGGCTCGATCGCCTCTTCCTCAAGGTCTTCCTCGAGGAGGAAGACCTGTCGCTGATGATCGTGATCGACGCCAGCGCGTCGATGCGCTGGGGCAACCCCGACAAGTTCGTCTTCGCCCAGCGGCTGGCCATGGCCCTCGGATACGTGGGGTTGGTGAACCACAACCGCGTGACGATGGTCTCCTTCGGCTCCGCTGCCAACGGCGGCGGGATCCAGCGACTCTCGAACATGCGCGGTCGTCGCCGCACCGCCGAGATGGGGCAGTGGATCCTCCGCCAGGACCCCTCGCCGAACCCCAAGGAGGTCGACCCGTCGACCGCCATCGGGTTCGAGGAAGCGATGCGCTCGATCGCCTTGAGCCGCCAAGGGCGCGGCGTGATGGTGATCGTCTCCGACTTCCTGCTGAAGGAGGGCTACGAGAAGGGGCTCCGCTACCTGAGCGGCGGCGGCTACGACGTCTTCGCCATGCAGGTCCTCTCGCCCGAGGAGATCGACCCCGCCGCGCATGGCGTCTCCGGCGACCTCAAGCTGGTCGACGTCGAAGACGCCAACGAGAGCGAAGTGACGGTGACGCCGGCCCTCCTCAAGGCCTATCGCGAGCGGCTGAACTCCTACTGCGGGAAGCTCCGCGACTTCTGCGTACGGCGCGGCATCACCCACGTCCTGGTCGACAGTGCGGTCGACATGGACCAGCTGCTGCTTGACTACCTGCGGAAGCGAGGGCTGCTCCGGTGACGTGGCTCACCCCGTTGGCCGGCCTGATCCTCGCCTTGGCGACGGTGCCGCCCCTGGTGGCCCTCTACTTCCTCAAGTTGCGGCGGACCGCGCGGCCCATCGCGAGCACGCTCCTCTGGAAGCGGTCGCTCGAGGACATTCGGGCCAACGCCCCGTTCCAGCGATTGCGGATGAACCTCCTGCTGCTCCTGCAGCTCCTCGTGCTCGGGCTCCTCGCCTTTGCCCTGGCCCAACCACAGGTCGAGGGCGGCTTGCGCCGCGGCGGCAAGACCGTCCTCCTGATCGACAACTCGGCGAGCATGAACGCCACCGATGTGACCACCGATCCGGCCAAGCCGAAGACCCGGCTCGACGTCGCCAAGGAGGAGGCCACGGCCAAGGTCGAGCGGCTCTTCGCGGGCGGGCTCTTCGCCGGCGGATCGGGCGAGGTGATGGTGATCGCATTCTCCGACCACGCCGAGGTCCGCTGCCCCTTCAGCGACAGCCGCTCCCAGGTGCTCGACGCGATCCGCTCCATCGAGCCCACCGACGGCAAGACGACGATCGGCGACGCCCTGGCCTTGGCCAGGGCCTTCACCACGAGCGTCTCGACCTCGGGCGAGCGGGCCGAGGTCGAGCTGGCCGAACCGGCCGACCTCGAGCTCTTCTCCGACGGCCGCATCGAGGACCTCGAGGAACAGGCCCTGCGGCGGGATGGCGGCGAGAACCTCCGCTACAACATGATCGGCTCGCCCAAGGCCCGGAACGCGGGCGTGGTCAGCGTGGCCGCGGAGCGGAGCCCCGAGTCGCCCGACCGCATCCAGGTCTTCGGGGCGGTCGCCAACAGCAACGCCGAGGCGATCGACTGCGACGTCCAGCTCTCGGTCGACTCCCAGGCTCGCTTCATCACCCCGGAGCCACTCCACGTGCCGGCAGCGACCGTCGACGCGACGGGCCGCTACGCAGCGGGCCGTGAGCAGGTGGTCTTCCTTCCCTTCGCCCAGCCTCGCGATGCGGTCATCGCGGTGGCCCAGCTCCTCAAGGACGATTGGAGCGTCGACGATGCGGCCGCCTTGGTCGTGCCGCCGGCCAAGCGGCTGCGGGTCGCCCTGGTCGGCAGCGAAGGGTTCGTCCTCCGCTCGCTCCTCGAAGGGATGGCCCTCGAGCAGCTCGCGATCCTCACCAAGGAGGAATTCGAGGAGCTGATCGACAGCGGGACGACCGACCGATTCGACGTCTTCGTCCTCGACGGCTACGCCCCGCGGGAGGGGAAGCCGCTCCCGCCGGGCCGCTATCTGAGCTTCGGTGGCGATCCCGTCGATGGCTTGAACGTCTACGGTGCCCACGAGCGGCTCTTCGCCAAGACCGCTCGCGACGAGCATCCGGTCTTCCGCTTCGTGAACCTCGACGAACTCTTCGTCGCCAAGTCGACCGCCATCCAACCCTCCCGCGACTTCGAGGTGCTGGCCGAGGCCGCCCAGGGGCCGATCATCGTGAGCCTCGATCGCGGTGGTGTGCGGTTGGTGCATGTTGCCTTCGACCCGCTCGACTCGAACTGGCCGTTCCTCCGGTCCTTCGTGAACTTCGTGCCCAACGCCCTCGAATGGCTGGGCGCCGCGGGCGAGGCTCTGGCCTTGGCCGGGCTTGCCCCGGGCGACACCGCCGCCTTCCGCATCCCGGCTGCCGCCTCGAACGTGAAGCTCACCCATCCCGACGGGCACGACGAAGCGATCACCCTGCGCGAGCCGGGCCAGTTCGTGTACGGCCCGCTGCGGCGCGTGGGCATCTATCTCCTGACCTGGGACGAGCCGAGCCAGAGCGAACGGCAAGCGCGGCGCTTCGCCGTCAACCTGCTGAGCGTCGCCGAAGGGCGCATCCAGCCGGCCGAGTCGATCACGTTGGGCAAGGAAGCGATCAAGGGAAGTGGAGCGGTGGGCTCCTCGCGTAGCGCCCTGTGGCCGCTTCTCCTGGGCCTCGCCCTCCTGATGCTTCTCGTCGAGTGGTGGGCGTACCAGAAGCGAAGCGCGTAGGCGGCGGCTCGAGCCGGGCGCTCGCGGAGCGACGTTCCGCGGCGAGGAAGCGGTCGGTGATCCCAGCTCGCTGTTGCACCGTGCGGGCCACGAGTTCCACCAGGGCAGGCGGGCGATCGAGCGCCAAGCCGACCGTCGAGGCCGTCTCGCGGCAGGTGGCGAGCCATCCAGCGTCGGCGAGCGGGTTGCTCGGCCTTGGCATCGACACCGCTCCGGCGGGTTGCCGCGGCGATCCTCGCAGGTCCGGCGAACGGCGATCGAGGGCCCCCATGTCGCCGAGCGGGTCGTCCTCCTCCTCGTCGTCGCCGTCGCCAAGGTCGTAGTCGAAGCCGACGTCGAGCGGGGCCGGGGATGCGGAGTCGCCCCTCCGGCTTCCGGTCCGTGCCCCGTTCGCCACCGGCGCCACCGGGACACAGCGTGGATCGACTCCGAAGGCGAGGATGGCGAGCACCGTCGAGCAGACCCCGCCAGCCCAGAGGACCGGGTCATCGTCAGATTCAAGCGGCGGGGCATCGCCCGCGGCGAGGAGCGAACTCAGCCGCACAGCCAAAGCACGACCTGCCTCGACCGCCCGCGGCGAGAGCCGACATCGGCAGCCGACCGTCGGCCGAATGAGGCAGCGCTCGGCGCTGGCCGCGACGGTCGCCACGTGGCAGCGAAGCCACGGGCGCACCGGGAGGGCTCCCCAAGGCCGGATCGGCTCCACCGACCGGTTCCGCCACTCGTTCTCCGCTCGTCGTCCTGGCGGCGCACCGATCGCGCCGGCCTCCATCCTGGGATGGATCCGTGTGAGGTCTTCCATGTCCTGCTACCCCTCCGGGTTGGTTGGTCGCCTCGGGTGCTCGCAGGGCGCGGAGAGCGCGACATCGCAGCGGCTCGACCCGTCGGTCGAAACCCAAGCCATCCCCATCGGTCCTGTTCCAGGTCGGGGCGGACGCTGCCGTCGTCGCGCTTCCGTGACCGGCGAGGTCACCGTCGAAGGCGAGGCCAGTCTACCGTGCGCCGCGGCGCCTCTTCGATTTCAGGAAGAACTTGGCGATGAATTCTTCGTGCGGGGGCCGAGCACTTCAGTGCCCGGCGCGGATCGCATCCATCACTTCCTGGTCCATGCCGAGGAACTCGCGCATGTGCTGGTCATAGAGCTCTTGGTCGCGCTCCCGCGAGAAGTCGAGGCGCAGCTCGTTGATCACCTTGGTGCCTTGGCCGATCCATTCGTTCCAGGTCTCGCTCGAGATGTTCTCGAAGATCCACTGGCCTACCGGGCCGCGGAAGGGAGGCTTGGGCAACTGGGTGCCAGGCCGCCCGGAGCGGCGGCAGAGGAAGGCGCCGCTCGCCCGCAGTCGTTCCGCCGCCTCATCGGTCTCCTTCGCCAGCCGCGGCGGCTCGCGACCGATCGAGCGGAGCAGGTCGGCGATCGCGCTCTGCGGCATGCGATCGCCCTTGCTTGCGGCGACGGTGAAGCCGCGCTCGAGGAAGACCACCGCCTTGTCGGCCCAGCCGGCCTCGATCATGGCCTTGCCGCCGAGCTGGAAGGCCTTGCTCATGTCGCCATTGAGCGCCACGCAACGTTCGAAGCAGCCCGCCGCCTCGGCCGCCCGGCCCGCTTGGAGGTAGGCGTTCCCGAGCGAGAAGTGGGCCATGTCGTTGTCCGGGTCGGCCCCGGCCATCTTCTCGAACTGGGCGATGCGGGCGGCAAGGTCGGCGCTGGTCATGGCCGGATGGTATCGCTCTCCCCTCGCCTCGGGCGTGGACAAGATGACACGCCGCCAGCCGATGCCGTACGCTTGTCCACCGATGGCCACACCGACGGCCCCAACCAGCAGCCGACTGGCGACCACGCTGTGCGGCGTCCCGCTCGCCAATCCGGTGATCGCGGCGGCCGGGACCTGCGGCTACGTCAGCGAACTGGCCGACGCGGTCGATCCCCGCGAGCTGGGGGCGATCACCACCAAGTCGATCACCCGCGAGCCGCGCGAGGGGAACGCCCCTTGGCGGATGGTCGACGTCCCTGGCGGCATGCTCAACGCGATCGGGCTCGCCAACATCGGCCTCGATCGCTTCCTCGCCGAGCGCATCGCGGAGGCCAAGCAGCTCGGCTGTCCCCTCATCGGATCGATCGCCGGCCACTCGGTCGACGACTACGTCGCGGTCGCGGCGGCCTTCGACGCCCAGCCGCTCCTCCCCATCGTCGAACTGAACGTCTCCTGCCCGAACACCGCGGACGGCCTCCAGTTCGGCGAGTCGCCGACGGCCCTCCTCGACCTCCTTCGCGCGGTGCGTCCCGCCCTGGGCCGGAGCAAGATGCTGGTCAAGCTCTCCCCGAACGTGGGGGACATCGTGTCGATGGCCCGAGCCGCAATCGCCGGTGGGGCGGACGGGCTGACCATGATCAACACCGTCTCCGCCATGGCCATCGACGTCGAACGACGGGTGCCGCGCCTCTCGCGGGGGACCGGCGGGCTTAGCGGTCCCGCGGTGCACCCGATCGCCGTCCGCATGGTGCACCAGGTCTATCGGGCGGTTGCCAAGGATGCTGGCGTCCCCATCGTCGGGCTGGGCGGCGTCCTCGGGTGGCAAGACGCAGCGGAGTTCGTCCTCGCCGGTGCGACCTGCGTCGGGGTGGGAACGGCGCTCTTCGTCGATCCCCGCACCCCGCGCGACGTGGTTCGCGGGCTCGACGCCTGGGTGGCTCGCCAAGGCTGCCGTTCGATCGGCGAATTGGTCGGGGCGCTCCAGGCGTGACGAGCCTGCCGACGTGTGGGCGTCGATCGCCTATCGTGTGGCCGCCCCATGACGAGACGCGAACGTGAACGATTCGACGCCCTCTTCGAGGAGGTCCTCGCCGCGATGCCGCCGCGCATCCACGAACTCCTCGACGAAGCCCCGGTCATCCTCGAGGACCGTCCGTCAGCGGCCGTCCTGAAGGACCTCGGCATCGATCCCGAGGAGGACGACCTTTGCGGTCTCCACACCGGCCTCCCGCTGACCCACCGCTCGGTGAACGACAACGGCGTGCTGCCCGACCTCATCCACCTTTACCGCCGCGGGATCATCGATCACGCGGGAGGATGGGAAGAAGGGGAAGACGAGGAAGGGCCGTACGGGGGCGAGGAGCGCATCCGGGAGGAGATCCGGATCACCTTGCTGCATGAGATCGGGCATCACTTCGGCCTCGACGAGGACGACCTCGAGCAGCTCGGCTACGCCTGACGCCGCTCGCGTCCTGGGGGGGCGATAGCCGTGGAGAACCGGCGCCCGAGTGGTGGGAATCCCGCACTCCGCCATGCTTGGCGCTTTCAGGTTGGTGGTGGGCGGTGCATGTGCGAGACTGACGCCCATGCCCTCCACCATCTCGTCCTTCGCCCGTCTTGCGCCGGTATCGATCGCGGCGCTTCTCTTGACCGCTCCTCTTGCCCATGCCGACTGGTCGATCGACTCGTCGGTCAACACCCCGATCGCCACCCAGTCGGGTGACACCGTCCAGCCCAAGGTCGCCCCGGCCCCGGGCGGCGGCTCCTACGTCTCGTACTTCGACAACAGCGGCGGCGGCTACGACGTCTGGATCCAGCGGATGGATGCCAAGGGGAACCCGGTCTGGCCGGGCAACGGCGTCCAGGTCGCCAACCTCGCCCTCTCCTCGACCCAGGACTACGGCCTGACCTCGGACGGCCAGGGCGGCGCCGTGCTTGCGTTCCAGGACGACCGCTCGGGCAGCATCAAGATCACCGCCACCCGCGTCGACCAGGACGGCAACCAGGTCTGGGGACCGACCGGAAAGACCGTCTCGGTCGGCGGCTCGGTGAATAGCCCGCGAGCCTCGCTTTCGGCCGATGGCCGCATCATCGTCGGCTGGAGCCGCGACGCGGTGACCGAGTTGCAGCGGATCGAACTCGACGGCACCTTCGACTGGGCGGCCCCCGTCTCGCTGAGCTCGGCCGGCGCCTCGATGATCTTGGCCGACCTCCAGCCCGGCGACGGCACCAGCATCATCGTGAGCATGGTGCGCCAGACCGGCTTCAGCTCGCCCAAGGTCCTTCGGGCCCAGAAGGTCGACGCGAGCGGAGCCCTCCTCTGGCCCGCTGCCCACGTCTCGGTGTTCTCGACCGGCTCGCTCCAGTTCGGCAACTATCCGCGCTTCGTCTCCGACGGCGCCGGCGGCGCCGTCTTCGGCTTCTACACCACCGGTCCGCTCCAGAGCTGGGTGCAGCACGTCGATGCGGCCGGCACGATCCTCTGGGGGACGAACGGGATCGGCGTGACCACCACCACCACCATGGAACGGACCGGACCGTCGGTGGCCTACGACCCGGCGACGCAGCGCACCTACATCGCGTGGGAACAGCACACCCCGAACACCTCGAACTACGGCTGCTACGCCCAGTCCTTCGACGCGGCAGGCACCCGCATGTGGGGCGCGGGCGGCCTCGCTCTCCTGACCACGAAGGGCAACTTCGGGGTGCGGGAAGTCGAAGCCGAGCTCTTCCAGGGCGACATCGTCTTCTCCTTCGTCCGCGACATCGCCTTCAACAACGGCACGCTCTATGCCTCGCGGCTCGACGAGGCGGGCACCGCGATGTGGGGTGGCCTGGTCACCGTGTGCGGCGTCCCCAGCGGCCACAGCCGCTCCGAGATGCAGACCGCCGACCAGGGCAAGTCGCTCGTTGTCATCTGGCAGGACAGCCGCGACGCCAACGAGAACATCTATGGTGACGCCCTCACCGCTGACGGCTCGCTCGGGCCGGCCTCGGATCCCGCCGACATCAATGGCGATGGCCATGTCGACGCGACCGACCTCGCCCTCGTCCTCGGGGCGTGGGGCCCGGCCTCGGGTTCGCCGGCCGACGTGAACGGTGACGGCCAGGTCGACGCTGCCGACCTCGCCCTCGTCCTCGGCGGCTGGACCGGCTAAGCGGTTCGGCTCCGCCGTTTGAGAGGGCCGTCACTTGCGGAGGACTTCCTTGGTAGCCTCGGCGAGGAAGAGGATCCGCGTGCAGGCGGTGCACTGGACGAGGGCGTTGGCGTTGCTCATCAAGGTCGCCACGTGGGCGAAGGGGATCTCCATGCGGCAGCTCGAGCAGGCGTACTCGCGGTGCCGCCGGTCGATCTCCTCGACCTCGGCCATGGCTTCGCCCTCGGTGACGTCGGCAACGCGGTGGAAGACCCGCCGCTCGCGCTCGGGCACCGCGGCCTCGGCCGAGGAACGCTCGCGCTCGAGTTCCGCCAGGCGGCTCGCGCAGTCGTTCTTCCGCTGCTCGAACTCGCCGCGGACCACGTCGTGGATCTTGCCTCGCTCGGAGATCTGCGTGGCCAGGCCGCCCGCCTGCTGCTTGACCTGCTCGAGCCGCTCCATCTCGGCGATGGTCCTGGTCTCGAGTTCGCCGCGCTTGGTCTCGAGCGTCTTGAGCTCGGCCTTGAAGGCGCTGTACTGCTTGTCGTTTTGGGCCGAGTTCATCTCCCCGCGGAGTTTCTCGATCCGCTGGTTCAAGGCCTGCGTCTCGACCTCGAGGTTCTTGATGGTCGCCGCGAGCTGACGACCCTGCGAGGCGAGTTCCTGGTCCTGCCGCTGGAGCGTGCCCAAGATCTTCTGCTGGGCCCCGACATCCCTCTCCGCCGCCTCCAACCGCGTCCGCAAGGCCCGGACCTGACTATCGACTCGATACAGGGTCAGGAGGTGGTCCATCAAGCTCATCGGCGGGGGTCCTCGGCGGCGGCAGGGCGGGCCTCCGGCGGAGGACGCCCGCGGGCGATTCTACCGCTCCGTGGCAGGGAGGATGGGCCTCAATTCGTCCCCTCTGCGGAGGGCCGGGGGCGGAGGGCCGGGGGCGAAGGGCCGGGGGCGAAGGGCGTCAGGCCGGGCCCAAGAGGGCGAGCAGCCAGTACACCGCGGGGCCCGCCATCAGCGGCGAGTCGAGGACGTCGAGGACGCCGCCCATGCCGGGGAGGAGGCGGCCCGAGTCCTTCCGGCCGGCGTCGCGCTTGAAGAGGCTCTCGGAGAGGTCGCCGAACTGCCCGACCAGGGCGACCACCACGCCGCCGAGCGCGCCGAGCCACCACGGGAGGTGGTCGTTCGGGGACGCGAGCCGCGTCGAGGCGAGGGCGAGCAGGCCCCCGACGATCGCTGCCGTGGCAACGCCGCCGGCAAGCCCTTCCCAGGTCTTCTTGGGCGAGAGCCAGGGGATGAGCTTGTGGCGGCCGATGGAGACGCCGGTGAAGTAGGCCCCGGTGTCGCAACTCTTGGTGGTCAGGATCGCCCCGACCAGAAGCCAGGCCGAGTGCTGCTGGCGAAGCAGGAGCCAGAAGGCGAGGAGGACGCCGGTGTAGGTCGCACTGAAGAGGACGCCGCCCGTCGCCGCGACCACGCCCTTCACGTTCTGCCCGCGCGAGAAGACGGCCAGGCTGGCCACGAAGACGGCGACGAGGAGCGTGCCGATGGCGGCGCCCGCTGCGTGTCCCGAGGGCAGGACGGGGAGCAGGGCGACCGTGGCGAAGGCGGCCATCGAGGTCGCCATGGTGAGCCATTCCCGCGTCGGCACGCCGACCTCGTCCAGGATGCGGGACGTCTCACGGGAGGTCAGGGCCACGACGCCGAGCGAGACCACGAAGAGGATCGCCCCCGGCATGCAGCTCGGATGGGTCGCTTGCCACCACTCGTCGAGCCACACCACGCCCAGGATCAGGGCGATGAGCAGGGGGCCGGTGATGAGGCGATAGCGGAGCACGTCGAAGGTGGCAGGGAAGTCGCGCGGCTAGTAGCGGGGGACGGTCGGCTCGATGTCGATCGACCAGAGATCGATTCCGCCCGCCAGCGAGGTGGTCTGCTCGAAGCCGGCGGCGCGGAGGATGGCGGTGGCCCGCAGGCTGCGGACGCCGTGGTGACAGTGGACGACGATGCGCCGAGCCTGGTCCTCGACCTCGTCCCGCACCTCGTCGAGCTTGAGTTCCAACAGGTGGAGCGGAACGTGCAGCGAGCCTTCGATCCGGCAGATGGCCCGCTCCTGCTCGGTGCGGCAGTCGATCACGAGCGGAGCCTCACCGGCGGCGCGGGCACGCTGCAACTCGCGGGGCGTGGTCTCCCAGTCGGGTCGGTAGGGGTATCCGGCGGGAAGGCCCCGGTCGTCGAGATGGGCGGCCGTCATGCGTGGCGAGCGGCAGGAAGGGAGGAGCGGAAGGTCAACTGGCGGGGGTCGAAGCGGGGGGTGCCGCGGGTGCCGCAGCCGGGGCTGTGGGCGTCGACGGCGTGTCCCGGGTCAAGGTCGGCGGCGAGGCAGGCACCCGGACCGTGGCCCACGGCGGGAGGATGAAGATCCGCACCGGCGAGGCGACCAAGTCCCAGCTTGCGACGAAGGGGGCGGCCAGACCTTCGAGCGCCGCGTCACCCGGGTCGCCGGGGCCCTCGAGCACCGAGGTGGTGGTCGGGTACTCGCCTCGTTCGCGGGCGGTGGAACGGTCGAACTGGGCGTTGGTGACGCCCCACGGCTGGACCTCGACTTGGCGTCGCTCGACGACCACCACCGTCCTGTCCCAGGTCGAGCGGTCGATCCGCTGGGCGACGGGGGCGGGATCGTCGGCCGGGATCGCGTTGCCCACCGTGCTCGGCATGGTGCCGGCCAGGTCGGGCAGGCTCTCGCCGAGCGGGGCGTCGGTCGTGTTCAGGTTGCCGGTGCAACCAATCGGGGCGAGGGCGAGACCCGCACCGCCGACCAAGAGGCCGGCTACGCGGCGGGTGAGCGAACGGGAGAAGGGAAGCGGTCGGATCATCAGGAGTCGCCTTCCGGCTCGAGGCGCAGGCCCACGCGTTCGAGGGCTGTCGCAATCGTATCGGCTTCGAACCCCCCTCGGGCGAGCGCCGAAGCCACTCGGCGAACGGTTGCGGCCTGGCCGCCACCCTTTTTCTTCTTCGCCACCGCCGTGCTGGCGGTCGAGCGAAGGGATCGGCGGGCCAGTTCGACGGCCCGGGCCAGGTCGTCGCGCCGGGGAGCGACGCGGCGGGCGGTCGATGCGGCGAGGTCGGCCTCGAGGCCCTCGCGGGCCAGCGAGTCGGCAACCAGTTCGTGGCTCGCCAAGCGGCGCTCGACCAGCGTGCGGGCCTTCTGCGCGGCGAAGCGGGCGTCGTCGACCCAGCCGTCGGCGCGGAGCCCCCGCACCGCCTCCTCGGCCACCGGCGGGCTGACTCCGCGGGCGACGAGGAGGTCGACGAGCCGCTGGGCGGAGCGGTCTTGCGACGCGAGCATGCGAAGGGCGCGGGTGCGGGCCGCCGCGACATCGATCGCCCAGCGGATCTTGGCGGCCAGAGCGGGGGAGACCGGGCCGTCCACGCGGAGCTTCATCGACTCGACGGCGGCCCGCAGCATGGTGCCGACCGACTCGCCGTCGATGGCCACGCGGACCAAGCTCGGATCGCGCTCCAGGCTGTCGAGGGCGGTGACGCGGCTGGCCGCACGCGAGCGGCGCGGTGATCGCGGTGCTGGGCTCATGTCGGGAGATCCCTCATGTCAACTGGTCGAGATAGGCGGCGATCTCGTTCTGCGCCTGCCGATCGCCGACCGACGTGGCGCGGGCCAGGCCGGCCTTCAGGGCGGCCACCGCATCGTCGATGCGGTCCGCCTCCTCGAACGCCTTCGCCTGGTGGTAGTAGGCGTAGCAATAGTTCGGATCGGCGGCGAGGCAGCGGTCGTACCACGCCACGGCCTCGGCGTGCTGGCCGCGGCGGGCGTACTCCTGGGCCACGCCGTAGAGGCAAAAGGCGTCGGTCGGTTCGAGCTCGACGAGGCGAAGGAGCTGGGCCAGGCGGTCGCCGCCCCGGCTCGCATCGCCTGGACGGACCGAGTTGCCCGGAATGTCGTTCGGGGCCATTGCCGCGGATGGTATCGTCCGCTCGCCGTCGACCCGCCAGCGTGGCCGGGGTCGGCCCCTTCCCCTTGGTCGCGTCCATCCCCGTGCAGCACCTGTCGCGTCGTCTCCGTCTGGTCGGCGGCCTCCTCGCCGCCTCGCTCGTCCTCGCCCTCGCCCATGGCTGCGAGACGGAGTCGACCTACGCGGACAAGAAGGCCAAGGAGGCGGCGGCGGTGAAGCCGCCCCCCGTCCTCGTCATCCGTCACCGGGTCGGCGGGACGCACCACCGGAGCCTCCTCCTGAACGGGCACTGGTACGCGACCTTCGCCAACGACCTCTTGGTCATCTCGCCGGAGACGGGCACCGTCCTCGGCAATGTCGAGCTCCTGCCCTTCGGCACCACGGGGCCGATCACCGAGCTGCTGCCGACCGAGCGGGGCGATCGCTTCTACGCCCTCCTCGAGGGCACCGCGGTGGTCGAGGTCTCGCTGGCCGATCCGGCGGCGCCCAAGGTCACCCAGATTCGGCGTTGGAACGAGATCGGCTTCGCCCCGGAGACGCTCTCGATCGTCGGCGACCAGGTCTGGATCGGCGGCGACGGTGGCCTCGTCCTCTGGTCCGAGGTCTCGCCGCCTGCGTCGATGCTGACGCCCGAGGAGGCCAAGGCCCGGGCCAAGGCCGAGTCGAAGGGACCGATCACGCCCACGCCGCGCCTGGCGGCCGTGGCCAAGGCCCGCGGTGTGGTGGGCCCGGTCGTCCAATCGACCGAAGGGCTGGTCGCCCCGGCCGGCCGTCGCGTCTATCGCGTCGACGACGGCAGCTTCGTCGGCGCCGCCAGTTGGCTGGCCCCGATTCCGGAGACCGAGGCCGCCCGCATCGGCCTCGCCGGCGGCGGGTTCCTCTTCATCCTGCAAGGGGCCGAAGGGGCCCAGGTCGGGCTCATGGGCCCCGACGTGCGCGAGATCGACGCCCGCGCCGTGCGCGGCATCGCCCGACGGGTGCGAATCCTGGGCGGCCACCTCTTTGCGGTCAACGACGAGTCGGTCCTCGTCTTCCCCATCTCCACCTCCGAATCCGGGCCCAAGCTCGGCGAACCGATCTACGTGCCGGTGAAGGGGGCGCGGGACATCGACCTCGTGACCGACAACCACTTCGCGGTGGTGGGAAGCTTCGGCCGGGCCCTTTACCGTTGGCGGGCCGAGGCCGACCAGCCGGGCGACACCTTCTACGAGGCTCGCCGCGAGCCGAGCTGCCTCACCCACGCCACCACCGACCGCCGCCGCATCCTCGCTGGCGGGGTCGAGGGAAGCTGGATCTACACCATTGGCGACGAGGTCATCCTGGTCGACGAGCCGGTGCCGGACGAGGATGGTCGTCGTCCCAAGGCCGCCGGCCGCTGGGGGAGCGCCGCCGTCTCGAAGGACGCACGCTCGATCAGCGTGAAGCCGGCCGGCGGGGTGGCGGTGCCGGCAGGCACGAAGCCCGCCGAGCCCAACCCCGCGCCGCCTCCCGAGATCACCTGGGCCCCGCGCCTGGGCGGCGAAATCTACGGCGTCGAGAGCCTCGACGGGCACCTCTGGGTCTGGCATGACCACGGGATCGACGTCTTCCTGGTCGAGAACGGTCTCCTCACCCCGACCGGCTCGGTGCAAATCGAGGGGCCCGTTCGCTACCTCTTCCCGCAACGGGTGGGTGGTGCGGCGGCCTACGTGAGCGAGTTCGGCGGCTTCGGCGTCCTCGACTTCGTCGACCGCGACGTCCTGCCCGGCATCGCTGGCGACCGCGTGGTCGACCTCGATGGCGACGGCGACGCGGATGTGGTCCTCAACGAGAGCGAGCTGCGCGGGGCGTCGCGGGACCTCGAGTCCTCACGGATCAGCGTGCCGACCGGCACGGATAGCCGCTAACCGACCGGGCTACAATCGCCGCCCATGACCGACCAGCGAGCGAACGAGGCGGGATCGGCGACTGGAGAGGGCACCGTTCGGGGCGGCGACCGCGGCATCGCGGCGGCCCTCCCCGGGGCCCAGGTCCTGATCGTCGACGACGAGCACGAGCATGCCGAGGTGATGGCCGATGCCCTGCGGAAGCCGGGCCACGTCTGCACCATCGTCCACTCCCTCGGGGCCGCCAAGGACGAACTGCGGCACGGCTCGTTCGACGTGATCGTGACCGACCTGGTCATGGAGCACGAGACGGCGGGGCTTGAGGTCCTCAAGCTGGCCAAGGAATCGCAGCCCGACGCCGAGACCATCATGGTCACCGCCCATGGCGACGTGCCGACCGCCAAGGCGGCGCTCCAGGGCGGGGCCTACGACTTCATCGAGAAGCCGCTCGACCTCGTGGTCTTCCGGAACCTGGTGCACCGGGCCGCCGAGACGGTGCGGCTGCGGGCCCAGAACCGCTCGCTCCGCGGCCAGCTCGACGCTGCCTACGGCTTCGAGGGGATCATCGGCGAGTCCCCGGCGATCCGGCAGGTGGTGCACCTCATCCGCCAGGTGGCACCCAGCACGATCCCCGTCCTCGTGAGCGGCGAGAGCGGCACGGGCAAGGAACTGGTGGCCGCCGCCATCCACAAGCTCTCGCGGCGCTCCCAGCGGCGGTATGTGACCTTCAACGCGGCCGGGCAGAGCGAGTCCCTCCTCGAGGACCAGCTCTTCGGCCACGTCCGCGGGGCCTTCACCGGCGCCGACCGCGACCGGGAGGGCGTCTTCGAGTACGCCGACAAGGGCACCATCTTCCTCGACGAGATCGGGGACATGCCGCTCACCATGCAGCCCAAGCTGCTCCGCGTCCTCGAGACCGGGGACGTGGTCCGCCTCGGGGCCAACGACCCGCGCAAGGTCGACGTCCGCTTCGTGAGCGCCACCAACCGCGACCTGAAGGCCATGGTCGCCGCCGGCCAGTTCCGCGAGGACCTCTACTTCCGGGTGAAGGGGGCCGAGATCCACGTCCCGCCGCTTCGCGAGCGCCGCGAGGACATCCCGCTCCTCGTCCACCACGCGATCGGGAAGTACGCGGCGGATCTCGGCCGCGACCGCCTCGCCGTCTCGCAGCCGGCGATGCTCCGCCTGGTCAGCTACCCCTGGCCGGGCAACGTGCGCGAGCTCCTCAACGTCGTCCACCGCATGACCATCGTGGCCCAGGGCCCGGAGATCGACGTGCGGGACGTGCCGGAGGAGATCCGCTCGAGCGACCACGACGAGAGCCCGGCGATCGGGAGCCTGGCCGGCGTCGGCATCGACAAGCTGGAGAAGGAAGCGATCCGCCAGACCTTGGCCATGACTGGCGGCAATCGCGAACAAGCGGCCCAGCTCTTGGGGATCGGGGAGCGGACGCTCTACCGAAAGCTCAAGGAGTACGGGCTGCGCTGAGGCGAGCCGATTTGCCAGCAGCGCCCCACCCGGCGAGGATGCGGTAGCCGATGTTCGGGATCCTCTTCCGCGCCACGCTGCTTGACCTCGCCAAGGTCCTCCTCGTCACCGCCTCGGTGCTGGTGACGGTGATCGCGTTCGGCGCGGCCATCAAGCCGCTCTCGGAGAACCTGCTCGGCCCGAGCGACCTGATGCGGTGGATGGCCTACGCCACCGTCCCCATGATGCAGTTCGCGCTTCCCTTCGCCGCGGCCTTCGCGGGGGTCATCGTCTACCACCGCATGAGCTCGGAGAACGAAGTCCTGGCCATGGCGGTGAGCGGCATCCCATACCGCCGCATCCTGCTGCCGGCCCTCGGCATGGGGGTGCTCCTCACGGTGGTCATGGTGGTCATCGTCGACTGGGGGGCCCCGACCTTCTGGCGAGCCCTGAAGACGCTGGTCGCCAACGACGCGACGCGGGTCTTCGTGGCCCAAGTCGAGCGCGGCGAGGCCTTCCGCATCGACAAGACCGAGATCTACGCCGACGAGGCCCACCAAGTCCCGCCGCCGCCCGAGACCGGGGCCACGCAGCGGCTCGTCCTGGTCGGCGTGGCGGCCATGGAGCTCGGCGAGGACGGCCTGCCGCGGCGCGAGTTCACTGCCCAGTACGCGACGGTCGACCTGCATCGGGTCCGCGACAACGCGGTGCTCAAGGTCGCCCTGCAGGACGCGACCATCTTCAACCGCGGCGACCGGGCCATCGCCGGCTCGCACATCGTGCGCCCGGAGGCCGTCGACTTCGGGCAAGCCATCGAGCAGGGGCCGAAGGGGATGTCCTTCCTCGAGCTCCTTCGCTTCCGCGACTCGATGGAGCAATTCCCTCCCATGGTGGCCCGCCGCGAGAAGCTCCTCGACTCGCTGGCCGCCGCCGACGCCTGGGCCCGCCTCGCCGCCGACATCGCCGCCCGCCGCCCGGTGCCGCTCCTCGCCAGCGGCTCCGCGGAGAAGACGCTGTGGACGATTGAAGCGGAACGCCTCGAAGGGGCCAAGGCCGTGGGCGGCTCGAAGGGCGGCGTGGTCCTCCGGCAGTACCTCGGCACCAGCCCCGATCCGGCCAAGCTCCGCACCGAGGTCACCGCGCCAGCCGTCGAGATCAGCCTCGCCGAGTCGCGGGACGGCAGTCCGCCGCGCTTCGACCTCCTGGTCGAGGAGGGCGTGGTGCGCGATGTCCGCACCGCGCCGGACGGGAAGGGGACCGTGCGGCCGGTGCGAGTCGCCGACCTCGCCCTCGGCGGCGACGTCGAGAGCCGTTCCGCTCGCAGCAACGCCGAACTCCTCCGCGAGGCCGACGCAGTCATCGCGTCCTTCAAGGCCGGACCTTCGGAATCGGTGCGGGCCTTGATCGACGCCTACGCCAAGGAGTTGGCCGGTCGCACCCAGTACTACCGAAACGAAGTGGTGGCCCGCATCGTGCAGCGCTCGTCGCAGGCCATGACGGCCCTGCTGATGCTCCTCGCTGCCTCGATCTTCGCCATCGGCCTCCGCCACCGCTCGACCCTGGTGGTCTACCTCCTCGCCTTCGTGCCGGCCATCGTCGACGTCCTCCTCATCTCCGGCGGCGAGCAGATGCTCCGCCGCGACGTCAACGTGTGGGGTTTCCTGGTGGCCTACTCCGGCAACGCCCTCCTCCTCGTCGTCTGCATCGCCGGCTGGTGGAAGCTCTCCCGCCACTAGCCTTCCCTCGGCAGCTCCCGATGACCATCCTCGACCGCTTCATCGCTGCCCGCTTCTTCGCGAACTTCGTCATCCTGTTCGCGCTCCTCTTCGTCTTCGCGGTCTCGATCGACATCATCCTGCAGCTCGAGGAGTACACCAAGGCGGCCCGCGAGGCGGGCGGCGCCGGTTGGGGCTTCTGGTACCAATTGGCCCGGGCGATCTTCGACTACCACGGGCCGCGCGTCTTCCAGTTCTACGCCTACATGCTGGGGCTCGTCTCGGTCGGCGCCGCCGGCTTCACCCTGGCCCAGATGGTCCGGAGCCGCGAACTGGTGGCGATCATGTCGGCGGGAGTGAGCCTGGTGCGGGTGGCCCTCGTCCTCATCGCGGTGGCCACCGGGCTCAACGTCCTCCAACTCCTGAACCAGGAGATCATGCTGCCGCGGCTCGCTCCGCTCCTGATCCGCACCCACGACGACATCCTGAAGGGCGGACTGGAAGGCTTTCCCGTGGCCCTGACCCGCGATGGCAAGGGCCAGTTGCTGCGAGCGACGTGGCTCGAACCGAAGCTCGGCGAATTGAACGGCGTCCTCCTCGTCGAACGGGACGGGAAGGGCGTGCAGGTGGCCCGCGTCGAGGCCGAGCACGCCCGCTGGAACGGCGAGTCGGGCGGCTACGACCTCGAGGGCGGGAAGCGCTACGAGCGTCGCATTGCCCCGATCGGCGAGGCCAAGATCGCCGACGTCGCCGCCGGCATCGAGGACGCCAAGCCGATCCGCTTCCTGGCCACCGATCTTTCGCCGCGGGCCCTGACCATCCGCCGCTACGAGCAGTACGCCCAGATGCTCTCCCTGCGGCAGATCCGCGAGATGCGCGAGGAAGGCGGCGTCGATCCGGCCCTCCTCAGCCGCTTGACCTACCTGCGGCTCGGCGGCATCGCGGTGAACCTCCTCGTCCTCGCCGCGTCGCTGCCCTTCTTCCTGCTTCGCGTGCCGGGCAACATGCTCCAGCAGTCGATCCTCTGCGCCGCCTTCGCGGTGCCGGCCACGCTCGGTTCCTTCGTGGCCATGACGGTCGACATCCCAGGGCTGGCACCGGCGGTCGCGGTCTTCCTGCCGGCGGCGATCCTCGTCCCGGTGGCGATCGGTCGCCTCGGGTCGATGCGGACCTAGGGCCGGCCCGCCTCGCTCACGGCGCGGACTGGCGCCAAGCGTGGTCGAAGCTGCTGTCGTAGATGACTGGCTTGGCCTCGGCGAGGTAGGCCCTGGCCCGCTCCTCCATGAGGACGCGCTCCTGGGCCAGCCGCAGGGCCCGTTCGACGTCGCTCCGCTCTCCGGCCAAGGTCGATCCGTCGCCGGGGCGTTCCTCGACCAGTTGGACGATCAGGTACTGCTGGTCGACGAGCGTGGGGACCGAGACCTCGTTCGGCCCCAAGGCAAAGACGAGCTGGCGGAAGCTCTCCGGCCAACTGGGATCGGTGCGGGCCATGGGGGCCAGGAGCCCGCCGCGGGCGGCGCTCGCGTCGTTCGACCGCTTGGTGGCGATCTCGATGAAGTTGGCGCCGCCGTCGAGGTCGCGCTTGATGTGGTCGGCCTCGGCGAGGGACGTGACGCTGATCACCCGCACCACGCGGGTCGCCCCGTGCATTGCCTCGTGCTGTCGAGCCAGGGCCTCGGGGGTGATCCGCACGTCGGGCTGGACCAGGGCCCGCAGGCCCGCGTTCCGGCGGAGCAGGGCTTCGAAGCGCACCGGGCCGAGCCCTTGGCGGACGCGGATCTCCCCGAGCAGCCGCTCGGCGATGTTGGGGTTCGGGTCGAGGGAGGCGACGAGGAGGGCCCGCTCGCGATCGATCGCCGCGGCGTCGATGACGATCCCTTGTTCCTTCAAGGCCTGGGCGATGCGGAAGTCGAGGAAGGCGTCGCGCAGGACGGTGGCCCCGGCGATCTCGACCAGGGAGGGCTGCAGTTCCTCGAGGGTCCAGGTGTGGTCGCGCCAGGCCGCGACGGGATGGGCGGGGACGGTTGCGTTCTCTCCCGTTCCGCTCGGACGGCTGTCGCCGCGGGCCGCCGCTTGGTTCGCCGACGGCCCGCGCGGCCCCTGCGTGGGCGGCGTCTCGCAGCCTCCGAGCTGGCTCGCCCCGAAGGCGGCGACGACGAGGAAGGCAAGGGGAGGCCGAGCCGTTACGATGGCTGGTCGACCGGAGCGAAGGAGCGTGAAGCCGGCGCGGCGCATGCTGCGAAGAAGATAGCCGCGAACCTCCTCTGTCAAACGGGCCGCTCCGCCGGCCCTGTCCCTCGAGCGCCCACCGACCGTGCCGCCAGCCGACGACCAACTCCCCGAACTCTGTCCCTACTGCGGGGAGCCGGTCGATCCCGCAGCGGGGGCGACCGGGACGCCGCGCTGCCGGAGTTGCCTCGCCTTCCTCGACGCCCTGAGCCGCGAGGTCACCCGCGGCCACATGGGCCCGTGGTACATCCGCGATGCGACCCGTCCGCACTACCCCGGCCTCGCCTTCGACGTCCTGTCCACGCTGGTCGCCCGCGGCGAACTGACCCGCGATGCCGTCCTGCGCGGACCGACCACCGGTCAATTCTGGATGCGGGCGATCAAGACGCCTGGCGTCGCCCATCTCTTCGGAGTCTGCCACGCCTGCGGCGGCTCGGCCACGCGCGGCGAGGAGCGCTGCCGAGGCTGCGGAGCGAGCTTCGTGGCGCCGACCGATCGCGATGCCCTTGGACTGGTCAACACCACGCCCTCCCGGCTGAGCGCCTTTGCCACCGATGAGGAGCTGCGCGACGGGGCTCCCGGTCCGCTGCCGGTGGCCGTGGCCAAGGCGGCGCCCGCCCCCGGCCCGACGTCCCTGCCGCGCCCGGCCGCGACGAGCGATGCGCCGTCGATCCGCGAGGAAAGCCTCGCCGTGCAGGTCGAGGAGGCCCGGAAGCGGAATCGCTTCCTGATGTGGCTGATCGGCGGCCTCCTCCTCGGCGACCTGATCCTCGTCGTCCTCGTCCTCCGGATCATCCTCCGCTAGGCGGGGGCGTCGTGCCGGCCGGCGGCGGTGCCGGCGGCCGGAGGTCGATCAGGGCCACGCCGGGGGAGACGACGACCATGCGCCCGGAAGACTGGGCGAAGCGGCCTAACCGCTCGGCGGTGATCGCCGGGTTGAGCCAGCCGCTCTCGTGCCAACGCTTGAGCATGGGCTCGTTGATGACCACGAAGCGGACGCCGGCATCGGCCAAGGCCCGCCCCCATGCCTCGGGATGCTCGGGGTCGGCCATGGCCACCTGGTCGAGGATCCCGCGATCGAAGACCGTCGAGTAGGGGAGGAGCCGGCGGTACCAGAAGGGGGTCGCGTCGCCGACGAGAACGAGCAGGTCGTCCTTCGGCAGCTCGAAGTTGAGGAGGTAGACGAGCGACTGGCGGCGGGCGGCGAGGAGGGCTTGCCGCTCGGTGTCGCTCGCGAGCGAGGCCGGGTCGAGCGCGGCGAGGAACTCGCCGGTCATGATGTCGCGATGCCCGATGGCGAGCGCCGAGTCGGACGTCGATCGCCCCGACGGATCGATCGAGCGATGGCCGAAGTCGTGGAAGATCCAGACCGTCACCAGGCTCCACGCGAGTCCGGCGGTGGTGAGGGCCTTCTGGGCCATCGTCCGCGGCACGCGACGGGTGAGCGCGGCGCAGGCCACGGCGAGGGGCACTGCGGCGGGTAGGAGAAACCGCGACTGGAGATGCGTCGCCCCCAGCCAGAAGCCGAGTTGGAGGAGGAGCGTGACGCCGCAAAGAAGGGCCCACGGCCGCGAGGGCCTGGCCAGGGTGCCGGCCGCGATGGCCAGGGTGCCGAGGATCGGGAGGAGCGACCACTGCGGAGCCCACGGCTCGCCCGGATGCGGGTTGGCCCCGAAGCCGAAGCGGAAGAAGAGGTCGACGAGGCGGACCAGCCGTTCGCCGAAGGAAAGGTCGGCGCTGTGGGCCTTGGCGAAGATCGTTGCTTGCTCGGCCGACCACGGCCAGCCAGCCTCGACGGGGAACACGCCGGCGAAGAAGGGATAGGTCGGGTTCCCGGTGAGGAGCAGGTTCCGCAGCCACCAGGGGGCGAGGAGGAGACCGGTGACCAGCGACGCACCGAGCAGGATCCGGACGCCGCGCCCCCGCCCGTGGAGGAGAGCGACCGCGAAGAGGGGGAGGACCGCGAAGCCGACCGCGGTGAGCTTCGCTCCGCACGCCGCGGCGAGGAGGAGTCCGAAGGCCAGGCTTGCCTTCCCTTCCGAGGCCGGTGGCTTGGTCGCCACCAGCAGCCCGGCGGCGAGGAAGAGCGGGACGAAGCCGTCGTTGTAGGCGAGGGAGCCAACCACCACGACCCACGGCGTGCCGAGGTAGAGGACCGCGGCGAGGGCGGCGCCGAGCGTTCCGCCCACGCGGCGCCCGAGGGCCGCGACGTTGAGGGCGGCGACCAGGGTGGCGACGACCGCGAGCATCTGGGCTGCGACGCCGCCTGGTTCATGGCCGCCGGCGAGGATGAAGACGTGGAGGAACGCGTTCTCGACGTAGCTCGGGAAGCCCGAGTAGACGTTGTGGGGGAGGGTCAGCGAGACGCCGCGGACGAGCCATTCCTTCGGCAGTTGGAGGTGGTAGGAAAGGGCGTCGTAGCCGCCGAACTCGCTGGCCCAGAGCCAGCCAGGCTCGCTTGCCGCAGCGACGAGGAGGATGCCGAGGGCGGGGCCGATGGCGATCGCGACCAACGGGGCCCGCACCACCGGCGGCTGCATCTCGCCGCGCCGCCAGCGCCAGACGAGGAGCCCGAGGCCGACGAAGGTGAGCACCCACGCTCCGCCGCCGCGGAAGGCGACGAGGAGTCCAAGGCTTCCGAGGGCGGCGTCGAGGACGAGTCCCGCAGCCATGCCGAGGGCGGCGACGAGGGCCAGACGTTCGAGTTCGCTGCGCCGTTCGAGGCCAAGCCATGCCACCAGCGGGCTGCCGAGGCCGATCGACATGGCGAGCCAGAGGAGGGCGCTCGAGCCGCTCCGTAGCCAAGCCATGGCGGCCGACCCGAATTGATTCTCGCCCACCGGGCCGGTGAATCCCGCGGCGACCGCGGCGGTCACGATCGCCAAGGCCAGGGCGAGGACGAGGGGCAGGGCGGGCCGCCCGAGCGGGCGCGGCGTGCGGCGTGGGCCAAGGCCTCGTCCAACGGAGGGAGCGTCGGCTGCCATGGCGGCGAGTCTAGCAGTGGGGGCCGCGTCGCCTTGTTCCGGCCTCCGCTCGCCCACGACGCGGACATGAAAACGCCCCGGCGTTTCGGCCGGGGCGTTTCCGGATGGCAACTCGCGGACTTGAACCGCGGACACCCGCATTTTCAATGCGGTGCTCTACCAACTGAGCTAAGTTGCCGCAGGACCTGCCCGAGGGCAGCGAGGTTGTGCTGTCCGGCCGCCGGCCGAGGCCGGAGGGCGAGCGAAGTAGCCTACGGGCTTCCCGCTGCCTGTCAAGCCATCTGGGCGGAATCGCCCGCCTTCCCGACCGGCTTCAATCGACCAAACGGAGCCGCCGCTCAAAGCCTGGGGCAAGGGCTGGCCCAAGACGCCCAGTGCGGCCACCAAGGTGGCCGGCCTCGACTCGGACGCTCCGCGGCGCATCGCCGCCCGATATCGCGATGCGCGTCGCTTGGCGTCGAGCATCGTTCTCGATCCGACCGAGCAGGCGATCGGTGAGCCAGATCCGAAGCGGACGCACGCCCACGTACTCGGCGACCGAGGGCAGGGCGGGGAGGTCGTCGCCGAAGCGCGGGGCAAGCGGATCGAGCGTCGCGGCGTGGAGGTCGATCCAGTAGCGCCGCGTGAACACCACGGCCGCCGTCTCGTCGAGTCGGCTGCGGGCGGCACGCAGCAGCACGGCCTCGTGCTTCGACCACGCGTCGTGCCACGCCCGCGGATGGCCGCGCACGCAGGCGCAGGCCGCGATGATGTCGTCGATGAAGCTCAGGGCCCGAGCCGGGCCGGCGGTGCCGGCGAGGTTGGCCCGCTCGAGGTGGGCAAGGAGATCGTCGGCCGTCACGCCGTAGCGGGCAGCGAGTTCGTGGCCCCGGGCGAAGAACTCGCGGCGCAGTCGCGTGTGCAGCGTGCGATCGAGCGGAAGCCGCGGCGTGGCGCCAGCGGAAGACGACGTCGCGTCGCTTCCGCGCCGCTCACCGAACGATCGCCAACTCGCGTCGCGCATCTCTTCCCTCGGTCCCGAAGACGTGTCGGTGCCGCCCGTCGTGCCATCTCGCGTCGCGAGACCATGCGTTGGATCCAGCTCCAGATCCGTCGACATGCTCCGCCTCCTGCGGAAGCGAGCCGTCACGCAGCATCCTGCTGTACGCGCGACGGCGCTCTGCGTCCTGCGACTCGCAGTGTAGTGGTCGCGCCTCACGCGTCAACGCATCGCCGCGCGGGTCGCCGCTCTCCACGGTGCAGCCTGCGCCGCATGCGCCGAGAACTCATCGGCTCCCGCATCGCTTTCGAGGTTCAGGCCCGCTCGAGCGGGATCTCACCGAGAAGCGAACGGTGCACGTCCCGTAACGCCGGGAACTTCTCGCGCCACGCGCGGACCGTTGCGTGGTCGCAATCCGCGACAAGGACGGTCGGCGCGTCGCCGGCCTCGGCGAGGACCTCGCCGGTCGGGCTGATGATCATCGAGCCGCCGGCGTAGCGGAGGTTCGGGTCGTTGCCCACGCGGTTCGATGCCACGACGAAGGCCTGGTTCTCGATGGCCCGGGCGATGAGGAGCGAACGCCAGTGATGCTGGCGAGCCGCTGGCCACGACGCCCCGATCAGGAAGAGGTCCGCCCCAGCCAGCGCCGCGAGTCGCCACAACTCCGGGAAGCGCAGGTCGTAACAGACGATGGGGCACGCGGTGAACGCGCCCGCTTGGACCAGGACAAGGCCCGTTCCGCCGCGATACGCCTCGGTCTCGCGGCCGACGCTGAAGGGATGGACCTTGGCGTAGGCGGGGGCCACCGTCCCGTCAGGTCGGGCGATGGCGAGTTCGTTGCGCCCGAAGCCGTCGTTGGCCCGACGGGGATACCCGAAGGCGAGGTGGATCTGCCGCCGCCGGGCCTGGGCACTCGCCCACGCCGGGGCATCGGACGGGGTCACTGCGTCGAGGTCGATGGTGAAGCCGACGTCGCCAAGCTCGGGCAACAGCGCGATTCCCCCGGGAGCGACCGACGCTCCGTCCAGGAGGGCTTCGATCCCGCGGCGGCTGGCCGAGGGATCCTGCCAGGCGATGTCGCATTGGACGGCGGCGAGCTGCATGCGGCGATCGGCGGTCTGGCCCGGGCAGCGATGAGAGACAAGGGTGACCGACGGGGATCGAAGCTGGCCGAAGTCGCTGCGCGAGGGTTCGATCCCCGTCGGGGAACTCGCCTGCGCAGTCGAAACAAGGGTGACCGACGGGGATCGAAGCTGGACTGAGTCGCTGCGCGAGGGTTCGATCCCCGTCGGGAAACCGTCCTGCGCAGTACAGATAAGGGTGACCGACGGGGATCGAACCCGCGACAACCGGGACCACAACCCGGCGCTCTACCAACTGAGCTACGGTCACCGTCAGGGGCGTGGCTGGAGCCACCGTTGGGTGGTGCCAACCCGCGACGAAAGGTGGAGAATACCGCGTTGGAGGGGGGGCGGTCAATCGTGCCGGGAAGCGCTCCGGGCCGATTGATACACTCTTCCTTTTCGCTGCGATTCCGCTGGCGAAAACCCAACTGAAGGCACTCCCCATGGCTACCGCTGTCCGTTCCCGCGTCGCCGAGTTCCTGCCCGGCACCGTCCATTCGAATCTGGCCGTCCCCGTCCTCGTTGAGCACGCGCTCCGCCGCGGCGAGGGCCGTTTCGCCACCAACGGGGCCCTCAACTGCGACACCGGCGACCGCACCGGCCGCAGCCCCAACGACAAGTTCCTGGAAGACACCCCCGGCATCCACGGCAACATCGACTGGGGCAAGGTCAACCAGCCGGTGACCCCGGCGGCCTTCGACAAGCTCGAGGCCCTGGCCAAGAAATACCTCTCGAGCCGCAAGGAGCTCTACCGCTTCGACGGCTACGCCGGGGCCGACCCCAAGTACCGCCTGAAGGTCTCGGTCATCACCGAGGAGGCCTGGCACTCCCTCTTCGCCAAGACCCTCTTCATCAACGCCCAGCCCAGCGAGCTCAGCGCCTTCGAGCCGGACTGGGTCATCGTGAACTGCGGGGCCATGCGGATCGAGAACCCCGCCGAGTACGGCATCAAGAGCGGGATCTGCATCGCCCAGTCGCTGGAGCGGCGGATGGTCCTCATCTTCGGCACCCGCTACGCGGGCGAGATGAAGAAGTCGATCTTCTACGCGATGAACTACGACCTGCCGGACATGGGCGTCTTCCCCATGCACTGCTCGGCCAACGTCGACAAGAAGGACCCGACCAACGTGGCCCTTTTCTTCGGCCTGTCCGGCACCGGCAAGACCACCCTCTCCGCCGACCCCGAGCGGCGTCTGATCGGCGACGACGAGCACGGCTGGAGCGACCAGGGCGTCTTCAACATCGAGGGCGGCTGCTACGCCAAGTGCATCAAGCTCTCGAAGGAGGGCGAGCCGCAGATCTGGAACGCCATCCGTTTCGGCAGCGTCCTCGAGAACGTGATCGTCGACGACACGACCCGTGTCCCGAACTACGACTCGGCCGCCAAGACGGAGAACACCCGCGTCACCTACCCGGTGCACTACGTGCCCGACGCGGTCATCCCCTCGATGGGCGGCCACCCCAAGAACGTGGTCTTCCTCTCGGCCGACGCCTACGGCGTGCTGCCGCCGGTGTCCAAGCTGACGCCGGAGCAGGCCATGTACTACTTCATCAATGGCTACACCTCGAAGCTGGCCGGCACCGAGGCGGGCGTGACCGAGCCGCAGCCGAACTTCTCGGCCTGCTTCGGCGGCGTCTTCCTGCCGCGGCCCCCGATGGTCTATGCCGAGCAGTTGGCCGCCAAGATCCGCACCCACGGCACCGACGTGTGGCTCCTGAACACCGGCTGGACCGGCGGCGGCTACGGCGTGGGCAACCGCTTCAAGCTGGCCTGGACCCGGGCCTTCGTCACCAGCATCCTGAACGGATCGCTCCGCAACGCGAAGTTCGTCCAACACCCCATCTTCGGCCTGCACATGCCGACCGAGGTGCAGGGCGTTCCGTCCGAGGTCCTCGATCCGCGCAACACGTGGAAGGACAAGGCCGCCTACGACGCCAAGGCCAAGGAACTCGCCGCCAAGTTCCGCGACAACGACGGCAAGTTCAAGATCACCCCCGAGGTCCGCAACGCCGGCCCGCGCGGCTGACCGGATCCCTCGGCTGACCTGAAGGCCATACGGAAAGGACTCCTATGCCGACCCTCTTGCTCGAGCACACGCCCAAGCCCGGTGGGGCAGGGATCGTGGGTTCGACGCTCCGCGAATACGGGCATCGCCTGGCGACGATCCGCGTCGCCGCAGGCGAGGCCTTGCCGGTCGACCTCGACGACGTGAGCGCCATCGTCCTCACCGACGGGGCGGCGACGTTGGCCAGCCCGCCCGCCTGGTATGGCCCGGAGTGCGAGCTCCTCAAGCTGGCCCAGGCTCGGGCCATCCCGATCCTCGGCCTCGGCCTCGGGGCCCGGATCATCGCCAAGGCCCTGGGCGGCGAGATCGCCCCGGGCGGCGACTGCGGCTGGCTCGAGTGCAAGCTGGCCTACGCCGGGCGCGAGGACCCGCTCTACAAGGGCGTGGCCTGGAGCTCCCAGCAGGTCATCTGGCAAGCCGAGTCGATCGCCAAGCTCCCCGAGGGCGGGGGCCCCTTGGCCCATGCCGGGAAGCCGGGAGCCAAGCCGGCTCTCCGGGCCTTCTCGGTGGGCGTCTTCACCTTCGGCTTCGAACACCGCTTCGACCTTGACCAAGCGACCTTCGAGTCCCTTCTCAAGGACCGTGGCGGCGAGGCAGCCAGCCTCGGCGGCAGCGTCGACGCGATCCGCGCCGGGTGGGCGACCCACGGGGCGAACTCCCAGCGGATCGGGCGGCGGATCGCCGAGAGCGTCGCCCAGTTCCTGATGCCGGTCGACCGGGTGAGCGCGGGCCGGATCAAGGACCTGCACTACTAGCCGACGGGTCCCTCCTGAAGTCCCAAGCCCCCGCCCCGGACGGCGGGGGCTTTTTCGTTCCCGGCCCGAGCGGCCCGCGGTTTGCCTTGCTCGGGGGTCGGAACAGGAGGTTCCCTCATGCCTGAGCGTCGTACGCGGTTCTCGCTGTCCGTCAGCCCCGTCTTCCTCCCGATCCTGCGCGTCGCCTTGTGCGCGGTCGCCTGCCTCGGCGCGATCCTTGCGCGAACCGCAAGCGCCGCCGAGATTCAAGACTTCGTGCGGATCCGCGGCCTCGAGGGGGACAAGCTGGTCGGGATCGGCCTCGTGGTCGGCCTCGACGGGACCGGCGACTCGATGAAGGACTCGACCATCGCCGGGCAGCCCTACGCCCAGCTCCTCAAGACCTTGGGCAACATCTCGAGCACCCGCCAGGACCAGCTCAAGACGAAGTCCGTGGCCATCGTCTTCGTCACCGTCGAGATCCCCTACGGCGGGGCCCGCATCGGCGACAAGATCGATGCCCGCGTCTCCGTCCTCGGGAACGCCAAGAGCCTGAAGGGCGGGACCCTCGTCTCGACCCACCTGGTCACCGAAGTCGTGCCCGCCGACCGTTCCCAATGGGTGCCCTACGCCTTGGCCGACGGCTCCCCGATCGAGGTCGGCGAGATCACCACCGGGGGCGTCATCCGTGGCGGGGCCCGCATGGTGCGGGACGTCATCAAGTCGCCCTTCGAAGGCAACACGGTGGCCCTCGTCCTGAACGCCCAGTACGTGGGCTACCCGGCCGCGTCGGCCATCGCCTCGGCCATCAACGAGGAGCTCGAGCTCTCCGGCTTCTCCGAGGCCGCCCGGGTCGAGGACTCCCAGACCGTCCGGGTCCGCATCCCCGATCCCGACCTCGAACACCGCAGCGAGTTCCTCGGCAAGCTCCTCACCTTCGCCGTGCCCACCGACGTCCTTCGCCTCGAGGCTCGCGTCATCATCGACATGCGGGCCAAGGTGATGACGATCGATGAGAACGTCGAGTTCCGCCCCACGGCGGTCACCGCCGACGCCTTGCACATCACGAGCATCACGCCAGCCATGCAGCCGACGCCGGAGAACCCGGTGCTCGAGACCGTGGCCTGGACTGGGCTGGCGACCGGGGAGCAGAACCGCTCCTCGATGAAGCTCCGCGACCTGATCGCGAGCCTGAACCAACTCGCCGTCCCCTTCGAGACCCAGGTGGCGATCGTCGAGGCCCTCGATCGGCAGGGCGCCCTCAAGGGAAAGGTGGTCCGCAAGTGACCGCCCTGCGTTCGAACGCTCCCCACGGGCCCGCGACCCTGCCCGGCTTCGGCGACCCGACCGCCGCCCACCGGGTGCGCCCCGGCGGCGAGTTCGAGATCCCCGGATTCGATGCCATGGCTGCCCGACGCAACGTCCCGGCCCGGAACGGGATCAAGGACGAGGCGCCGGTCCGCAAGCAGATCGCCGAGAGCTCCCGGCAGCTCGTGGCCAGCGCCTTCATCGTGCCCATCCTGTCGGAGTTCCGCGAGTCGACCGCCAAGGGCGGCCCCTTCGGACGGAGCCAGGCCGAAGACCGCCTCGGCCCGATCTTCGACGCCCACGTGGCCGACTCGATCATCGAGCGCGGCAAGCTCGACCTCACCGCGCGGGTCGAGGAGCAGATGCTGGCCCGGGCCGGCCTCGCCCCGCGGCCCACGTGGAAGCCGGGTGAGCCTCTCTCGAAGACCCCGGTCGAGGCTCGTCGGCGCCTCGAGGTGACGGCATGAGCCGCCTCGCCGATCCCGTCGCCAGCGGTTGCCGGCAACTCGGGGACCTCCTCGAGCAGTCGCTCGCCGAATACGTCGCCCTGCGGGCCCTGGTGGCCCGTCGCCGCGACGCGGTGCGCACGGCCAACATGCGGGTCCTCGACGAGGTCCTGCAAGAGGAACGGCAGGCCACGGCCCGCATCGCCGACCTCGATCGCCGCCGCACCGAGGTGGCCGCTTCGCTCGCCAAGCGGACCGCGGTGGCCCAGCCCACGGTGACCGCAATCGCCGCCAAGGCTCCGGAGGGCGAGCGGGAACGGCTGCTCGTCCTCGCCGCTCGTCTCCGCGACGAGATCGAAGCCTGCCGCTGCGAGTCGAGCGTCGTCCGCCACGCGGCGGAGATGCTCGCCCAGCACGTCTCGGGCATCCTCCAGACCGTCCATGCCGCGTTCGGGGCGACCAAGACCTACGGCCGGGCCGGACGCCTCGCCGTGGCCACGCCCATCCGCACCGTCGACCTGAAGAGCTGAGGAAACGATGAGCCTCAACGGCGCACTCCAGATCGGTCGCTCGGCCCTCCTGACCAGCCAGGCCGGGATCCAGCTCGCCGGCAACAACATGGCCAACGCGGCGACACCCGGCTATCGCCGGCAGGTCGCTTCGCTGGTCGCCGCCCGCTCCGACCGCATCGGGCCCGACTCCTTCCTCGGGACGGGCGTGATGCTCCAGAGCATCACCCGGGTGGTCGACACCGCCCTCCAGTCGCGGGTCCGGACCGCCCTCTCGCGCGAGGCCGGAGCCCAGATCGATGCCCGCTTCCTCTCCACCATCGAGTCGCTCCAGAACGAACTGAGCGACAACGACCTCTCCACGCTCCTCTCGACCTTCTTCAACAGCTTCAGCGAGCTGGCCAACAACCCGAACGACGACGCTGTCCGATCGGTCGTCCTGCGGCAGGGAGCCGGTCTCGCCGACCGCGTCCAGGGGCTGCGCGGCGACTACACCCGGGTCCGCGACGAGGTGGACGACGCCCTCGGGGCGGCGATCGAGAAGGCCGACGGCCTGCTCGACCAGATCGCCACCATCAACGGCCAGATCATCCAGACCGAGCAGGGGTCGGGCCAGGCCAACGGCCTCCGCGACGCCCGCGACCAGCTCATCAACGACCTGAGCGCGATCATCGACGTCTCGACGGTCGAGCAGACCAACGGCTCGGTCGACGTCCTGGTCGGCTCGCTGCCGGTCGTCATCGGGGCCCAGAGCCGCGGGATCGAGCTGCGGACCCGGATTGACAATAACGCCACCGTGGTCGACGTCCGCATCTCGGCCGACGGCAGCATCCTCTTGCCGCAGGACGGCACGATCGGAGCCCTTCTCCGCCAGCGCGACGAGACGGTCGATCCGGCCATCGACACCCTCGACACCTTCGCCCACGAGCTGATCTACCAGGTGAATCGCCTCCACTCGCAAGGGCAGGGCAAGTCCGGCTGGGAATCGGTGACCGGCACCACCCACATCGCCAACGCCACCACGGCCCTCAACGCCGACGCCACCGAGCTCCCCTTCGACGTGCGGAACGGCTCCTTCCGGTTGAGCGTGACCAACTCCTCGAACGACCTGCGGCAGGCGGCCCAGATCCTGATCGACCCGGACACCATGAGCCTGAACGACGTGGTGACGGCGATCAACGCGGCGGGGCTCTCGAACGTGACGGCCGTGGCCACGGCGGACGGCAAGCTGCAGCTGACCGCGGCCGCGGGCTACGAACTGAGCTTCTCCGACGACTCGAGCGGCGTCCTCGCCGCCCTCGGGGTGAACTCCTTCTTCAACGGGAAGGACGCCAACGACATCGCGGTCAGCGCGGACCTCCTCGAGAACCCCGAACTCCTCGCGACGAGCGCCGACCACGTCCCCGGGACGAACGCCACCGCCATGGCCATCGTCGCCCTGCAGGACCAGTCGATCGAGGGGCTCGGCGGCCGCAGCCTTCGCGGATTCTGGCAGGCTTCGGTGACCGCCACCGCGGTCCGGACCTCGGCCGCCCTCGATGCCGCGGACAGCTCGAACCTGGTCCGCGAGAACCTCGAGTCCCAGGAGCAGGCCACGAGCGGCGTCAGCCTCGACGAGGAGTCGATCGACCTCCTCTCCTACCAGCGGCAATTCCAGGCCGCGGCCCGCTTCATCAGCACGATCGACGAGACCATGCAAGTCTTGCTCAGTATCGCGTAGTTGCTGCGCCGGCGGCCGGAACCTGGCCGTCCTGAACGACGGCGATGGGCTCGGCGCGTCGGGCATGCGGCTTGCCAACCGTTGCACCCAGGCCTGCCATGACCTCCATCCCCGGCAACCTCGCTCGCGTCCCCACGCTGCTCGCCTCGCGGCTTGCCGTCGGCTCGATCGGCACCACGCAGCGCTCGCTCCTCGCCCTCCAGATCCAGCTCGGATCGGGCAAGCGGCTCAACCGGCCGAGCGACGACGTGATCGGGACGGCGGCGGTCAGCGTGCTCGACGACCAGCTCGAGCGCCGCGACCAGCGGCTCAAGAACCTGGCCCAGGCGGACAGCCTGGTCAACGCCATGGACTCGGCGTTGAGCGACTTCACCGACCTCATGCAGGAGGCGAAGTCGATCGGCCTCTCCCAGATCGGGGTGGGGAGCGACGCATCGACCCGGGCCAACCAGGCCCAGGTCATCGACGCCATGCTCCGTTCCGCGGTCGACATCGCCAACCGCTCGCAGCGGGGGATCTACTACTTCGGCGGCGACGCCCATGCGACGCCTCCCATCCAGTCCTTGAACGGGGCCTACCGCTACGTCGGGGCCGGCGACGGCATGCTCACCGACCTCGGCCTGGGCGGCGACCTCGCCGTCACCATGGGAGCGCCGCAGGCCTTCGGGGCCCTCTCCGCCCGCGTCGAGGGCTTCAACGACCTCGACCCCTCGATGACGGCCACCACCCGTCTCGCCGACCTCGCCGGGGCTCGCGGGCAGGGGATCGCGGCGGGCTCGATCACCGTCACGGTCAATGCGGTGGCCACCACCGTCGACCTGAGCGACGCGGAAACCGTGGGCGACGTCCTCAGCCGCCTGACCACCGCCATCCAGGCCTCCGACCCGGGAGCCACGGTGACCATCGATCCGGCCGACGGCGGCCGCTTCGCCATCACCCCTTCGGCCGGCGTGACCATCGCCATCGCCGACCCTTCGACCCCGGCTACCGCCGCCGACCTCGGCCTGACCGGGACCTATCCAGCAGGGGTGAGCACCAGTTCCCAGGATGTCGACCCCCAACTGACCGAGCTGACGCCGCTGAGCGCCCTGCCTGGCCTGACCCTGCCCCTCGGCTCGCTCCGCGTGCGGAACGCCAACCAGGTGCGGGACGTCGACCTCTCGTCCTGCACCACGGTCCACGACCTCCAGAACGCCTTCGCCGCCCTCGGGATCGGCGTGCGGCTCGAGATCGCCCCGAGCGGCGACCGGCTCAACATCCACAACGAACTCTCCGGCGGCTCCATGTCGATCGAGGAGCTCTCCGGCGGCACGACCGCTTCCCAACTCGGGATCCGGTCGCTGCACGGGACGACCCTCCTCGCCGACTTCAACAACGGCCAAGGGGTCAGCCAGGTCAGCGGCAAGAACGATCCGCTCACCGGATTGCCCGACCCGAACCTCAACACCGACTTCCGGGTGACGGTGAAGGACGGACGGAGCTTCGACGTCGACATCGACGGGGCCTCGACCGTCCAAGACGTCCTCGACCGGATCAACACCGCCGCGGCCGCGGCCGGCCTCCTGCCCGCCGAGTTCACGGCCGGCCTCGCCTCGAGCGGGAACGGGATCGCCCTCACCGACAGCACGGTCGGCACGACCACCGCGGTCACCGACCTCAACGACTCCTCGGCCGCCTACGACCTCGGGATCCTCGGAACCACCACCAGCGCAACGCTGGTGGGGGAGGACCGCGCAACGGTTGCCGTGGACAGCGTCTTCAGCCACTTGATTGCGCTGCGCGATGCCCTTCTCACCAACGACGAGCGTGGCATCACCTTTGCCACGGAGCGTCTCGACGACGACCTGTCGCGAGCCATCGAGGCCCGGGCAGACGTCGGGGTCCGGAGCCAGCGCGTCGCTGGGGCCACGACCCGTGAAGAGGACCTCAACGTGCAGGACCAGTCGCTCCGCTCGCAGATCCAGGACCTCGACATGACCGAGGCGGCGGTGCGCTTCACCAATCTCCAGCAGTCCCTCCAGGCGGGCTACCAGATGGCGTCCCGCTCGCAGGGGCTGAGCTTGCTCGACTTCCTCTCATGACGGAGGAGCCCGCGAAGGTCGCGGGCGACGCGGAGCATCCCGGGCGGCCCCGGGAGGCACGCGAGAAAAAGGCCGGTCGCCTGGACGGCGCCGACCCCATCGGCTGGAGGGCCGGTGGTTTCCCCCTCGGGCGGATGCCCGGCGGGGAATGTTCGAAGGGCCGCCTGAAACGGAGCCTTCCCATGCTCGTGCAGACCACCCGCTTTGGACCGGTCGACGTGGACGACGGCCGGATCCTGCAATTCCCGGCGGGTCTCCTTGGCTTCTCCAGCTACCGGCGCTTCGCGCTGCTGCAGCCGGACGACCAAGGCGTCTTCTTCTGGCTGCAATCGGTCGACGCCCCGGACCTGGCCTTCGTGGTCACCGATCCGGCCCTGTGGGTCGCGGGCTACCAGGCCCAGATCCGCAAGGAACAGATGGACGAGCTGGGCATGGCGGACCTCGCCGACGCCCAGGTCCTCGTCATCGTGAACAAGCGCGACGGGGCGCTCACCGCCAACCTCCAGGGCCCGCTCGTGGTGAACGCCCGCAACTGCCGCGGCATGCAGCTCGTGCTCGCGGAGAAGAAGTGGACCACCCGGCACGAGCTCATGCAGGTCGCCGAACCGGCTCGCGCCGCGTCGGCCTGAGAGTCTCCCGGAAGTGAGCCTGGCGAAGCCACGCCAGGCGTGACAGTTCGACGGCGCCGCAGGAACGCGGCGCGCCGCGCACGAGGCAGCGCGGCGCTTCCAAGGAAGGAGCCGCACCATGCTGGTGCTCTCCCGACAACGGGACGAGACGATCATGATTGGCGACGAGGTGGAACTCACCGTCGTCGACATCCGAGGCGACAAGGTCCGCATAGGGATCAAGGCGCCCTCGCACGTGGCCGTGCACCGCAAGGAGGTGTACGACGCGATCCGCAACGAGAACCAACAGGCCGCGGGCTTCCGCGGCGAGCTAGGGGCGTACCGGCCACGGGGCCTGAACGCCGGCAACCGGCTCGCCGCCGGAGTCCCCCAGGCCAAGCCAGCGGGCGGGTCGGTCCTGCCCACGGCTGCACGCATCTCCGCCCGCACCCCCACGCATCTGCCGGAGTCTCGGCGCGAGACCGCCTGACGGCGCCGCCCGAACCGACTGACGGAACCACCAGAGCAGTCAAGGAGGATTGCCGATGGCTCGCATCAACACCAACGTCCCCTCGCTGATCGCCCAGAACAACCTGAAGCGATCGGGCACCGACCTCTCGGTGCGCCTGCAGCGGCTCTCGACCGGCCTGCGGATCAACCGCGGCGCCGACGACCCCGCCGGCCTGATCGTCTCGGAGCGCCTGCGCAGCGAATCCAAGGGCCTGGGCCAGGCGATCGACAACAGCGAGCGGGCCAGCTCGGTCATCTCGACGGCCGAAGGATACCTCGCCGAGGTCGCCGACCTCCTGAACAGCATCAAGGGCCTCATCATCAAGAGCGCCAACGATGGCGGCGTCAGCGAGGAGGAGATCGCGGCCAATCAGCTGGAGATCGACTCGGCCATCGAGTCGATCACCCGCATCTCGAACACCGCGTCCTTCGCCGGGCTCCAGCTCCTCAACGGCTCGATGAGCTACCTGACCTCCGGGGTCAACAGCTCGGACATCGCCGGATTCGACGTGAACAGCGTGCAGTTCGGGAGCGATCCCGACGTCGCGGTCAGCGTGGAGGTGGTGCAGAGCGCCCAGACCGGCAGCCTGTTCCTCTCCGGCGCCCGCACCGGCGCCCTCGGCGTCCTCGAGTCGAGCGTGACCGTCGAGATCGCCGGCCCCTTGGGCGTCCAGACCCTCACCTTCGTCTCCGGCACCCACCTGAGCGCGGTGGTGGCCGGCGTGAACATCGTCCGCGACACGACCGGCGTGAGCGCCGCCCTGATCAGCGCCGGCGACCAGACCTCCGGCCTCGTCTTCAACTCGCGGGACTTCGGCTCGGACGCCTTCGTCAGCGTCAAGAAGATCGGGCAGGGCGGCAACTTCTTCGCCACCTACGACGCCCAGGGCGGCAACGCCAAGCAGCAGGACACCGGACGCGACGTGCAGGCCATCGTCAACGGGGCCGTGGCCACCGGGGCGGGCACCAAGGTCTCGCTGAACACGCCGGCCCTGTCGCTGAGCCTCGACCTCACCTCGACCTTCGCCACCTCGGTGACCGGCACGCCCAGCACCTTCCGGATCACCGGCGGCGGGGCCAACTTCCAGCTCGGGCCGAGCGTCAACGCCACCCAGCAGATCGGGGTGGGCATCAAGAGCGTGGCGGCCAGCCGGCTCGGAGGGACCGACGTCAACGGCGTCCGCTTCTTCCTCGACAGCCTGAAGAGCGGGCAGACCAACGCAGTCGCGGCGGGGTCCACGACCGATGCCAGCTCGATCCTCGATTCGGCGATCACCGAGGTCGCCGTGATGCGAGGCCGGCTCGGGGCCTTCGAGCGGAACACGCTCCAGACCAACATCAACGCCCTCCAGATCGGCCTCGAGAACATCACCTCGAGCGAGTCGAAGATCCGCGATGCCGATTTCGCGGCCGAGACCGCGGCCCTCACCCGGGCCCAGATCCTCCAGCAGGCCGGCACCTCGGTGCTGTCCACGGCCAACACCAACGCCCAAAACGTGCTCCGCCTCCTGCAGTGACCCTTCCCCCGTCCGAATAATCGCCGGGTCGCCCACCCGACGTCCGCACCGCCCTTCGGCAACGCGCCGAAGGGCGGTTCTTTTCCATCCATGCCGGTTTCGCAAGGACTGCGTTGAAGTCGCCCCGCGGCTTTCCCGATTTCCCCTGCGACCGCTCTTCCCACCAGGTTTCACCGTGGGGGATTCGGCAGACGGTCGCAGGAAGCGTTCCGCCTTGGACAGGTGGGTTCGACGGAGGATCCCGTCGCGACCCGTTCGGCCGCTCGCGCGTGGCGACGGCTGGACCGTGACCCCTGACGGGGACGGTCAGAAGGCCCGGCCACCGGTCGACATGCCGGGCCGGATCACGGAGGACACCAGCTGTGAGTCGCATCAATCAGAACATTTCGTCGCTGATCGCCCAGCGAACGCTGGGGCAGCAGAACAAGGGCCTGCAGACGAGCCTGCAGCGGCTCTCGACGGGTCTTCGCATCAACCGCGGTGCAGACGATCCCGCCGGCCTCATCGCCAGCGAGAACCTGCGGGCGGAGAAGACCGCCATCAGCGGGGCCATCTCGAATGCCCAGCGCGCCGACCAGGTCGTGAACGTCGCCGAAGGCGGCCTCCAGGAAGTCTCGAACCTCATGGTCGAGCTCCAGGGCCTCGTCGGGGCGACGGCCAACGAGGCTGGCGTCTCCCAGGAGGAGAAGGACGCCAACCAGCTGCAGATCGACTCGATCCTGCAGACCATCGACCGCATCGCCAACGCCACGAGCTTCCAGGGCACCAAGCTCCTGAACGGCAACTTCGACTACACCACCTCGGCCGTCTCGAGCAACATCTCGAACGTCACGATCAACGCGGCTCGCCTCTCCGACAATGGCTCGGCCCGCTCGGTCACCGTGACCGTCCTCACCTCGGCCCGCACGGCCGGCGTGTGGCTCTCGACCGGCGCCAGCTTCGGCAACGGCGGCAACGGCGAAGTCACCTTCGAGATCACCGGCACCAAGGGCGTGCAGCAGTTCACCTTCGCCTCCGGCACCAGCCAGGCTTCGGTGATCAGCGCCATCAACAGCTTCAAGGACGCCCTCGGCGTCTCGGCTGCCCAGGACACGACGGACACCGCTCGCGTGGTGATCCGCTCGACCGGCTACGGCAGCGATGCCTTCGCCCGGGTGAAGGAACTCGCCAACCAGGGCTCGACCGACTTCATCTTCGCCTCGGCCGCCGAGACCACGGCCACCGACGACCTCAAGAAGAACGGTCGCGACGCCACGGTCCTCATCAACGGCACCCAGGCCACTACGGACGGCCTGACTGCCCGCGTCTCGACCGACGGCTTCGATGTCACCCTCCAGCTCGACGGAGCGACGGCGCTGAACACCACCAACGCCGCCAGCACCTTCTACATCACCGGTGGCGGTGCCGACTTCAACCTGTCGCCGAAGGTCAACCTCGCCGGCAAGGTCTCCCTCGGCATCGAGACGGTGACCACGGGCAACCTCGGCAACGGCTTGGACGGCTTCCTCTCCGACCTCAAGTCGGGTGGGGCGGCCAACGTCCAGAACGGTGACCTGGCCAAGGCCCAGTCGATCATCGAGAGCGGCATCAAGCAGGTCTCGAGCCTCCGCGGCCGTCTCGGCGCGTTCCAGAAGAACGTCGTCGGGGCCACGATCTCGAGCCTGGGCGTCGCCCTCGAGAACACCGCGGCTGCCGAAAGCTCGATCCGCGACACCGACTTCGCGGCCGAGACCGCGGCGCTCACCCGCGCCCAGATCCTCTCGCAGGCCGCGACCCAGTCGCTCGGCCTCGCCAACAGCTCCCCGCAGGCCGTCCTCTCGCTGCTCGGCTAATCGCCGAGACCCGTGAGCCAGGACGGGGCGGAGGAACCCCGGGAGAAAATGAGCGGCGGGCCCCCGGACGCCGCTCCCTTCCCAGTTGGTCTTGGTGATCGGGTTCTCCGCCCGGAGGAAGGGCATCATCACCACGAAGCGACCGTCGAGGCGGACCGCCTTCACCGGATGGGCGCCGCCGCCGGTGGTCTCGCCGACGATGGTGGCCCGCTTCAGGTTCTGGAGGTTGTAGGCGAACTCCTCGGCTCCCGAGAAGGTCTCCGAGCTGGTCAGGACGTAGACCGGCAAGTCCTTCGGGAAGCGCTGGCCGGCGACGGTGGCCGAGGTGGTGGCCTCCCCGACCACCTTGCCGTCGCGATCCACCATGCGATTGAGGAGCGTCGGCTCGTCAAACAGGTAGCTGGTGAGGTAGGTGATCATCTCTGGCGAGCCGCCACCATTGTGCCGCAGGTCGAAGACCAAGGCGTCGCAGCGGCCGAGGAAGGCGTACGCGCTGTCGGCGACCCGCATGGCCTCCTCCTCGGGGATGAAGCGGTCGAAGCGAAGGATCCCGATGTTGCCGTCGGCCACCTCGGCCGAGCGGAAGAACCAGTTGTTCCGCTTGGCCTCGGCCATCATCCCGGCCATGGGCGAATCGCCGGCCGGGCTGCCTGCGTCGGGCATGACCCGCACCCGGAGGTGCTTGTCGTTACTGACCGAGCGAAGGTCGTCGGTGAGGCGTCTGGCGAGGGCCGCTTCGTCGGCGATCGCGTCGTAGTCGCCGGCCGCCGCCGCTGCCAGGATGCGCTGGGCCATGGCTCGTCCCTTGTCCGGGAAGACGTACTCCTCGGCCATGGCCTTGCCGACCGCGGCGACGATCGCCGCCCGGGCCGCGCCGTCGACCGGTTGGCTGTGGCCGGGGCCGTTCGATTCCGACGCGATCCGGATCGTCTCGAGCTTGCCCGCGGCGTCGAACTCGAAGTCGAGCTGGATGGTGCCCTTCCGCACGCGCGGGCTTCGGCCACGAGGTGCCGGGGATTCTCCTCGCGGGCCGAGAGGGCCTCGATGGCCCCGAACTCGGCGACCAGCGAGCGGGCTCGGGCCACCCGCTCCTCGACCGGCGTCTCGGCCAGGCGAGCCGGGGCGCGGTGGGCCAGTTCGAAGGCCCGAACGGCCTCGTCGCGCCGCGCGGCCGGCGTGTTGAGGGCGGAGAGCCAGGCCCGGGCGCAGGTTCCGGCCGGCGTGTCCGGGAAGGCGACCGGAGCCGTCGCCAGGAGGGCGGCGGGGGCAGGCGTGGAGGGGAAGAAGGCGCTCGGGACGGCGTAGGGGAGGGCGAGGGCGAGGAGGAGGATGGCGATTGGCATGGCTGTTCCTGGCGAGGGGCGAACGGACGCTGCCGCCCACATAGTACGATTCGTACTATTGGGGGACGCCGCCAGCGGGTTGCGTCCGTCGGCTGAAGAGGGAAAATCCCGCCGATGCAGAAGGGCGAATTGGAGTGCTTCGTGTTGGGCCTGATCTGGCAGCACGGGCCGTGCAGCCCGTACCAGGTGCGCCGCATCCTGTTGGATTCGCCGTCCACCCGCTGGAGCGGGAGCGCGGGGGCGATCTACCCCCTCGTCCGCCGCCTGGAGAAGCAGGGGGCCGTCACCGGCAAGGCGGCCCGTGCCGGCAAGCGCCGGCGGCGCGAGTACGCGATCACCGCCCGGGGACGGGCCATCCTGCGCCGCTGGATCGGGCCGCCGCTCTCGGAACAGGCGGTCACGGTGACCAGCGACCCGCTGCGGACCCGGGCCCGGTTCCTCGGCCTTCTCACCGTGGCGGAGCGGGAGACCTGGCTGGCCGAGGCCCACGCGGCGCTCGAGCGTGTGCTCGAGGCGGTGGCGAGGTGGGACGAGCGCTATGGCGGGCTGGCCGACCCGCACCTCCGGGCCCTGACCGCGCACGCCGAACGGGAGACCACGGCCCGTCGGGCGTGGCTCGCCGACCTCGAGACCATCAAGCCGGCGGCGACGCCGTCTGGGCCGGCTCGACGTGGATCAGGGCGTCGCGGATCCGGGCGTCGGCCTGCTTGATCTGGTCCTTCACCCGGTGGGCGAGGGCGTGGCTGTCCCGCACGTTCATCTCGCCGTCGACGTGGACGTGGAGGTCCACCCAGAGGTCGGTGCCGATCTTCCGCACCCGGCACTTGTGGGCGTCAATCACGCCGGACACCGCCATCGCCGCGGCGAGCACCTTCGCTTCGAGGGCCGTGTCGGGAGCGGTGTCGAGGAGCTCGGCCAGGGCCGGCCGGGCGAGGAGGACGGCGTTGACCACGATCACCACCGCCGCCACGAGGGCTGCGATGTCATCGGACCGCTCCCAGCCCTTGCCTCCCCAGAGGGCGATGAGGATGCCGACGAAGGCCGCGGCCGAGGTGATGGCGTCGGAGCGGTGGTGGAAGGCATCGCTGGCCACCGCGACGCTGCCCGATTGCTTGGCGCTCCGGGCCACGATCCGGGCCATCACTTCCTTCACGATGATCACCGCCACGAGGACGACGAGCGTGTAAGGCTCGGGCGTGTGGTGGGGCGTGATGATCTGGCGGATGGCCTCGACCGTGATGAGGACGGCGGCCCCGACCAGCATGGCGGAGACGACGAGGGCCGTGAGGGCCTCGTACTTGCCGTGGCCGTAGGGGTGGTTCTCGTCGGCTGGCCGCTCGGCAATCCGGATGCCGGCCCAAGTGATCATGCTGCCGGCGACGTCCGCGGCCGACTCGATGGCGTCGGCGACCAGGGCGGCCGAGTTGCCGACGATGCCTACGGCACCCTTCACGAGGACGAGGACGGCGTTGACCCCGAGGCCCCAGAGGGCCAATCGTGAACCGGAGTTCGGGGGCGGTGCCGACATGCCGGTGAAGCGTACCGCTTCGCGTCAGGGTGCGGCGTTGGCGAGGTGCCGCTCGAGCCGTTGGTCGAGCGCCGCGGCGTCTCCGCCTCGCCCGGCCCGCTGCAGGAGGTCGACGTAGGCCTTGCCCACCTGGAACCACGTGCTCTCGCGGCCGAAGATCCCGGGCATGTCCTTGGGCGGGGTCATGCGTCCGAAGGCCGTGGCATAGAGGGCGAGCAGCCGCTCGTCGTCGCGCTGCGAGGCGAGGATCGCCGCGGCCCGGGTCAGGGCAGTCCGCACTGGCGGCCCGGTGTCGGGGAAGTTCCGGATCACCGCTTCGTACGCTTGGCCTGCCTTCTCCGGCTCCTTCGCTGCCTCCCACATGGCGCCGTCGCGGACCAGGGCCCGGGCCGCGAGATCGCCGCGGTTGGCGGGGGACCCGGCGAGGTAGTCGGCGAGCGAGAGCCAGAGGGCGTGCTGCTCCTCGCCCGAGGCGACGCCGGCGATCATCGGCGAGGCGACCTCGAAGACCATCTCCGGGTAGTGGGCCCCGCACAGGGTGCAGATGTCGGCGAACCATGCCTGCATGCCGGCCCGATCGAGCCCGCGCGAGGCCCCGAGGTCGCGCACCGCGAACCACGCCCGCACGTCGGTCGGGCAGGCTCGGAGTGCGTCGCGCAGCACCCGCTCGCGAGCGGCGGCCAGCGACGCGGCATCGGCGTCCTTCTCCTTCGAGCGATCCTCGAGCCGGTCGTCGACGATGCGGAGAACTGCGGAGCGAAGGCGGTCCTGGCGCGGCTCGAGGCCCCATTCGACGAGCATGGGCATGACCGCGTCCGGCACCCGCCGCCCGGTCTGCGGATCGGTGATCTGGCCGAGCACGCCGCGATAGGAGTCGTAGCGGCCTTCGGTGTCCCAATAGGGGTGCTTGCCGTCGGTGTGGACGAAGCCGGCCCAGGCGTGGCCCGAGGAGTTGTTGTCCCCGACGGTGTAGACCGCCGGCACGCCGATGGCCTTGGCCACGGTCACCGTGAAGTAGGCCTGGTCGGCGCAGATGCCGCCGTACTGGAGGATGTTGGGGAGGTTCCAGCCCGCTGCGTTCGACTTCTTCGGCTTGCCGGCGAGGACGTCGTAGTCGTAGGGGACCTTCGGGTAGAGGGCGCCGACCCGCGGGATCTTGAGGTAGTTCTTGAAGGCCCAGGCGATCTCGTCCGCGCTGGCCGGGACGTCGACCACGAAGGCCAGGAGCTCGGGGGCGATGTCGACCCCGAAGCGCATGGCTTTCGCGTTCGTCGTGTAGTAGCGCCAGACGAGGTCCGCTCCCGGCGGATGCACGCTGTGCTCGTTGACGCGGAATCCGAGCTTGGGGTCGTCGAAGACGAGGCAGATCGCGGCGGCGAGCTCGGGGTGCTTGGCCGCCTGCTCGGGCTTGCGGCCCATCACGCCGATCGCCAGGTCGCAGACGTTGCCCGCCTTGTCGGCCTCCGGCACATAGGAGGTGGCGAGGGCCTGGGCGAAGGCGGGAGCGTCCTCAAGACCGGCCCACAGCGTGGCCGCCTTCGATCGCTCCAGTCCGCGCCCGAGCATGGCAAGCCGCCACGCCGTCGCCGCGGAGCCGAGCTCGGACTCGAGGTCCTTGCTTGGCGCATCGGTGGCAAGGCGGGACTTCCTGCTCCGGGACTTGGGCTTCGACTCGTCGTCGGGCGCCGCGCCGGCGTTGCCCGACAGGACCCGCTCGATCACCGCGTCGAGGCGATCGGTGATGCGCCCTGCGGCGCTGGCGTCGCCCTCGGCGAAGAGGGACCGCAGGTTGGCGGCGTCCTCCGGCCAGAAGGGGCCGAGCGCCCCGTCCTTCGCCTTAGGCGGAGCGAGGGCGAGGCAGGTGGCGAGGGCGACGGTGCCGAGCATGCGACGAGGATACCGGCCGCGTCGGCGATGGCGAAGGGATCGTCGACCGATCGGTTCGCGGCGCGGGTCACGCGGCTCGAGGGGGTTGTCGTCGGCTGGTGCGGACGACGATAGCGAAGACCCCGATCGCCGCGAGCATCGCAGCGACCCAGATCGGCCCGATCGTCTCCCAGAGGAGGTAGACGTTGAGGGCGATGATCAGGATCGAGATGCCCCAGCCGACCACGCCGACCCAGAGCGGGTTGGCGAAGGGGCCCATGTGCTTGCGGCTCCCGGTCACCGTCATGAGGGGCACGATGGCGAAGGGGAGCTGCATGGAGAGGACGACCTGGGAGACGACGAGGAGCTGCACGGTCTCCTTGCCGCCGGTCGCCCCGATCACGAGGAGGGCCGGCACGATCGCCAGCGAGCGGGTGATCAGGCGCCGCAGCCAGGGCCGGACGCGGATGCGGAGGAAGCCCTCCATCACGATCTGCCCGGCCAGCGTGCCGGTGATGGTGCTCGACTGGCCGGAGCAAAGGAGGGCCACGGCGAAGACCGTCGCGGCGGCCCCGCCGAGGGCCGGGGTCAGCAGCTCGTGGGCCTGCTGCAGTTCCGACACCTCGATCCCCGAGCGATGGAAGACCGCGGCGGCCAGGATCAGGATGGCCGCGTTCACGAAGAACGCCGAGCCGAGGGCGACCACGGTGTCGATCGTATTGAAGCGGATCGCGGCCCGCTTCCCTTCCTCGTCGAGGTCGTGGCGGCGGGTCTGGACCACCGAGGAGTGGAGGTAGAGGTTGTGCGGCATCACCGTCGCCCCCAGGATCCCGAGGGCGATCAGGAGGGCTTCGGTGTCGGGAAGGCTAGGGACGAAGGTGCCGTGGGCAACCGCCCCCCAGTCGGGGGAGGCCAGCGAGATGTTGAAGGCGAAGCAGGCCCCGATCGTCGCCACCAAGGTGAGGACGAGGGCCTCGAGCTTGCGGAACCCGAGGTTGATGAGGAGGAGGAGGGCGAGGACGTCGAGTCCGGTGATCAGGACGCCCCACACTAGGGGGATGCCGAAGAGAAGGTTGAGGGCCACCGCCGAGCCGACCACCTCGGCCAGGTCGCAGGCCACGATGGCGATCTCGCAGACCAGCCACAGGGCGATCGAGACGGGCTTCGAATAGTGGTCGCGGCAGACCTGGGCCAGGTCGCGCCCCACCACGATCCCGAGGCGGGCGCAGAGCGTCTGGAGGAAGATCGCCATCAGGTTCGAGGCGAGGATCACCCAGAGGAGGGCGTATCCGTAGCGGCTGCCGCCGGCGAGGTCGGTGCCCCAGTTGCCGGGGTCCATGTAGCCGACCGCCACCATGAAGCCGGGGCCGGCGAAGCCCAGCATGCGCCGCCACCACGGCCGGCCGCCGGTCGTCTCGCGGGCCACGTCGATCGAACGGTGGACCTCGGGGAGGGAACGGAGGTGGTCGGGGTGCATGCCGTCGCGGGCCGGGTCCATGAAGAGCCGGGCCAGGAGGCCGGGCGCCGGTTCCAAGGCCCCGCCCGAGCCCGAGGCGTCGCCGGCGCCGGGTAGAATCGGGTGCTGCGGGTCAAGTCTGTTGTCTTGATTCGGCATCGCGAGAAGTTTGACTCATCAAACATAGGGGCTGGGCCCGATCCCGTCAAGCGGAGCGGGGGCGGCGAGGAGCAGACGTGGCGAGCGAAGCGGTCGAGAACTACCTGAAGGCGATCTACACCTTGGCCGAGCCGGGCACCGAATCCCGCGAAGGAGGCCGCGACCAGGTGGCGGTGGGGGACCTGGCGGCGTCCTTGGCGGTGACCTCGGGGACGGTGACCTCGATGCTCAAGAAGCTGGCCGCCGAGAAGCTGGTCCGCTACGAGCGGTATGGCGGGGTGGCCCTGACCGCCAAGGGCCGGCGGATCGCCTTGGCCGTCCTTCGCCGGCACCGCCTGGTCGAGACCTTCCTGGTGGCCACGCTGGGCATGGACTGGGGCGAGGTGCACGAGGAGGCGGAGCGCCTGGAGCACGCCCTCAGCGACCGGCTGCTCGAGCGGCTCGACCGCTTCCTCGGCAATCCCGCCTTCGATCCGCACGGCGACCCGATCCCCGATGCCGACGGGGCGGTGCGGGCGGCGCCGCTGGTGGCCATCGCCCGTTGCAAGCCGGGAGTCCGCGTGCGGCTGGCCCGGGTCCTCGACCAGCGGGCGGAGTTCCTCCAATTCCTCGACCGGAACGGGCTCCGCATCGGCAGCATGCTGACCATCGACGCGGTCGAGCCGGGGGCGGGCATCGTGTCGGTGCGGCTCGGCAAGGGGCCGGCGGTCGCCATCAGCGACCTCGCCGCGGCCAGCCTGATGGTGGAGCGGGCTGCGGCCGCAGGGTGAGGGGAAGCCGCCCGGTTGACGCGGTCCGGTCGCCGGGTATATTTGCACAGAGACGCAAATGAGCAAGCGACGACCCTCCACCCCCAAGCAGGCGGCCTGCTGCAGCCGGCCCATCGACCTGCACCTCGATCCCTCCCTCTTCCGGGCCCTGGGCGATCCGACCCGGGTGCGCCTCCTCTCCTGCCTCGCCAAGTGCGGCCGCCCCTGCTCGGTGGGAGAAGTCGCCGAATGCTGCGCGGTCGACCTCTCGGTGGTCTCGAGGCACCTCGCCCTCATGGCCCGGGCCGGGGCGGTCGAGTCGGTGAAGGAGGGCCGCACGGTGCGCTATGCGGTCCGCTTTCGGTCGCTCGCCGCAGCCCTGCGGGCCCTGGCCTCGGCGATCGAGGAGTGCGCCCCGACCCGAAACGAAGTGAAGACGGCGAGGGCATGCCGTGGCTGCTGAGCCGGCCCGCGTCCTTTTCCTGTGCACCGGGAACTCCTGCCGCAGCCAGATGGCCGAGGCGTGGGTCCGGGCCCTCCTGCCTAGGTCGGTCGTTGCCTCCTCGGCCGGGACGCGGCCCGGCGGGCTGAATCCGCTCGCCGTGCGGGCCATGGCCGAGGCGGGAGTCGACATGGCGGGCCACCGCTCGAAACATGTCGACGAACTCGCCGGCGAGGCCTTCGACCTCGTGGTCACGGTGTGCGACGACGCCCGCGAGGCGTGCCCGACGATCGCCGGGGCGCGGCGGATGATGCACGCCGGCTTCGACGACCCGCCGCGGCTGGCTTCCGGGGCCGCGAGCGACGACGAGGCGATGGCCCACTATCGCCGGGTTCGCGATGAGATCCGGGACTTCGTCCGCGCCCTGCCGACCCACCTCGGATGCCCGCCGTGTCGGGCCCCCGTGGCATCCGGCCGGCTCGGGTTCATCGACCGCTACCTCACCCTCTGGATCTTCCTCGCCATGCTGGTCGGTGTCGCCATCGGCCGGCTCGCTCCGGGCGTGCGCGAGGCTATCGACCGCGTCTCGGTCGGCACCACCAACATCCCCATCGCGATCGGCCTCATCCTCATGATGTACCCGCCGCTGGCCAAGGTGCGCTACGAGGAACTGCCGCTGATCGTCCGCGACTGGAAGGTGCTGGCCCTCTCCCTGGTGCAGAACTGGGTGGTCGGGCCCATCCTCATGTTTGCCCTCGCCGCGATCTTCCTGCACGACAAGCCCGACTACATGTTGGGGCTCATCTTGGTCGGCCTCGCCCGCTGCATCGCCATGGTGCTCGTCTGGAACGACCTCGCCAAGGGGAGCGCCGAGTACGCGGCGGGGCTCGTCGCCTTCAACAGCATCTTCCAGGTGCTCTTCTTCGGCGCCTACGCCTGGGTCTTCATGACCTGGCTGCCGCCGCTGGTCGGGTTGGAAGGCGTCGCGGTCGAGGTCAGCATGGCCAGCATCTTCGGCAGCGTCCTCGTCTACCTCGGCATTCCGTTCCTCGCCGGCCTCGTGACCCGCCTCGTCCTCCGGCGGCTCAAGGGGGATCCCTGGTACGTGGGCCGCTTCCTGCCGAGCATCGCCCCCATCACCTTGGTCGCCCTCCTCTTCACCATCGTCGTCATGTTCAGCCTGAAGGGCGACCGGATCGTCGCCCTCCCGCTCGACCTCGTGCGGATCGCGATCCCTCTCGTCGTCTACTTCGTGGTGATGTTCTTCGCCTCCTTCGCCCTGGCCCGGAAGGTCGGCGCCGACTACGCCCGAAGCGCCACGCTCGCCTTCACCGCGAGCGGCAACAACTTCGAGCTGGCCATCGCGGTGGCCATCGCCGTCTTCGGCATCGGATCGGGGACGGCCTTCGCCACCGTGGTCGGCCCGCTGGTCGAGGTGCCGGTCCTGGTCGGCTTGGTCGGCGTCTCGCTGGCCTTGGGGCGGCGTTGGTTCAAGCTGCCGGCGTCGACCACCAACCGAGCGTGACGCGGGCGGTGAGGTAGAGGCCAACGCCGAGGATGCCGAGGGCGGTGGCGACTCGGAGCCAGCGCTCGACGCGCTGCACGCCGGCGAATAGGCGCCCCACGCTGTTGCTTCCGCCGGCGAGGAGGAGGGCGAAGGCGAGGACGGGCAGGCCGGTGGCGACGCCGAACGCGATGGGGACGGCGACCACCAAGCTGCTCTTCGCGGCGAGGGGGAGCAGTCCACCGAAGAAGATCGCCGCCGAGGAAGGGCAGAAGGAAAGGGCGAAGAGGAGACCGAGGAGGAGAGCTCCGATCAGGTCGCCGCGGCCGCCGAGGCGCTCCGCGAGGCGGTTCGAGGTGCCGCCCATACTCGGGGCAGGCAGCAGCCCGAGCATCATCGCCCCGGCCACGATGAGGATGGGGCCGACCAGCACGCCGACGACGCGGGCCAGGACACCCGAGGTCTCGACCGCGGCCACGATGCCGAAGGAAAGCAGGATGGCGAGGCCGGTATAGGCGGCGGTCCGACCGAGGACGTAGAGGGAGCTGGCGAGAAGGGCCCGGCCCGGTCGCGCCGCGTGGCGCCCGAGGAAGCCGACTGCAGCGACGTTGGTGGCGAGCGGGCAGGGGCTGACCGCGGTGAGGAATCCGAGCCATGCGGCGGTGAGGATCGCCGCGATCACGAGGACGCCCTGAGGTAGGGGCGGATGTGATCGACGAGGTAGCGGTCGAAGTCGGCGCGGTCCTCGTGGACGAGGGTCCACACCTCGCCGAGGATCTCCCACTTCCCGCCGCCGACCACCACCACCGAGCCGAACGCCAGGTCGTAGTCGGTCTGGAAGTGCCGGTTCTCCGGGGCGTCGAAGTTGACCGCACGGTAGCGCACCTGCCCCGACGCGATCTGCGGGGCGAAGCTGGCCCGGACCGTCTCGGCCGTCTGCGTTTCGATGGTCAGGCAGGTGTCGCAGCGGATGTCGGTGTGGAAGTAGTAGACGGTGACCTGGTCGGCGGGAGCGATCTCCTGCTGTCCGTCGCGGCCCGCGAGCGAGGCTTGCCACTCACGGGCCACCCCGACGCCGGCCGCAGCCACGGCGCCGATGGCGAGCAGGAGGCCGACGATGCGCTTCCCCTCCGGCATCACGCCGCTCCCGCGGTCAAGAGTCTTTCGATTTCGCCTCGACCCGGGACGCGGCCTGAGACCACGATGCGGCCATCGATGGCGAGGGCAGGGGTGGAGAGGATGCCGCGGGCGAGGATGGCGCCCATGTCGGCGACCTTGACCACCTCGCAGGCGAGGCCGAGACGGGCGACCGTCTCACGGACGGTCGCCTCGAGCGTGGCGCACTTCGAACAGCCGGGACCGATGATTTCGATGCACGAGGCGGGCATGGCTGGTCTCACGGGAGGGGGCGTCGGCCGCAGCAAGGGCCGCCGGCGCCCGCGGGCAGGTTGGGGCACCACTCCTCGATTGCTGCGATCAGTTGTCGCAGTCGGTCGCAGAGCGCGGCGCAGCAGGGGCGATAGAGGATCGTCCTTCCTTCGCGTCGCGGCGTGGCCAGCCCGGCCCGGGCCAAGGCCCGGAGGTGTTTGGCCACCACGGAGAAGTCGACCGAGCATGCGTCCGACACCTCGGTGACGCTGCACTCCCGCCCGCACTTGATGAGGCAGGCCAAGATTGCGGCCCGAGTGGGGTCGCCCACCGCCTTGAAGAGGCGCGGATCGAGGAGACGGTCGACCGCCGCCCGGTTGCGGGCTGCGGCTCGCGGCGTCGGATGATGTTGGCATGCTGGTGCCACTATGCTAGAGTAGCAGGCGTCGGGGCGGAGTCAATCGCCGGAGTCCTCGTGCTGCAGGAATTGGCCAGCTGGCTCGTCTTTCGTGTCCTCGGGCTGGACTCCGGCTCGCCGGCCGGGCAGGCCGTCCACTTCTTCGTCTACGACACGCTCAAGATCACGCTCCTCCTCCTGGCCATGACGGTCCTCATGGGCTTCGTCAACGCGGCCATGCCGGTGGAGCGGATCCGGGCTTGGCTCGCCGGACGACGCTGGTTCGGGCTCGACCACCTGCTCGCGGCCGGGTTCGGGGCGGTGACGCCGTTCTGTTCCTGCTCCTCGATCCCGCTGTTCATCGGCTTCGTCCGCGGCGGCATTCCGCTCGGCGTGACCTTCAGCTTCCTGATCACCTCGCCGCTGGTGAATGAAGCGGCGGTGGCGGTCTTCATCGGTGTCTTCGGTTGGAAGACGACGCTCATCTACTGCGCCTCGGGCATCGCCATGGGGACGGCGGTGGGGGGCATCCTCGGCCGCATGCGGCTCGAACCCTACGTCGAGGAGTGGGTCTGGAAGGTCGAGGTCGGCCCGGGCGATGGCGGGGCCGGCCAACCCACCGTGCGGGAGCGGATCCCGGCCATCCTCGGCGACGCCATGGCCACCACGCGCCGCGTGCTGCCCTATGTCCTGGTCGGCGTCGGCATCGGGGCCGCCATGCACGGGTTCCTGCCGACCGGCTACTTCGAGCAGTACATCCGGAAGGACAACCCCTTCGCCGTGCCGGTCGCCGTCCTCCTCGGCGTGCCGCTCTACGCGAACGCGACGGGGGCCATCCCCATCGTCGAACAGCTCGTCGAGAAGGGCATCGCCCTCGGCACCGCCCTGGCCTTCATGATGGCGGTGGTCGGCCTCTCCCTGCCCGAGGCCCTCCTGCTGCGCCGCGTCCTCAAGCCGCGACTGATCGCGATCTTCTACCTCAGCGTGTCGCTCGCGATCATCGGGCTGGGCTACCTCTTCAACGCGGTCCTCGCCTGAGGAGGTCAGAAAAAAAGCCGCCCAGGGAGGGCGGCTCGGGAGGTCGGGCCGGGGACTGCTCGGCTCATTTGGCCATCGAAACCAACGAGTCGAAGGTCTTGGGGTCCTCGATGGCAAGCTGCGAGAGCATCTTGCGGTTCAGGAGGCAGCCCTTCCGCTGCATGGCGTTGATGAACACGCTGTAGCGCGTGCCACGCATGCGGCAGGCCGCGGTGATGCGGGTGATCCAGAGGGCGCGGAAGTCGCGCTTCCGGGCTCGCCGGTCGCGCCAGGCGTAGCGGCCGGCACGCCAGAGGGCGATCTTGGCCTGGTACTTGTGGCGGTGCTTGGTGCCGAAGAAGCCGCGGGCTTCCCGTAGGAGCTTGCGGCGGGCCTGGGTGCGGGCTGCACCCTTACGTGCACGAGACATGGGGCGATCCTCGGTGGAGGGCGGTCGGCGGAGGAATGGCGGCTGCGCCATTCGCTTGGGGACCCGACGACCATCGGTTGGCGATCAAGTGACAAGCGGGCGCCGCGACGGCGCCCACAGGCGATACGGGTCAGCTCTTGGTCTTGGCCGGCTTGGCGGGCTTCTCGGCCTTGGCCTCGGCAGGAGCGGCCTTGCGGGCGGCCCGCGCGGCGGCCTTCTCGGCCAGCTTCGTGGCTCGCTTCGCCGCCTTCTTCGCGGCCTTCTCGGCGGCCTTCGCCGCAGCGGCCTTGGCGGCCTTCTCGGCGGCTTGCTCGGCAGCCTTCTGGGCGGCCTTCTGGGCGTCGGTCTTGGGAGCCGCCGGTGCCTCGGCCGCTTCGGCCTCGCTGTGGAGGAGGTCGGCTTCGTGCTGCTCCTCGCTCCGCAGCGGACGGAACAGCATCTTGCTCAGCGCTCGCAGATCGCCGGCCCGGGCATAGCGGGGCTTGCGGTAGCTCTGGACCTGAAGACCAGTCTTGTTGCTCTTCAGGTGGCGGCTGGCGGGGGCACGAAACCGGATCTTGCCGGTCTTGGTGATCTTGATCCGCTTCAGCAGACCCTTGTGGCTCTTGTTCTTGGGCATATCGCAATCCCGGGGGAGAATCGGGGAAGGTAACGGAAGGGGCCCGTCAAGGCAAGCGTTCCGGAAACAAGACCGGCCTCCCGAGGGGAGGCCGGCGAGAGCCGAGAACCCGAGCCGTCCGAAAGGCGGCGGGGAGGGTCGTTTCAGTGCAGGAGGAAGAGGTCGACCTCGGCGGTCGGCTGGCGAAGGAGCGATTCCGCCCCGTCCCCGAAGGGGAGCCAGATGTTGTCTTCGCGGCCGGTGGCCTCGTCCGCGACGTAGGGCGAGGTCGCGAAGGAGACCGACCCGTCGGTGAAGAGGAGGTTCTGGCCGCGGCCGCCGTGGCTGTCGCTATTGAGGACCACCGAGTCGATGATCTGGCCGTGCCGGCGGAGGTCGACGAGGGGGTTCCGGTCGCCCACGATCACCATCCGCGGACCGACGTTCCAAGCCGGGCGACGGCTGCCGCCGCTGACCTGGTAGGCGTAGCACCCGGCCGGGTCGTGGTCGCCGGGGCAGCAGAGGGAGTGCTCGTTGCAGTAGTGGAGCGACGAGAGCTGCTTCAGGTTGTCGGAGTTCTTGTAGCCCGCCCACTCGGCGAGGGCACTCGGGAAGAGGCTTGCCACCATGGGCAGGGCTGATTGGTCGTTGGTGTAGGACTCGAGGCCGCTGGCCACGAGCCGCAGGTTGTTGGAGCACTTGAGTTCGAGCGATCGGCCCGACGCCCAGTTGGCGATCGGGACGAGGACGGTGATGGCAAGCAAGGCCACGCTCGCCACCGCCACGAAGTCGGCGAGGCGGACGCGGCGGCCGAACACCATGCGGCTCGGACCGATTCGCATCCGCTCGGATCGCTCTTCGTCGGCCTTGGCGATGCGGGCCATGGTGGCCTCGACCAGGTCGTCGCTGCCGGATTCGTCGGCGGGGTAGGACTCAAGCAGGCGGAAGTGGGCGAGGAGGATCTCGGCCCGACGACGCTCGTTGGCGTCGAGAGGGCCGAGGGCCTCCACATCGAAACCTGCCTCGACCAGGCGGTCGAGCAGCGATGCGTCGGCATCGCAAAGCGGGGCGTCGGCCTGCCGCTCGGGCTGCGACTCATCGGGCGCGTGTGGGGGCGCGTGTGGGGGCGTGTGTGGGTCGTCGGAACGCATGGGGCTCAAGTCTGGCTGTCTCAGGCGGGGGAGAAAGGTCAAGGGCGATCGAGGTCGCGGCCTTCGCGCGAGGCCTTCCAACTGGCGGCGAAATTGGCGACGGCGGCGTGCAGACGGCTCTTGACCGTGCCGAGGGGGATCGACAAACACTCAGCGATCTGCTGGTAGCTCATCTTCTGGAAGTACGCGAGTAGGAGGATCTCGCGGTAGTGGTTCGGCATTTCGTCGACCACTCGCTTCACGGCGCCCTGCAACTCGAAGTTGCCAGGGGCGATGTCGGGAGCGGGCCCGTCGTCGGCCAGGAGGTCGACCATCGCGGTCTCGCCCGCCCCGACCGGGACGTCGAGGCTGGGCATCGAGCGGCGGCGATTGCGGCGATGGTGGTCGCGGGCCTTGTTGGCGGCGATGGCGAAGAGCCAAGGCCGGAATCGACGCTCGGCGTCGAAGGTGTCGGCCGCCACGTGCACCTGCAGGAAAGTCTCCTGGAAGACGTCGTCGGCGGCGCTTCGAGAACCGAGGAAGCGGACCAAGAAGCGGAGG
>JBGAKK010000007.1:72926-104436 GCA_044224425.1 Phycisphaerales bacterium
GCTCGACGAGCGACCGGAAGGCCTCGCGGTCGCCCTCACGGCTGGCGACGACCAAGGCCTCATCGGTCATGGTCGCCCGCTGGGCGGCGGTAGTGCTGGTGGAGGGGGCGGAATCAGCCATGGTCGGCTGTCCGGCCACCCGACCAGGGGTGTTTCCGGACGCGGCGAGAATACCGCGAGAGAGGGTTGGGTGTTGGGTCGTGGCTCGCTTCCCCCTGACTGCCTCACGGGCCGGTCCGAAGGGGGACAGGCCCGCGAGGCTCGCCAGTGGAGAGAAGGAGGAGAGCGGGAGCGCACCCGACATGGACCCGTCTACGGCGCCGAGGGGTCAGGGTTCGGCGGCCTCGCACCGAACCAGTAGAATCCCGGCCCGTTTGCGGACCTCCGACCGCGGACCCATGATCCGGGTTCGTCTCCCCGCTTGCGGGCGCCCCTGCCTCGAGGCAGGAGGTGCCGTTCCGCCGACCACTCCCGAGCACCGCATGCCCGTTCCGATCAGCCAGATGTGGACCGTCGCGACCTACGTCCTGAAGCAGCGGCTTCAGGGGAAGAAGCGATATCCGCTGGTCCTCATGCTCGAGCCGCTCTTCCGCTGCAACCTGGCCTGCGCCGGCTGCGGCAAGATCCAGTACCCCGCCCACATCCTGAAGCGGCAACTCACGCCCGAGCAGTGCTTCGAGGCGGTCGAGGAGTGCGGGGCCCCCATGGTCTCGATCCCGGGCGGCGAGCCGCTCCTCCATCCTGACATCAAGGCCATCGTCGAAGGGCTGATCGCCCGCCGCAAGTACATCTACCTCTGCACCAACGCCCTGCTCCTCAAGGAGAAGCTCGAGGCCGGCCTGTTCAAGCCGAGCAAGTACCTCACCTTCTCGGTCCACATGGACGGCCAGGAGGAGCACCACGACTTCGCCGTGTGCCGCGAGGGGACCTACCAGAAGGCGATCGAGGGCATCAAGCTCGCCGTGAAGATGGGCTTCCGGGTCACCACCAACACGACGCTCTTCCAAGGGGCCGACCCCAATTCGGTGCGATCCTTCTTCGACGACATGATGGGGCTCGGGGTCGAGGGCATGATGCTCAGCCCCGGCTACGCCTACGACAAGGCGCCCGACCAGAAGAACTTCCTGGAGCGGAAGCGGACCAACGTCCTCTTCGAGATGATCCTCTCGAACCGGAAGGAGGGGAAGCGCCGCTGGCGTTTCAACCAGTCGCCGCTCTTCCTCGAGTTCCTCATGGGCCAGCGGGAGTACGCCTGCACGCCGTGGGGGATGCCGACCTACAACATCTTCGGCTGGCAGAAGCCTTGCTACCTGCTGCAGGAAGGCTACACCGACACCTTCCGCGAGCTGATGGAGGCGACCGAGTGGGACCGCTACGGCGTCCACAGCGGGAACCCCAAGTGCCAGAACTGCATGGTGCACTCCGGCTACGAGTCGAGCGCCGTCAACCACACCTTCGCCAGCCTCGGCGGGTTGGTGGCCACGGTGAAGGCGATGCTCTTCAACTCCTACCCGAATCCCGAGGCCAAGCGTCGCCTCGCCGAGGAGGCGGCCAAGCCGCACGGCCCGGTGGCCCAGCTGGTCCAGCTTGGACTCGCCGCCGACGTGGTCGAGAAGGATGGCCAGCGGACGGTGAAGCTGGTCGAGCAGACCGCGGCCTGACCCCGCTCAGCGCCCGGCGATCAGGAGTCGGGCCTCCTCGACGCTGGCTGCGATCGGCATCGCAAGGTGGAGCCGGGAGGCGGCCAGCACCTTCGCCACGTCCGGTCCAGGATTCAAGAGGACGAGGAGATGGCCGCGGTTCCGGAGCGAGCGGGAGGTGGCCACCAGGACGCCGATGGCATATGAGGAGAGGAAGGTCGCCGCGCTCAGATCGATGATGGCAGGGCGATGTCGGCTCGCGACCTGCGCCGTGAGGGCGAGCTCGACGCGTTGCGTCCGCTCGATGTCGAGGTGGCCGCGCAGGGCAACGTGGCTGAGCGCGTCGTCGACCTGCACGGGGACCACTTCCGCGGCGAGATTCTCGGTGGACATGGACCGGCTTGTACGTCCCGGGCGGGCCTTAGGCCAATGCTGATCGGGCGGCAGGTGGATGTTCGGATCCGTCCCCGGCTTGGAGCCGGCTCTGAGCGCGATGTTGACAACCTGCCGATCGGGATGAGGCCCCCTCGGGCTCGGGCAGGATGCGGGCATGCCCTTCCGTTCCGGCTCGATCGGCTATGCCCGCTTCCGCGTCGCTGGCGACGTCTCCGCAGCCCCTGACGAGGAACTCTTCGCCACCCTGCGCGAGCACCTCGTCAAGCCGCCTTCGATCGGCGAGCCCAAGGAATTGACGAGCGGCTTCTGCACCGGTCGGCACGTCTTCGACGGCGAGTTCACCTACGACGCCTGCGGCTATGGGGCGGCCCTCCTCGCGGCCATGCGCCTCGACGTGGCCAAGGTGCCGAGCGAGATCAAGCGGGCCTACCGGGCGATGGCGGAGGACGCCCGGCGCGGCCGCGAGGGCGATGGCATCGCTGCCCTTTCCCGGAACGCCCGGCGCGAGGCGAAGGAGGAGGCCGAGGAACGCTGCAAGCGCGACCTCGCCGAGGGCAAGTATCGCCGCGTGTCGATGGTTCCCTTCCTGTGGGACCTGCCCAACGGCCTGCTGCTCGCCCCGCTCTCGAGCGATGCGAGCTTCCAGGAGCTCAAGTCGCTCCTCGACGCGGCGTGCGATGTGCGCCTCGAGCGGCGCTCCGCCGGGACGCTGGCCCTCGAGATCCTCGGCAGCCGCGGACGCTCCGCGGCCCTCGAAGACGCCCTGCCCGACGCCCTCACCGATCGCCCGGAGGGACCGGCCGGCGGCGAGGACGACGACGATGTCGATAGCGCCACCCGGCACTTTCGCGCCGCCGGTCGTCCCGAGGTTCCGTGGGCCGTCGCCGCTGGCGAGCCGAACGACTTCCTCGGCAACCTGTTCCTCCTGTGGCTCTGGTGGCACGTCGACACCCAGGAGGGCGTGATCGAGACTCCGGGACCGACGGTGGCCTTGGCCATCGAGCGCTCGCTCGAGATGGAGTGCGCCTGGGGCGTCACCGGCCAGCAGAGCCTGCGCGGCGACGCCCCGACCCGCCTACCCGAGGCAGCCAAGGCCCTTCAGTCGGGGAAGTGGCCGCGGAAGATGTCGCTCCTCCTCGCTGCCCATGGGCAGGAGTTCCGCTGCGCCCTCCAGGGCGATCGTTTCGCCGTCAGCGGCTTGGCCCTGCCCAAGGGGGACGAGCAGGGAGCGACCAAGGGGAACGAGCAGCTTCGGCTCACTCCGCGGCAGGTCCTCGAAGAGCGGATCGACCAACTCCTGACCTTCGATCGCATCCTGGTCGAACTCTACGGAGCGTTCCTCGCCGATCGATTCGGCGCGGGTTGGGAGACCCGGGCCGGGCAGATGCGGGAGTGGATCGCGGCGATGGGCAAGCGCGGCGGGCGGGAGCGGGGGACCTCGACGCTGGTCGAGCCGAAGCCTGCAGCCGCCGCCCGGAACGGTGTGCGGCGCGAAGTAGAGGCGGTCGAGGGCTGAAAGGCCCCGACGCCGCTTCCCAAGCAGCCCGAGGGACGCGACCATCCGCGCATCGCGGGCGCCGCGTCGCGCCCTTCGAGCCATCGAGAGGACCCGTCATGTCGATCGTCGAACGCTCCGCCCTCGTGCCTGGTGCCCTCGTCCTCTCGGTCGCCTTGGTGCCACTCGTCGGATGCATGCCGCTCGACGGCCGGGCCGAGCGGAACCTCTCTGCCAAGGAGCCGACGCCGGCGGCGCTCATGATCGACAGCAGCTTCGCCGACGTGAAGCTCACCGCCGGCGGGAGCGAGGTGGAGGTCACGGCCAGCGTCGTGCTCGAGACGAGCGGCGGGAACGCGACGGCGGAGAAAGCGGTCGAGCGGGCCAAGGTCACCGTCGAGCGCGACGGCTCGACCCTCATCGTGCGGCAGGGCGAGAAGGGGAAGCCCTTCTCCTTCAGCGGCAACTGGAAGGGCCAGGGCTCGATCGTGGTCCGGGTGCCGGCCGGCGTGCCGTGCACCGTGGCGACCGCGTCCGGCGACTGCCGCATCGAAGGCGACTTCGGTCCCGTGCCGGTCCTGGTGCGGACCGCGTCAGGCGATGTCGGCACCAGCGGATTCGCGGCGGAGCGGGTCGAATGCTCGACAGCGAGCGGCGACGCATCGTTCGTCGTCACCAAGCCGCTCGACGCCTTCACCTTCTCGGCCGCGTCAGGCGACTGCAAGCTCGAGGGCGGCGCCCGCAAGCTGGAAGCGAAGACCGCGAGCGGCGACCTTCGGCTCCTCGGCCTCGCCGGCACGACGGTGGTCAGCACCGCCTCGGGCGATGTGCGGCTCGTCTTCGTCGACTTCCCGGCGTCCGCCACCCTTCAAGTCACCACGGCGAGCGGAGACGTCGACATCGAGTTGCCCGCTGGGGCCGATCCCGCCGGGTCGATCACCACGGGAAGCGGGGACGTGACGAGCGACATTCCGGTCGCCCTGCGGAAGGGAAGCGCCGTCCTCACCGGATCGGGCGCCCCGATCGACCTGACCACGGCGTCCGGGGATCTCCGCATCCGCCGCCGCAGCAAGTGAGTCTCGTCCGGCACGCTCGGGGCCCGAGCGGTATCCTCCGCCGACCTCGCGGCGCCGGTCCGGCCGAGTTCAGGTGACGAGACGTCCACCGAATTGGCCAGGGATCCGAGCCGCGGGCGATCCGTCATGCGGCACCCGGCGATGCATCACCAGGGCGCGCCGTTCGCGGCGAGCACCAACTGGGGCGCGATCACGATCGCGGGGCTCTATCTCCTCGCCGGCTTCCTCTGGATCCTCTTCTCGGACAAGATCGCTGCGGCGGTCAGCCCCGACCCCCACGTCTTCGAGACGGTGAGCACGCTCAAGGGCTGGGCGTACGTCCTGGTCACCGGGCTCCTCCTCTACTGGCTCATCGACCGGCACACCGCGGCCATGCGGGCTAGCGAAGCCCGCTTCCGCCTCTTCATGGCGAACAGCCCGGCCGTCTCCTGGATCAACGACGCCGCGGGCGTCGCGGTCTACCGGAGCCCCACCTACGAGGACTGCTTCGGGACCGGCGAGCCGCCGACGGGGCGGCGTTTCGCCCAAGGCGAGGACGCGGTCCTTGCCGAGGGGCGCACCATCGAAGTGGTCGAGCCGACGGTTGGCTCGGATGGCGGCCGATCCTATTGGTGGAACTTCAAGTTCCTCCTGACCGACGCGAGCGGCCAGCGCTACGTCGCGGGCATCGGCGTCGACGTGACCGAGTGGCGGCGCTCCGAGGCCACGGCCCGCGAACTGAACCTGCGCCTCGAGCAGCGCGTCGCGGAGCGCACGGCCCAACTCGAACAGGCCAACCGCGAGCTCGAGGCCTTCACCTATTCCGCGTCGCACGACCTGCGGGCGCCCTTGCGGGCGATCGAGGGATTCTCCCGCATCCTGATCGAGGAGCACGCCTCGGCCTTGAGCGGACCGGCCAAGGAACTCCTCGACTCGATCCGCCGCAACACGCGGCGCATGGACGGGCTGATCACCGATCTCCTCGCCTTGTCGCGGGCCAGCCGGGCCGAGATTCGCTCGGTCGAGGTCGACATGGAGCGGCTGGCGCGGAGCGTCTACGAGGAACTCGCCGCCGGGCCGGCCAGCGCCCCGGCGAAGGACCGCCTCGAATTCCGGATGGGCTCGCTCCCGCCGGCCCACGGCGATCCGGACCTGCTGCGCCAAGTCTGGCTCAACCTCCTCGGGAACGCCATCAAGTACACCCAGCCGAAGGCGGGGGCGACGATCGAGGTGAGCGGCCGCCGCGAGGACAATCGCCAGGTCTACGTGGTGCGCGACACCGGCGTGGGCTTCGATCCCCGCTACACGCCGAAGTTGTTTGGCGTCTTCGAGCGCCTCCACTCCCGCCAGGAGTTCGAAGGCACCGGCGTGGGCCTGGCCATCGTGCGGCGCATCATCGAGCGGCATGGAGGCGAGACGTGGGGCGAGGGGGCCCTCGGCGAGGGGGCGACCTTCTCCTTCAGCCTGCCGGTGAACGGGCCTTCCGCCGCCTAGGCCTCGCGGGCAGCGCGGCAGAAGGCGCGGATGAGCCCCACGTCCTTCACCCCTCGGGAGCGCTCGACGCCGCTCGAGACGTCGACGCCGAAGGGCCGCAGGGCCCGCACCACAGGGCCGACGTTCGCTCCGCTCAGGCCGCCAGCGACCAGCCACGGCTTCTCGATCCCGGCCACGAGCGGAGCGAGTCCCGCGTGGTCGAAGGCGATGCCGCCACCGCCGCGCGGACCGTCGAGGAGGAGCCAGTCGGCGTGGGGGCAGGCGAGCCAGCCCTCGAGGGCAGCCGGCGAGAAGGCGAAGCCCTTGATCGAGGGACGAGGCGTGTCGGCGAGCCGGGCGCAGGGCTCCTCGCCGTGGAACTGGACGCGATCGAAGGCCTCGAGGCTGGCCAGCAAGGCGTCGTCGGGATCGACCACCAGGGCCACCGCCTCGAGCCCGCGGCTCTGGGCCCGGCGGGCCAGTTCGCCGCCGCGATCGAGCCCGACGAAACGCGGGCTCTGCGGAGCCAGGACGATCCCGACCAGATCGGCGCCCGACTCGGCAGCGGCATCGACGTGGTCCTCGTGGGTCACGCCGCAGATCTTGATGCGGAGCCGCTCGGGCCGCGCGCTCACGGGCCAACCTCCGCGGACAGCGTACTGGCCAACTCGCGCTGGCCCGGATCGGCGAGGCGTTCGGCGAGCCCGTCGAGAAGCGGTCTGGCCTTGGCCGGCTCGCCGAGCCGACGCACGAAGACCACCGCGAGGAGGAGGCGCACTTCGTTCGCCTTCGGATGCCGCGGAAAGGTCCCGAGGAAGCGCTCGTAGGCTCGCCCGGCAAGGTTGGCGTCGCCCGCTGCCAAGGCTCGGTTGGCGAGGTCGAGCTGGGCCTCGGCGGGCAGCGAGGTGCGAGCCTCGCGCAACTCGAGCGTGCGGTAGCCGGTGAACGCTGCGTCGACGTTGCCGGCGCGGAGCGCGGCTTGGATCGCGCTCCGGAGCTGGGCGATGTCCGCCGCGTCCGTGGTCGGCTCGGGGCGGGGGGGCGGCGCGACGCTCGGGCTCGGCGCGGGCTTGGGCGGCGGCTGGCGGACCGCGGCGATGTCGTTCGCCCATGGGCTCGGACCCGGTTGCCGGAGCGCCGATCGCAATTCCCGTCGGCGTCGCCATTGCTTGATCGAGTAGAGGAGGTCCCACTCGCCGCGCGGCACCGCTCCGCTCCACAGGAGGAGAAGCCCCGACCCGATGCCGAAGCCGAGGCCGGCGAGGTGGGCAGCGGCGGCGACTTGCGAGCGGTCGAAGCCGGCCACGTCGCCCAGCAAGCGATAGACGTCGAGGGCGGCGTAGATGCCGACCATCCAGATCGAAGGGATGGCCACCACGGTCATCCCGAAGAAGACAAAGAAACGCGTGTGGCTTCGCGGGAAGAGCACCACGAAGACGCCGGTGATGGCGGAGATCGCCCCGCTCGCCCCGAGGGCGGGATTGGGGGAGAACGCCCAGTGGCCGAGCCACGCGGCGAGGCCGCCGGCGACATAGAGGAGGAGGAAGCGCCAGAAGCCGACATGGCTCTCGACTGGCTTCCCGAAGACCCAGAGGAAGAGCATGTTCCCGGCAAGGTGCCAGGGCGAGTCCGGGCTATGCACGAAGAGGGCGGTGAAGGGCTGCCACCAGCGGAGGTCCTTCGGCTGGAACATGTAGCGGTGGAGGAAGGCTTCGAGGGGAGGCAAGCCGTCGCCCGCGGCCGCCGAGCCCACGCCCCAGCCGTTCCGCATGGCGACGAAGGCCAGCACGTTGGCCACGATCAGGAGGACCACCGCGATGGCGGGCCGGCGTCCTTCGTGATCGGTTCCGATGGGGAACATGGCGGCGAGAGTGTACGGGCTCGCGAGGGGGGGTCGGCCAGCCCATAACCCCCGATCCATCCGCGGTCGAAGCGAGAAGGAAAGGGCCGCGTTCGTTGCACGGCCACCCCGGCCACCTCTACCATGCGTGGTCCTCCCGGATCCAGCCCGAGGGCTGGGCCGAATCGTCTTGCATGTCAATCCAACGTCCGGTCCGCACCCCCCGCCAGAGCGGCGACGAGCGGACCCCGCGACGCCCGCAGGAGCCACTCATGACTGCCACCGCACCGGTGCCGCCCGCCGCTGCCCACGACAAGCCCGCGTGGGACAAGGGCCTCGGGAACACGATCGCTGCCGAAACCCAGATGTCGTTCATCGACGGCGGGAAGGGGATCCTCGAGTACGTCGGAATCGACATCGACAGCCTGGCCCGGAACTCGAGCTTCGAGGAGACGGTGTTCCTGCTCTGGAACCTGCGGCTCCCGAAGAAGGCCGAGTTGTCCGCGTTCGAGCAGGAGCTCCGCGCCAACTACGACTTGCCCAAGGAGATCGAGGCGGTCATCGCGGCCCTGCCCAAGACGGCCACCCCGATGCATGCCTTGCGGACCCTGGTGTCGGCCCTCGGCACCATCGATCCCGAGGCCGATGACGGCTCGATGGAGGCCAACAAGCGGAAGGCCCTCCGCCTCGTGGCCCGCACTCCGGCCCTCATCGCCAACTTCGACCGGCACCGGAAGGGCAAGCCCTTCGCCCGGCCCGACACCAACCAGAACATCGCCGGCAGCTTCCTGACCATGCTGACCGGCAAGGCTCCGACCGAGGCCATGCGCCGGGCCCTCGACGTCTGCCTCATCCTGCACGCCGACCACGGCCTCAACGCCTCGACCTTCGCGGCCCGCGTCACCATCGCCACCCTCTCCGACATGTACTCGGCCATGACCACCGCGGTCGGCACCCTCAAGGGCCCGCTGCACGGCGGGGCCAACGAGGAAGTGATGGAGATGCTGAACGAGATCGGCTCGCTGGAGCGGGTCGAACCCTACATCCGCGAGAAGCTCGCCAAGCACGACCGGATCATGGGCTTCGGCCACCGCGTCTACAAGGCGTTCGATCCGCGGGCCACGTACCTCAAGACGTTCGCCAAGCAGGTGGCCACCGACACCGGCAACCAGAAGCTCTACGAGATGTCCCGCAAGATCGAGGACATCATGACCGCCGAGGTCAGCTCGAAGGGCATCTGGCCGAACGTCGACTTCTACTCGGCCACGACCTACCACTCGCTGGGCCTCGAACTCGACCTCTTCACCCCCATGTTCGCCATGAGCCGCATGTCGGGCTGGAGCGGCCACTGCATCGAGCAGCTCGCCGACAACCGCCTCATCCGGCCGCAGGCCCTCTACGTCGGGCCGCACGGCGCGAAGTACGTCCCGATGCCCGAACGCTGATCCGCGGGCACGGACGGCACCAGACGACCGGGGCTCGGCGCGACCTGCGCCGGGCCCCGTTTTCTTGTCCACAGCCGTACACTGCCCGGGCCTCGCCGAACGGAGCCACGACCATGCGACGACCCCTGATCGGACTCGTCCTCCTCGCCGCCGTTGCGATGCTCGCCTGGCGCCCGGCGCCCGCCGCACCCGAGGTGCGGCTGCCGCCCGACGACACCGTCGCCGGCTACCTGGCCCTCCTCCTCATCAACGAGACGCCCTTCCCGGGCGAGCACACCTGGGTCAGCGAGGCCGACACCAAGGAGGCCATGCTCTCGATCCTCTGGGTGCTCGAGAATCGCCTCCACCACATCCCGAGCGGCTATCGCCAGGAGCAGGTCGCGGCCGATCGCTGCTCGACGGTGGTTGACGTGATCACCGCCGGTGGCGAGAAGGGCCAGTGCGACGGCTTCCACCGCGACGGCTCCGGCCGCCCAGTGGCGGTGCCGCGGGTCCACGAACGGGTCGCCTACCTCGTCAACTGCGCCAACAAGGGCACACCGGGACGGTTCGCCCGGCTCCTCGACTTCGCCAGCGGCCTCGCCACGCACTACGTCGAAGGCGGCATCGCCGAGGCCGACCGCTTCGCCGCCCTTGAGCGGGTCGGGGCCGTCTCGGTCACGGGCCGCGGCTACGGCTGGATGACCGACCGGAACGGCTACAACCCCGGCGGGAACTTCGTCCGCATCCCCGACTCCGACGACGGAGCCCTCGGCGGGAACCGGTTCTTCACCTTGAGGAAGCTGCCATGAGACGCGCTGCCCTTGCCCTTCTCCTCCTCGTCGCCACCGTGGGGCTGGCTGCCATGCCCGGGCTGGCTCGACCCGTTGCGGCGCCGCCCAGCGAACTGACCGACAAGCCGTGGCTCGCCGAGATCGTCCGCCACCTCTATCGCTGGCACCTCGACGAGCGCGACATCGATCCGGTGATCAAGGCGGGCAGCGTCGTGTGTTGGGTCCGCGAGCGCACCCCGCAGCTTGACGAAGGCGACCGCAGCCGCTTCGGCGAGGTGGTCCTCCCGCAGTTTGGGTTGCTGGTCAAGGTGAAGCTCACCGACTACACCGTGCCGGAGCTCGGGGCGACGGTGAAGAGCGATCGCTTCCGGATCACCTCGGCGGCCCGGGTGGGCGAGGGCATCGCCAAGCCGGAAGGGGCCGAGGAGGTCAGCTTCCCTTACACCGAGCTGCGCGACCACCTCTTCAAGACGCGGAAGCACGCCACCTTTCCGGAAGGGGAGCTCCTGGAGCGGCTGCGGGCGGCGGTCCGTCACCAGGTCCAGAAGGAGAACGAGCGATCCCATCGGTCGATGCCGACCGAGACCCAGGTGGTCTACCTGGCGCCGCTCTCCCCGATCGCCAACGAGGCGTGGGTCTTCTGGGAGACCGGACGGACGCTCGTCCACTTCCGGTCGGACATCGACCTCACCCACCCCGCCATGTGGGAGCACGAAACGCTCAACGTCCGGCTCTACCCCCTCGACGAGAAAGTGGTCGTCTCCCTCGACGAAGTGGCCGGCAGCAACGCCTTCATGACCCGCGACGAGGCGGGCCGAGCCCTCTTCAACTGCATCGTGCTCGGGAAGCGAGTCGAACTCGAACCGCCTGCTGCGGCCGAGCAACAGGGGGGCCCGCCCCGCCAGCCCAACTGCCCGCCCAACCTGGGCCCAACCCGCCGCTCCGTCCGCGGGCAAGTGATCGCTTCCGCGGCCGAAGGCTCCGGATCGGCGATCCTCTCTGGTAGGCTCGTGCCTGCCTTGGCGACGCCCCGCGGACCAAGCCGCGGGTTCGCCCTCTCGAGGACCTCTCCCGATGCTTCCGACGATCGCCCTCCTCCTGTCGCTCTCGAGCCCCGACGTCCTGCTTCTCGCCGCTCCTCCCGCCAACCCGTCCACGCCGCTCGTCGCCAGCGGTGACGACAAGGACGATCAGGACAAGAGCGGGAAGACGAAGGACGACAAGGGCAAGGCCAAGGCCGACAAGTCGAAGGCCGACAAGTCCAAAGCCAAGTCCTCGAGCTCCGACCAGGGCGTGGGCAAGAAGGTGCTCTCCTTCAAGGCCAAGGACCTCGACGGCAAGGAGGTCGACTTCCCCGGCGACTACAAGGGCAAGCTCGTCCTCCTCGACTTCTGGGCGACGTGGTGCGGGCCGTGCATGAAGGAGATGCCCAACGTCGTGGCCGCCTACGACTCCTACCACGAGAAGGGCTTCGAGATCCTCGGCGTCACCCTCGACCAGCAGAACGCGGTCGACAAGATCCGCTCGGTCGAGAAGGAGAAGGGGATGAAGTGGCCGCAGATCTATGACGGCGGCGGCTGGAAGTCGGAGGTGGCCAAGAAATTCTCCGTGCAGAGCATCCCGCACGCCATCCTCGTCGACGGCGACACCGGCAAGATCCTCGCCGCCGGCAACTCGCTGCGGGGCGAGGGGCTGAAGCAGGCCATCGACACGGCACTCGCGGCGCGGTCGAGCTCCGGCGCCAGCAAGACCAAGGACAGCGGCGAGAAGTCGAAGGACAAGGGCCACGACAAGAGCAAGTCGAAGGACGCTGGCGGCTCGACGCAACACTGAGCGCTCGCTTGCTCGCACCGAATCCCCTTCGCCACACGCATCGACCGGCCGCCCTCCAGCGGCCGTTTCCTTCCCCGGAGCATCGCATGACCCCGTCGTTCGCCCACCTCGCCCGTCTCGCCGCCCCGTGCTCGCTCGCCATCGCCTCGCTCGCCGCCGCGGACGACGCGGCCAAGATGACGCTCGTGCCGAGCGGGGCGAGCTCGAAGATCGGCTACTACTCGCCGATCCGAGCCACTCTCTCGAGCGAGAAACCAGCCAGTCTCACCAAGGTGCCGGCGGGGCTCGAGGCCCCTCTCTTCGGCGTGATCGAGGTCTCGGGGGTCGGCGGCCGGACCTTCCACGTGATCGTCGACGAGCCCGACGGCAAGGACGCCCGGCTCTTCATCGACACCAACGGCGATGGCGACATGACCAACGACGCTGCTGCGGAGTGGAAGGGCAAGAAGTCGAAGGGCAAGGAAGCCGACGCCAAGGAGTTCACCATGTGGAGCGGCGGCGGGATGCTCCTCTTCGGGCCGGCCGGCAAGACCTACGACGTGCACATCAGTGCCTACCGCTTCGACAAGACCGATCCGAACCGGGCCCAGCTCAAGGACACGCTTCTCTTCTACCGCGACTACGCGGCCGAAGGCGAGCTGGCCTTGGGGGGCAAGACCTACAAGGTGATGCTCGACGACGCCAAGGTGAGCGGCGACTTCGGCAGCAAGGAAGGCGTCACCCTGCTCATCGACGTCAACGGCAACGGGCGCTTCGACCATCAGGGGGAGAGCTTCGCGGTCAACGAGCCCTTTAACATCGGCGGCACGACGTGGGAGCTCGCCGACATCGCCGCCGACGGCAGCAGCATGCGAGGCGTGAAGAGCGAGAAGACGGTGGCCGAGGTGCCGACGCCGCCCGACTTCGGCGTGGGCAAGACGATCCTCTCCTTCGAGGGGAAGGACCTCGACGGCAAGACCATCAACTTCCCCGGCGACTACAAGGGCAAGGTCGTCCTCCTCGACTTCTGGGCCACCTGGTGCGGCCCGTGCATGGCCGAGATGCCCAACGTGGTGAAGGCCTACGACGCGTACCACGCCAAGGGCTTCGACATCCTCGGCGTCACCCTCGACAACAAGGACGCGGTGGAGAAGATCCGCAGCGTCGAGAAGGACAAGGGGATGAAGTGGCCGCAGATCTATGACGGCGGCGGCTGGAAGGCGAAGATCGCCCAGCAATTCGCCATCCACTCCATCCCGCAGGCGTTCCTCGTCGACGGCGACACCGGCGAGATCCTGGCCGCAGGCGACGCGATCCGCGGCGCGGAGCTCGCCAAGTCGATCGAGGCGGCGTTAGCCAAGCTGAGTAAGAAGAAGGGCTGACGTGCTTCGGAGGTCGCGGAGGGGCTGACGGAGGGCAGTGAGGCCAAGGCAGCGGCAGACTGAGGTCAGTGAGCCCCAGATAGCCGCAGAGGCGCAGAGAGCGCAGAGCCGTCGCGGAGCAGAAGGAATTGGGGTTTCGGATCAGGCTGCGGTGGACGTTCGAGCCCACACAGGGAATCGCCCACGCGGACGGCCACCCTGCCTTCATGCCTTCCTCTGCGGGGGCTCTGCGCTCTCTGCGCCTCTGCGGCTATCTGGGGCTCACCGGCCTCGGTCTGCGGCTATCTGGTCCTCACTGACCTCAGTCTGCGGCTGCCTTGGCCTCACCGGCCTCCATCAGCCCCTCCGCGACCTCGTCACCGGGGGAGCGTCTCCCACGGCCCGGTCACCGCGACGGTGACGCCGGGGGTCTGGATGTTGACGAAGAACCACTTGCCGTCGGGCGAGAAGGTCGGGCCGGCGAGTTCGCTCGTGTTGGCCAGGTTCATGGCGAAGCGATGGGTGCGGCCGTCCGGTGCGATGCGGACCACGCCATCGTTCCCCTCGCCGTCCTCGCAGACGAAGAGTTCGCCCCACGGGCTGGCCGTCATGTTGTCGCAGTTCTTGAGGATCGCGACGTCCTCCGACTCGAGGAAGAGTTCGATCGTGCCTGGCGACTCGCTCTCCCGAGCCGTGCCTTCGTAGGGGCTCGGGGTGTACTTCCAGATCTGCCCGATCTGCTTGGCCCCGCCCGTCGTCGCCGCGATGTAGACCGCTTGGCCGGTGTGCCAGATCCCCTCGCAGCGGGCGAACTTGGTGCCGCCTGCCGCGAAGGAGCGAGCCCGCAGGTCGTCCTTCGGTGACTCCGGGTCGGCGAGGTCGATCCAACGAACGGCGAACTTCCGCCCGACCGGTACATGCCCGGGGCCTGGGCCGCCGAGACTCGCCGGCCAGTTGCGGCTGTCGAGGCTCGGATGGTCGACCACGCCGAGCGACTGGAGGCGCCCCGTGGCGAGGTCCTTCGCGGTAGTCGGAAGGAAGCGATAGAGGGCCCCGTCCTCGATGTCCTCGGTGAGATAGACCGCATTCCCGGCCGGAGCGACGGCCACCGCTTCGTGCCGGAAGCGCCCCATGCCGGGCAGTCGCTTGGGGGCAGCGAGCGGGGCGAAGGGATCGGCCGGCACCTCGAAGCACCAGCCGTGGTCGACGGCGCATTCCTTGTTCGCCCGCTGGACCCACTCTTCGCAGGTGATCCAGGTGCCCCACGGGGTCGGACCGCCGGCGCAGTTGTAGCCCGTGCCCCCCAAGGAGAGGACCTGCCGCTCGACGCGCCGCGTCGCGGGGTCGAAGAGGATGGTGGTCGTTCCGCCCGGGCTCGGGATGCCGTCCGCCCCGCGATCGAAGAGGAGGGCAGGGTCGATCTTGGCCAGCCGCTCGAGCTTCGGTCCGAAAGGCCCGAGCTGGAGGCCGTGGGCTCGGGTGATCTCGTGGTTGCGGACGAGGACGATCTTCCCCTCCGCCTTCGGCCCTCGCCCCGCGAACGCGGCCATGCCGTCATGGAGCGAAGGAACCACGAGCCCGTCGTCCATCTCGTCGCCGTAGCGCGAGATCAGGACTTGTTCGAACCCTGGCGGCAAGGCCAGCGGCCCGCGCTGCGGGGCGAGCCTGGCCGGTACGACCGCGGATCCCATAGCGACGGCGCGCTCGAGCGAGGCAAAGCCTGCCGCGAGGGCGCCGGTCGCAAGGAACTCCCGTCGAGTCAGCATTGCCTCAAGGGTCCCGCCGCGGTGTGAGGGCGGCGCTCAGGCTGCGTCCGGATCGGTCACTTGGCGGGCTTGGCCGACTGCGGGTAGAGCAGGATGCGGTCGTGGGCGAGGAGGATGAGGTCGTTGGCCCCGTCGCCGGTCACGTCGGCGATCTCGCCCATCGACGGTTCGAACTCCTTGGGCTCGCCTCCCGAGAACATCCGGCTCTCGAAGATCTTGAAGCCGGTGCCGTAGAGGAGGCGCAGGCTGTCGGTGAAGGTGAGGATCTCCGCCATCTGCTCGCCCGCGTCGAGGGCCACGATGTCGGTGTGCTGGTCGCTATTCACGTCCCCCACGATGAGTTCGTGGTGCATGCGGCGGGGCGAATCGCTTCGCCACGCGGCGAGTTCCTGCAGCTTGAGCCGCGAGCCGTCGAGGCGGACCACGGCGAAGCCGTCGTCCCCGATGGCGAGGACGTCGTCCCGGCCGTCGCCGGAGAAGGCACCGGCCCGGATGGCGCTGAACTTGAAGCCGCTGACGAGGAGCGTGTCGGTCTGCGACCACTTCCCGTCAGAGCCCTTGGCGAAGAGGAGGAGCGAGGAGTTCTCGCGATCGGCGGCGACCAGTCGCGTCGGCTTGCCGTCCTTGGCCTCGAGGACGGCGAGCGAGACGAGCTTGGCATCGCCGCGATCGGCGTTGATCTGGGTCACCACTTGCCAGCCCGGGCTGGCCCCGTCGCCGGGCTTCTCGTCGTAGCGGAGAGCGCGGATGAAGTTCCGGTCGGCGACCAGGAGCTCGGGCTTGCCCTCGCCGTCGAGGTCGAAGACGGCGACGTTCTTGTCGTTGGCCGCCTGCACCAGCCCGAACTGGCCCATGTCCTTGCTCTCGAGGACGGTGTAGCCCTTCTCGCCGGCCCGCAGCATGGTCATCGGCTTGTCGGCGGTGAAGAGGAGGAGGTCGGTCTTCCCGTCGCGATCGGCGTCCAAGGCCACGATCGCATCGGGCTGCTTGGCCAGGGAGCCGAGCTTGATCGGCTCGCCGGCCGGCTTGCCGTCGAGGGGCAGGAGCTCGAGCACGTAGTTGCGGCCGTCCTTCGAGACGACCGCGAGCCGCGGACCGTCGTCGAGCTTGACCAGGCTCTCGACCACCGGGGTGTGGCCGGCGGCGATGGTCATGGCCTGCGGGAAGCTGACGCCGTCCTTGGTCCAGGTGGTGCGTCCGACCACGCCTTCCTTCTCTGAGAGGAGGAAGATCTCGGCGCCCTTGGTTCCGTCGATCTCGGCCGCGACCACCGCGTCGAGGTCGGCGTAGGCGGGGGCGTTCACCGGCGGCTGGAGTCCCTTGCCGGGGAGCTGGCGGTAGATGGCGACCGCGTTGTCCTGGGTGTTGGTGGCCAGGAGGTCGAGGTAACCGTCGCCGTCGACGTCGACCACGTCCACCGAGCGCTTGCGGTTGCTCGGGTCGGCGAAGGTCCAAACCGTGAGCGGGGCCTCGCGGAAGCCGCTGGTCTCGACCGCGGCAGGGGCGAGCTGATAGACGACGATGCGACGGGTGGGGCGTTCGATGGTGGCGAAGGCGGTAGCGGACTGGCCGGGGAGCGGCACCGCGGCGGCCTCGCGCAGCGGCGGCATCTCGAAGCGGAGTTGCGGGCCGAGGGCCTTCACGCCGTTGTCCGAGGTGCCGAGCCAGAAGCGCACCGGGGCGGGATTGTCGGGCACGATGCCGGCCACGTCGGTGGTGCCGTCGCCGTCCCAGTCGCCGAGGACGAGGGCCACCAACGCGTCGCTGCCCGAGCCGAGCTCGACGGCGTCGCCGAGGTTCGAGCCCTCGAAGGGCCAGACGGTCAGGCGGCCGCCGACGATGGCGGCGATCTCCGGCTTGTTGTCACCAAGGAGGTCGGCCACCGCGAAGGCGTCGCGGGCCGGGACGAGGTTCTTCACCGGGACCTTGCGCACCAGCTCGAAGACCCCTGGCTTGGTCTGCCGGAGGAAGCCGATGGTGCCCGGCTGGCCCGAGTAGATGAGGTCGAGCAGCTTGTCGCCGTCGAAGTCGATGGCGGCAAGGCCGGTGATCTGGTGCGAGACGCTGACGTTCTCGCGGCGGAAGCGCCAGTGCTCGGGCAATTCGTTCACCCGCGATGGCGGGGGCACCTCGTCGGTCGGCTTGGCCCCGGCCTTCTGGTACTGGATCTCGATCCGGCTCTTCGAGTTGTTGACCACCACCAGGTCGTTGAGCCCGTCGCCGTTCATGTCGGCCACCAGGAAGGGCCCGGCGTTGTTGTCGATCTTGATCAGTTCGAGCCCGTCGAAGCCGAAGTAGCCGGCCAGGTCGCCGTCCCCCGGCGCTGCGGCAGCGAGGTGAGGCTGGGCGGCCAGGACAGCGAGGGTCACGGGCAGGAAGCGGAAGGAGGTTGGCATGGGGTTCTTCACCGGGTCGGCCCCGCTCCGGGGCGAGGCGCAGCGTATAGTACGCCCCCCGGTGGCTGGTGTTTTTTGGCGCGGTCGTGCCGCGCCGATCACTGGCCGTCGGGCCGACGTCAGTGGCTTCGATGGAAGGGTCGGTCGCGGGACGCTCGGGCCGTGGTCCCGATCGCCGGCAACTGTTGGAGGAACGCATGAAGAGAGGTCGCTCGCCCTCGTGGACCGTGGCCCTGCTGGCGGCGCTTGCCGCCGTCGCCCCGGCCCTCGCCGACACCGTGAAGCTCAAGAGCGGCGCCACCATCAACGGCTCCGTGCTCAAGCGGAACGATCGGCGCGTATGGGTCGACGTGGGCCCGGTGGTCCTCGACTTCGCCATGGACGACGTGGAAAGCGTCACCGAGGGTGAAGGCGACCAGCCTAAGGTGGCCACCAAGGAGATCTCGCTCTTCAGCGTGGCCGACCAGTCGCCCGAGCTGCCGCCCAAGGAGCAGGCCAAGCTGGTCGGCCCGGCGGTCATCAAGGTCTCGACCCCGGCCGGCCTCGGCTCCGGGGTGATCATCCATCGCGACGGCTTCGCCATCACCAACGCCCACGTCGTGCAGGGCGAGACCACGCTGCGGGCGACGGTCTGGCTTCCCCAGCCCGACGGGACGCTCAAGCGGACCGACATCGACGACATCGAGTTGATCGCGGTCAACAACCACGTCGACCTCGCCCTCATCAAGCTCAAGCACCCCGAAGGCAAGCCCTTCCAGATCGCTCCCCTGGCCAAGGCAGACTCCGTGGCGGTCGGCGAGACCGTCTTCGCCATCGGCAATCCCCTCGGCCTCGAGCGGACCATGACCCAGGGCGTGGTCTCGACCGTCAGCCGGAATTTCGAGGGGCTGACCTACATCCAGACCGATACGCCGATCAACCCCGGTAACTCGGGGGGGCCGCTTTTCAACACCCACGGCGAGGTGGTCGGCATCACCAACATGGGGATCATGGGCGGTGAGGCTCTCGGCTTCGCCATCCCCGGCCGATACGTCAAGGACTTCGTCCAGAACCGCGAGGCCTTCGCCTACGACAAGAACAACCCCAACTCCGGGAAGAACTACCAGAAGCCGCCGACTCGACGGGAATTCGGGACCGCCCCGCAACTCTTGGACGGGACCTCCAGCGGCGAGGGGCAGGGGGGCAGCAAGGCGGCTCCGCCTGCTCCCAAGAAGCCCTGACCGCGTGTCCTGACCGAGCGCCCTCATCGGAGGGCGTGAATTCGTCCCTGACCCCGAGTCCTGGCCTTCCCGCGAGGGTAGAACCCGAGCGGGAAGGGACATCCGACCGGACCCGGCGACCGATCCCTCCACCACCGACCGGATTCCAAGCCACCAGCCCGCTGCGGAGATCGCAGCCCATCGGGGCCGTCCGGGCCCCCCGTGACCACCACCATGACCACTCTCACCCGAACCGTCGTCGCGTCCGCCGCCACCTCGCTTGCCGCGTTCTTCACGGCCAGCGCCTGTGCTGGCGACCTGCTCTCGATCCGCACCATCGCCCCGCAGAAGTCGATCGTCGTCCTCGGCGTCGACGACATCAACGCCACCAAGGAGCGGTTCAACCGCACGCCCCTGGCCGGCTGGTGGAACTCGAAGGAGGTCCAGGACGCGTCCAAGGACTGGCGCGAGGAGATGGAGAAGGGCATCGAGAAGATGACCCAGGAGCTCGGCGTGCCGCGTGAGACGGTCACGTGGCCCGCCTCGGCCGGCCTCGCCATCTACGCGGAGCTGAACGAGGAGAGCGGGACCGAGGAGCCCGCCTTCGTGGCCTTCATCGACTGGGGCGCGGAAGGCGAGAAGTTCGCCAAGCTCTACGACGCCGCCACCGCCAAGCTCGAGAAGGAGAAGGCCACGCCCTTCAAGGTGGAGGAGGTCAAGGGGCACCGGGTCTACGTCTTCGGCGGCGAGCTCGAGGCAGCCGGCGACCAGGACAAGAAGGATGCCGACGGTGAAGACGAGGAGATGGACTTCGGGAGCGACGCTCCCTTCGGGCTCGACACCTGCGTGGTCACCCGCGACAACGGCCGCCTGCTGGCGGCGAGCGGGCTGGCCCAGATGGAAGACCTCCTCGCCTCGGTGGAAGGCGACAAGGGCAAGAAGATCGCCGACTCCGACGACTTCAAGGGTTCGATGGAGCTCGTGGGCGGCAACCCGGATGCCTACGGCGTCGTCCTCCTCGGCTCGCTCAGTTCACTCATGGGTCCCATGGCCGGTCCCGAGATGGCCATGGTGACGCCCTTCATGAGCAAGTTGTTTGGCGACGTCCGCGGCTTCTCGATGGGCCTGGCCCTCGACGGCAAGCGGGCCCCGCTCGAGCAGACCATGGGCCTCTACGTGCCGGGCCCGAAGGTCGGCCTCTTGGCCCTGCCCATGGCAGGCAGCGTGGAGAAGGCGCCTTCCATCGTCCCCGCCGATTCGATCTCCTACGGCCGCTTCAACCTGAAGATCTCGGAGTTCGCCAAGGTGGTCGATGACATGGTCGAGAGCCTGCCGGAGATGCAGCGCGACCAGGTCAAGCAGATGACCGATCCCTTCATGCCCGCGGTCCGCACGGCGTTTGCCGCCATGGGGCCCGGCGTCCACATGTGGTCGACCGTCAAGCAGCCGGTCACCGAGGAGAGCGAACAGACCACCTTCGCGATCGGGGTGACCGACCAGAAGGCAGCCCAGTCGCTCCTCCAGACCTTCGGCCCGATGATGGGCATGGCTCCGCGCGACTTCCTCGGCAACACCGTCTTCTCCGCCGAGGGTGATCCTGCGGCGGTCGGCTACGGCGGTTCCTTCATGTTCATGGGACAGACCGAGAGCGTCGAGCAGGCCCTGCGGGCCTTGGGCGCCGGCGACGCCGCCTCGATCGAGTCCGACCTCACCTACAAGGCCTCGATGGCCCACATCAAGGGCGACGACCTCGTCGGCTACGGATTCAGCAACACGATCGCCTCGCTTGAACTGCAGAAGCAGCTTCTGAGTCAGGTCGACGAGATGCTGGGCGAGAGCGGCGCGGCCGAGCACGGGATGGACGCGGTGCCGATCGACCCGCAGAAGAGCATGGAAGTCATCAGCAAGCTGATGACCCCGGAGCTCGCCAAGGAGTTCTTCGGCCCCTCGATCTGGGCGGTGCGCTCGGTGAAGACCGGCTTCCGGGCCGAGTTCGACCTGCTTCCGCCGACGAAGGACGCCCCGAAGGGCAAGTGACGGCTTAGGCGCCGTTGACGTTTCCGACATCGATCCGACGGGCGGCCTCGCCGAGGCCGCCCGTCGTTCGTTCCCGGGCGACGTGGGCGACGAACGCCTTGCAGCAGGCGGAGAAGCGGGCTGGCTCGCGGAATTCGTGGTCGGCGTGCTCGGCGTCGGCAAAGAGTTCGAGCCGTCCGTGGCCCGCCTCCGCGATGGCCGCGGCTTCTTCGGGCGGGGAGACGCGGTCGCGGCCGCCCTGGACGACGAGGAGCGGCGAGCCCATGGCTCGGGCCGCCTCGAGTCCCGAGGTCGGGCGGATGCCGGCGAGGCGAAGACAGGCGACAACCAGCCGGAGCGTCAGGCCGCGGGGCAGCTCGCGGGCCGCGAGACGCATGCGAAGTGGCGTCTCGAAGCTGTCGTAGGGGGCGATGGCGATCACGCCGGCGACGCGGTCCGGGGCGGCCGCAGCGGTGCGGAGGGCGACCACGGCGCCGAGCGAGTGGCCGACCAGGACGACCGGGCCAGGCGGCAGGCGACCGAGGAGTTCGAGCATGTCCTGCTCGTCGCCGTCACCGAGCGTGGTGCGGCCTGTGGCATCGCCGTGGCCGCGGAGGTCGATGAGGAGGACGCGCTCCGCGACCTCGAGGAACGGGGCGAGCCGGGAGAGCATGTCGACCCGGGAGCGTCCCCAGCCGTGGAGGAGGACGACCGACGGCCCGGTGCCGCGCTCGGCGAGTTCGATCTCCCAGACCGGAAGCCTCGCCCCCGGGCGCTCCAAGGTCCATTCCGTCGCGGCGAGTCCGAGATCGCTCGGTTGGGTGGGCCGACCGCGGGAAAGGGCGAAGGCGGTCGAGGTGCGAGGCGGGCGGAGTGCCCCACGCACCACGCCGGCGACGTAGATCACGAGGACGAGGCCCGAGGCGGTGGCGAGGAGAACGAGAAGGCCGAGCACGGGGGAGGATGCTACCCGCGTCGTCGTGCCTCACCCCCCGCCCCATTCCTTGGCCCATTCCGTGGCCCATTCCTTGGTCCATTTCGGGGGGCCCGTCCCCTCAGCGAGCCTCGAAGCTCCGCCGGTTGGTGCCGCCGGGCCCGACCTTGGCTTCGACCGGCGACCCGCAACGCGGGCACCGCCCGGTGTAGCGGAGGCCATCCTCGGTCTTGGTCAGGCGGCCGTAGGTGTGGCAGCAGCGGAACCAGATCTGGAGGAAGGGGCGGCGCGGACCTTGGGGCTCGGGGGTGTCGGAGCGATCGCCCTTGGGTTGCCGCAAGCCAGCGATGTCCACGCGATCGCGCGGGTCCATGCCCTTTCGATCGGCTGCCCGGGTGGACGGGGTTGAGCGGGGGTTGAGCGGGGGTTGAGAGAGGGGGGCCCGATCAGCCGTCCCGACGCAGGCCGCGCTCTACCGCCTCGAGGTCGGCGGCGACCGAGGCCAGCCGGGTGTCGATCGAGGCCAGGACCTTGGCCCGATCGGCTTCGCTCGCCAAGAAGGGCACGTTGGCCCGGACGTTACTTGCCGCAGCCCGAGCGGCGCACCCCGCGAGATCGGCGGCGACCCGCAGGTCGCTGTCGAGGTGCTTGGCGTTCGTGCCGGCGATGAGGGCGCAGCGCCCGGTGATGTCGCTCGCCAGAGCGAGCAGGAAGTCGGGGGCGGCGATCGCTCCGCGGACCGCGGCCGTCCAATGGGCGGTCCGCTCGGGGTCGCCCTCGGGCTTCTTCCAGAGGGCGGAGAGGGCGCCGTAGGCGTCGGAGTCGTTGCGGGCGCCGACCAAGGCCGAATCCATGAGGATCCGGATCTCGGTGAGCATGTCGTCGGCGCTCGACTCGAACCCGGCGAAGCTCTTCTTGCCCTTCGAGAATTCGACGGCCATGGCGAGGAGGGCAGCAGCCTGGGCAGCGCAGACGCCGGCGGCAGCTCCGCCACCAGGGGTCGGGCTCCGGGCGGCGAGCGCCTCGCAGAAGCCGCGGACCGTCATACTGGCGAAATCGTGGTTGGGTAGGCCGGGCATCAGCTTCGGATCTCCGCTCCATGGCGGGCGCGAAGGGCGTGGATCGCGGTCGACACGGCCTCGTCGGCTTCTTCGCTCCGCAAGGTGCGATCGGGAGCCCGGAAGAGAAGCCGCATGGTCACCGACTTCTTGCCGCTGCCGGTCTGCTTGCCGCGATAGGTCGCGACGTGGTGGAGGTCGACGAGGTGCGGCAGGTGCATGGACTCGATGGTGGCGACGAGATCGGCCCAGCGGACCGGCTCGTCGACGATGGCCGAGATGTCGCGATCGGTGCCCGGGAAGGCGGGCATCGCGGCGGCTCGCGTCTCGGGCGGGTAGCGCTCGAACCACGCCGCGAGATGGAGCTCCGCGACGGCGATCGGGCGGTCGAGGCCGAACTGGCCGAGGACGCCCGGAGCGACCATGCCGATCACGCCCGCCTCCTGGCCATCGATCAGGACGCGGCCGGCGGGTTCGAGCCACGACGGACCCTCGCTCGGCACCACCACGGTGCGGGCGTCGGGACCTCCGAGCAACCGGCCGATCCGCTCCACGCAGCCGCGGGCCCGGCGGGCGCACTCGTCGCGCTCGGCAGGGGAGGTGCCGCTCGCATCGGCGAGCAAGGTGACCATCGGCACTTCGGCGTGACGCTCGTTCCGCAGGGCGAAAGAGGACGCGCACTCGAAGAGGTCGAGCTGCTGGAGACCGTTGTCGAGGTTGTGGCGACGGACTCGGAGGAGGCTCGGCACGAGGCTCGGCCGGAGTGTGGGCTCGCCACCCGCCCGCTCGTCGTCGACCGAAAGCGTGCCGCCGCCGGCCGGGGTGAAGGGCGTGGCGGCCTGCTCCGAGACGAGCGAGTGGGTGATGCACTCGACGAAGCCCATGCCGACCAGGAGGTCCTTGGTGGCCTTGCGTCCGGCGACGAAGGGCTGGAAGGGCGTGACGCGGACGGGGATCGTCTCCGCCACGCCGATCGCCGCGAGGCCGTGCGTGCGGCAGACCTCTTCGATCAGGTCGATCTCCCGCTCGACGTCGAGGCGCCGCGCCGGGACCGTGCATTCGATCCGCTGCTCCGTGCCGTGGCCGACGAGCCGCGGGGCGAAGCCGAGGGCGTCGAGCCGCTTCATCATGATCTCGACCGAGAGCTCGAGCCCGAGCAGGGCTCGGCAGCGGGCCGGTCGCATGGAGACCACGTGGGGCCCAGCGATGGCGGCGCCGGCCCGGACGCTTCCCGTCGCCAACTCGCCGCCGGCGACCTCGAGGAGGAGGGCCGCGAGCCGCTCCGCGGCGTGGTCGACCTCAGCCGCGTGGACGCCGCGCTCGAAGCGGTAGCTCGAGTCGCTCGAGATCTTGAGGCCGCGCGAGGTGGCTCGCACGGCGACCGGCGAGAAGGTCGCCGCCTCGAGGAGGATGTCGGTGGTGCCGTCGGTGACCGCGGTGAGCGCTCCGCCCTTCACCCCGGCGATGGCCACGGCGCGATCGCGGTCGGCGATGACAAGATCGGTGGATCGGAGGGTGACCGCAGCCGCCCCTTCGCCGATCGGGAGAAAGGGCTCGTCGGGCTTGGCCATCCGGATCCGGATCTCGTTCCCTTGGAGGGTGGCGAGGTCGAAGACATGCGTGGGTTGGCCGAGCTCGAAGAGGACGAAGTTGGTGGCGTCGACCAGGTTGTTGCGGGGGACGAGCCCCACCGCGACGAGCCGGCGGCGCAGCCATTCGGGGCTGGGGCCGACCTTCACCCCGCGGATGATGCGGGCGGTGTAGAGGGGGCAGAGGTCGGGGCGCTCGTTGGTGACCCGGACCAGGGTCGAGGCGGCGGGCCCGGTCGCCTTGGGGGCAGCGGTGGGCAGGCGGAGGGTGCGGCCGGTGACGGCGGCGACCTCGCGGGCGAAGCCGGCGTGGCAGAGGCAGTCGCCCCGGTTCGACGTGATCTCGATCTCCTGCCACGGCTCGCCGTTCTCGGCGGTGTCCTTCCCGTCGAGCGGGAAGCCGGCGTTGGTCAGCACCTCCGCCTGCTCCTCGGCGGTGGCGGGCGGGTCGAGGTAGTCGTTGAGCCAAGTGACGCTGGTGCGCATGGGTGGACCGCTGCCAAGAGCGAGATGGGCAGGAGACGGAAGTCGAGACGGACAGCGTATCCGACCCCGCCGACCCGTTGCAGGGGTCGGGTGGTGCCGGCGTCGCTTTCCACGTCCTTCAGGAGCCGGTAGGCTGCCGTCCTTATGGAGCCTGTCGCGGACGTGGTCGCATGGAACGCGGAGCGCCGCCCGCGGTCGTGTCCGCTGGCCGCGCTGTGCATCGCGGCCGGCGCGTTCATAGCCTTCGGCGCGGGGTGCTCCTCCGGGCAGCCGACGCCGCCGCCCGCCGGCCCGACCGATGCAGCGGCGCCGGGCGATCCGGTCGGCGCCGTGCCGGACGACCTGACCATCGATGTGACCATCCTTCCGGGCCGCGATTTCTCGGTGCCCGCCGAGCCGGGCGACGAAGGGCCGATCGACCCCAGGCTCCGCCCGGTCGAGACGCAACGGTCGCGCTACCTTCTCTTCCCCAATGGCTCGCTGCACGGCGATGTCGGCACCTCGCTGACCGTCTTGACGCGACCGGGCACCGTTCGCACGCTGACCCGCGAGCAATGCGCCGACCTTTGGCTGGTCGCCCGGCAGACCGGCTTCGCCGGCGGCGGGACGGGTTTCGAAGGGAACCCGGCGTTCCTGCAGCCTGCGCCGAACCAACTCCTCACCATCATCCTGGTGCAAGCGAACGGGCAGTTCACGCAATACGTGGTCCGTTCCGAGGTCGGGCAGGTCGATCCCGCCTCGACGCGACTCGTTCGCTCGCTTGCCCGCCTCGCCTGGTCGAGCGATGAGCTTCCGATCGAGTCGGCGGTGCTGCCTATCCGCTACGACCTCGGGCCAGACCCCTACGACCGCTTCCGCGGCAGGGAATTGCCGTGAACGCATGGCGCGTCCTGCCTTGGGCGGCCCTGCTCGCTCTTCTCACCCTCCTCTTTGGGATGGTGGGCTGCGGCCCGAGCCTGACCGTCAAGCCCGGCGAGCGCGACTCGCCGACCGGCGGGACCTCGGTCCTCTACGACGAGGCCGACAAGGAGACGCTTGCCTACCGCCGCTACATCCTCGAGGCGGACGGCACGCTCCGGGCCTCGGGTGGGCAGAAGGCCAGGGCCAAGGAGACCGAGCACGAATTCGATCTGACGCCCGAGCAGATCCGTTCGATCCTCGACGCGGTGACCGCCGCCAACCTCGCGGCGGGCCCGCCGCCCTGCGAGCCCACCCCGGAAGGCAAGGATCCGATCGTCACCACCATCGAGGTGGTCGGCCCGGACCAGAACCTGAACTACGTGCTCAACGGGCGATGCCCTTCGCTGCGCGGCCTGCGCAAGGCCTTCGAGGCGATCGTGACCACCCGCCACCAGCAGCACCTCGATGCCTTGCCGGAGGCGGGCGAGCAGCGAAAGCCGCGGCGCTACGCTTCCTGACCCCGGTCACGGCTGGTCGGTGCGTCGAGCCCACCTGCGGCAGGCCCGCAGAAGATGGGGGACAAGGGATCGCAATTCGCTCGGAGTGAGGCCGTGGGCGATGGCGCAGGCCCGGAGCAGCTCCGCCGCGTCGGCAGGCCCGCGGACCAGCTTGCGGAGCCCGGCTCGCCGCGGGGCGGGAAGCCGACGGATCCAGGTCTGGAGGAACTCGCTCGAATCGGGGGGCGACACGGGTGGGAAATGAAAAGGGGAGCCTGTGCGAGGCAGGCGCAGGACTCCCCGGGAGAGTGAGCAGGTTGATCCGGACGGCGGGGGAGAGGGCGGCGCTCCGCGGCGCAGCGCCCGCCTCGCCCGTGGTCGTTGGCCGTCGTGCCATCCATGGCAGCGTCGGCCGGTGAGGTCGACCCGCATCGTTGCTGCCGTACCGGCGTCGCGGCGAGCGTCCTGGCGGGTCTCCTGCCACGCGGCGTCCATGCCGTCGCGGCCCAAGAGAACCCCGATCCCCGCCGGACCTTTCTTCCGCCGCCGCGCCGTCCCCCGCCGTGGGGCAATCGCGATGGCTCGATTCACCTACAAATCAGTGATTTTCCGAGGATTGCGCGGGCTGGCGAAAAGGGGACTTCCCCGGTCGGGTTGTCCGTCCGTCGTACCTTTCCGCAGCCGGACGCCAACGTTCCGCTGCGACCCCACACGAGTTCGTCGCTCCCGCGGCCGCGGCCCTCGCCCGGACCGCACCCCCAACCTTCTCAGAGAGGAGCCGCGTGGCCTGCCACGCAGGATCCGCAACCCCGTGCCTCCGTACGCCTCCCATCCCTCGACCTCCTCGCTCGCTGCGTTCTTCCCCGATCGCTTCTTGGCCGAGGGGCTTGCCCGAAAGCCCCGGGCGCGCGAACTTCTGTGCGCTGCCATCGCCGTCCTGACGCACGGTTCGTCGCTTCCGACGCGTGCGCCGCTCGACGGGCAGCGCCCGGAGCCGACCGCATGCGCCGAACCACCGGCCACCGCCACCAGCTTCCACGTTCGCGCCGCTCGCGTCGGCTGCTGAGGCGAGGTACCTCGCTCGTCGGCATCCTGGTGTCGATGGCGATCCTCGTCGTCCTCTTCGCCGTCGCCATGAGCGCCATCAACAAGGCGGTCACCGGCGAGGGCAACACGCGCGGCGGCACCGTGCGCGGGCTGGAGGACCAGATCCAGCTCAACCAGATCGCCGTGGCCTGCTTCATCGCCGGCCGCGACAACGGGACGAAGGGGGCGCCGATGCCGAGCGAACTGGTCGAGGATCGGGCCGGCGTCACCAACACCACCGCGGCGATCTACTCGACGCTCATCGCCCAGAAGTACTTCACGCCCGAGACCATCGTCTCGAAGAACGAGCGGAGCGCGAACGTCTACGTCTGCGGCGACTACAACTACGCGGCGTACGACCCGGCCAAGCGGAAGTACTGGGACTCCAACTTCAAGGCCGACCTGCAGAGCGGATCGAACGCCTCCTTCGCCCACGTCCCGCTCTACGGGACGCGAAAGTCGTACTGGACCGACGTCCGCCTCGACTCGACCTTCCCGATCATGGGCTCCCGCGGCCCGAAGGAAGGCCAGCCCAACCCGCAGAGCCTCTCCTACGGCCGCGACGGCACGTGGGCCGGCTTCCGCGTCTTCGGAGACGGCCATGTGGCCTTCACGCAAAGCCTGCTTGCCGAAGGACTCGCGATCGAGGATGGCAAGCCTGACAACGCCTTCGCCATCGACGGGCCGGTCGACGGAAACGATGCCGTCCTCGCCTTCACCCGCGTGATGAACGGCGACGGACCGCGCTTGCAGTGGGATTGAGCGGTCGCAGCGGCGTCGGCGCCGAGGGCGAGTCGGTATCGTGCGGCCTGCACAGGAGGCCGACACCGTGGGAACCCTCGCAGCGCTCTGGTTGCCGATCGTCGTCAGTGCCGTCCTCGTCTTCTTCTCGAGCTCGATCATCTGGATGGCCTTGCCCATCCATCGCAAGGACTACCGCGGCCTGCCCGACGAGGCCTCGGTGGTCGAGGCGGTGCGCCGGCAGTCGCCGCCGCCAGGCGTCTACATGTTCCCGTGGTGCCAAGGCCACGGCTCGAAGCCGAGCCCCGAGGAGCGGGCGGCGATGGAAGCGAAGATGAAGGCAGGCCCGTGGGGCGTGCTGGTGATCATGGGCGGGTCCTTCAGCTTCGGGAAGACGCTCGGGCTCTGGTTCGTCCACCTCCTGGTGGCGAGTTTCCTTGTCGCCTACGTCGCATCGGCCGCGCTGCCGCCCGGCACGCCATACCTCCAAGTCTTCCGCAACGCCGGCGCCGCGGCCTTCCTCGTCTACGCCGGCGGGCTCGCCCCGCGCTGCATCTGGGAAGGGAAGCCGTGGTCCCAGTTCCCGGCCGCCCTCTTCGACGCAATCGTCTACACCCTGCTCACGGCCGGCGTCTTCGGCTGGCTTTGGCCCAAGGCGTAAGGACGTCACACCGGGACGCGGGGCGGGCATAGACTCCGCGACCCATGGCGGAGCCCATCGTCGGGATCGACCTCGGCACCACGAACTCCCTCGTCGCGATCTGCGACGAGCGGGGGCCGCGCGTCCTCCTCGACGAGGAGGGCGAGGCCTTGGTCCCCAGCGTGGTCCGCTTCGGGTCCGGCCCCGCGGTGGTGGGCCGAGCGGCCCGCGACCACGCCGTCGAGTATCCGCAGGAGACGATCCATAGTTCGAAGCGCCTGATGGGGCGCGGAGCGGCGGAGCTCGAGGGCATCGCCCGCAGCCTGCCCTTCCGCGTGGTGGCCGGGCCACGCGGCATCGCTGCTGTCGCCCTGCCGGATGGCCGCACCAAGACGCCGCAGGAGGTTGCCGCGTGCGTGCTCGGGCGGCTCAAGGACATCGCGGAAGCTCGGCTTGGCGTACCCGTCCGGAAGGCAGTGGTCACGGTGCCTGCGTACTTCGACGATGCCCAGCGCCAGGCGACCCGCGACGCGGGACGACTGGTCGGGCTCGAGGTCGTCCGCATCGTCAACGAGCCGACCGCTGCCAGCCTCGCCTATGGCCTCGGTCGTAGCCGCGGCACCTCCGAGCGGATCGCGGTCTATGACTTCGGTGGAGGCACCTTCGACGTCTCGATCCTCGAACTCGCGGCAGGGGAGTCGGGGACGGACGACCTCTTCGAGGTGATCTCGACCGCTGGCGACACCGCCTTGGGCGGCGACGACATCGACCGGGCCATCATCGAACTCTTGATGCGGGAGATCCACGAGCAGTTCTCGACCGCCCTCGAGTTTCCGCCCGCCGCCCGCCAGGCCCTCCGCAGCTTCGCCGAGCGAGCCAAGGTGAGCCTGAGCTCGCAGGAGTCGACGCGCCTGGCGATCGACCTCGGCGACGGTCGACGCTACGAGCGGGTCCTCGCCCGGAGCGAACTCGAAGCCCTGGCCCGTCCCTTCGTCGAGCGCACGCTCGCCTGCTGCAAACGAGCCCTCGCCGACGGCAAGCTGGCGGCCTCGGACATCGATCGCGTGGTGCTGGTCGGCGGCTCGACCCGCATGCCGATCGTCCGCTCCGCCGTCGAGGCGTGGTTCGGCAAGCGCCCCTACACCGCTCTCGATCCCGACCAAGTGGTCGCCTTGGGGGCAGCGGTGCAGGCGGCGATCATCGCCGGCGAACGCAAGGACCTCCTCCTCTTCGACGTCATCCCGCTCTCCCTCGGCATCGAGACCGTCGGCGGTGCGGTGGCCAAGCTCATCATGCGGAACGCGACCATCCCCACCCGGGCCCGGGAGATGTTCTCGACCAGCGTCGATGGTCAGACCAACGTCCGCATCCACGTCCTGCAGGGCGAGCGCGAGCTGGTGCAGCATTGCCGAAGCCTCGGGCAGTTCGAGCTCCGCAGCATTCCTCCCATGCCGGCCGGCATCCCGCAGATCGAGGTCGAGTTCCTGGTCGACCAGAACGGGGTCCTCGACGTGAGCGCGGTGGAGCGCCGCAGCGGCAAGCGGGCGGCGATCCAGGTGGTCCCGAGCTACGGCCTGACCAACGACGAGGTCGAGCGGATCGAAGCGGAGAGCTTCACCCACGCTCGCGAGGACATGCACGTGCACCGGGTCATCGACCTGCGGGTCAACGCCAACCTCGACTGCCATTGGGTGCAGACGGCGCTCGACCGCGTCCGCGGGGAGGTCGATCCGGCCGTGGTGGGCGCGGTGGAGGCCGCGATCGGCGCCGTGCGCGGCTTCATCGCCCAAGCCGACCGAGACCCGATGGCGGTCGACGCCGATGCCTTCCACCACGCCAAGGAGGCCCTCGACCGGGCGAGCGTGCCGGTGCACGAGGCCTCCATCCGACGCAGCCTGAACAGCTAGCTGGAACCCGGCGGCCCTTCGCCCGGGCCGGGGGATTTCGTACACTGGGCGGCGGTCTCGGGGGGCCTCCTTTCCTCAGGGGAGGCCTGAGGGACCAAACGCTGGGGCGGAGACCCCTGAACGCCGATCACACCCCATGTCCCCGGGGTGGCCTCTCCATGGACGGAGCACCCTCGTCGTCGAAGGACGATCGCTCCGGCGGAGCTTGATCGGTCGGTCGCGATGGCCGGTGGCGGTCTGCGCAGCCCTCAGCGTTCCCCCTCTCCCCGTTCGATCGGAGCCATGGTGGATCTGACGCGAACAACGACGGCCATGCTGAACGCCCTGCACGACTCGGCCAACGAGCCGGCGTGGGAGGAGTTCGACGGTCGCTATCGCCCGATCCTGGTCGGCTTCGCCCGCAACCTCGGGCTGGGCGATTCCGATGCTGCCGACGTGGCCCAAGAGACGCTCGTCCGCTTCGTGCAGGACTACCGCGACGGGAAGTACGACCGGAGCAAGGGGCGGTTGGGGGCCTGGCTCGTCGGCATCGCCCGCTATCGCATCCTCGATCTGCGCCGGGCTGCGGCCAACCGCCATGTGGTGGGCGGCGATTCGGTGATGGGGAACCTCGACCTCGACGACGCCAACCAGTTGCAAGCGGCGTGGGATGCCGAACACCGCCAGGCCATCCTCCGCGAGGCGATGCGCGAACTCCGGGAAGGGACGCGGACCGACGAGCGGACCATCCGGGCCTTCGAGCTGGTGGCGGCCCACGGACGCAGCCCGCAGCAGGTGGCGGAGGAGCTCGGGATGTCCGTGCACGACGTCTACCTCGCCAAGAGCCGCGTCGCCCAGCGGCTGCGCGACATCGTCGAGCGGCTGGAGAAGGCCTACGAAGAGGGGGCCTGATGTCCGCAGGCGAGACACCCGAGCGACCGCCCGGCCCGCGGAAGGCGATCAGCCCCGACGAGGAGACCTACGCCGGGGATCCGACGCCGCCCCCGCGAGCGCCGGCGGCGAGTG